>CAVJZR010000006.1:0-77902 GCA_963654235.1 Bacteroidaceae bacterium | reverse complement strand
ACGCCATAGGCACAGCCACATCGATGGACCACAGTCAGGTGCATGGAGCCTACGCGAGCCTTGGGCTAACACTCAACGGTATCTTCACGTCGTTGCTCACGCCGTCGATAATACCGCTTCTCGGCATCTGATAAGCCCTGGTAGCATCTGCGATTTAAAGAGCTATGAGAAAATGCTATCAAGATACAAGTCTTTGCAGCCATCATTGCACATCGTCTTTGCAGCCATCGTATAGGGATGTATGGAAACAAAGCTATAGACATACGATAAGAAAATTTCTGCGAAGATAACTATCGGCTAAACGGATAAAGCCGCGACGGGAAATCAAAAAAAATCGCAAAAAACATCCGAAAAAGTTTTGAGGATACAGAAAAAAGCCTTACCTTTGCACACGCAATTAAGCAATAGCGCATTGCAAAAGACATTGGGATATGGTGTAATGGTAACACTACAGATTCTGGTCCTGTCATTCCTGGTTCGAGTCCGGGTATCCCAACAACGAGTGTTCTACTGATTTATCAGCAGAACACTTTTGTTTTATATCCCTTCCGTGCTCGTTTGGCACGGAAAAACAAATTGATTCTTGATGGAAAATAATTTATTTTTCTAGGAAAAATAAATTATTTTCGGCTGGAATACCATTCGTTTCAGAAGATAGAACGATATGTTTCGGGTGACAAGAGCATATGTTTCGGACGACAATAGCATGTCTTCCAGCCAATCAAAACGCCGCATAGACAACGTGAATGCACGATGGCTATGCGGCGTTTGGCGTGTTATGGAGAGCCAATTCAAGCGGTAAGGCTGACCGATAACGGACGCAAAGGATGCGAGGGGCTAACGGATGACAAACTTATAGATGCCGTTCTGACGTGAGCCGACAATGGCGGTATTGCCTATCACAGCAGGTGACGACTCAAAGTTTTGCGCAAAATGCTTCTTAAAGAGAATCTCACCGGTGCGTGCTCGGACGAGATAGACCGTTCCGTGAGAGTCGCCCGTGAAGAGGAACATCTCATTGCGCTCATTGAGGAACGCTACGGGTGACGACCAAGCAAAGACATCGAGCTGGGTGGTGTAGACCGTCTTGCCAGTGCGCGTGTCAAAAGCGGTGAGCTGGGCAGAACCTTTATGCTTGCCATCGGCGCCATTGCGGATGACGTTGGCAAAGAGCAGGTCCTTGCAGTCACCTCGTCCGATGAGCGGAGTGCAGTACATTCCGCCATCAAGGGTCTTCTCACCGAGGGTGAAACGGTTGCAGAGGATCTCGCGTTTCCACACCGGCTGACCATTGAGGGCATTGAGCTTCACCAGATGGCAGTAGCCCGTGAAGCCTTGCTTATCCACTTCGGTTCCGCAATAGAGGTACGGCACACCATTCTCCACACGACAAACGATGCTGCCGTCAATGTCGTCATGGTTGTCATACATCCACACGGGCTTCATCGTATTGAGGTTGACCGCAATAATGTTGCCATGATTGTCACCAAAGAAACCATAGTTGGCATAGACGCAGAGGCTATTCTCGATGCCTGGCGCAGAACCATTGACGGTGTAACGCAGCGTAGCCACCTTGGTGAGCTTACCCTGGCTGCGGCGCATCTTATAGAGGCAACCATTCTCACCAGGCCAAAAGAGGAAGCCACCCACCACGACGGGCGACGAGTCGAACGCATTCCAGCCTCGCAGCGCATAGGGATCACGATCGAAGAAGCACGTCTGCTGACGCCGATCAAGGTCAATCACGAGTGAGCCAAAGGGCAGATGATTGGGCACACCCTGACCTACATAGAGATTGTTCAGCTCTGGATCAAGCGAAGGCGTACCCTTGATGGTGTTGACCACATCCACCGCGGGTTGCGACGCCTTACCTGTGGTATAGTCGATGAAGTAAACGCGCCCGCAAAGCGAGGCCACCATGACCTCGTTCTTGCGCTTATTGTAAAGCGGTTGGCCCGTCCAACCGGTTCCCCCACCCCACACACCATACTTGGTATGTTCGGTATTGTAATAGGTATGGAACACCCAAGCGGTGTCCACCACGGACGGCGTGCCTTTCACACGGCCACCGAAGTCGGCATCACGGAAGAGAGTCTTCCTGAACGTATAGATATTGTCATCATCATAGAGGCTTGTCAACGATCCGAGCTGTTGCTTCTCACCATCGACAAGGTTCACCCAGTAGCGCATATTGGCTACGGATGCATACATGGTATCGGGTAGTGAGGCGAGCGGTTTCTTGGTAACGGTCTGCGTGCTGTCAGCCGTTGGCGTAGCCTTACGGGTGGTTTTGGCGGTGCGATGGCAACTGCATATGCACGTCAAGGCGACCAATGCCATGAGAGATAATCTGTGTAAGTGCATAAGACTTGAATTTTAGGTTAAGAGCGGACGCACATCGAGAAGATTCTTGCGCCGCTAGATAAGTGCATTATCAAGATGCAGAACGGATACAAAAGTAAATAAAATATTTTTACTGTTTACATTTTTAATACAAAAAAATACCAAGGCATATCGAAAAAGAACAGATACACCTTGGTACATACTTATGATTGGCTGCTTAAGGCGTATTCTATAAAATCCATCAAAGATAATTTTTAGAACCCGCCTTTATATTATTATCCTCGCCACAAGCGCTTTTACAGAGCGAGCTCCACGACCTTATCTACCGCAGCTGATAGACCGTCAGCGTCTTTACCACCTGCCTGAGCATAGTGGGGCTGGCCACCGCCACCGCCCTTAATGAGCTTAGCGGCTTCACGGATGATCTTTCCGGCATTGAGACCATTCTCCTTGACTAGGTCATCAGAGAACATCACACTCAAGAGAGGTTTGTCATTGTCCACCGAACCCAATACGCAGACTAGATTCTCAGGCAGCGACTCACGCACCTTGAACACGAGATCCTTGGCTGAGTTGGCTGGCAAGGGAAGGATAGCCTTCACTACCTTGATGCCATTGACATCCTTTGCCTTCTCAACAAGGCGCTTGCGGAGCTCTTCCACGCGTTGCTGACGGAAGCTCTCAAGCTCTTTCTTCATGTGATCGTTCTCCTCAATAAACTTGCGTACTACGCCTTCGAGGTCTTTGGCGTTATTGAAGAGGGTCTTGATCTCCTGCAACTTGTCCTCCACAGCGTAGAGAGCTTCCTCACAAGCCTTACCTGTGAGTGCCTCGATGCGGCGGATGCCAGCTGCAACACTGCTCTCGCTGACAATCTTGAAGAAGCCAATGTGACCTGTGCTCTTAGCGTGGATACCGCCGCAGAACTCAGCTGACGGACCGAAGCGTACCACACGCACCTTGTCACCATATTTTTCGCCAAAGAGCGCCACTGCGCCGAGCTTCTTGGCTTCCTCTATTGGGGTGTCGCGGTGCTCGTCTAGAGGAAGATCCTGACGTATCATGTCATTGACCATACGCTCCACCTGACGTAGCTGTTCAGGTGTGACCTTCTGGAAGTGGGAGAAGTCGAAACGAAGCGTGTCTGCATCGACATATGAACCCTTCTGCTCCACGTGATCGCCGAGCACCTGCTTGAGGGCATAATCCAAGAGGTGAGTAGCGGTATGGTTGCAAGCAGAGCCTTCGCGCTTGTCTACATCGACACAAGCCATGAAGGGAGCTTGGAGATTCTGAGGCAGTTTGCTCACGATATGGATGCTCTGGCCATTCTCACGCTTGGTATCGAGCACGTCCACGGTCTCATCGGCAGAGACGAGCTGACCCGTATCGCCTACCTGTCCACCCATCTCGCCATAGAAAGGTGTGTGGTCAAGGACAAGCTCGAAGAAGGTTTTCTTCTTCTGTGTCACCTTACGATAACGCAAGATGTGGCATTCGTATTCGGTATAATCGTAACCCACAAACTCTTGTTCGCCTTCGGCCACCACTTCCCAGTCGCCATTCTCTACCTGAGCAGCGTTACGGGCGCGTGCCTTCTGTTTCTCCATCTCAGCGTCGAAATCTTTCTCGTTGACCGTATAACCATTCTCACGGCAGATGAGCTCGGTCAGGTCAAGTGGGAAACCATAGGTATCAAAGAGGCGGAACGCCTGAACGCCATCGAGCTCGGTCTGTCCGTGTGCCTTCAGTTCGTCCATAGCGCCATTGAGGAGGTTGATACCCTTCTCCAAGGTACGCAGGAACGAGTCTTCCTCTTCCTTCATCACGCGGCCAATGAGTTCGCGCTGAGCGGTGAGTTCGGGGTAAGCCTCGCCCATCTCTTGGATGAGCACGTTCATGAGCTTGTACATAAAGGCTTCCTTCTGATCAAGGAACGTGTAAGCATAACGCACGGCGCGGCGGAGGATACGGCGTATCACGTAGCCGGCTTTGGCATTGCTTGGGAGCTGTCCGTCAGCGATAGAGAATGCTACGGCACGTAGGTGATCGGCTACCACACGCATGGCGATATCAATCTTTTCCTGTTCATCGCTGCCTTCGCCATTGGCGCCGGTAGGTGTGGTGTATCCATACTTCTTGCCTGAGATACGTTCGATCTCATGAATGACGGGCTGGAAGATATCGGTATCATAGTTGGAGTGCTTGTCTTGAAGCATGCGCACCAAGCGTTCGAAGCCCATACCGGTATCGATCACTTGCATAGCGAGTTTCTCTAGCGAGCCATCGGCCTTGCGATTGTACTGCATGAAGACGATGTTCCAAATCTCGATGACCTGTGGGTTGTCCTTATTGACGAGCTCGCGACCTGGTACAAGCGCTTTCTCGGCTTCAGGACGTGAGTCGACATGAATCTCGGAGCAAGGTCCGCAAGGTCCGGTGTCACCCATCTCCCAGAAGTTGTCATGCTTGTTACCATTGATGATATGGTCAGCGGGTACGTGTTTGGCCCAGTAGCTAGCTGCTTCATCATCGCGCTGGAGGCCTTCGGTCTCGTCGCCCTCGAACACGGTGACATAGAGATCGGCAGGATTGAGATGCAGCACGTTGACCAGATACTCCCATGCATAGTCGATAGCGCCTTCCTTGAAGTAGTCGCCAAACGACCAGTTGCCGAGCATCTCGAACATGGTATGGTGGTAGGTGTCATGTCCTACCTCCTCAAGGTCGTTGTGTTTTCCGCTCACGCGCAGACACTTCTGTGAGTCACAACGGCGGCGGGGTTCGGGTTCTTTGGTTCCAAGAATGATATCTTTCCATTGATTCATTCCGGCATTGGTAAACATCAGCGTGGGATCGTCCTTGATCACCATTGGTGCTGAGGGTACAACAACATGTCCTTTCGACTCGAAGAAGCTCTTGAAAGAGTCGCGGATTTCATTAGCTGTCATCATCTTTTTATCCTTTAATTCTATAATTTCTCCTAAATGTTTGCAAAGATACTGACTTTTGATTATTTTTGCAAGTGGATTAAGCATTTTGATTTATATAAGATCGGATTATGGCAGACAAACCCGCAAAACTTTATTATTCAATCAAAGAGGTGGCTCAGCAGCTCAATGTCACAGAGAGCATGTTGCGTTATTGGGAGACGGAGTTTCCACACCTTCGCCCCAAGACCACGGGCAACCGGGTGCGCCAATACACTGCCAAGGACATCGAGCAGATTAAGGTGATCTATAACCTGGTGAAGGTGCGTGGTTTTAAGATTGCGGCTGCCAAGAAGATGCTTGCCGAGAATCGTTCGGGAGCGGAGAAGAGCCAGAAAATCATGGAAATGCTTACCAATGTGCGCGACGAACTGAAGCTACTCAAGAAGCAGCTAGAAGCGCTTTCTTGATTATTTGGAATAAGAAAGCGGTAATAAAAAACGCAGAAATCCTCCTCACTTTTGGGTGAAGAGGATTTCTGCGTTATATAAGATCTATAATTTCGAATATCAGAAGCCTTCTTACAATAGGCTCACTTCCTGTAAATCGGTGATGGTACGGAGGTTATCCACGATGACGCGAGCCTCAGCGCGGTCGTGCACATGGAGTTCTATCATGCCGTCCACAATACCTTTGTCACTGGAGAAGGTAAGGTGATGGATGTTGACACCAAGCTTTTCGGACAGCACCTCGGCCACATCTCTGAGCAATCCCTTGCGATCGATGCCGCGAATCTGTATCTTTGCATCAAAGAACAAGGTTCGGTGCATATCCCATTTGGCGTCCAAGATACGATTGCCGAAGCTGGCTTTGAGTTTGGAAGCTACGGCGCAGTTGCGTGCATGAATCTCGATGTGACCTTGATTGTCGATATATCCCAAGATGTCATCGTCCGGAATGCAGTGGCAACAGTGTGGGAAGAGGTAGCGGTTGATATTCTCCTCGTTGATGAAGATAGGCTTCTTGCGGTTGAGCGTATCGTCAACGGTGATGAGATTCTTATCGGTTGGCGTAGCGGTCTTGGTGGTTGAGGTATCAGCTTCGACCGTTTTTTTCTTTCCAAGGAAGGGCACATACTTGCGCCACGTGCTCTCGTTCTTGTTTTTCTTATCCTTACCGGAAATTACGTCATAGTCGTTGTCCCCAAGGATGATGGTCTTGTTGCCCACTGCCATATAGAGATTGTCCGACTTGGAGAGGTTGTGGCTCTCACAAAGCTTATCTATAATCTGCGTGGTAGGGGTGAGATCGTGTTGCTGAAGCCATGCCTTGAGGGTGGCTTCGCCTTGCTTCTTGATCTCACGTCCATCCTTACGGAGGATAGCCAAGATCTTACCTTTGGCCTTGGCGGTGCTCACAAAGTTGATCCATGAGGGTTTGACATGTTGTGCTTTGGACGTCAAGATCTCCACCTGGTCGCCACTTTGCAGCTTATGACTTAAGGGTACGAGCTTATGATTGACTTTTGCGCCTATGCAATGGCTGCCCAGGAAGGTATGAATCTGGAAAGCAAAGTCGAGCGCAGTACACCCTGTGGGCATGGTTTTGATTTCGCCTTTAGGTGTAAAAACAAAGATTTCGGAAGCAAAGAGGTTGAGTTTGATGGCATCAAGGAAGTCCATCGCGTCGGGCTGAGGGTCGTCAAGAATCTCCTTGATGGTGTGCAACCAATCGTTCAGTTCGCCTTCATCCTCAGTAATCTCTTCTCCTTCCTTATATTTCCAGTGTGCTGCGAAACCTTGCTCGGCCACTTCGTTCATGCGGTCGGAGCGTATCTGCACCTCTATCCAGCGTCCTTGTTGTGACATCAGGGTGACATGCAACGACTGATAACCATTGGCTTTGGGGTGATTGACCCAGTCGCGCAGTCGGTCGGGATGACTCTTATAGATCTTGCTCAGCGCTACATAGATGCTAAAGCAGTCGTTGATCTCATCCTCGCGCACATTCGGCGTGAAGATAATACGAACGGCAAGGATGTCATAGATCTCGTCAAAGGTGACGTGCTTCTTCTGCATCTTGTTCCAAATGGAGTAAGGCGACTTGACACGAGCTTTGATTTCATACTTCAGACCCATGTTGTCCAACACCTCACGGATAGGTTTGGT
Organism: Bacteroidaceae bacterium; assembly: GCA_963654235.1. GTDB lineage: Bacteria > Bacteroidota > Bacteroidia > Bacteroidales > Bacteroidaceae > Prevotella. The sequence goes on along the minus strand of CAVJZR010000006.1, from coordinate 70,461 downwards.
GAAGAGATTGAATAGCTCGTCACGCTGCGTTTGGGTTTCGAAGAGTTGCTTTTCGATTGCTGCGTAGGTATCGGGGTGCTCGTACTTGAAGCTAAGATTTTCGAGTTCGTTCTTTATCTTGTTCAGCCCCAAGCGGTGAGCAAGAGGTGCATAGATGTAAAGGGTTTCACCCGCAATCTTGTATTGCTTGTTAGCTGGCTGCGACGCCAACGTGCGCATGTTGTGAAGGCGGTCACATATCTTAATCAGAATGACGCGGATGTCATCACTCATGGTAAGCAGGAGTTTCTTGAAGTTCTCCGCCTGCGCCGAGGCGTGGTCGCCAAAGATGCCGCCAGATATCTTAGTAAGGCCATCTACGATCTGTGCAATCTTGGGACCGAAGATGTTCTGTATATCTTCCGTGGTGTAATCGGTATCTTCCACCACATCGTGGAGCAACGCCGCACTGATGCTGATCGAGCCTAAGCCCACCTCCTCACACGCAATCTGTGCTACAGCTATGGGGTGCATGATATATGGTTCACCGGAAAGGCGCCTTACGCCCTTGTGTGCTTGGCGCGCAAAGTTGAAAGCCTTGGTGATAATATCTACCTTCTTACGATGTCTGGAAGCTACGTAGGTATCAAGCAGATGCTGAAAGGCATTGTCTACCAATTCTTTCTCGGCTCGCTCTCTTTCGGTTAGTTCGGTCTTGTTCTTAACTTTAGATTCTTTTTCCATAGATCGTCATCCTTGTTAGAAGTTCAGACTGCAAGAGATGCCCAAAGCGGTAGACTTGCTGGGTATCCTTGACGTTCCTATCTCATTATTATTAATCAATGTCGGCGATACACGCAACGACAAATCATCGGATATATCAAATTCGGAAAGGGATGCGTCGACATACGCATCAATAATAGAAAGTGCATAAACCGCTATCGTGGCAAACACGCTCATGTCTCTCCAGCGGCGATATCGGTTCTTGCGCTTGCGGAAAAGCTCTTGATAACGGGAGAGATTGCTGTCGTCAATCTTTGCGCCAAGGTGTAGAAACTGGTTATAGCTCTGTGTGTTGGGGTCGTCGTCAGATATATCCATGTAAGCTTGGCTGTAATCATGGTACATCTGTCCGTTCCAAGTCATGGCGTAAATGCATCCCACAAAGCCTCCGTAGATAATCGGAAGTTTCCAATACTTACGATTATAGACCTGTCCTGCGCCTGGCAAAACGATAGCAAGCCAAAGCGCCCGCTTAGCATCGGGATGCCATTTGGCCCAATCACGTCCACTGCGATGTTTCTCTGCGCGTGATGGTTCAGTCTGCTCGACTTCCTTCTTGCTTAGTTGCAAGATTGAAGGATCCATCTCGTCATCAACGTCGGGGATAACGGTTTGAGACTGTGGGTCCTCAGGATAGTCGACTTTGATGCTATCGCCTATCATCACTTGGGCCTGTGTGCAGATGCTACACATGAGCCAAGAGAAAGTCAGTATCCACGTCTTATGATTGATCATCGTTGTATGCGCTTTGTGAGTGAGCCCGTTACTTCATCTTGTCAAAGATGGTCATTATTCTAAGCAAGTCTTCTTCTGAAGAGAAAGGTATGCTGATACGACCTTTTCCTTGGTCGTTACATGACATCTGCACCTTAGTTTCGAAGAACGAGGAAAGACGTTCCTTGAGCATACCAAACTCCTCCGGCAATCGCTTACCAGCACTGATACTCTTCTTGGCAGTAGTGATATCCTCACCGCTATTGAGCTTTTGGCAAAGTTCTTCGACCTTACGCACGCTATATCCGTTCTTTTGGATTTCACGAAACAGCTTGAGTTGCAAGGAAGGGCTATCGAGTGACAACAAGGCACGGGCGTGTCCCATGTCTATTTCTTTCTTTTGTAGCGCCATCTGCACCTGTGCTGGTAGCTTCAGGAGGCGCAAGTAGTTAGCGATAGCGGCACGACTCTTGCCCACACGTTCTGCCACCTTCTCTTGAGTCATACCGCTCTTTTCTAGCAAGTGCTCATACGCCAAGGCTATCTCGATAGCATTAAGGTCCTCTCGTTGGATATTCTCCACAAGAGCCATCTCCATCACGTTCTCATCCTTGATGGTTCGGATGTATGCTGGGATAGCTTTCAGACCCGCCAACTGCGATGCTCGCCAACGACGTTCACCTGCAATGATCTGAAAACGATTGTCGTCGACCTGTCGAAGGGTGATGGGCTGAACGATGCCGATCTGCTGAATGGAGTGGGACAGTTCCTCAAGCGCCACTGGATCAAACTCGCGACGAGGCTGATTGGGATTGGGTTCAATCTGATCAATAGCCACCTCGTTGATGGTACTGCTCCCTTGGGTGCTCACCGACTCGGTAGAGATAAGGGCATCGAGCCCTCGTCCCAAGGCATTGGTTTTGGCGTTTCTGCTATATTTCTTATGTACGGGCATAGTCGTGTAGTTCTATTATAATAAGGATATATGTTTTGGGGCGGATTACTTGGCAGACATATTCTTCTCTAAAATTTCCTTTGCCAAGGCAAGATGGTTACGTGCGCCTGTCGAATCGGCATCATATAGAATCACAGGCAAGCCGTGGCTGGGGCTCTCAGATAGCTTCACATTGCGCTGAATGACCGTCTTGAACACCAGTTCTTGGAAGTGACGCTTGACCTCATCATAGATTTGGCGAGCCAAACGGAGACGGCTGTCATACATGGTGAGCAGGAATCCCTCTATCTCAAGCTTGGTATTGAGCTTGCTTTTAATAATCTTAATGGTGTTGAGAAGCTTGCTAATGCCTTCCAAAGCAAAGTATTCGCACTGCACCGGAATGATAACCGAGTCGGCTGCGGTAAGGGCGTTGACCGTGATCAAGCCCAAAGAAGGCGAACAGTCGATCAAGATAAAGTCGTATTCGTCACGTATCGGCTTGAGCAACTCCTTGAGCACACCTTCACGGTTCTTCATATTGAGCATCTCAATCTCTGCTCCGACCAAGTCGATATGGCTCGGCACAATATCCAATCCTTCGATATCGGTGGTGTAAATAGCATCGCGGATATCCGCATGGTCCACTATGCACTCGTACACCGAGCAGTCCACCTCCTTGATATCTACCCCGAGGCCGCTCGACGCGTTGGCCTGAGGATCGGCATCAATCACAAGCACCGACTTCTCTAGCGTTGCAAGCGATGCAGCAAGGTTAATGGTGGTGGTGGTTTTGCCTACGCCACCCTTCTGATTGGCTAATGCGATTATCTTTCCCATATAAATATTGAATTTCCTTTCTCCTTTTTGTATCTTGCTGTCGTTAGGCTCTCTTGTCACAATGTGAATGCTTCCTGAAAATGTGAAGGTCCGAACAACATGCTAATTATTGGGCAAAGGTACACAAATAATATGAGAAAGAACGTTTTCTGCAGCTTTTTTAGTACATTTGCAGCCAAAAGAAAGATAATTAACTGGGTATGAAGAAACCTCTCATTCTTGTTTCCAACGATGACGGATACCAAAGCAACGGCATCCATTCACTTGTGTCTTTTATCTCCGACATGGCTGACGTAGTGGTCTGTGCGCCCGACTCAGCCCGTTCCGGCTTCTCGTGTGCCTTCTCCACGGTGGACTATCTGCGGCTCAATCGGCAGGAGTCGTTCAGCGACGCGGAGGTATGGTCGTGTTCCGGCACTCCTGTCGACTGCGTAAAGATAGCTCTTCACGAGTTGCTCCAGTACCGCAAGCCCGACTTAATCATCGGTGGCATCAATCACGGAGACAATTCTTCGGTCAATAACCATTACAGTGGGACGATGGGCATCGCATACGAAGGCGCCATGAAGTACATTCCGTCCATTGCTTTCTCCTCTTGCGACTATCGACCAGACGCAGATCTCTCACCATTACGTCCTTATGTGCGCAAGATTGTGAACAAAGTGCTGCAAGACGGATTACCTAAAGGAATCTGTCTGAATGTCAATTTCCCTAAAGGAGACCACTTCTTGGGTGTTAAGATGTGTCGTATGGGTTATGGCAGTTGGATCAATGAGGTGGTGAAATGTGATCACCCACGTGGCTTCAGCTATTACTGGATGACGGGCGAGTATCGTAATGATGAACCTGACGCCACCGATACGGACCAATGGGCGCTAAATCATGGATACGTTTCAGTGACACCGACATTGGTAGACGTAACCGATCACCAACTGCTCGAGCAGATGAAAGACTACGAAGATTTATAATTTAAGGAAGAAGAAGCGATGAAATACTACTTGATTGTGGGTGAAGCAAGTGGCGACCTACATGCCAGTCGACTCATGAAGTCGCTACAACGGTGGGACTCTGATGCACAGTTTCGCTTCTTCGGAGGCGACTTGATGTACGAGGTGGGTGGCGTACGCGTGCGCCACTATAAGGATTTGGCTTACATGGGGTTTATTCCAGTGTTGCTACACCTACGTACGATTATGCGCAACATGACGTTTTGCAAGGAAGACATCATCAGATGGCAACCCGATGTGGTGATCCTTGTCGACTATCCTGGCTTCAACCTCAGCATCGCCAAGCACATTCACAAGCATTCTTCCATCCCCGTCTACTACTATATATCCCCCAAGATCTGGGCATGGAAGGAGTGGCGCATCCGTTCTATCAAGCGCGATGTGAAGGAAATGTTCTCTATCCTTCCGTTCGAAGTACCCTTCTATGAGCAGAAACATCATTATAAGATTCATTATGTGGGCAATCCTACAGTGGAAGAGGTGCTTACGTTTCAGAAAGCATACACCGAATCGTTTACCGATTTCTGCTCGCGCCATCATCTAGACAACCGTCCCATCATCGCTTTACTAGCAGGAAGCCGACAACAAGAGATCAAGGACAACCTGCCTGCGATGCTCGAAGCCGCACAGCGCTTTCACGATTACCAGCTCGTCATTGCTGGTGCGCCATCCATCGACCATGCTTCTTACGACCAATACCTCAACGGACACGAAGCAGCGGTCATCGATAACGACACCTACGCCTTGCTTTCGCACGCCACCGCCGCACTGGTGACGAGCGGAACAGCCACCCTTGAGACAGCGCTCTTCCGTGTACCACAGGTCGTTTGCTACAAGACACCACTGCCATCGCTGATTCGTTTTGCCTTCAATCACGTGATGCAAGTGAAATATATCTCCTTGGTCAATCTCATTGCAGATGCTCCCATCGTGGCAGAGCTCTTCGCTGACCAGTTCACGGTGTACAATATCGCCAACCATCTCTATCGATTGTTACCAGGGAAGCCCTCACGTGAGACGATGCTGGAGCAATATCAGATAGTCATTGACCGCTTAGGCGATGGTGTTGCACCCGACAATGCAGCAGCGATCATCAGTGATCTGTTGAGCTAACCACATTAAATATATGGGCAAAGCAAGCCGTATCAGCTTCGCTTCGCCCATGTTCATCACATAGAAAAACTCATTAAGTCCGTGAAATGAGGATGACCCACATATCGTAAAACAATCTACTTACCTTATATTAACATTTCATTATCAAGCAATGTAATACTCATTCGTTTCACATATCATATCCGTTCTGTCGTTTTTCTCTCTTCTCAGGTCCTTAAAAGTGCTATTTTTGTAAATCCAGTGCAAAGGTATATGCCTTCAGTTCGACCTATCTGAACACAATTAAAAATCTTTAAACGAGCCCTTTTCGTTGTCAAAGATTTGCTATACCTTTGCAATTGGAGACTGAAAATTTCTTACAAACAACACAAAACGGACCGATATGCCAAATTCTAAAAACTACTCAACACGCCTAAAGGTGCTAGATCGCTGCCTAAGCAGTGGGCATGCCTACACCGGAAGGGAACTATTAGACTTTTGCAACCAAGAGTTGAAGGCTCGCGGTGAACCGATCATCACCTCGCGCACCACGCTTTTTGACGACTTACTGAACATAGAAAACGAATATAAGGTATCTATCTCGCGTGAACGGCATGGTCGCAAGACGCTTTACAAGTACAAAGACCCAAACTTTAGCATCTTCTCTACCGACCTTACGGACGACGATTGGCTTCATCTACAGGAAGCAATGGACATCATACGTAAGTTTGAAGGTATGCCACAGTTTGAGTGGATGCGAGAGCTGAGCATGCACATGAACCTCAGCAAGAGCATCTGCGAGAACCTTGTGCCCATCGTAGGATTCGAATCGCCGTTCTACAACAAGGGGATTGAGTTCTTTACGCCCATCTTTGACGCCATTCGCTTCAAGCGCCCACTGACGCTAAAGTATCAAAGTTTTAAGCGGTCAGAGCCTCGCGAGTTTGTTATTCACCCCTATTACCTCAAGCAATATAACAACAGATGGTTCCTATGTTGCTCCAATGAAGAATATCCCGAATCCCTAAGCGTCTTTGCGCTAGACCGTATCCAAACCATCACGCTGGCGCATGTGCCTTATCGGGAGAGCAACATCGACTTCAACGAATACTTTGAAGACTTCATCGGCATCACCAAGCTCAATGACAAGCAGAGCGAAAAGGTGCTGCTCTATTTCTCAAAGAGCGAATACCGATACGTAGAAACGAAGCCCTGGCACGGCAGCCAACGCAAGGTGGGAGAAGATGAGGAGGGCGTCTTTGTAGAATTTGACGTGATAATCAACTTCGAACTGGAGCAGAAGATCCTGGCTTTTGCCGACTATGTTACCGTGTTACAACCCGAGAGCCTACGCCAAACCATCGAGACGCGCACCCGACGAGCCTTACAAAACTATGAGACAGCGGCTCCGGAGAAAACCGAGTAAGACTTAACTAATTAGTGTTAAAGCAGTTGCGCAATTCAGAATTTAGATTTACTTTTGCCAAAGCAAGCCATTAACAACAAGCATTATTACTTATATTAATCATTTGGAGAGACTTATTATGAAGAAGAAAACATTAACCTTACTGACGCTCCTCATGCTATGTAGCATCAGCATCAAGGCACAAAGCAATCGCGTGGTGGAAACCCAACGTGACAGGTATGGCCATATCACAGGCAAGTCAGAGACAACCACAGATAGATACGGCAACACCAAGACCGTCTATAAAGACCAGTATGGTAGAGAGACTGGCCGTAGCGAGACCCGACAGAGCTATGGCGGCAAGACCACAACGACCTACAAAGATCGTTATGGACACGTCACAGGATCAAGCGAGACACGTCCCACCTATAGCGGCAAGACCACCACAACCTACAAAGATCGTTACGGACACACCACGGGATCAAGCGAGACACGCCAGAGCTATAACGGCAAGACCACAACGACCTACAAAGATCGTTATGGACACGTCACCGGAACAAGCGAATCGCGCGGTTACTGATCCCCCCAATCCGTCCCATCATATAGCACCATTAGCCCCGTGCCAATGGTGCTATTTGCTTTTTAGAAAGGTAGCGAAGCACAGAGAATCACTTTCCTGAGAGGTCTCCTCGTTATGAAAGAACGTTAAGGCCAATTGAATATGTCACTAAAAAAAGTTATTTCATTTGTCCCTTTATCCTTTTTCTGCTACCTTTGCACCACATTATATATATAATAAATACATGAGCGATACAAAACGATTAGTAGAATCAATCACCAAAGGAATTCAAGACAAGAAAGGTAGCAAGATTGTTATAGCAGATTTATCAAATATCATCGGTTCCATCTGCCATTATTTCATCATTTGTCAGGGCAACTCCCCTACCCAGGTAGAAGCCATTGCCGAGTCAGTGAGCGACTATGTAAGGGAAATCCACGGTGAGAAACCAGTGCATTGCAGCGGACTGGGGAACAACCAGTGGGTGGCTATCGACTATGTGGATGTGCTGGTGCATATCTTCCTGCCTGAGACACGTGAATATTATGACTTGGAACATCTATGGGAGGATGCTGAAATCACACAGATACCCGACCTAGACTAACACACCAATACATTCTTTTCATCACAGAAAAAACAAAATGAGCAACAACCAACCATCCAACAACAAACAGCCTCAAGGTCCAAAGATGCCTAAGTTCAATATGAACTGGATATACATTGCATGCATCGTTGGGTTGGCCATGATCTTTTTCTCGGGATTTGCGGGTGACGTCACTAGTTCATCAGTCAGCATAAAGAAAGACTACACACAGTTTGTCGACTATGTTAACAAGGGATATGCTACACGCGTGGTCATCAACAAGAACGAGAGCCAACTCGAGATGTTTGTTAAGCCCGAACATATCCGTGACATCTTCCAAGCTGGAACAAAGCAAACGGGTCAGAATCCCTACGTAGAAGTGGAGATAGGCTCGCTTGACAACCTTGAGACATTCCTCACATCGGCCGTCAAGAGCAAGAAGATTGCAGCCTTTAGCTACGAGAACAAGAAGAGCAACGTGTTCACCGACCTGCTTATTTCAGCGTTCCCATGGCTCATCCTCATCGTCTTTTGGATCTGGATGATACGTCGCATGAACGGCGGAAGCGGTTCGTCAGGCGGTATCTTCAGCGTAGGCAAATCGAAAGCCAAGCTCTATGAGAAAGCCAACGAGCTGGGTATCACCTTCAAGGATGTAGCCGGACAGGAAGGCGCCAAGCAAGAGGTGCAAGAGATTGTGGAGTTTCTGAAGAGCCCCAAGAAGTTTACCGACCTTGGCGGAAAGATTCCTAAGGGTGCTTTGCTCGTAGGTCCTCCGGGTACTGGTAAGACTCTGCTTGCCAAAGCCGTAGCTGGTGAGGCTGGCGTGCCATTCTTCTCGATGAGCGGTAGCGACTTTGTCGAGATGTTTGTCGGCGTAGGCGCAAGCCGTGTGAGAGACGTCTTCCGTCAGGCTAAGGAGAAGTCGCCTTGCATTATCTTCATCGATGAGATTGACGCTGTGGGTAGAGCACGTTCCAAGAGCCCATCAATGGGTGGTAACGATGAGCGCGAGAACACCCTCAACGCCCTTCTGACTGAGATGGATGGTTTCGGAACCAATAGCGGTGTCATCGTTCTTGCAGCCACCAACCGTGTGGATATGCTTGACAAGGCATTGCTCCGTGCAGGTCGTTTCGATCGTCAGATCCACGTAGACCTACCCGACCTGACTGAGCGCAAAGCTATCTTCCAGGTGCATATGCGCCCACTGAAGATGGATCCTGCTGTAGATATCGACCTCTTGGCACGACAGACACCTGGTTTCTCAGGCGCTGACATTGCCAACGTCTGCAACGAAGCAGCCCTGATAGCGGCTCGTCATGATCGCAACGAGGTGACCCGACAGGACTTCCTAGACGCTGTGGATCGTATCATCGGCGGTCTAGAGAAGAAGACAAAGGTCATGACGGCTGAGGAAAAGCGCACCATCGCTATCCATGAAGCTGGTCACGCCACGATAAGCTGGTTCTGCGAACATGCCAATCCTTTGGTTAAGGTAAGCATTGTGCCTCGCGGTCAAGCATTGGGAGCAGCTTGGTATCTACCTGAAGAACGTCCCATCACCACCAAGGAGCAGATGCTTGACGAGATGTGCTCACTCCTTGGCGGACGTGCAGCTGAGGAACTGTTCACTGGACATATCTCTACTGGTGCGATGAACGACCTGGAGCGTGCCACCAAGAGCTCGTACGGAATGATCGCCTACGCAGGTATGAGCGACAAGTTGCCTAATATCTGCTACTATAACAACGCTGAGTATCAGTTTCAGAAGCCATACTCGGAGACGACGGCACGTATCATGGATGAGGAAGTGCTCAAGATGATCAACGGCCAGTATGCCCGTGCTAAGCAGATCCTAACCGAGCACAAGGAGGGACATAAGAAGCTAGCCGACCTCTTGGTAGAGCGTGAAGTGATCATGGCTGAGGATGTAGAGAAGATCTTCGGCAAACGTCCATGGATAAGTCGTACTGAAGAGTTGCTAGATCAGGAAGAGAAGGAGCAGTTCAAGCTCGAGAACATGCCTGAGGCTGCCCAGCAAGCGCAGCGCGAGCACGAAGCACAGAACCTTTCAGAGGATAATCAGCACAACGACGACAACGCTCCTGCTACGTCATCTGAGGATGATCAGCAACAAGCATAGGCTTATTCACCAACTAGCAACATCAAGACAACAATGACTGATAAACAAAAGAATCTGATCACTCGCACCATCTTTGGCGCCCTGTTCGTAGCCATCATGGTCTGTGGCTTCTTGAGTCCTCAATACATGGTGGTGCTCTTTGCTATCATTACGGGCATGACGCTATGGGAGTTTACAGGGCTGGTCAACACCGTTGAGGGCGTTAACGTCAACCGTTTCATCTCCACTGCAGCGGGAGTCTACTTCTTCATTGCGGTGGCAGGACAGCGGCTAGGTTTCGTTGAGGGTTTCAGCGCCTATATACCTTATATATTAAGTGTGGTATATCTGCTCATCGCTGAACTGTATCTCAAGAACGAGAACCCTATAGCGACATGGGCTTACACCATGCTGGGGCAGATGTATATCGCCCTACCCTTCTCTATGATCAACGTGTTGGCGTTCCAAACTTCAGCTGACGGCATACGCACGGTGGATATGCTTCTTCCGCTGAGTGTGTTTATCTTGCTTTGGAGCAACGACACGGGTGCTTACTGCAGTGGATCACTACTGGGTAAGCACAAGCTCTTCCCACGCGTGAGCCCAGGAAAGTCATGGGAAGGCAGCATCGGCGGAGGTATCTTTGCCCTGGTCATAGCCGGACTGATTGGTTGGTATATCAACAGAGGCGGTAGCGCACACACGCTCAACGTCCTGCAATGGATGGGGCTAGGCGTTGTGGTATGCGTCTTCGGCACCTGGGGCGACTTGGTAGAGAGCCTCTTCAAGCGTACGCTAGGTATCAAGGATAGCGGCAATGTCATCCCGGGACATGGCGGCATGCTTGATCGATTCGACTCCTCGCTCATGGCTATCCCCGCTGCAGTGGTCTATCTATACACCCTTTCGTTATTCTAATCGGTTACCATTCCCCCTCTAAGACACATCTATGAGTATAAAAGCATTGTTCTTTGATATTGATGGCACGTTGGTCAGCTTCAAGACTCATGTCATTCCGCAGTCTACGATAGATGCGCTTGTTCAAGCGAAGCAACGTGGTGTCAAGGTGTATATATCCACTGGACGCCCCGTGCAGTTGATTATCAATCTTCAGCAGATCACTTCTCTGATTGACGGATACATTACGGCTAATGGAGCTCATTGCTTTGTAGGCGACACCACCATCTGTTGTCATGACATACCTCGTCTAGAAGTTGACCGCATTCTTGCTACTGCTAAAGTGTGTGACGAGCCTGTGGTGGTGGTGGGCGATAAGCACATTGCGGTGTACAACGACAAACCGATCCTCAGCGAAGTGTTCCGCGTAGGGCTAGGATTGAACGATTATCCCTTCGTAACGCTCGATGACATCAGCGATGAGCGCATCCTTCAGGTTACGCCCTTTATCACCGAGGAGCAGGAGAAGCCCCTCATGCCTCAGCTACCGAGCTGCACCAGCGCTCGATGGTATCCCGCTTTCACTGACATCACCAACAAGCAAGCCGATAAAGGAAAAGGCTTGCATGCCCTAGCAGCACATGAAGGCATAGACCTCAGCGAGACGATGGCCTTTGGCGATGGCGGCAACGATGTGCCTATCATCAAAGAAGCTGGCATTGGTGTGGCTATGGGTAACGCCGTGGACGAGGTAAAGCAAACTGCCGACTACGTCACACGTCACGTTGATGAGGATGGTGTGGCATATGCGCTTCGCCATTTTGGTGTAATCAGCTAATCTCTATCGCCTCACTTTGCCTTTACAGACATCGTTTCATTCGGTCTTTAAAGACTAAAAATATAAAAGTTCTTCCGTTAAAAGCGCAGCCTCTTGCCCTATAAAGGCATCGCTTTAACGGAAGAACTTTTTTTGTTTCTCGTTTTTTCTATTCTCCAAATATTCCTTGAACCCTTTCGATAGGCAAACCCGTGGCTTGGGCTATCTGCTCCACAGACATTCCCATCGCCTTGAGCTGCTTTGCTATCTCGATAGAGCGTTCGGTTCGGCCTTCTGCTAAACCCTCAGCATGACCTTCAGCGCGGCCCTCTGCAAGACCTTCAGCACGTCCAGCCGCTAGACCTTCAGCAAGACCATCGGCACGGCCATCGGCATGTCCCTCACTATATCCGTCATCGTGACTTGTATCAAACAAACTGCGCATATGTCTGACCGACTCCATATAGTGCTTGTAAGCACGACGCTGATTGTCGGGAAGAGAATCAACACGCAACTGCTCGCGAGCCTCTGCTAGGCCTGCCGCCTTGGTTGTATCGCTTATCTTGCCCGTCTTAAGGAACTCAATCCATTCGTCAAGCGGTGTGGTAGCTACCTTGTCAAAGTCGTTCACACGCAGGATATAATACTCGGGGAATAGCTCACCGGCATCTTTGCGTTTTTCCAGATCACCTTCTTTGATTCCTAAGAACTTCTCACTTTGCTTGACGGACAACTTCAACATGTCATGGGGCTGATGCAATCCCTTAAATTCGGTCTTGCCATGATAGACGTAGTCTTTGCCTTGACCCAACTCAAAGTAGACGATATTGATAGAATAGACCTTGCGCACCTTGTCGTAGGTATCGCCATTATCAATATATTCGGTTATCGCCTTGGACACACCATAGAGCATACGATGAAAGTAAGTGATCTCATGGCTATTCTGAATCTCGATAATGATCAGTTCGCCGTCTTCATCTTCTGCCAACATATCCACCCGATTGTATTTGTCAAGAGAGTCATCCTGGTTGCCTTCGCTCTCCAAGAAGCACTTGATGGTCATCTTCTTGCCTATCAGCGAATACAACAAACCTTCCAACACGACATGGTTAGTCTTGTTGCGAAGCAGACGTTTCATCGCCCAATCAAATCTGATATATTTGTCGTAGTATTGTTCCATAGCCTATCTCACTTTTCGTTAAGACCCATGACTTCAAATGAAAGCATTGCCTTCTTGCGGCAAATTTAGCAAAAAAATCTTGAAAGCCGATTATCGCTATCCAATAAAAACGTTTGTTAAGAAACGCCAAAGAGCCTCTCTGTCGTGTCATTCGGTATACTTTCATCTGCTGAAAGATGATCGATGACATGATAAGAGAGGCTCTTTGGGGAAAGAAAATAAATTGTTTTCTGATGAGAATTAATTTATTTTTCCAAGCAAAACAAATTAATTCTCATCCTGATAGATGCTTTGATGATTCGTCGAAACGATGATTTGGGATTCTAAAGAACCCTTTTTCGGAAGGCGATTCACGCAAGGATAGCATTCTGCTTTGGGTTAGCAGACCTAATAAAGAGCTATCACTGAGCGCAATGTCCTTTGTGATGCCGCAATGATAGGGGTGCTACGATCAGAAGCGAACCACCGTTCTAGCACCCAAGACCATCGTGTGCATATACTCGCCACTGCTCACGCTATGGGGCGGTTGGATATTATAGTCGAGAAAGATGCCGGCTTCTAGGTTGCGCTTGGCACGATAGTCGATGTTAAGACCCGTTCCCACACCCAAGCCGCTGTTACGTGGGACAACCACCGAACCCACATCGGTCTTGTGATACCATGTATATTGGGCAAGCAACTTGGATCCGGCACGCCAATGTGGAGTGATGGGCAACGAGAAATAAGGGCCTACGCTGAGCGTATTAAAGTCGAAGGTGTTGCGCGATGCTTCGGTGTTGTTGAGCGTGTATTGGATGTTCGAGATTGACCATCGTCCACCCACACCGACGTAAGGCGTGAGGAACCATGCGCCCTCGATACCTGCCGTGGTTCCGGTAGAGGTGCGATACACTTCCTCCTCACTGAGATCGTAGTGGCTCAACGGCAGATTAAATCCCATATACAATCCGAGGAAGGACGGATTGTCATACGTGGTGAGCAGCAGTTCACGCTTATTGACATCATTCAGACCACGATCCTTGCAGATGGCATCGGCTATCCAATAACCAAACTCCGTACTCAAGATACCTATTCCCGCCCCAGCCATCACGTCTGAGAGCCAATGCTTGTTGTTAGCTATACGCATCAGACCAGTCGTGGTGGCCACGGTATAAGCGCCTACGCTAACCCAAGGCGACAGATGGCCATACTCTTTGGAGAGGATTGTGGCTGTGGTGAATGCCGTGGCGGTGTGTCCTGATGGGAAGCTACGTGTGTCCGTACCATCGGGGCGCGTTTGGTGTGTGGAGTATTTAAGGCCATTGACCACGGTGGCCATCAACCCGGCAGAGAGCGCACTGCTCAGTGCTAGGCGTCCCCAAGAGCTACGTGAGGGTACGCCAAGCGCTTTCAGACCTACGGTGATGGCTGCTGGTGTTACTTGGAGATAGTTGTCCAACGTACGATGAAACTCGGGCAAGAAATCGTTGCGCAACTTACGAAACTTCGAATCTTGATGTTTCTCAATCAGTCCGCCGGCAATCAGTGGCACAGCAATATAGGTCGACTGAAACCATCGGGTGTTACTGAGCTTATCCACCTTCTGCTGAAAGGGCGACAAGGGTTTGCTTTCAGGTATCACGAGCATATCGCTGTCAAGCGTATCGGTAACAAGGTCTTGTGCATTGGCACCCGATAGAGAGAGCGCTAACATACAAGCTGAAAGCAAGAATTTCTTGTTTTGATGCATTATCGTGTTAAACTAAGTTTGAGATTGAATCCAAAATCGTGTGTCGTGGTGGGATAACTACTTGACGATAGCAACGGCGTATTGGTCTGCATGTCATAGTAGAAACTCATCGTAAGCAGTTTGGAAAGGGTGTAATCTGCCGTAAACGACAACTTAAACGCTGTGTTGCCACTGGATGCGGTAGAGGTCATCGAAGCAATATCACGGGTGATGGATGCCTGTTTGCGGTAGCTGATATCCAAGCGAAGGTTCAGATCATGGTTGACTCCTTTATTAGAAGAGTTTGTCGAGCTCTGTTTTGACTGCTTGTTCTGATCCTGGCTCTTGTCGTCACCTTTCTTATTCTTATTGGTCTTCACCGCTCTGTGGTTGCGTCCGCCAAAAAGATTGAAGTTGTTCACCTTGTAACCAAATCCCAAAACCCAGTCTTTGGACAAGGCTTCGCTGAGCTGCACGCTGGTCATCGAGAGCGAGAGCACACGCGACTGCACATACTTGATCTCTGCGGTGAGGTCGTTCTGCATCGTCACGGACACACCGAGCAATGGTGAGAACTGCTCATTGATGCTCACCTGAGAGATGTTGAACATCGAGCTAGGGATAGGATTGCCGGTGGTAGCATCGGTGGTGAAACCTAGATTGCCATCCAGCGCCATCCAGGTGCTATAGCTTTGATAGGAGCCAATGGCAAAAATGCTCTTGTAAGAGTGGGTAAGGTTGACGCTCTTGAACACATCGCGGAACCAAGGAAGCTGTGACAGACCGCTATAACGGATGCTCCAGTTGGGCAAGAGGCTACGCAATGCAGGGAACAGGTTCAGTCCCACGCCGCCCATACTGGTATAGGCATTGAGGAAGGCGGGGATCATCACGTCGGCGCTATACTTGTCTACGCTTCCGTTAGCGGGGGCAAACTGTCCTCCGCCGAACGATGCGGGGTAGTTCTTACCTACATACTGGGCCTCAACACGGTCACGGAAGCCATCCAGAGAGTTGACAAACTTCTCAAAGGTCTTGCTCTTATAGCCGTTGTTAGCATTCCCCATACCCTCAAAGGCGGTTCCTAGAGAGAGCGTGGTCATGGTAAACGTTCCACTCTGTGTGGTGGGATTGCCTTGGTACATGTATTGTATGCTCTTAGAGGTGGTCTGCGTACGACTGGCATTGAGGTCGATCTTGAAGTTCTTAACGGGCTCAAGGGTGGTGCGTAGCTGCAGATCTTCGGTCTTGTTGGTCGTTGCAGGCGTAGCCACACTGTCATTGATCAAGAGCCAATCATTGCGGTTGGCCTTGTCGATATAGCTATCATCGATAAAGCCAAAGGCAAAGTCGAGACCTGGCGCCATTGCATTGGCAGCGTTCTTCTGACCGAACGCCTTACCGATGGTGGGCATAAAGCCTGGCAGCGACATCGAGTATTGGTTGCGGTAGGTGAAGCTTACGTTGCGCACCATCATCATGACGCGAGCGATACACTGAGCCGTCTTATACCAACCTTTTTCCTCAAGGGGTTCTTTAGCAGTGACGGTGAGCTTGACGCGGATAGCTGAGTCGGTGCGGTTGAAGACCTTAATCTTATTCTCATCCATCTTCTTCCACTTCAACTTCACTTGTTTGCCATCCTCACTCTTAGCCGAAACGATGATGCGCTTGCTCTTCTTGCCATGCGATACCACCATTGAGGTGTCAGCGTTGATGACCAGTTCCTTCTCAAAACTACGCTTATTCTTTGGCAGTTCGTTCTTCTTGTCATCATCCTTGTCGCCCTTCTTCTGATCATTAGGGCCACCCTTTTGGTTCGTTGCGTTCATGGTTGGACGCGCGGTGTTATTGCGACGTGAGTTGATCTGTGACTTATTCTTATTCTGACCAGCCTTGTTAAATCGTTCATTGGTCTTCTTCAAGAAAGGCACATGCGCATAAAGCTTCTCTAGGTTGAACGTTCCGTTAAGACTGAAGGTGCGGTTGGTCGTGATGGTATTGCCCAAAGAAGTACCATCTTCGAGGTCCGTGCCACGCACCCATGTATATGCTGAGGTGTAACTAGCGTCCGAATTGACCCAATCGAAGATAGGAATGAGATTGAGCGGAAGCTGATACGACATGGTGAAGTTTTGCTGATAGTCGAGCGGCGTGCCGAAATGGCCGATGCTAGTACGCACGGAGTCTTTCCAAGCCGTGTACGAATCGGGATAGAGATCTTTATTAATAGGTGTGTAAGGCTCCTCTATCTCGGCATGCGTAGCGCTTTGGAAGTTCATGTGGAGGTTCTTAGTAAGATCCCAACGGATAGAGAAGTCGCGATTCCAGAGGAACTGCTCGCTGAACGTAAGAGGTAACATTCCATTCTCGGTCGACTCTAAGTCGCGTTCTTGTAGCTCATAATAGCTACGCGTCATCTCTGTATTGAACGCCACATTCTGAGGCAACCAGTTCAGACCAAATCGTTTCAGAATCTCATACCACTTCGACTTGCTCTTAATCAGTTTCTTGAAAGGTTGCCATGCCTTGTACACTGGCGTCCAACTATAAGCGAACGCACCACGCCAGTTGTCTTCATTCTCATACACAGTGGTCTCGCCGCTTGTGTGTGTGTGGCTATGTGAGTAAGAGAACGAGAAGTTGGCGGGATCATAAGGCATCGGATGACGCTTGTTCTGGATACCTACACGCACATTAGAGAGCGAGAAGTTGGTGGTGATATTCTTCGTTACAGCAATCGACTGGATGCTATCACGCGTGTGCTGATCCTCCGTGGCATCGAGAGCGTCCTGCAGACGCATATCGGTATCAAGCGGATTATACTTTGGTTTGCTCTCGCGGTGACTCACACTGTAGTATAATGGTGCTGAGACCTTGGCTTTTTCGGGGAAGAATTTGCCCAGTTCGAGGTTGGCGGTGACGGTATAGTCGCTGACGTTATCGGTTTGGCGTTCACTCACGCCCTGCTCCAATCCACCGAATCCTTCCGTGGTATAACTTCCGTTGAGGTCGATAGAACCGAAGTCGGAAAGCTGTATATTAAGCTGACCTTTGGCCGCCCAGCCACCACTATTATTGTATTCGAGCAGACGCAGTTCGTTTACCCACACCTCACCGCTCTTCTCTTCAGCGCTAAGATTGCGCACACCGACAATCATTGTTTTGATTTCGCCAAGCGTTGGGTTACCCATGACGGTGATTTTGTTGGCTGGATGGTTCTCGTCATAGGCCGAGAAGGGTTGGTTATAGCTTGCCGTACCAGCTGCCTTAGCTTCATTGCGGGCTTTCTTGACATTGGTAAACACACTCAAAGCTACGTCCAACATGTTGTCTTCGGGCCATACGGCCTTACAACCCTCAAGCGAATAACCATTGTAAGTGCCTGCGGGGGTAAGCGTCAATGGTATTTCGTACTCATAATAGTTGTTCTTATAATCGGAGCCGAGGCGTACGAACACTGCCAACTGACTGTTGCCAAGGTTTGTGGTGTTCTGTTCCAGCGCATTGGCGTGGGTAAACATCTGGATGCGTTTGTACTGACGGAGGTCCAATGTGGTGTTCTTATAGACACATTTCGACTCGCCCGAGCCCAATCGAGTGACCATCATGGAGAGCGCCTGTTCGTTGCTTTCCACGAGCTGGGGCTGCGTTGGGTCCGTGGTACGTTCTATTCCGGGAGGCAAGACATAGTTGACCGGCGTCTTGTTGCTATTCTCCTCGATGCTCACCGCACTCACAGACATGGTCCCGGTGTTGTTTCCTGTGTTGCTGAGGTTCTGCGTATACTGTCTCCACTCGCCTCTGACAAGGTCTAGAGAAGCAAAACGCAGAACGATGGGTTTGCTGAATCCGGTCAAGAACATACGCATAAAGCGGATGCTTGTGAAGTCGCTGATACCGCCAAAGCGTTTCTCAAACTCCTCCAAAGGTATGCGGAACTGATACCAAGTGGCGTGTCCAGTCTCGCCATTACGTAGCGAAGGCGTGGTCTCACGCTTATCCACGATGAAGTTTTGACCCACTACCAAGTCCTCTGGACGGATAGATACATGGTACTGATAGTACTTCTCGTATTCGTTAAGCGTATAATCTTGATTGATATCCTCTACATCCGGCGTTGTCTTATAGGACGTATCATAGTTTTCGCTACGTGTATCGGTGTCAGGAGAGTTGCCCTGTGGGTTGTTGATACGCTTGTATCGCTCAAGGATAGAGGCTTGCTTGCTATCAAAATCGGACCCGCGGAAGTAATGGTAATCGTCGTTTGCAGGGTCAGCATAGATCGAGTCGTACACCTCTGGTCGCACTTTCGACTGCACTTGGGTAAGGAAATCCTGATAAGAATCGAACTGTTGCTCTTGCTCATCGGTCAATCCATTGAAACCAACATCCTGTAATGCACGGCTACCAGAGGTCGTAGCGAAGGCGTAAGTCTGCGTGGTCTGCGTCGGAATACGGCCCCACTGGGTTGTGGTCCAGGCATTACTGCCATCCACAGGCATACCGCTCTCATAGAATTTCTTGCCGTCTCGGAGCACATCCTCGCTCACTTCGCCAAGATCGATGTAGAAATCGCCACCATATTGGTTAGCGTCTGCCTGACTGGAAGTATAGATAAAGGGGTCAAGCATCCAAAATTCGATGTACTCAATGTTCGCTGTCTCAAAGTCGTTGGTATCCAACTTACGCATCATACCGCCCCAAGTCTTGCTCGGATTGGTCAAATGACCATTGATATCGAGGTCCGGATTGAAGTTGTAAGGACCACGTTCTTCTGGATAGAAAGCAAGGTTGAGTACCGAGAGCATAGACGACTGACCGCTATAATTGTTCAGATCGCGGTTAGGGAACAGCTCGTGGGTGTACACCTCACGTACATAATAGTTGGACAACTGGTTCAGATCGCTCTTGATATGACCCGGTGTGAGAGACGAACTGCGTCGTGTGAAGAGCGGATCGATGTTGTACCATGCCAAGAGAGAGCGGTTATAACCACTCTTTAGGGTTGTCTTGTCACTCTGCTCAGGGAAGTCGCTTGGCACCGAGGAGATAATCCAAGATGTGGGTTGAGACACATCAATGGTGCTCTTGGTGTTTTCAAAGTCGTCTAGATAGGACGCATTGCTCTGCGTTCCTTTTGCTTTGCCGGCAACAAGTTGGGCAAACTCGGCTGACAAAGAGATTTGCGAAGGCTGCGTCAGATGCAAGAACGGAATCTTATCAAGCACGTTCGTGAGCCACTGACTCTCTTTCTTCCAGTTGAGATTGACGCCCCAAATGGTGTTGTTAAGCGGTTCTGATCCCATCGCGACCTTGTTGGTGAGCGCTTGTTCGGACAGATGCATGAACGTACCGCCCACCTGGAAGTCCTTCGAGAAGTCGTATTCCCAGTTCAGTCCCAGCATCGTCTTACGTTCTTGGCCGTAATCGCTCTGGCTTTCGAGGGACACGTTGATATTGGTTCCAGCATCGATGAGACTCTGATTAAGAATCGTCACCTCACCCGCACTGTAATCCACGGAGTAATCCGACCCCTCAGTCAGCGTCACACCGCCCGCCGTTACCACGACAGAACCTTGTGGAACATTGTATGCCCCTAGCGAAATGACGTTGGCGGAAGTACCCCGATATTGTCCCACAAGGAGATACTTATCCTTCTCAGCTATCTGTTTGGCAGTGGTTTTGGTTGAGTCGTACAGTTCGGTAAAGGCATATTTGGCCGCTTGTTCCTGACTGACGCCCTTCCCCACGAGATAATTGTACACGTAGGAACCAAAAGGTTCGGCTACGGGGAAGAACACACGACCATTGGAAACGGTATATCCGTCTACATAATCGAAGTATCCGTTGGGGTGCGCATTGTTGTTATTGTCTAGACGATCGGCACCTAAGAGCTTAATCAACGTGATGTCCTTGACCTGCTTCTCAGGTATATAAGAAAGGTATACGCCCGTGGTGTCGCTCTGATATTTGACATCTAGGCGGAACTTGTCCTTCTCTACGGATGAAGCAAGGTAGTAGACGTTCTTCATCATCAACCTCCAGTTGCCTTGAGAAGGGTTGTTGCTCGTGTTCTTAAGCGACTTAACGAAGAGCACTTCATTCACGTTAGTATGGTCGCTAGAGAACTCTCCCACCTGATAAGTCACGCCGCCGTAAGTATATTCATAGGATACGGCAAGCACCTGATCGGTCTGCAATCCTCCTTTAAGGGAGATATAACCTAGCGCACTGTTGATGGTGTACTCCGAACTGCTAAGCAATCGCGCACTGGAGAGCTTCTCATAGTCGGCTCCTCCGACCAATCCCATACCCTCAAGGGTGGTTGCAGCCTGGTCTATATCACGTGCCTCGGGATGTCCCTGTACGATGGTGGCATACTCTGTGTTAGCCGCATTGCATGACACCTGCCCGCTACCGCTGCCCCAAAGGTCTGGTCTGCTCACATTGCTACTCTCACCCAAGTCGGTCAGAGCTACGATGTTACGCGTGTTAGTGGTGGTTCCGGTCTTGTTAGTCACCCATACCTCCACACGATTGATGGTGATTCCGGTGGTGAGATTGGGCAACGTGCGCATGCCGGCGTCATAATGAGTGCGGAAATAATTGCTTAAGAAGAAGTGGCGGTTCTCCTCATAGTTGGCCACATCAATCTCGAAGGGGGTCAACTGCTTACCTCCTTTAGACGAAACGCTCTTGTTGGACGATTTCTTCTGTGAGAAAACGGTTTGCAACTTGAGCTTTCCAAACTGCATATCGGTACGCAAACCGAACAAGCTGCTAGCTCCCTGAACCAAGCTATTGTTCGAAGGGAACGACACATTACCCACTTCCACCAGTTTGAAGATCTCGTCTTCCTTGCCGTCATACTTGAGTTTGAGGTTCTGTGTGTCAAAGTCGAAGGTTGCGTCCGTGTTGTAATTGAGGTTCATATTGACCTTATCACCCACCTTACCATTGACGTTGAGGTTGATCTTCTCATCAAAATCCATCGTTGTCGTCTTACGATTACGGATGGGAAGCGATGGGTTGTCAATGTTCTTGAGCGTTGCGCCAAACTTCAACTCGGCTGTACCTTGTGTCTTGACACGCACTCCACCAGGACCAAAGATCTTCTCTGCCGGTCCTAGAGAGAAGTGCATGTTGGTGAAATCAAACTTCTCCTTGCCCTGTGTCTTAAGAATCTCCTTGTTCTTATCGCGATAATATTCAGCAAAACTACGTTTTTCGCTCCATTTGAGATACTCCTCAGGCGTCATCATGATAGGCGTATTGACATACGTACCGCCCACCTTGTATCCGATGACGTACCGATCTAGCGAGTCGTTATACTCCACCGTCTGCTGCAAATTCTCCGGACGCTGCAGGTCATAAGACCCTTGTTCTAGGTCATCGTAGGTCACAGGGGTAGTATGCTGCACCTTCCAACGTGGGTGAAGCAACGAGTCGGGTATCACCTCCTCGTCAATCTCCACCTCGGGGATAGCCGTTTTGGTGGTCTTATTCTTCGTGGTATCAGGTGGTGCCGCCCAACCCGAGACGCCTTCCAACCACTGCGCACCCATAGCCGAGCCCGTCAGCGCTTTATGGGCAAGTGCCGTGAGGCTCAGCACCAGTAGTGTTGCCACAATGATGATGAGTTGTTGTCTATATGGGTTGTTACGTTTGGTCATTCGTCGCTGATACCTTCGGTGTTATCCTGATGATTATTTGATTTGCTTCAGAGCCAGTTTCACCACTTGTTCCACAGGCATATCGGGTGTAGCGGTGAGCAATGCGGTCACCACCTTGGCTGAAGGAGCGGGCGAGAAGCCCAACATCACGAGTGCGCTCACGGCTTCGTCCTTGACGGCAGTGTTCACGGCGGCGCTCTGGGTGTCGCTGCTGACATGCAGTTCGTCAGCGATGCCACTAGCCACAATCTTGTCTTTCAGATCCACGATGATGCGTTGAGCCGTCTTCAGTCCGATACCCTTGACGCTCTTGAGCATCTTCTCGTCGCCACCAGCAATGACATTGCAAAGCTCCTTCGGCGTGAGAGACGAGAGAATCATGCGTGCCGTGTTAGCTCCGACGCCCGAGACGGTGAGCAACATCCGGTAGAGGGCACGTTCCTGCTTGGTCAGAAAGCCATACAGCGTGAAGCTATCGTCGCGTCCTCCGGTAACGATGGCTTCGTGAACGTATAGGCGCACCGACCTAGAACCTTGTATGGCGCTATAAGTATTGAGCGAGATGTTGAGCGCATACCCCACCCCTGCTGCTTCAACAACAGCCATTGCGGGCGTCAGCTCGGTCAGCTCGCCTTTGATATATTCGATCATTGGTCTTGTATTTTTTGTATATATACATTGTATTAACGTAGCCAAGGGGATTTTATTACATGACCCTTGATTTTTAATCGAAAATCCTTGAGCTACGAAGAGCAGTGAGGACAGAATCTGCCTTAACCTTAATGAAGGATAGAGGTCAGCTCTCTGACCATCTATCCTTCGTCCTGATGTGTGCCTATTTACCAAAACTAAGTTACCTTCTGAGTCTGCAATCATACAATAGATACACAAAACACTAACAATAGACGCACACTATCAACGCTTATAAAAAGAAGATTTCCAAAATTATATGTAATACATTGTTATTCGATTAATGCTTTCGCTTACCCCGATCATAGCACCTTCATCGTCCAAGACATCCCCACATCAATCAGCGACTGGCGGTCTTGGAGATGAGCTTCGGGTGTGGTGTTCTTACCGAAGGAGTAGTTGTAGGTGGCATGAAAGCGCAACGTCTTATCCTTCAGGGGATAATAATAGGCTCCCGCGCCCACGGTGGTAATCTCGGTACCGTCAGATAAGGTCGGATCCTTGGCTGTTCCACTCTGGTTGACATCATATCCTATGCGGGCATAGACGTCTAGCTTCTCCGTAGGACGATACATCACCTTGCCATAAACAGAACAAGAGGATAGGAGGAAGCGCTGTCCTGTGGAGGCGCGGTTCTGTATATCAACATAGCAATCGACCTTATCGGTGATGTTCACCTTGTTACCTAAGGAGATGAAATGGCTGTAATGGCCTGGCGCATACTCGATAAGGTTCGTTGACCAGATTGTATGCAAGCGTCCATGATGGCCATACCATATCAGATTGTAGGCATACATATCAGCCGACAGCCCTTTGGCGTCCTCGTAGATCTTACGAAATGGGCTCTCACACACCTGCGCCACCCACTGATCCTTGCCGTTATCGGTGTTCATAATCATATTGACGCCCCATTCATAGCAAGGGATGTGGTAGGCATACTCGTTGAGCTGGAACACATCTACGGGCTTAGCGTCAAACTCCCAGCCGCCTAACATCAACGCCCACTTACCGCCCATGATGGCCAGATGGCGTGTGGCTTGATAGCGAAGATAGAGAAAGTCGGTGGCTTCAAAGAACGTTCTATCCTTGTTGATACCATTGAGGCGTTGCCGATACATATATCCAAAGCGCGGAGAGAGGTTGCCATTGATCACCACATCGATCAGATCGCCCTTGAATCCACAGTTCTCGTTTACCGAGTGTCCCTTCACATACTCGCGCTTATAGCTACCCCGAGCATCCAGCTGGATGTTCACGGTCTTCTGTTCCTGTGCTATGGTATGAGCACAGAAGCACCATAAGATTGCTCCTAGCAGGTAGTGTCTAAGCATCGTCGGTATAGTTTAAGGTTAAGAAAGGGCAAAAGGTAGGTAGGAGGTGTGTCGAGAGAGTAGCAAGCCCACCGCTCCGGTGGACTGAGTACATCGAAGATGTGAGCCTGCCGATGAAGAAGTGTATATTGATTAGGGCTTATTATCCGTCCGAGAGCTGCAAGAGGTTGCGCTTGTTCCATAGTCCGTAGACCTGACTGACGGTGTCTGAGGTCATGAAGGAAGCTATCTTTTCATGGTGCATATAGTCGATGAGCTGGGAAAACTCGTCCTGCGTAAGCACAATCTCTATCTGCATGCGTTTCTCACCGGTATATCCGCCAACACAGGGGTGGAGCGTCATGCCACGTTTCATGGTGGTGATGACATACTGTTGTAGCTTTTCATATTCGTCGGTAATGATGTATACGCGGGTCTTGTTGTTGATATTGTTCATAAAATAGTTGAGTATCAACCCATTGACCCATGTTCCTATCAGACCGATAATCACCAGACTGACATCGTTGATCAGGAAGGCGGTGGCACAGATAGCGCCTCCAGCTACCGTCACTGACGACCCGATGCTCACGTGGCAATACTTGTTCACAATCTTGGCGAGGATATCCAGTCCGCCCGTGGAAGCGTTGATGCTGAACAGGATGCTCTGCGAGGCGCTCAGCACCAGCACGAAGCATAGCAGATCAAACCACGGATTGGCTATCATCTGACCTGTGCCTTGGATGGTGATGGCAAAGATAGAGTGGTCCAAGGGTATCAGCCAACCTAGGAAGTCGACCATCGGACCCAGTATCAACGCCGTGTACACTGTCTTAGCGCCAAACTCATTGCCGATGAGCAGGAACGATAGCACCAGCAAGATGGCATTGATAACAAAGATGTATGTACCCACCGAAGCGATAGGAAAGAGCTGGGATATCACCAAGGATAGTCCGGTGATGGTGCCAATAATCAACTTGCTGGGTATCAGAAAGAAGTAGATAGAACATGCCGCCACAAACATGCCAACGGTCATGATTATCAATTCGATCCAAAACTTGCGTGTACGGAGTAGGTGCGCTATCTCTTTGGGAGAATTCTTTAGGCGCAACAGGATCTGATCTTTGTCAAATCGGGTGTGTTCCATGTATATCTAAGGATATTAGTTATTAAGGTTTCAAAGGACTTAGGTTGTCTCTTTGCGAAATTACGTTATTAGATTGGAACAACAAAACTTTATTCAAAAAAAATACATCTTTACCCTAAAATTTTATTTTCACGGGCATTTCAAGCGCTATTACACCTTATTATATTTAGTGGTCTTGTGACAGCTATGCTCAACCAAAGTTTCGCTCTGCTAGCAGTTTGGCTCCTTGCAGATAGCTATCATAAGCAGATGGTGTCACGCGGACAGCTCGCAGGGTGCGCACCTTGGGCAACGAGGCAAAGTAAGGATGGCGGCTTTCATACCAGGCATAGCGCTGCAGATGAGGGATGAGGGGTATCCGCCTAGTGATATCCGCCACTGCACGTGGGGCGACCTGGGACAGATAACGCGTGCCATCGGTCATCTCAAGGGCCAGGACAAGGCTTGGCACATCCTTCGTGGTGCGAGGTGTGACAAGGGCGCTAGCTTGGCGGCGTGCCGTCACCGTGATATGCCGCCCATGGAGGGCATTGATCTCGTTCATAATCTGGCGGAAAAGCGCACCATGAGGCGCATTGTCTCGCAGAGCTTTGACCGCAATGTAATAATGGATCATCTCATGGATGAGCACATCGTCAAGTTCATCAACAGGCAAATCATAGCACACGGACAGCGCAATGGTGTAATGGGTCTTGGTCACACGCAGCAGTCGGCGTGTCCGTAGACACTTCATCCACCCCAGTCTGGTCCGACTGCGGGAGAGCTTGAAGCTTGGAGGGGTGAGCGCACCTTTGAAACAGAGCTGGTTATAGCGGTCAAAGGCTTGCTGCATGTAGCTGATTGTGGGTATCATTCGTCCGTATCGGGTTGATCTGTTTGGGTCTTGGGCCAGTTGACTAGGTACACATGCTCAGTGGCGCGGGTCAGTGCGGTGTACAGCCAGTGGATGTAATCGGGTGTGAGCATGTCTTCGGTCATATATCCTTGGTCTATGTACACATGCGCCCACTGGCCGCCCTGTGCCTTATGACAGGTCACGGCGTAACCAAACTTCACTTGTAGGGCGTTGTAATAGTCGTCCTCTTTGAGGTGCTTCATGCGATCGGCCTTGCGCGGAACGTCAGCATAGTCGGCTATGACTTGTTCAAAGAGGCGATCGTTCTGCTCGCGCGTGAGGGCTGGCGCCTCGGTGTTGAGGGTCTCCAGCACCGTGGTGAGGGTCAGTTCCTGCCGATCATAGTCGATCAGCGTATAGGTCACGTCAGCGAAGTGGAAACCATAGAGGTCGCGGATGTTGCGCACACGCTTCACCACGGCGCGGTCACCATTGGCAATGAAGGTCAGTTTGGGTGTGCCCCCACCCTTTGCCTGAGCAGATGAAGCCGTCGCGGTAGGTGTCGGGGTGAGATACTTGTTCTTGACTATCATCACGATGTCGCCCCCACTGAGGATGTCTTCGCAGTCGAGCACCTGTCGGCGTATACCCTGATTATAGATGTTGGCGCGCTTGTTACTGCGCGTGATGACCATCGTCTCGTCCGTGCCCACATCGCGGTAGCTATTGGCCAGCGTGTCAATGAGTTCGTCGCCAGGTACCACGGACACATCGGCAAAGCCGCGGATGTGCATCTTGGGTAGCTGTGTCTCCTCATCGTGGGTGATCATCTGGCGTATCATGGTGGCATTGTAGAGGATGCCCGACCGGCTATCTTGGCGCAGCACCTCGCTGAGGGTGGCTTCGTAGACCTGGAGCTGCATCTGCCTAAGCATCTCAGCCGATAGCGCTGGGCTCTCACTCTCGCCCACGGGAGGGAGCTGCGCATGGTCGCCCACGAGGAGCAAACGGCAGTTGCGCCCCTGATAGACATACCGCACCAGATCGTTGAGCAGATGGCCGCTGCCGAAGGCGGCATTGCCACTGCCCGCATTGGCTATCATCGAAGCCTCATCGACGATGAATAGGGTATCAGCATAGAGGTTGTCGTTGAGATTGAACGATCCCTCGGGACCCGAGAAACTGCGTTCGCGATAGATGCGGCGATGGATGGTGTATGCCTGAACGCCAGCATGAAGGGCAAACACCTTTGCCGCACGGCCCGTAGGCGCCATGAGTTGCACCTTCTGCTTGAGCCTAATCATCGTCCGCACCATCGCTCCTGCCAGCGCGCTCTTACCCGTTCCGGCCGAACCGCGTAGCACCATCACTGCCTGGGCGCGCCTATCGGTAAGGAAAGCGGCAAAGCACTGCAGGGCGTGTTGCTGATCAGAGGTGGGCGGAAAGGGAAAATCCTGTAAAATCTGATATACTATTTCGTCTTGTATCATGTGTTTCTAAAAAACTTTTGTACTTTTGCAAGCAATTGCAAAGGTAAGCATAAAACAGGTAAATGTTACAGAAAATCAACTTGAATTATATCCTTGCCGCTAACGTGGCATTGCTTCTCTTTCTATGTTTCATGAGTGTGTGGCGCCCCATCCACTTCAACAACGTGCGCACCGAGCGTGAGGCAGAGGTGAGGGAGCACATCGAGGTCATCAAGAGGGCTGAGGAGGCTTATCGTCAAGCCCACGGAGCGTACACTGCCGACCTGAAGACGCTCATCAAGGGCGGCTATCTCAAGGATGGGGAGCAGTATATTCCCCACTCGGACAACGAACCCTTTGAGCTGCAAGTGGCTGCGCGCATGGACAAGCAAGGGCGCAAGCACGATGACATCATGTGTGGCGCTAAGTATGAGCAATATCTAAACGGGCTCAACAAGGCAAGCATTGACCAACTCACCAACCAAGCAGAGGAGATGGGAATGTACCCCGGTGTGAGATGAGACGAGGCTGAGTGGCTTCTGCCATGGCGCTACCCAGCTGACAAGGACGTCGCTTTCAGCCGCCCATAGAGCCGCTAACACACATCAAAAAAGGCGCTTTGATCTTCTCAAAGCGCCTATATGAGGAAGGAAATTAATTTATTTTTAGGAGAAAATTAAATTAATTTCAACTGAAAAACAATTTAATCTTGCTTCCAAAAGAATAATGACGGGAAGGTGAAACCGTTTAAATAGAATTTTATTACCTTTGTAGTCAGATGCCAAATATAGATAATATATCCGACAAGATGCTAAGGCTCACGCTTAGGTTCACGCCCAACACGCTGACATTCTCGGTGGGTGACCCCAAGCAAATAGACACCATCGTCTACGAGCCTTATACGCTCAACAATGCGATATCCTCCGCAGCCAACCTCCGCGAAGCCTTCAAGCAGGTGGAGCTATTGCAAAGCGGATACACGCGCGCACTGGTTCTGACCGATTCGCCCACGCTGCTCATCCCCACAGAGGAGTGGGACGAAGGACAGGTGGAGGCGCTCTATGGCTATGCGTTCACCCCAGCTAAGAGCGACGAGATCCTTTGGCGGCAGATACCCAACCTCAATGCGGTGGCTGTGTTTAGCATCAACAAGGATCTGAAGATGGTGATAGACAGCCACTTCAAGGACATCCGTTACACCACGCTGACCGAGCCGGTGTGGACCCACTTCTACAAACGCAACTTTGACGGTATGCGCGCTAAGCTCTTTGCCTACTTCTATGAGAAGAAAATGAACGTGTTCAGCTTTGCTCAGAACCGCTTCACCTTCTGCAACACGTTTGAGGCGAAGCACCCAAAGGATGCGCTCTACTATCTGCTCTATACTTGGAAGCAACTGGGTATGAACAACGAGGCTGACCAGCTCTATGTGATGGGTGACGTGACGGAAGAAGCTTGGATGAACGAACAGCTGCAGAAGTTTATCGGTCATGTGCTGTTCATCAAGCCTGAGACCGACTTTGCCCAGACCACCATGGCTTCAGACAAGCGCATCTCCTACGATCTGAAGGCCGTATATCTAGACGAGGAAGGATGGGCCAACACCTCTACACAAATCAAGAACGCCTAACAAAGCATCACACATGAGAATCATCACCGGACTATATAAAGGTAGACACTTTGACGTACCTCGCTCTTTCAAGGCACGTCCTACCACCGACTTTGCCAAAGAAAATATCTTCAACGTGCTCAACGGATACATTGACCTAGACGGATGTGACGCCTTGGATCTCTTTGCGGGTACAGGGAGCATCACGCTGGAGATGTTATCGCGTGAGTGTAGCAACGTGGTGAGTGTGGAGAAGGATCGTGACCATGCGCGCTTCATTGCCCAGTGTGTGCAGAAGCTAGGCGTCAGCAATCATGTGCTGATAAAGGGTGACGTGTTCCGCTTTATCAAGACGTGTCGCCGTCAGTTCGATTTCATCTTTGCCGATCCACCCTACGCGCTTCCCGAACTGGCCACCATACCTGACCTTGTGCTCAGCAAGGGGATGCTCAAGGAAGATGGTCTCTTTGTCTTTGAGCATGGCAAGGATCATGATTTCTCAGCGCATCCATGCTTTGTGGAGCATCGCCACTATGGAAGCGTCAACTTCTCGTTGTTTCGTCCTGTAAATATGACCGACGAAACGCCCCAAGAGCCGCCTGTTACATCAGCGGACTAAGCAAGCGCAACAACGATTCGCCCAGTCGCTTAAAGAACGAACGATGATAGAGCTGACGCACCTGCTCTATCGGAACGCTGTGCTCCTGATCGTCTAGGAACACCTGCTTGATGCGCAACGCCATCTTCTGATCGTATATGAAGACATTCGATTCGAAATTGTTCTCAAAGCTACGAAAGTCGACATTGGCCGATCCCACAGACGCTAAGTCGTCATCACACACTAAGAGTTTGCTATGATTGAAGCCTGCCGTGTATAAGAGCACTTGCACACCGGCGTCAATCGTCTCCTTGACAAACGACCGACTGGCCCACTCCACAAGTTTGGCATCCGCATAGCGAGGTATCATCAAGCGCACATCCACACCTGAGAGCGCTGCCGTGCGCATGGCAAAGAGGATGGGTTCGGTGGGTAGAAAGTAGGGTGTCTCAATGTAAACATACCGCCGTGCATTGTGGAAGATGCTCACATAGCCCTGTTCTATCTCGGGCCAAGGGTCGATGGGATTGCTCGTCACCACCTGGGTCAAGCATTCATTGTGAGGGAGCTTGAAGTCGGGATAGTATTTTCGGTCAGACACCAAGCTGCGTCCCACAAAGTACCAATCCACCAAGAAGGCACGCTGAAGGCCGTAGACCGCACTGCCCTGGATACGTAGCTGGGTGTCGCGCCATGGTTGACGACGGGTGCCCTTGACATAACGATTGGCTATGTTCATTCCTCCTATATATCCTATCCGTCCATCAATGACCACAATCTTGCGGTGATTGCGGTAGTTGGCCTTACTGGTGAAAGCCGGGAAGTGGACCGGCATGAAAGGAAGCACGTCCACACCATGATTCTTCATACGCTCAAAGAAGTGGTCGGGCACGCGCCAACAGCCCACGTCGTCATAGATCACGCGTACCTCTACGCCCTCTTCGGCTTTGGCGATAAGGGCATCTGAGATGAGATAACCCAAGGCGTCATTGTTAAAGATATAGAAGTCGAGATGCACATGGTGGCGTGCTTGGGCTATATCGCGTAGCAAGGCAGGGAAAAACTCATACCCATTGATCAGCACCTCGATATCATTATTGACAAAAGGTAACGCCCAGCTCTGACGGGTAAAGAGGCCTATCAACCGACGATAGTACTCGGGTAGCGCCAAGTGGCGTTGCTCCACAAACTCGAGCATCGACCGTTTGGTAAGCTGATCCAAACTGTGTTGGGAGATGACACGTTCACGACGGATATTCTGTCCGAAGAAGATGTAAAGCACGATGCCCACCAGCGGCATAAACATCAGCACCAAGACCCATGCCATGGTCTTAGCGGGTTGACGGTCATCGAGCAGGATTGTGACCATGGCACCTATCGCCAAGGAGACGTAAATGACCAAAAATATCCAATGAAGATAATCCATAGTGTTTCAGATAATGTAGAGATAGGGGCACGCTATGGATGGCAATGCATAGGTGTCCGGGGGTTATAGGATGTCTGTTCCTTTCTTTTTTGCCAGTTCGTTGCGTATGGTCTGCATGTCTTTGATCTCTTGCAGCAACGCCATATACTGATCTGTGTCTGCGCTAGAGACGCCGAGGAGCCGCTTCTGAAGCTCAGCAAGGTGGCGTTCCACATAGTCGGTGCGGAAGTCGATGAGCAGATGGAGCACGCTGTCACGCAGTTTCTCGGTGCTTTCTTCCACCTTGAGGTTGGTAAACAGCGCATACTGGGTAGCGCTAACCTGTGCCGCGAGGGTGGAGATTTCGGGGTTGGGGTGATGGAGGAAATAGGTTTCAGCCACAAAGTTGGGGTCGCCACTATGTTCAGCGGCTTCTTGGAGGATCTGATTGTAGACCGGATTGTGGAACGAGAGGTTGTCGCTGCCTAGGTCATAAGCCACATATTGAGCCACGGTGAGGTTGAGCAGTTCACCTGAGTTAGCATCTTCCACACCTTCAAGGATCACCACATGGCCACTGCGGATGATGGTTTCGATGATCATCTGCTCCACCTTGGAGGCTTGTTGCATAGGCGTAGCCTCGTTGATAATCGGTGTAGGAGCGGGTTCGGGTGGTTGCTGACGACGTTCCTCACGATCCTTCTGCTCACGGTCGGTGTAGATATAGCGGTTCATCTGCTGGATGAGCGTATCCTCCTTGACGCCAGTGCGATTGGCACACTCGCGTAGATAGGTGGCGCGAATGATAGGATCCTTGATGACGGCGATGCTATGCACAATCTTACCGATGGCTTCTGCGCGGCGGATGGGGTCGGTTTGGTTGGCCAGGAGCGCATTGATCTCAAAGACGATGAAGTCGGTCTGATGCTCATCGAAGTAAGCTTGCAGTTGATCCACGGTTCGGCTCTTGGCAAAATCGTCCGGATCCATCCCCTCGGGGAGGAAAAGCACCTTGACATTCATGCGTTCGGAGAGCAACATATCGGTACCGCGAAGGGCTGCTTTCTGCCCTGCCTCATCGCCATCATAGACCAGCGTGACATTGGGGGTGAAGCGATGAAGCAGCTTAATCTGCGGAATGGTGAGCGCTGTGCCCGACCCTGCCACGACATTGGTGATGCCGCTCTGATGCAGACTGATCACATCGGCTTGGCCTTCGACGAGCAGAGCTTGTTCCTTCTTGCTCATCTCACGCTTGGCTAGGTTGATGCCGTAGAGCTCGTTGGTCTTGTGATAGATCTCTGAATCGGGTGAGTTGACATACTTCATGTTCACACCGTGGGTGCGGCTATCTAGCACACGACCCGTGAAACCTACCACGCGCTCACTCATGGTGATCCATGGGAAGATTACACGACCGGCAAATCGGTCTATCAAGTCGCCATTGTCGCGCTCATAACACAGACCGGTCTTGATCAGGTATTCGCGTTGGAAACCGGCTTTGAGCGCTGCCTCTGACATCGCACGAGGATTCTTCAAGCAGTAGCCCAAGCGAAACTTACGTATGGTATCGTCACGGAAGCCTCGTGAACGGAAATATTGCATACCGATGGCACGGCCGTCTTCGTGGTTGTGAAGGATATCCTCAAAGTATTTGGCTGCCCATTCGTTGACCAAGAAGAGCGACTCGCGCTCGTTGGCTTGCTTGCGTTCCTCCTCTGTCAGCTCACGATCTTGTATCTCTATATGGTACTTATTGGCAAGCCAACGAAGAGCCTCGGGGTACGTTTTCTGCTCGTGCTTCATGATAAAGTTGACCACATTGCCTGATTCGCCGCACGAGAAGCATTTGTAAACGCCTCGGGCAGGACTCACCGAGAACGAGGGCGTATGGTCATCATGGAACGGGCACAGTCCCTTATAGCTCGCCCCTCGCTTCTGCAAGGTAACAAACTCGGATACAACGTCAACGATATTCGCTGCATCCATTATCTTATCTATGGTCGCTCTGTCTATCATGCAATGCTAACTCTTTTATTATTAGGTCGCTCAAGCTACGTTTTTAACCTATGTATCGCACTTTATTTAATCTTATGCAAAGATAATGTAAACGAGTGGAAAGGAAGTTTACTTCGGCTTTCCCGAGTGCAACTTATCTTATGCAAAGTTAACTAATATTGCGAATAATACAAAACACAAAGAACATAAAGTAGGCAATTCGGGCTTTCCGTAGACATATTATATATAATAAGGTATAAGATGGAGATGCACAAAAGCTTGTAATTGTGCACATTCAGGCTGTTTTCGTGCAATTTATTTGTGCGTGCAGCAAAAAATAACTAACTTTGCACCGATTTGGCAATCCCATATTACATTTTCGATTAAGTCATTTTATGGGATCAAAGCCATCGAAAAAGGAAATTCATTTATCCAGAATAGACAAATAATACCTTTATATTTATGAGTTTAAAGATTGTAGTACTTGCCAAGCAAGTACCTGACACAAGAAACGTAGGCAAGGATGCGATGACAGCAGAAGGCACAGTCAATCGTGCTGCCTTACCTGCAATCTTCAATCCAGAAGACTTGAATGCCCTTGAACAGGCACTTCGTATCAAAGATCAAAACCCCGGATCAACCATCGGCGTACTTACTATGGGTCCTCCACGTGCTGGTGAGATTATCCGTCAAGGCCTCTATCGTGGCACAGACACAGGTTGGTTGCTCACCGATCGTAAGTTTGCAGGTGCTGATACACTTGCTACGTCATACGCATTGGCCACCGCCATCAAGAAGATCGGCGATGTTGACATCATCTTAGGTGGTCGTCAGGCTATCGACGGCGATACTGCACAGGTGGGACCACAGGTTGCACAGAAACTGGGATTGCACCAAGTGACTTACGCTGAAGAGATCTTGAAGATCGAAGACGGCAAGGCTACCATCCGTCGCCATATCGATGGCGGTGTGGAAACCGTTGTAGCACCTCTCCCCGTACTGATCACCGTCAACGGATCGGCTGCTCCTGCACGTCCCTGCAACGCTAAACTGGTAATGAAATACAAATATGCTACCTGTCCAATGGAGCGCAAAGGTGATGAGCCTTGGGCTAAATTGTACGAGGAACGTCCCTACCTTACATTGCCACAGTGGTCAGTGGCTGACATCGATGGTGACGAGCAGCAATGCGGTCTGAACGGTTCGCCAACCAAGGTGAAGTCGGTTCAGAACATCGTATTCCAAGCAAAGGAAAGCAAACAGCTTACCGACAGCGACGCTGACGTAGAGAGCTTGGTCAAAGAATTGTTAGATGAAAAGATAATCGGATAATAGAAAACATGAACAACGTATTTGTATATTGCGAGATAGAGAATACCACTGTAGCCGAAGTGTCACAGGAGCTTCTCACAAAGGGTCGTAAACTGGCCAACGAACTTGGCGTAGACCTTTGCGCTATCGTTGCCGGAACAGGCATCAAGGGCAAGGTTGAGGACCAGATTCTTCCTTACGGCGTAGACAAACTGTATGTTTTCGATGCCGAAGGACTATTCCCCTACACATCAGCACCACACACTGACATCCTCGTAAACCTCTTCAAAGAGGAACAACCACAGGTGGCTTTGATGGGCGCAACGGTCATCGGACGTGACCTCGGACCTCGTGTGTCATCTTCATTGACTAGCGGTCTGACTGCCGACTGTACCCAACTGGAGATTGGCGACTTTGATGATAAGAAGACAGGAAAGCACTATGACAACCTGCTCTATCAGATTCGTCCTGCCTTCGGTGGTAATATCGTAGCCACAATCGTTAACCCTGAGCACCGCCCACAGATGGCAACAGTGCGCTCGGGTGTGATGAAGAAGGAGCTTTACACTGGTAATGCCAAGGGAGAAGTGGTTTATCCAGATGTAGCCAAGTATGTACCAGAGGTCGACTACGTAGTGAAGGTGATCGATCGTCACG
Organism: Bacteroidaceae bacterium; assembly: GCA_963654235.1. GTDB lineage: Bacteria > Bacteroidota > Bacteroidia > Bacteroidales > Bacteroidaceae > Prevotella. The sequence goes on along the minus strand of CAVJZR010000006.1, from coordinate 35,136 downwards.
TGGAAGCAGCAAAGAACAACCTCAAAGCCGCTCCTATCGTGGTAGCTGGTGGTTACGGAATGGGCTCTAAGGAGAACTTTGACCTGCTCTTCGATCTTGCTAAAGAGCTTCACGGAGAGGTTGGCGCATCACGTGCTGCAGTGGACGCAGGCTGGTGTGACCATGACCGACAGATTGGTCAGACAGGTGTAACCGTTCATCCTAAAGTGTATTTCGCATGCGGTATCTCTGGACAAATCCAACATATAGCTGGTATGCAAGACGCAGGCATCATCATCTCGGTCAATAATGACCCTGAAGCACCTATCAATAAGATTGCCGACTATGTAATCACAGGCGATGTAGAGGTGGTTTTGCCCAAACTCATCAAGTACTATAAACAAAACAGTAAGTAAATTCATAGCCCTCGAAGAACGTTCCCAAAGCTTCTAAAAGGGCATGAACAACAAAATCAAAAGAATTATGGCAAATTACTATAGCGACCATCCTGAAATCGCATTTCACCTGAACCATCCTCTCATGGAGAGAATAGTGGAGCTGAAAGAAAAAGGATATGCAGATGCTGACAAGTTTGAAGACGCGCCAGTAAACTACAACGACGCCATCGAAAACTACAAACGCCTATTGGATATCACTGGTGACGTAGCAGCAAACATCATCGAACCCAACTCGGAGAGCGTAGACCAGGAAGGCCCACACCTCGTAGAAGGTCGCATGCACTATGCTAGCAAAACATACGAAAACCTCGAAGCAACACGCCAGGCGGGTCTTTGGGGTATCTCTATGCCTCGTTGCTACGGCGGTCTGAACCTCCCCAACACCGTGTTCTCAATGGCTTCAGAGGTGGTAAGTGCCGCTGACGCTGGCTTCCAAAACGTCTGGAGCCTCCAGAGCTGTATCGACACGCTCTATGAGTTTGGTAGCGAGGAACAGCGCGAGAAGTATATTCCACGCGTATGTAAAGGAGAAACCATGTCAATGGACCTCACTGAGCCTGACGCAGGTTCCGATTTGCAGCGCGTAATGCTCAAGGCCACACAGGACGAAGACGGTACATGGCGCTTGAACGGCGTAAAACGCTTCATCACCAACGGCGATTCGGACATCCACTTGGTGTTGGCGCGTTCTGAGGAAGGCACTCACGACGGCCGCGGCTTGTCTATGTTCATCTATGACAAGCGTGATGGCGGTGTGACGGTGCGTCATATTGAGAACAAACTGGGTATCCACGGTTCTCCTACTTGCGAGCTTGTGTACAAGAACGCAAAGGCTGAGCTCTGCGGAAGCACTCGTTTGGGTCTAATCAAGTACGTGATGGCACTGATGAATGGTGCTCGTCTAGGTATCGCAGCACAGAGCGTAGGTGTAGAGCAAGAAGCTTACAACGAAGCATTGGCCTACGCTAAGGAGCGTGCACAGTTTGGCAAGAAGATTATTACGTTCCCAGCAGTGTACGATATGCTTTCTCGCATGAAGGCAAAGCTCGACGCTGGTCGTTCATTATTGTATCAGACAGCCCGCTACGTAGACATCTACAAGGCTTTGGAAGATATCGCTCGTGATCGTAAGCTTACCGCTGACGAGCGCAAAGAGCTGAAGAAGTATAACCGTCTAGCCGATGCGTTCACGCCATTGGCTAAGGGTACCAACTCAGAGTATGCCAACCAGAATGCTTACGACGCTATCTCGGTACACGGCGGTTCAGGTTTCATCATGGAGTATAAGTCACAACGCCTCTTCCGTGACGCACGTATCTTCTCTATCTATGAAGGTACCACACAGCTTCAGGTGGTTGCTGCCATCCGTTACATCACCAATGGCACTTACCTCAGCATCATGAAAGAGATGCTAAGCGAGGAGTACAGCGAAGACCTCTTGCCACTGAAGGAGCGCGTGATCCGCATGATTAACCTCTATCAGGAATGTCTTGACAAGGTTAAGGCTGACGATAGCCAAGAGGAGCACGACTTCCTGGGTCGCCGTCTCTATGATATGACCGCTGACATCATTGCTTCATTGCTGATCCTTCAGGACGCTACCCGTGCACCAGAGCTCTTCGACAAGAGCGCACGTGTATATGTTCGTTATGCTGAAGAAGATGCTTTCGGACATGCAACATACATCAAGCACTTCAGCGCTGAGGACCTAGACGACTTCAGAGCAGAGTAATTGAATCTCATACGACGGACTCTCCGTGGCTTCAACAAGACCGAAGCCACGGAGAGTTGTCTTTTTACGACCTACCACTCCACCCCATCACAACTTCTAGAACCAATTCTTTCGCTTTATGAAATCACCCATTCTCATTCTTTCCGTTGCAACCTTGGCATGCCTAATGGTTGGTTGCAAAGGCAAGGGAAGCACCAATGCCCCATCCAACAACTCAGATGCCACCACCATCACAGGCAAATACTACACCGAAAACCCTGAAGACTCCACCAACCAGATGGGTATCGACCTTCAAGAAAAAGGCGTAGCAGCATCCATCAACATGCCCACGTTGCCCTATAAGACCTGGAAACAGGAGAACGACACCACGCTCGTGGTCTATGGAACGAGCAAGGCTGATGACGGCGACATCGAAGTGAGCGACACGTTCACGCTTGACGCCACCGCAGGAACCATCGCGCAGCACGGCACAGACATCGTTTATCGCAAGAAATAAGCTCTGTATAAATCGTATACAAGTTGACCCCAATCTATCAACGGATAGGTTGGGGTCAACTTGTATATAGTCTTTAAGAACCACCGTTGCTATTTGGATCGCCTCAGCAGAACCAATAATATCACGGCAGAAAGGATGAAAACAATACCCATAGCCAAACGGAAGCTAAACTCCTCACCATATACGCACACACCAATCACCACTGCTGTGACTGGTTCCAACGCACCCATGATGGATGAAGGGGTACTTCCGATGTTGTCAATCGATATGTTCATGAAGTACAGACTGAGCACCGTGGGAAGCAAAGCCAACTGCAATGCGTTGAGACACTGCTTCGGCGTATGAATCATCTGAATGGGTTCGCCCTCTATCAAGGCAAAGATGAGGATGGCGATGACACCGAAGAGGATGATCCAGAAGGTAAACTTCACTGGCGAATAGCCCGTATGGGTCTGATTGACACCTATAATATAGAACGAATAGAGCAACGACGACAGCATCACAAGCGACACACCCATCGTGGACAAGGTGCTATCGCCGCCTCGGTAAAGCATGGCTATACCCACAATCGCCAAAATGATGGAGATGGTGGTACCCCACGTCACGCGCTCATGGTAGAAAGCAACCATCAGCACCGCCGTCATAATAGGATAGCAGAAGAGGATAGTGCTGGCGATACCGGCATCCATGTAATGGAAGCTGAGGTAAAGCATGGCTGAGGAGATAGAGAAGAACGTGCCCAACACGGCAAAACGGATGGCCTGTCCCCACTTAATCTTAAAGCTTTCGCCCTTGACCAGCATCCAAATCATAAACATCAGCGCAGCTATGCCATAGCGATAAATCAGTACCGAGGTAGAATTGAAACCGTCTTGATACAGACTCAAAGCGCCCAAAGGGTTCGTACCATAAAAGATGGCAGCCACGATGCCGGCTGCAAAACCTTTAACCTTGTTACTCATCATTAGATTTGTGTTTCGAGAAGCGTTTATTAGAGGAGTTTATTCGCACATGATTTGGCAGATCTGATCCTGCACCGTGCGCACTTGCCAAGCATGAACGGCACCTTGATTGATAATGGTAAAGCAGAGGTGGTGCCCGTTAGAAGCGGTGCAATAGCCTGCCAGCGAACTCACACTGGTCACCGTACCGGTCTTGGCATGCACGTTGTCCGCAGCCGCAGTGCCACGCATACGTTTCTGCAACGTGCCGTCACGTCCCGCTATAGGCATGGTGGGGAGCAAGGCACGATAGATGGCATTGTCCTTATAAGCCAAACGCAGCAAGCGAGTGACCATCTCAGCTGAGACATAGTCGTAAAGCGACAGTCCGCATCCATCTGCTATATAATAGTTGGACGGATTGAGTCCCGTCTTACGTATCACCTTGTTCACCTGCTGACGAGCTTGTCGAGCGCCAGCATTGCGTATCCCCGTGCTCTTAGCCATCTGATAGAACACCGATTCAGCATGAAGATTATCGCTGCGCTTCATCATTCGCGTCATCACATCGGTCAGCGCATGGCGCTCATCAGCCACGAGGTGCGCCCCTGAAGGCTTTATTCCTTCGCCCACCTCGCCTTGAACACGAATGCCCGCAGCTTGTAACCGACGGCGTAGCTCACCCATGAACATATCCTTACGTTCATAGAGCAAGGGTGACATGTTAGGATTGCTATCGTCATCATCCCAGCACCAGCCCGACCCCATCGGTCTTGTGTCCTTCATCGACTTGTCTGCGAGCAGGTCACCAGTGATGGCTTGGATGCCCATATGCTTCAGACTATCCACAAAGGCTTGCACGTTACGGCTACCCAAGAGCGGATCCATACCGCCTACGACGTAGAGTGAGCCATGAAGCACGCTGTCCTCAGAGATTGTTCCTTTATAATAGAGCTTGGTGGAGAACTCATAATCGCATCCCAACTGATCGAGTGCAGAGATTGCCGTGACACATTTCATCACCGAGGCGGGGCGCATACGCTGCGTCTCATCGTACCGATACACGCACACATCGTCGTCCAGATCCCATATCATCACCCCCATGTGTGTGGTCTTGAAAATGTTTTGGTTCAGCACATCGGCCATACGACGTCTGAGACGACTCACCCAGGGATTGGATAGGTCAGCATCGGGCAAGACGGTTTCGACGATCGAGTCGCTATCTGTCTGGATAGGCACAGCCACCTGACCCGAATCCAGAGCCAGACACTGCGCCACGTGCAGACTGTCGATATATACGGTCCTCTCTCTTTGTGCCATCACAGGCATCGTTACCAATGCCAACAATAGCAACAAGCATTTTCTAATCATTCTTAATTCTGTTTGCTTTCCAGTATTCGTTTGCGTAGATAGTTGATAAACGTAGCCTCGTCAGCAGGCGTGAAGTCGCGCATACGACCCCCGCCATAGGTCACAAGGACATACGACGGAGTGAGCAACCGACGTGGCATGAGCCGCACCTCCGTGATGGTCTCCACCCGGATGTCAGCCTTAGAGACGTGCCAGCGACCATAACGCGTAGCCAGCGTCCCATCATCGGTAAAGATATAATAGGTATGGAGCGCCCTGTCAAGACATCTTACCATCACACACAACAAGACAACACCCAAGCCTACCAAGGGTAACGATTTGTACCAAAAACAATAGAGGATGGCTAAGGCAAGCAAGAGGAGACCCGAGAGTTCACCAATGGTGACGCGATGCTGAAAGGTACGAGCCATAATGATTGCAAAATTACAAAAAACTTACGTTATATTCGACCATCTGCTAATTAATTATTATTTTTGCAATCGAAAACCGTGGCAATGCTACTCATCTACATTACCACACAATCCAAGTACTGAAGATGACTTACAAATACGACTTTCTGATTATCGGTGCTGGTGTTGCCGGTATGAGTTATGCCCTGAAAGTGGCTAGAGCCCACAAGGGTAAGATCTGTATGATATGCAAAACCGCGCTTGACGAGGCTAACACATCATTCGCACAAGGAGGTGTTGCCTCTGTTACCAACCTGAAGGTGGACGACTTTGACAAGCACATCAAGGACACCATGATTGCAGGCGACTACATCTCTGACCCTGACGCCGTAAAGCAAGTGGTGGAGAATGCGCCTGAGCAGATCCGCGAGCTGGTCAACTGGGGAACCAACTTTGACAAGCAAACCGACGGATCGTTTGATCTGCACCGCGAAGGCGGCCACTCCGAGTTTCGCATCCTGCACCATGCAGACGATACGGGCGCCGAGATTCAGCGTGCGCTGATGGCTGCCGTGCGTGCCAATCCTAACATCGACATCAAGGAGAACCACTTTGCCGTGGAGATTATCACCCAGCACCACCTGGGCATAGAGGTGACACGACGCACACCGGACATTGAGTGTTACGGTGCATACGTGCTCAATCCCGACACGCAGAAGGTAGATACCTACCTGAGCAAGGTGACGCTGATGTGTACCGGAGGCTGTGGCGCGGTGTATCAGACCACAACCAATCCTATCATCGCTACCGGTGATGGTGAAGCCATGGTCTATCGCGCTAAAGGAACGGTCAAGGACATGGAGTTTGTGCAGTTTCACCCCACCTCACTCTACCACCCCGGCGAGACCCATCCCGCCTTCCTCATCACCGAGGCCATGCGCGGATATGGTGGCATCCTGAAGCTACCTACAGGTGAGACATTCATGGAGAAATATGACGAGCGCCTCTCTTTGGCACCACGTGACATCGTGGCACGCGCCATCGATAAGGAGATGAAGATTCATGGTCTCACGCATGTATGCCTGGACGTGACCCACAAGGATCCACAAGAGACCAAACACCACTTCCCCAACATCTATCACAAGTGTCTCTCGATAGGTATTGACATCACCAAGGAGATGATTCCGGTGCGCCCAGCAGCCCACTACATGTGCGGCGGCGTCAAGGTGGACCTCAACGGTGAGAGTTCGATTCATCGTCTCTATGCTATCGGCGAGTGTTCATGCACCGGTCTGCATGGTGGCAACCGCTTGGCTAGCAACTCGCTCATCGAAGCTGTGGTCTATGCCGACGCTGCCGCAAAGCACAGTCTCAGTGTGGCTGACGGATATGCGTTCAACGAACAGGTACCCGAATGGAACGATGAAGGCACCATGACCAATGAGGAGAAGGTGCTGATCACCCAAAGCGTCAAGGAGGTAGGTGAGATTATGTCCAACTATGTGGGCATTGTGCGTTCTGACCTGCGCCTCAAACGTGCCTGGGATCGCCTTGACCTGCTCTACGAAGAGACCGAAGCGCTCTTCAAGCGTGTCAAAGCTACCCGCGACATCTGCGAGCTACGCAACATGATCAACGTGGGATACCTCATCACCCGTCAAGCCATCGAGCGCAAGGAGAGCCGCGGTCTGCACTTCACCATCGACTATCCCGTGCACGCTTACGACCAGCAGAAGTAGCCGTTAGGCCGCTGCTGAAAGCTAGTAACTGAAATCTAACCCGTGCGCCAAACCATCGGCGCACGCTTATAATCATCCTAATATTCATAGACAGATATGACCATCAACCGACACATCCTCATCGCTGCGCTCCTAGGCCTATCCCTTCAGGCCATGGCCCAAGCCACAAAGGACGGCGGCATCAGCACCGCCATGCTGCAGCAAATAGAGAAGAACGGCACAGCGCCATCTGATCAAGCTATTGCTAACGCCATTCAGACCAACAGTATCGACAACTTGGCCAAGAACTTCAAACGTCAAGGAGCGATAGACACCTACTTCAGCGTGGAGACACCTAAGCAGAGCATACACAACCAGAAAAGCAGTGGACGCTGCTGGCTCTTCTCTGGGCTCAATATGCTGCGCGCAAAGTTTGCCCGTAAGCACAACGACAGCCTGCGTGTAGAGTACTCTCAGGTGTACCTATCATTCTATGACCAGCTAGAGAAAGCCAATCTGATGCTTCAGGGCGTCATCGACTGCGCCAACAAACCTATCGATGACGAGCGCGTACAGTTTTTCTTCAAGAACCCTATCGGTGATGGTGGCACATTCTGCGGTGTAGCTGACCTTGCCGAAAAGTATGGTTTGGTTCCTATGGAAGCCATGCCCGAGAGCTATTCGGCTGAGAACACCAGTCGGATGGCACGCATCATCAGCTCCAAGCTCAGAGAGTATGGTCTAGAGCTGCGCAAGATGGTAGCTGAGAAGAAGACCGCCAAAGCCATCAACGCACGCAAGACCGAGATGCTTGGCACCATCTACCACATCCTCACCCTCTCGCTGGGCACACCGGTCAAGCAGTTTACCTATGCCTTCAAGGACGCTAGCGGACGCGAAGTGGGCCGTCCTAAGACCTATACACCGAAGGAGTTCTATGACGCTACGGTGGGTGCGCCACTCAACGGCACGTTTATCATGGCGATGAACGACCCACGCCGTCCTTACTATAAGACCTTCGAGGTGGAGTATGACCGCCACACATACGATGGTCACAACTGGGTGTACCTCAACCTACCTATGGATGAGATTGCCAAACTGGCCATTGCATCACTCAAGGACAGCACCAAGATGTATTCGAGCTACGACGTTGGCAAGCAGCTAGACCGTTCACGCGGTTACCTAGCGTTAGACAACTACGACTATGGCACGCTCTTCGGCACCACGTTCCCTATGAACAAGGCTGACCGCATCAGCACCTTCGATAGCGGTTCTACCCACGCCATGACGCTCAGCGCTGTGGATCTGGATGAGCAAGGCAATCCTAAGAAGTGGAAGGTGGAAAACAGTTGGGGTCCCACCAATGGTCAGGCTGGTTGTATGATTATGACCAACGACTGGTTTAACGAGTATATGTTCCGCCTCGTGGTGGACAAGAAATATTGCTCTGAGGATATTCTCAAAGCCGCACAGCAGAAGCCTACAATGGTGATGCCTGAGGATCCGCTCTTCCAAGAAGATTTCTAAGCAGGCCATTACCTCACCTTCAGTCGCCCATACCGCTCCCTTTCTCGGGACAAGGTATGGGCGATTGTCGTTTATATACGCTTCACGCATAGCGTCACTTCTTCTCTATTCCACCAGCTGAGAAACGATTCGACATAGCCATCTCATCTTTTTTGCATAATAAGAGTGGCTTCCCCATTCTGCTTCTAAGCACGTCTTAAAAACCCGAGCGACCTGTTCGAGGACGAAAAATAAATTATTTTCTCGGAAAAAATAAATTGATTTCTTCTAAAAAATAATTTATTTTTCATTCCCATATCGGCTCCGCTATTAGATCTTAGTGCCCGTTTGACGATGCCAAACCATAGCTATGAGCATGACAAACAGCATCAGGGCATAACGCGGCACGTTGCTTTCCATCGCTGCATAAGCCATTCGGCATAGCTGGTACACGCCATACCCTATCCCACAACCAATCACTCCGCCCACCAAGACGTCACCGGGATAATGCACACCGAGGTAGATACGCGAATAGCCCACGCACGCTGCCAAGGCATAAAGGGCAATGGCGATGCGTCGGCGTCGCATGGTGAGCGCCACAAGGGTCACGATGCCAAAAGCGTTGGCGGCATGGCTTGACACAAAACCGTACATACCACCTCGATAACTACCCACAAAATGAAGTTGTCCGACCAACGCTGCGCAATGAGAAGGGCGTAGACGCTGGCACAAGGGCTTGATCACGCTAGCCGAGAGCTGGTCACAGAGCACCACGGTCAGCACCGCACATAGCACGAAGGCTAGCGCTTGACCACGCGGATAGGTCTTAAACAGGTGGACGAGGTAGAGCGCTGCGGGAACAATCCATAACAACGGGGATGACAACAGCTGACAAACGCCGTCCATAAGGTCTCCTCCATCAAAGTTGAGAAGCAACAACAGCTGCTTGTCCCAACCATCGAGGGTATCTATAAGGTTACTTTCCATAAAGTCATTCAGGGTGAGTTCTTACCTTGTGAAACATATTTGGCACAAAGATAAGAACCAACTTTGTGGAAAGTTTGGGTATATCGGCTAATCGGTAGGTTGCTGAAAATCTACTATAAAACGATGTATTCCTTCGCCATACTCGTACTTTACACCCCAGCCATGATAGTCACAGATGGCCTTGACGATAGCCAGTCCCAGTCCGTTACCGCCCTTGTTCTGCACGGGACGATAGAAGCGGTTGAAGATGTGAGCCGCTGACAGGGCTTGTTCGTCGGACGTGTTGGAAATCGTAAGGGCGTGATCGGTGATTGTTATGGTGATGGTACCATCGGGGATGTTGTGCCTTACGGCATTGACAATAAGGTTATTGATCAGGCTTTCAAGCAAGGCGCTATTGGCTTGGATACACAATGGCGTTGCCGGATAATGGCGCTCGATATGTATCTGACCCGAGATGCTCTCTAGCGAGGGCAGCAATCGGTCTATAAACGCATCAAGACGGATAGGCTCTCGGGTATCAAACTGGGCGTTATCTATCTTGGTAAGCAAGAGCAGATTGCGGTTGAGGTGCGACAATCGGGACGTCATCTGGAACAGATCCTGTATGATGGCGGCTTGATCGCTGGTCAGTTGGGGTTGCTGCAGGAGGATTTCGAGCTTGGCTTGGAAGATGGCTAGCGGCGTTTGGAGCTCATGTGAGGCATTCTCGGTAAACTCCTTCTGTGCTTGGTAGCTTCCTATGCTCTTTTGCATCAGCCGCTGAAGCGACTTGTTAAGCATTGCAAACTCCTTGATATCGGTCTCGGGGAGAGCAGGCATCTTTGCTTTCTCAAGCTGAAACGTCTCTATGCAGTCAAGCGTCTGTACGAAAGGACGCCACAGCGTCTTAGAGACAAGGCGCATGGTGAGCGTCACGCCCACCGCCAGCAGCACGGTGATGAGCAGATACTGGAGCATGATGCCCGCCATGATATCTTGCTCTAGATCCAAGGCGGGGATGCCTCGACCGGCCTGCACGGCTTCAATGAGGTCCGCCATGTCCTCGGCATAGTAGTTCTTAGTGAGGTAATAGAAGGCGGGAGCGGCAAGGGCAAAGAGGATGATGATACAGAAGACAAACTGTGTCATCGACTTACGTAGCAAGCTTTTCATACGTCTATCCATTTATATCCCATCCCATACACGTTCTGGATGCAGTTAGCAACCCCAGCTTCGGACAGTTTGGCTTTCAGATTCTTGATGTGCGTGTAGACAAAATCGAAGTTGTCCATCATGTCGGCGATATCTCCGCTTAGGTGTTCGGCTATCGCGCTCTTGGAGAGCACGCGGTTATGATTGCCTATAAAGAAGAGCAATAGGTCATATTCTGACTTGGTCAGCACAATCGCGTGGCCATTGGCGGTGACTGTTTTCTCTAGCAGATGGATCTTGATGCCATTATTCTCTAGCACGTTATTGGCTCCAAACTCCCTCCGGCGTATCACGGCGTAGATGCGCATACCCAGTTCGGCTAGATGGAAGGGCTTAGACAGATAATCGTCCGCCCCTATCTCGAGACCCAGAATCTTGTCGTCAAGCGAGTCTTTGGCTGAAACGATGATTACACCAGCAGGGTTGTTGCGGCGCTTGATGTCGCGCAGGATGTCCAGACCGTTTCCTCCGGGCAGCATCAGGTCGAGCAGCACGCAGTCGTAATCGTAGATACGCACCTTCATCAAGGCTTCCTTATAGTCGAAAGCCTGCTCGCATAGGTATTTCTCCGACTTCAGATAGCTCACAATGCTATCGGAGAGCTTACGCTCATCTTCTATAATCAGTATCTTCATGGACCTTTATCGTTATATGTTAGACCTTCGAGGGGCTACTTGCAAAGCATCACAATGCTACCAGCCGTAATCAATAGGGCACCTAAGATCACGCGTGCGTTGACGGGTTCCTTTAGAAACAAGAACGAGAGACAGATGGTAATCACCACACTGAGCTTGTCAATGGGTGCCACGCGCGACACATCTCCCAGCTGCAAAGCCTTAAAATAGAACAGCCATGAGAGCCCCGTGGCTGCGCCGGAGAGGATGAGAAACACCCAGGTATGCGACGGGATGTCCTTGATCTCGCTGGTATGGTGGCCTACCAAAGCGATGCCCCATGTGATAAAGAGGATGATGGTGGTGCGGATAGCGGTAGCAAGGTCCGACTGAACGTCTTTCACTCCAATCTTGGCGAAGATTGCCGTCAGTGCGGCAAAGAAGGCTGAAAGCAATGCATAATACTTCCACATAATCTGAGATGTTATAGATTGCAAAGGTACAAAACAATCTTGGGGAAATATTGAAGAAACGATTTTAGTTTCAGAACAGAGCCCAAAACATAGAAAAGCGGGTCCAATGGATCGTTTCCGTTTCCATTGAACCCGCTAGGGTGATTGTCCTTCGGTCATCAGACAGGCGATATCGGCTTTAGGAGTGAGCTATATCGACCTGCTAGAATCTGACTCTGATGACCTCGAGGAATCATAGATACGTGCTAATCTTATTTCACAAACTTGGTGGTCTTGCCGCCGTCGTTTGCCTTGAGGATGTTGACACCATGCACGGCGTGCTGCATTGCCTCGCTAGCATTGTTATATTCGCCTACCAAGATGCCGTTAGCCGTATAGAGCTTCACCTTTCCATCGAGGTTGTGCACGGTAGCAATACCTGTCACTACAGTCGATAGCTTCAAGCTATAGAGGTTGTAAGTTAGGGCAGCATTGTCCGTCACACAGTTGGTTGGACCTTCCACCTTCACGATGAAGTAGTGAGGAGCGGTAGCCTGACAGTCAAGTGAGGCTGTAGCGGTGGCTTTCTCGCCAGTGAAATCGGTACCGGTGGCAAGCAGCGTGCTATTGGTTCCCAAGGTGTCAGCGTCTGCAATGTAGAGCAAAGTCTTCATCTGAGCAAGCGCATCGTCGGTGAGATTGGTAGCGTCCTCGGCTTTCATGCTATATTCGAGGGTGGCGTTGACCGTCATACCTTCAGCAATCGTAAAGGCAGGAGAGACGATCACACCTGGCAATTCCTTAGAAGGATTACCGGCATTGAAGATGGTCTGGGTTGCGGTAAGTGCTTCCTCAGAGCTGTTTTCCTCCCATTGTACAAACTGGGTGGATGGGTCATAGAAGTAGAAATCAGCAAAGTGGGTCTCATACTGATCCAATACGGGAGCGGTCTTGCTGGCATCATATACCTCGATATTATCCAGATAGAGCACACCGTAAGGCGTTGTTGAAGTACACTTCACACCGATATAATACTTGCCATCTTCAAGAACGGTAAACGTTTGTTCCACGCGCTTATAGCGTTTGTCGTAAGCAAGCACATCCTCCGCACTGGTATAGAGCGTCTGAGTCATTGCCTCAGCTGTAGGTTCAGCACCTAGATAGAGGGCAAAGTTTTGTGGATAGAGGCTTTGGGTCTTACCATTGAGGTAGGTGCGATAGAAGAACGAGAGGTCATAAGTGCCTGCGGGGATCTCGATGCAACCTGAGAAAGCCCAGTCGCCATCAGCGTTTTCGGCTTTCTTATGGTGTGAGATAGCACCTGTTCCGTTATATGCTGCACTGGAAGAACTGTATGTTCCGGTCTGCCATGTGCCTTCAAGGGTCCACTGCGCTTGCTGTTCCTCTGAGTCAAAGTCGGCTGTGTAAGGCAGCGTAGCATTGGCATAGCTATTGAATGAAGGCAAGGTCAGCATGTTGTTGCTCAACTCGGTCTCATCCGTAGTGGCTACATTAACCACAGAGGCATAACATCCAGCTACGCTGACATCCACATCATCGAAGGTGTAAGATACGGTATCACCTGGCAAGATTTCTTGTTGATATTCGCCAGCAACATCGTCTAAGGCTGTACCATCTAACGTTGTGGATAGCGTGAGCTTCACGTTGGTGATGGTCTTAGAGCCGTGGTTGGCCATCTTCACGGTTACTTGGTTCACCGTATTGTTATATCCGCTCTTGGCAGTTTGCTCTGCTGAGATTACTGCGAGGTCGGTATTCTCACCTAGGAACACCTTGTCAAGCACCACGTCATGGCCTGTTCCAGTGTTGAGGAACTCGATCTGGTAACGTCCTGCGGCAGGAAGCGTCACGAGCAAGTAGCCCTGACGATAATTGCCTTGGTTCTCATCAGTGATCTGATTGGTACAAGTGGCAACGAGGGTATCGGCGTTCAGGTCTCTCACACTGGCGGTGAGGTAGGTCACGTCGGTAGCTTCGGTGGCCTTCATACGGGTGGTGTAATAGTAAGAAAGGCTCACCTGGCTAGGCTCGGTCACTGCTATCTCGGGTGAACGGAGCACGGCATTGTGCTCAGCACCGGCTACGCTGGACATGTAAGCGGCGTTCTCGCCATCCATAGCCCAGTTGACGTTACCCACTTTGGCTGTTCCGATGGTCCAACTAAGGGCATTGTCGCTCATGTTCTCGGCTGTCCAGTTCTTGTTATCCTCCTCCGACTCGAAGCCATAGCTATATGGCAACGATGCTCTATCGTACGCATAGACGCTGACGGTGGTGGTATCGTTGGACAGATCGGCATCATCTTCCAGGTCAGTATACACCTTTACCTCATGATTACCGGCGGTTAGGTTCACGCCATGAGCGGTTTCTGTCTCGTCTTGCTGGCCCATTTGCCAGTCAATGGTGGCTCCGGCTTCGATGCTTGGAATCACATCTGCATCCACTTGCACGCCATCTACGCTGACCTTAACGGGCACATTGTCCACTGCTAGTTCCCCGTTGTTCTTCACCTTTATATATAAAGGATGAGCTTCACCGGCTGTTACGGCTGACGCAAGGGCCACGCTGGACACCTGAACATCGCTAGGAACGGCCTTGCTGATAGCAAGTGAGTTGACCACAAAGGGTCCTGCATAAGTGTCGCTAGGCTTCAAGCCGAGTTTGTATTTGCCATCGGCAGGCACCTTGAGGTTCACTTTGCCATCCGCAGCGTCCGTGCTTGCAGGCAAGGTGACGTCAGTTGAGGTAGCTTCACCAGTGGCATAATCGGTCAGAATGAGCGTCAGAGGCACGTCAGTACCGGATGTATAGTTGAACACAAGGTTCAGTTTGCCTTCCTCTAGGTCAAACCACTGACCCTCCAAGATGCTTTCCTTGGCACAGAGTTGATAGGTCCAAGTGAGCTTTTCGCCCGTTGCGTCAGGCATAGACCACCATCCTGTATAGTTGCGACCACTCCTCTTATGGTATGTATAAGTCCATCCTGTGGTGCAGTTGTCCGAGTTCATCTCATACGGCAAGCTGAAAACGTCATCGATCTTGACGTCTACGGCAAGCGTATCGTTCTCGTGCACATCATCATTATCGGCTGTAAGCCACACCTTAAGCGCATTGTTGGTACCTGCAACGAGGGCGGCTGGTGTCTGGAACGTATAGGTAAGCGTATCACCCGTGGCGCAAGTCATGTCTGATAGCGTCTCGGTCACAGTCTCTCCGCCGTTCAAGCTGTATGAAGCAGTGGTAGCGCCGTTGGGCATTGCAGCATTGGTAAACTTGAAAGAGACCTGTTGCGAGGTCTCAGGACCAGCCACAGGAGAGAGCAAATCGGTCACTACAAGGTCGGATTCGGTACCCGATGACACCTTCACATCGTCTATCCAAGTACGGTTTTTAAGGTAAGCTGACCCGGTTGTACCATTGCCATAGTCGCGGAAAGCGATATATATGGTCTTGCCAGCATACTGTTCCAAGCTATACGCACGTTTGCGCCAGTTGACCTCTCCGTATGGTATGAAGTCGCAAAGGGTTTCGGTAAAGTCGGCTGCATCGGTACCGGTGGTAGACACAAGCACTGCGAAATGCGTGCGATCGGTCTCTGATGTGACTGCATCATTGTACACCGGAGCATACGCCAACATAAAAGAGAGCACGTCACCCGACTGCACCGAGACTGCGGGAGAGATGAGCCAAGAGTCGGGTTGCACCCCCGCGTTGGTGGTTTTGCCCGATGACACCATCATGGCATAGGTTCCGCCATGTGTGTAACCGCTTCGATACTTGAGTGGGTCAGACGTGTAAGTCACCTGTTCCCACTTGAACGCATTGCTTGCATCATCACTTGACACACGCGTTGTCCACCCTTCGGGCGGAACATCTGAGCCTTCAAAGCCTTCGTTAAGCGCAGGACTTTGGGCTTGAACCGACAGTGCCGCACAGCAAAGCGACACTAACGGGAGTAACCTTTTGTTCATAAGCATTCACTTAGTTGTTATTATATCTGTGTATCTGTATGTGTTTTACTTGGCACGAGCGACCTTCTTACCATTCACAATGACGATGCCGCGCTGACCTTGGGGAGCCAAACGACCATCAAGCGTGTAGGTCTTGTAGTCTGCGGATGGTGCAGTGAGGATGCCTCCGATGTGCGTCAACTCATCATCACCTATGGCAACGATTTGTTTAAAGCGTCCCCAGTCAGTCAGAGCCTGGTACGATTCGACGAGCGTAGCGGGCACATGGAGGGTCGCTTGAGCACATGCGGCATCAAGGAAGCTCTCCCCTCCACTGACCATAGAGGGTGCAGTGAGGTAGACATCAGCCAGTTTGGGAGCCGTGGTGGTGCCCTTGTAACGAGCAAAACAATCAGCGCCGATGCTGGTAACGCCACTACCAACGACGATGCGCTTCAGATCCATATCATTGTAGAAGCACTTTTCCGGTAGAGCGGTGATGCCATCAGGAATCGTTATGTCCTCAAGGGCGATGCACTGAGCAAAAGCCGATGCTTCAATCACCTCAAGATGGGTAGGTAGGACGATGGTTTTGATAGTGGTGTTGCCTTGCAATGCACACTCACGGATGGCAATCAGACCATCATGTAACGTCACTTTGGATAGATTGGTGGTAAGCGCAAGCACATAGGGAGAGAGTTCGGTGACACCTTGTGGCACATCAAACTCCTCAAGCGCGGTGCCCATCAGTGCTGCTTTACCTAGCCATGTAAGAGCCGAAGGCATATTGATCTGCTTCAGCGAAGAGCAGTTGGAAAACCCATAATCGCCTATTGCCTCCACCGAGGAGGGCAGCGTGACAGCCGAAAGCGCCGTGCAACCATAGAAAGCGCCGTTCGGAATGGTTGTCAAACCTTCGGGTAGCTCCACCGATGCAAGGTTAGTGCAACCCGAGAACGTGTACTGACCCAAGTCGGTCACGGTTGCGGGGATGCTCACCGCATACAGATTGGTACACTGAAAGAACGCTTGATTGTGCAGCGCAGTGACCGTATAGGTCTTACCGTCATTGGTTACACGAGCCGGAATAGTCACATCACCCTCATAGGCGCCATTGTTGTAGACCACTTCCGCCGTCAGTTCATCTTCTGAAAGGATACCATAACAGATGCCGTCCACCTCAAAATCGGTTGCAGCCATAGCAAAAAGGCTCATCATAAGAGCCAACGTGAGAAAAAGAAACTTTTTCATTACCTTATTATTAATACGTATTATGTTTGTTATCTAACGTGCGTTTACCTTGCCGTATAAAAGATTTACCGAATACCTTCCTATCTATCTACAACCTTAAATGTTGTCTTGCGAATAACTTGCAAAGTTTTCTTTCACCTATTAATCTATTCTATTGATAGCCACAAAAGTAATAAATTCGTACTAAGAATCCAAGTATTTGCTCTCACAATGTGCTAAATTACCGACAAAACCGCCAATATGAGATATTTTAAGAGACCGAGTCATACTGCAATGGAATAATTGTTTCATCATCAAATCGATATCAGTACAGATCCATAGCACACCGGAAGGATTGTCAAGGTTAGCCAATGGCAGCGAAACCGCCCATCTGCGACACTTTATCCGCGCATCCGCAAAGCGTCATTCCACGCCAAATACGGAAAAAAGGCTGAACCCCAGCATGAGGGATTCAGCCTTTTTGATTTATCTAATCTTCGTTTCAGATCACTTCACAATCACCTTATGTCCATTGATAATATAGACACCTTGGTGCAAACGCTTCACGTTGGTGAGGTCTTTGCCTACGAGTTTGCCATCAAGGGTGTAGACATCGAAGGGTTGACCCTTAGTCAAAGCCTTGAGTTCGTCTATCGATGTGGAGACGAATGTGGCGATAACAGGTACCGACTCGCCATCCGCATAGACAGCAGACACGGCGTATGTGCTCTTGTCACCCTGTCCGGCAACATCTGTATACTTCAGTGTTGCACCGTCAACAGTGGCAATCACCTTGCCATCGCGATAGATGTTATAACCCGTGAGCTTACCTGCTCCTGCAACGAAGGTCACGTCATCGATGCCAAGCATGTATCCGCCTTCGGTTGTAACGTGGTGGATGGCAAAATGAGTAGCACCTTCAGGCACATCAAAAGACACCTCTGTCCAGTTTCCGCTCTCTATGGTCACGGTCTTAACGAGGGTGAAGTCGGCTGAATCGGTGCCCGTTGTAGAATAGAGCAGTTCTAGCGTCTCAGGATAACTGTTCTGCGAATCGGCTTGATTGAGGGCGTAGAAGCTAATCGTCTGTTCCTCTCCCGACAATGATGGGCTAACGAGCCAGTTGTCAGCATCGACGAAGTTGTCATCCAGCACACTGTATACAGCGATGGCATACTTATCACCTGAGTGTGGCGTCATCTCAGGATTGGTCTCCAAGAGGTCGCTAGAGACGGCGTTAGGCTCAAAGATTTCGAAGGCGAAAGGTTCACCCTGATGACCATATTCGTACTCGTTGAACAAGAGACCGCATTGACCCTTATCACCATCAATGGTGGTCCAACCGCCAAATCCATCCGTGCTCCAGGTGTCATAGCTATCAAATCCATCCGTCAGCTGACTGCTTTCGAGGTTAGGCGCTTTCCAGTCGATGTCCACTGCACCTGCTTCGTTAACCGCAGCGGTAACCACTGAAGGTGCAGGCTTGCTAGAACTGATCAGGCTTACCGAAGCGGTAGCCTTGTTGTTGTCCTGGTTCAAGTCTTCGTTATATACCACCTCAACGGTGAGGTCAGCCGATGAAGCCTCGTTGAAGAGACTTGCCGCATAGTCGAAATCGAAGCTAGCCGAAGCCATTGGGTCGAGCGGCTCAGTGACATCCTTTGTTTCCACCACCTCATCGCCGTCGAGCAGACGCACGCTATAGCTGGTTGCGGTGTTCTCGCCATAGTTGGTCACCTTGGCGCTGACCTTACCCGTCTGTCCCTTCTTGAGCGATTCGGGAGCCGTCATCGTCACAGCGAGGTCGTGAGCGAGGACGTCACGCACCTGGATGTTGTCGATACAGAGGTAGCCATAGCCTTTACCCATGAAGCGAACGATGATGTAAGGTTCGTTCTTATAAGCGTTCAGATCTACCGTTTCGGTCTGCCATGCACTGGCTTCTTCTGCTTCGGCAAAGCTGATGGTCTTCAGATCGTCCACCTCGCCGTTGCTCTTCTGCACCTGAACGGTGATGGTGCCTTGTGCGTAAGCATCCGAACGAGCAGTGAAATAGAGTTTCAGGTTAGATGCTCCGGCTGGTGCAATCTTACCAGTAGCCATATACGACTCGTCATTGCAGCCGTCGAAGATAGCCACACCGGGCTCTCCTTCAGCCGAAGGCACGTCGCCATTGACATACCAAGAGGACGAACCGCTCACGTTGATCCACCATAAGCCATAGTTGGCTGTACCATTATCGAATGGTTCAACGAACGGAATAGGATAAGCTTCACCCACCACGATGGTGCTTGCGGTGCCGAATGCGCCATAGCCCTTTGCGTTTTGAGGTTGCACATAGACCGTCAACATCTTCTGTTCACCCTCATTGGTGTTGGTGTTGATGGTGGTATGATCTACGCCACACACGCTGTCGAGGTGGTTGCCATACTCATATCCGAAGAACTCATCATAGTAGAGATAATCATAAAGGTTGTAAGACATCTTGGCTGGATCCACATATCCGCCATTCTTACCTTGCGTTACAGCTTGCCAAGACACGTTGAGTGATGTACCATTGTCCACCACCTTGATGCTCTTGCCATCCACTGCGCCAGGCACGTCACATCCTACGAAGGCTTGCTGTACGCTAGAAGCGCGTCCGTTGCCACTTGCGTTGTACACCACAACCTTATATCCGTAGGTTCCATCGGTCTTCACCTTGTTCAAGAAAGAAGCGTTTCCGCCAGGTGTGAGCCCACTGTATAATGTAGATACAAGCGTATCATTGCGCAAGAGCTCTACCTTGTTGATATTGGTCAGTGGCTCTCCAGCGATGGTCTTGGTAGGTAGCGTGCAACTCACCGTAGCGCTGAGAGCACCTTGAGCAGCCGGAGTGACCTTGAGATTGCTTACCGAATCGGGGGCAGCAAGGCTTGCGCCAGCACTCACGGTCAGTCGGAAGAGCAACAGATTGAACATATCTGGCTCACTAAGAGCGTGAAAACCTACCTTGATATCTTGGTCCTTGGTAGGGATGATAGTGGCGCTATACTCCTTCTTCTCCGTCAGTTCGGTGGTGGGGAGGAGCGTTCCCGTGTAAGCCGTAGGATCATCGCCTTCACCGTATTTCACCTCTAGCTTCTCGGCATATTGCTCGATGGTGTTAGAAGCGACAAACGAAACGGTGTACTCCTTGCCTGCTTCCAACTTGAGAGGAGGCGAGAGCAACCAGTCGTCACCACTGTTTTCACCATTATATACATAGTAAGCACAATGCTGGTCGGGATGATATCCCCATGTGCTACCGTCGTTGTTGGCGTCGATGATGGTCAGAAGGTCGAGTGACGACTCATCTTCAAACTGGTTATCGTAAGGCGGTGCGATTGCAGGACCTATCACTACCTTGCCACTGATGGCCTCGCCACTATGCATATCACCGTTCACTGCGGTCACGCCGTAGGTGTAAGGGGTGAGCACATCAGCGCTGAGCGTCTCGTCAAACGAGGTCTCGGTGATGCCGCTAGCCACCTTCACCTCATCAGGATAGCGCACCACGTCATAGGTCAGGTCACCTAAGTAACCCTCGCCCATTCCTTCTGAAGGTGCCGTCCATGAGAGATGCACCTTTCCGGTGCTACTATTGGAGGTGATGGTGAGGTTCTCCACAGCAAAAGGCTCGTCATAACCTACATACTGGCTCACCTTGGTCAGCGGACTGTTGCCCACCTTGTTCGATGTCAGCACGGCGAAGGTATGTGTGCCACTGGCGCTGAGCGTCACCTGTTGGTTAACCTGAGCGCCTGCCGTGGTGCTTCCGATGGCCACCGTATCATCGTCCACGGTGATGGCATAGGATAGCGCACCGGTCAGATCGTCACCTGCGAAGGTGGTTGAAGGAGCGGTGAAGCTCACCGTACCCGTCAGTGATGCACCCTCAAATGAGAGGTCAATGCCATCCACGGCAGCTGGTGCGTCATCCTCAGCCAATGGTTTAGGAATGACCAAACCATAGATCTGCTCCTGACCGGGGAACGTGCCCACTTCCTGTGCCTTACCGCTGGTGAGATCCACGGTGTAGAGTGCCGAGTAATTGGTGCTGGTGATGGCAGCCCAATAGAAGATATCGGTCTTGTAATCGATCTCGCCGCTCTGTCCGAAAACCTCGTTCGAACTGCTTACCAGCGACAATCCGGTAGCGCCGACAAGTGTTTCCTTGGCTGTCGCGGGGTCGATCTTATAGAGATTACCATTTGCTGACACACCATAAAGAACGTGGTCGCTGGTGATACCTAGCGCCATATACCACTGTGTCAAGCTACCTATCGTGGTACGTGTCATGGTGTTATAGTCAATCACACCCAGCTCGTAGCCTGTTGCGGTGGCGTTATAGAACTCGCCATAGACCGTGCCGTCATCAGCCGTAGCGGTCTCGGTAGCTATCAGTGACAGATCTTCGAGTGGCTCAGAGGAGAGCAACTCACCCGTCTCGGCATTAAAACTGCAATGTGTGATATACACATCGTCAGCATTGGAGAACCAGTTCACCTCATGATACACGCCGTCAACGAGTGCTGCGCCACCATTGGCAGCCAAGTCATCATTGAGCCACAGTGAAGAGGGATCGATCTCGCTGGTTGCCGTAAAACTGTAAAGTCCGCGTCTCAGGTCGTCCCATAGCTCTGAGTAGACCACGTTACCCCAAAGCTCACGACCGCTAGTAGTTTGCAGCAAAGGCACCTTGGCATTGGCCTTGGCCGGGTTAGCATGCACCGTGTTGGCACGCTGAAGCACACTTTGTTGCTCCGTAGCCCCGAAGACTTTGTTCTTCACCGCACAGAGCGTGGGATACTGCTTCTCAAAAGCGTGTAAGCGTGCCACACGTTGGAAAGGTTTCAGCTTCTCCTTGGTCACGTGCTTGGACACCACGCTAGGTATGCTCAGACCATGCTGCACCACTCCAGCTTGTACGCCACAAGCGGAGAGCATCGTCAAACATACACACAGAATGTTCTTTCTTTTCATAATCATATATAGTTTTGATCTATCTATACTTTTTACCTTAATCATTATAGGCGTGTTCTATAAATTCCACGCACTATTAAATCTATAATTTAGACGGATTGCTCTTTGTGTCTTTTTGTTTTTATCCGGCATCTTTTCCTTTCTTCATCAGTCGCATAGCCCGCTATGCTCCTTCTGAAAAGCAAGTAAAATCTGCTCGGCTAAAATTCAAAAAACCATCAAAGATAATTTATAGAACCCGCCTATAAACACTCATAAATTCAAGACACCCAGGTATAGACTATTGTTATGCAAATATAAGAAATATCTACCATTAATTGGAACAATCCACCTAATTATCTATCAAAATGCTAATCGAAATCTCAACATTGTATATTTATGTCATCGATTATCATATTTTAAGCATTATTGCGTTACGTTTAGCAATGCCCTCTCCATGCCACTAGATGTCAACACCTATCCTTTGCGATACCCATAACATTGCTTTGTGACTGCCAAACCATAGATATCAGCACCTGATACAAGCTTTCTGACCATCCCACGAAGGCGGTTTAGGAACAAAGAATAATTTATTTTTCTGTCGAAATTAATTTATTTTTCTTTGAAAAACAAATTAATTTCTATCCCCGTCCTTATGCTTTTCCGATGTGAAACCTACCGAAACTAAAGATAATTTCATATCTTTGCATATATCAAAGCACCTTCATGAAAAACCTATAA
Organism: Bacteroidaceae bacterium; assembly: GCA_963654235.1. Classification (GTDB taxonomy): domain Bacteria; phylum Bacteroidota; class Bacteroidia; order Bacteroidales; family Bacteroidaceae; genus Prevotella. Next base: position 12,374 of record CAVJZR010000006.1, on the reverse strand, counting down.
AGATGAAAAAAGCCTATTTACCTATTCTATTGAGTCTCTTGATGAGTTGGTTCTCGTTCACAGCGAAGGGACAGACAGATCACACGCAGTTTACCATCGAGGAGAGTATGTTCCTTTACGAGACGGCATCGTTCCCTTCTTGTCATGCCTCCACCATCCTTGAGACCGACAAAGGCACATTGCTCGCAGCCTATTTTGGTGGCAAATACGAGGGCAGTCCTGACGTGAAGATTTGGCTTTCACGCCGCAACAAGGGTAGCAAGACGTGGCAACAACAGATGGCAGCGGACGGACAAGGCACGGCATGCTACAATCCGGTGCTCACGCAGCTACCCGACGGCACCATCATCTTGTTTTATAAGATAGGTAAGAACGTGCAGGCATGGACCGGATGGTATAAGACCTCCACGGACGACGGCCTCACATGGAGTGAGCCTCACGCCTTGCCACACGACTTCCTTGGCCCAATCAAGGACAAACCCATCGTCGCTGACCACTATCTGCTATGCCCCTCGAGCAAGGAGAAGGACCACTGGCGTGTCCACTTTGAGCTATATGACCTCTTGACGCACCAGTGGAGCTACGTAGGACCGCTTCAGGCGGAGCAATCTATCCCCACGATGGATCGCCCCGATGGTGCTCCCCAACCCATCATCTGCATCCAGCCCACCATCCTCACCCTACCCGATGGTACGCTGCAAGCGCTCTGCCGCACCAAGAACAGCGCCTTGGCCACCACATACAGTGCGGACATGGGACACAGTTGGACTCCCGTGACGCTCACCGACATCCCCAATAACAACTCGGGTGTGGATGCCGTGACGCTTCATGATGGTAGACACGTGCTGGTCTACAACGATATTGCCGCCCGAGATGGTGAAGACATGGCTGCCCGCAACCGCCTATCGTTGGCGCTCTTCTCACCCGACATGACGCAGATGCTCCAAACCTTCACGCTGGAAGATACCCCCGAGGGCGAATACAGTTATCCCGCCATCGTCGAGGCAGCCGATCACTCGCTGCTGATCACCTACACTTGGCATCGAGAGAAGATTGCCTTCCGTCGCATCAGTATACATTAATCATTGGCTTATGAAACATTCGGTTTTCTCTTCCACATGGCTTGGCACGATGGGCATTTGTCTCTTCGCCTTCAGCATCATGGGATGCACACATCAGAAAAGCAATCCCGCCAACAACACTAGCGCTGACTCAGTGAGCCAGACCGACACATCTGCCGTGGACACCACACACATAGCGCCCACATCTAGCACTGAAAGCCTACCAGATGTGAGCGCCAAGGCTGCCAACCAGCGTTCTGAAGAAACACAGGTCAACTCTTATTATGACAAAGGATATAAGCAGGGATATGAGGACGGATTTGAAGATGGCGTGGAAAACTCGCGTTTCCAAACCTATGACGATGCGTGCGATGTGACCACACATAGTAAGGTGCTTGATTATAAGAGTGGGTACCAGGAAGGGTACGACGCGGGATACGATGACGGATTTGCCGATAGCGACATCAAGCCTAACGACGACTTTGAGGAGTAAGGGCAAGAACTAGTTGTCCTTATCTAGACGGCCACGCCAGAGATACTTACGCGTCTCATGCACAAGGATGCCGTTGAGGAAGAGCAGCGACAGGAGGTTAGGTATCGCCATGAGCGCATTCATGCAGTCGGCGGCGTTCCACACAATCTCTAGATTGGCGATGCTACCCACAAACACAGCCACGATGTACACACCACGGTAGGCGTGCATCCATCGCTTACCCTTGAGATACTCCACCGCGCGTTCGCCGTAATAGCTCCAACCTAGGATGGTACTGAAAGCAAACGTCAACAAGCTAACCGTCAAGATAGGTGCACCGACATAAGGAATCTTACCAAAAGCCAACTTGGTGAGCTGGGCGCCATCGCTTGACGACACATCGGGATAGGCTATAATGGTACTCACAATCACCAGACCAGTGATGGCGCAGATCACCACCGTGTCCCAAAACGTTCCTGAGGATGATACCAACGCTTGGCGCACAGGGTTGCGTGTCTGAGCCGCAGCAGCAACGATAGGCGCCGAACCTAGACCCGACTCGTTAGAGAACAAGCCACGTGCGATACCATAACGTGCAGCCATCATCACCGTCGTACCAGCGAAGCCACCACCTGCGGCACGCGCACTGAACGCTGAAGAGAAGATCTCATGCACCGCCTGACCTAGATAGGCATGGTTGACACAAAGGATATACACACAACCTATCACATAAAACAACGCCATGAACGGCACCAAAGCACCACAAACCTTAGCGATGCTCTTCACACCACCAAGGATTACGGCTGCCGTGAGCAAGCAGAGCACGCCGCCTGAGACATAAGGTGAGATATCTGCGGTGCTATGCACCAAGGTTGAGATGGCGTTGGCTTGCACCGTACAACCGATACCCAGCGAGGCTATGGCGGTAAACACAGCAAACAACACGGCTAGCGTCTTCCAACCCAAGCCACGTTCAAGGGCATACATCGGACCTCCGAGCATCTTTCCATCAGGTGTCTTGACACGATACTTGATGGCCAACAGACCCTCGGCATACTTGGTTGCGATGCCAAACACACCCGTGAGCCAGCACCATAGCACCGCGCCGGGACCTCCCAGCGCCACTGCGGTGGCTACACCGATGATGTTGCCCGTGCCGATAGTAGCTGCCAGCGCCGTAGCCAAGGCAGCAAACTGTGACACATCACCCTTCGAATCCTTGTCGCGTTGGACGGATAGGCGGATGGCAGTGAAGATCTTGCGTTGTGGAAAACGTAAGCGGATGGTCAGGAACACGTGCGTTCCTAGTAATAAAATGATCATGGGCCATCCCCAAAGAAAACTACTTACGTTGCTCAGAATCTGATTGAGTGTATCCATCGTTACCCTATTACGTTGTACCTAGAATCAAAATGCGATTCGGATACAAAAGTACAACAATTATTTAGAATCGATACACTATTGTAATATTATTTTCATTTCAGCTTACACAACGCTTCAATTAATCACCAAACCCTTACGTTTTGCGTTAATATATTACGTTATTATACACTGAATAAGCAAAAAGTAAGTTGTAACCAAATTCTAAATACAAAAAGAAAGCATTTTGTTTGGTATGCTATCAAATTATTGTACCTTTGCGCCATTATTATTGCAAAAAGACTTTCAACACTCGTTTTTACTAAAATAAATCCTATATGTGCGGCATCGTTTCTATCTTCAACATACAAGAACAATCGGCAGAGCTGCGTGAGCAAGCCCTGCGCATGAGTGGTAAGATTCGCCATCGCGGTCCCGACTGGAGTGGTATCTACTGCGGTGGAACAGCGATTCTTGCTCATGAACGCCTTTCGATCGTTGACCCCGAGTCGGGCGGGCAACCTTTATTTAGTTCGGATAGAAGACAGGTGCTTGCCGTTAATGGCGAGATATACAATCATCAGGACATTCGCCGCGATTATCATGACCGCTATACGTTCAGCACGGGCAGCGACTGCGAGGTCATCTTGCCCCTCTATCGTCAATGGCGAGAGGCTGTAAGCAAGGATACGAAGGCCGAAGCGGAACAGAAACTCTGCACTTGGCTCAACAAGCTAAGTGGCATCTTTGCCTTTGCGCTCTATGATGTGGAACGCAACGAGTACCTCATCGCACGCGACCCTATAGGTGTTATACCTTTATATATAGGGCACGACGCTCAAGGCCATGTGATGGTGGCAAGCGAACTGAAAGCCCTCGAAGGCTATTGTGAGGATTACGAGCCGTTTCTGCCGGGGCATTATTATTGGAGTCGCACTCAAAAGGTGACACGATACTACAACCGTGACTGGTTTAGCTACGAAGCGGTGAAGGACAATGCGGCAAGCACCGCAGCCATCCATGATGCTTTGGAAGCTGCCGTGCAACGCCAGTTGATGTGCGACGTGCCTTATGGCGTGTTGCTCAGTGGCGGCTTAGACTCGTCCGTGATCAGCGCCATCGCACAGAAATACTCAGCCAAACGCATCGAGGAAGGTGGCCGAACACCTGCTTGGTGGCCACGTCTGCACTCGTTTGCCGTAGGTCTGAAGGGGGCACCCGACCTAGCCAAGGCTCGGATGGTGGCTGACCACATCGGTACCGTGCATCACGAGATCCACTATACCATCCAGGAAGGACTGGATGCCATCCGTGACGTGATTTATTACATCGAGACATACGATGTCACCACCGTGCGCGCATCTACCCCGATGTATCTCTTGGCACGTGTCATCAAGAGCATGGGCATCAAGATGGTGCTCTCAGGAGAGGGAGCTGACGAGATCTTTGGCGGTTACCTCTACTTCCACAAAGCCCCCACCCCACAGGCTTTCCACGAAGAAACCGTGCGAAAGCTATCCAAGCTATATCTCTACGACTGCCTACGGGCCAACAAGAGCCTATCGGCATGGGGCGTAGAGGGCCGAGTGCCGTTCCTTGACACGCAGTTTCTGGATGTGGCGATGCGCACCAACCCCGCAGCAAAGATGTGCCAAGGCAACACCATCGAGAAGAAGATTGTCCGTGAAGCCTTTGCCGATATGTTGCCCGAGGAGGTGGCATGGCGCCAGAAGGAACAGTTCTCTGACGGCGTGGGGTACAACTGGATAGACACCTTGAAGCAGTTGACCACCGATATGGTGAGCGATGACGACATGGCGCACGCCGCTGAGCGCTTCCCGATCAACCCACCACGCAACAAGGAAGAGTACTACTATCGCTCCATCTTTGCCGAACACTTCCCCAGCGACGCTGCCGCACGAAGCGTACCCAGCGTTCCCAGTGTAGCATGTAGCACCGCAGAAGCGCTGGCTTGGGACGAGCAGTTTAAGGGGATGAACGATCCCAGCGGCAGAGCCGTGAGCGGCGTCCATGAGAAAGCTTACTAGCTCTAGACCATTAATACAGATTCAGGATAATAAAAAACCATAAAAACAAAAATGATGAAAAAACGATGGATTATTTTAATGGCCTCTATGGTGATCATCGCCATTGCAGGTCTCTTTGCCAAAGAGCCCACCTTCGTGTGCGACTTTACCAAGATCAATGGCGCTGACGTAGCTTGGCTGATCACGGCAACGATCTTTGTGCTGATGATGACACCGGGTCTGTCCTTCTTCTATGGCGGTATGGTGGGCGCAAAGAATGTCATCTCCACCATGTTGCAGAGTTTCATAGCTATGGGACTGATCAGTGTGCTCTGGGTAGTGTTTGGTTTCAGTCTTGCCTTCGGTGACGATATCGGTGGCATTATCGGCAATCCGCTTACCTTCCTGATGTTCGACAACGTGGGTGCAGGCACCTACATCACTCCGACAGGAAGCGTTCTAGGTGGCGCTACCATCCCTCTGGCACTCTATGCGTTGTTCCAGATGAAGTTTGCCATCATCACTCCCTCACTGATCACAGGTTCGTTTGCTGAACGCGTGCGCTTCTCGGCATATATGTTTTTCATGATTTTCTTCTTCGTGGTCATCTATTGCCCACTGGCACACATGACCTGGCATCCCGACGGATTGTTTCTCAAGTGGGGCGTAGTGGACTTTGCCGGTGGTATCGTGGTACATGCCTCATCAGGTGTAGCTGCCCTTGCGGGTGCTATCTTCCTAGGCCGTCGTAAGTCGTCCACACGCCAGTCGGAGCCAGCCAACATTCCGTTTGTCCTCTTAGGTGCTGCAATGCTTTGGCTAGGTTGGTTTGGTTTCAACGCTGGTTCATCTCTTCATGCCGACGGTCAAGCCGTTAAAGCCTTCCTCAACACCAACACCGCTTCAGCAACAGCGATGATGACATGGATCTTCTTCGATTGTCTGCGTGGCCGCAAGCCCTCTGCTATGGGTGCAGCCGTAGGTTGCGTGGTGGGTCTAGTGGCCATCACACCTTCAGCTGGATACGTTACGGTGGGACAAAGCATCTTTATCTCCTTCGTGATCACCATCATCTGTAACATCGCCGTGTACTGGCGTAGCCACTCACGCATCGATGACGCACTCGACGTGTTCCCTACTCACGGCACAGGCGGTATCTTTGGTACCATCCTGACGGGTATATTCATCCAGGAAGGTCTGATTGCGGGCACCTGGGACGGCTTCGTCATCTTCCTTTACCACCTCTTGGCAGTGGCACTGGTCTTCATCTATACCTTCGTGATGAGCTACTTCGGTTATTGGCTCATTGACAAGATGATCCCAATGCGTGTCTCTGTGGAGAGCGAGAAGGTGGGATTGGATCTCAGTCAGCACGACGAACACTATGGTTTGGCGCACATCGGCGAACGTGAAATAGCCGAATATGAGCAGCATCACACTGATGATTAAAAATCGATTCTTCTTTCCATTTTAAGTAAGCATTGACTTGCGCATAACAATGTAGGCTGTATCCAACTCATGAAAGTTGAGATACAGTCTTTCTCTTTATACCTATATAATCTATCGCCATGAGCGTTGCTATGCGCCGCAAGGCAAGTGGGGATTATCGGTTTTGCGCTAGATGGGAGCGAATCTTCTTGAGATAATCGCGCATCGCAGGTGCATCCCGACGCGAGATGATATCTTGTAACATCTCCATTTCTTCACGGATGCGGGCTATCTGTTCGGGTGTGCGAGGATTGAAGAGAATCTCTTGCAGCAGATAATCGTCCTCTGAGAGCACGCCACGGGCTATCTGCATATGGCGCTTGAACGTGGTGCCGGGTGCATCTTGGTGCTTCATCACCGCCGCAAAGACAAAGGTGCTCACAAAGGGGATGCTTAGCGAATAGGCCACGGTACGGTCGTGCTCCTCAAACGAGTATTCGTAGATGTTGATTCCCACATTGGCATAAAGGTCTTTGAAGAAGATGCGCCCCATATAGTCGCCTTCGTTGATGATAATGGCGTTCTCCTCTTGCAGCTGGTTGAGGTTGGCAAAGGTGGGACCAAACATCGGGTGCGTGGAGACAAAGCGGTGATGGCATTGCTCATAAAACTCCTTCAGACCGGTCTTGACCGAAGCGATGTCGCTCAGGATGCAATCGTCAGGCAGATAGGGTATCACTTCTTCAAAGGCGGGGATGGTGTTCTTGACCGTGACGGCATTGATAACTAGTTCGGGACGGAAGGCTTTCACCTCATCCAGCGAGGTAAAGCGCAGGGTGTTGAACGTGAAACGCAGTCGTTCGGGGTTCTTCTCGTACACGGCGGTCTCATGGTTAAAGCTCAGCAGATCGAGGAAGAAGCTACCCATCTTGCCTGCTCCTAATACTAATATCTTCATATCGGTGTGGTTTTTTAAATGTTGAGTAATCAGTTAGGGGTGTGATATTCTAGCCCTGAAAGGGTTATTGCTCCTTATGCCGAGCTACCATCTGCTGCACACGGCGAACAGCCTCAGCCATCAGATCGTCCTTGGCGCAGAGCGAGATGCGGATATATCGTCGACCATTGGCACCAAAGATATGTCCCGGCGCTACGAAGACGCGTGCCTCATGGAGCAACTGCTCGGTGAGCATCTCGGCTTCGGGGATGTCATCGGGCACTCTTCCCCAAAGGAACATTCCCACCTGTGCGGGGTCATAGGTACAGCGGAGAAGCTGCATGATCTGCTCAGCATACTGACGGCGACGGCGGTAAGTGGCGATATTGGCTTCGTGATGCCATTGCGTCTCGTTGTCATAAGCGGTAGCGGCAGCAAGCTGCAGTCCGCGAAACGTACCCGAATCGATGTTGCTCTTGACCTTTAAGATCCACTGGATGAACGTGGCATTGGTAGCACAGAGCCCCACGCGCCATCCGGGCATATTGTGCGACTTGCTCATCGAGTTGAGTTCGATGCAGCAATCCTTTGCGCCTTCGACCTGTAACAAGGACAACGGATGTTCATTGAGGATGAAAGAGTAAGGGTTGTCATTGACCACAACGATGCCATGACGCTTGGCAAAAGCCACAAGCTGGCGATAGGTCTCCATCTGCGCATTGGCTCCGGTGGGCATATGGGGATAGTTGGTCCACATAAGGCGTACTCGGCTAAGGTCACGTTGTTCCAAAAGGTCAAGACGCGGTTGCCATCCGTTAGTCTCATCCAGGGGGTAATGCACCACCTTAGCGCCAAGGAGTGTGCTCAAGGATGTGTATGTGGGGTAGCCTGGATCGGGCACGAGCACCTCGTCGCCGGGGTTGACAAACGCCAAGGTGATGTGAAGGATGCCTTCCTTGCTACCGATAAGCGGTTGGATCTCGGTAGCGGGATTGAGCGTCACGTTGTACCAACGCTTATAGAACCGCGCCATAGCCTCTCGGAGCTCGGGCGTTCCGGACGTGGGTTGGTAGCCATGAGCGGTGGCTTGGTGCGCCACCTCGCAAAGGCGATCAATGGTTTGGGGTGAAGGAGGCATATCGGGGCTACCTATGGCCAGACTGATGATGTCCTGACCAGCGGCATTGAGCTGTGCCACCTCTTTAAGTTTACGACTGAAATAGTACTCGTTGACCACGCTCAGGCGCTGAGCGGGCACAATGGCTGGTGTGTTATCGGCTTGTGTCATCTGCATATTCTCCTAAGTTTTTAAAGTCGCTTGTCAATGGTCGCACCGCTTCCAAGCTCTGTTTGTATTTGGTGTAATTGTCAAAAGCGAGATCGATGTAAAACATATACTCCCATTCGCGTCCGATGATGGGCAGCGACTGTATCTTGGTGAGGTTGATACCATAATAAGAAAAGATGCTGAGCACCATCGATAGGCTACCGCGTTCGTGTGGCAAGGTGAAGGCCAGGCTAGCCTTGTTAATCGCCGGAGGATTAAAGGAAGAGGTTGAGGAGGCGTCAGGACTAAGGACGAGGAAGCGGGTATAGTTGTGTTTGTTATCCTCAATGTGGTTCTGCAGGATCTTCAGTCCCATCCGTTCGGCAGCCATCGCGTTACAGATGGCTGCCTGTCCGTGAAGCTGTTGCACGGCAATCTGACTGGCAGCGCCTGCGGTGTCGGCTGCTTCGACCGCCTTCAGCGTGGGGTGTGACTCGAGATAATGTCGGCATTGCATCAACGCTACGGGGTGCGAATGAACCTCATGGAGCGTCTCCCACGTGTCGGTGGGCAGGCAACAGATGCAATGGGAGATATGAATCTTCTTCTCACCGACGATGCGTGCATTGCTATTACAAAGCAATTCGTAGTTGTGCAACAACGATCCGGCAATGGTGTTCTCGATGGCAACCAATGCGTGCGTGGCGGTATGGTCAGCGAGATGGGCGAAAACCTGTTCGAAAGTGGCACAATAGTCGAGCGTTATCTCCTCCTGAGCATAATAGCCTCGCGTGGCAAGCTCATGAAAACATCCTTCAAATCCCTGTATAGCTATATGTTTCATCTTATGATATATTGTTGATTGCACTGAAATAAAAAATCCCCGCCTCAATGAAGAAGCGGGGACTGGTGTATGATCGATATTGATTATCTACATAAACTTAAGTTGAACTACACACGCAACTTCCCGCTTCACATCTCCATGCAAAGTAAAAAAAGAAATACTGGAAAGCTACGTTGATGCTGTTCATATGGTTCTATCTTTTTGTTTATCTATTGCAAAAGTACAAATATTGGTTTAATAACGCAAGACTTTCTGCAAAAAATATGACATTCTATCATCTTTTACCATGGATGACCGCCACCAGAGCTACCTGTCAGCGTAGCTGTGACAGATGATGACGAGCCGTTAGAGGTAAGGGTGTAACTGCTACCTGAGGTGAGCCCTGCACAACTGATGAGGACGCTGCTACCTTGGCCGCCCCAGCCGCCGCCACCACCGCCACCAGGACCACCGCCGCCGGGTGCGCCACTGATATGTGGGCCTTGACCGTTAGAGGACGAGTAGTTGGATGGTACGGTAAAGGTTGCAAGGGTGGTATCGCCACTCTTGAGGGTGATTTCGGTGTTAGCGGTCACGGTCATGTTACCCGACACGTAAGGTTGGGTCGACTCTGAGCTGCTAGGAACAGAGTTGCCACCACCCACGGCGAGCAATGTGCCACCAGTGAAGTAGACCGAATAGCCATCTTCCTCATTGGCATCAATACCACACTCGGGTGAGGATGTACCGAAAGCACGAATCACACCACCGCTGATATACATGTTGCCGTTAGAGTCGAGACCGTCGTTGCCGCTTGATACCACGGTGAGGTCGCCGCCTTTGATATACATATGGCTAGACGAATTGAGGCAGTCGTCATACGAGTTGACCACGATGGTTCCATCATTGATGGTCATCACGGCCTTGCTCTCGATACCTTCAGCACCATTACCCGTAGCGTCGACCTGGATGGTACCGCCGTTGATGGTGATGTCGCCATCCACCTTCATACCCTTAGGAGATGATTTCTGATCGCTGGAGAGATAATCGGTGTTGCCTGTATAGTTGTTATATTCGGTGCCATTGACGTATGCATATATACCGCCAGAGGTTTTCACGGTCACGTTACCGGCATTGATGGTCAGCGTACTGTCACAGTTGATGCCCTTGCCACCGCTACCCGTGCTGGTGAGCGAGAGCGTTCCGCCATCAATCTGCACATTGCCATCAGCGCTGAGACACGATGCAGCCTTGGTCTTGGCATCATCTTCGTCCCACTTTCCGCCACCTGAGGTGGTGATGGTGATATCGCCATCGCTGACAAGGATATCGCCATCGGCTTTCAATCCCTTGGTTGCGGTACCAGTGACAGCGATGTTGAGCGTGCCGCCCTTGAGGGTGATGGTACCTGTATCTTCAGCTTCACGGTCGGTATCATCCTTATATGACACCTGCACACCATCGTCGCTCACACCCGAGATGTTGAGCGCGCCACTCTCCATGAGGAAGTATTGGTTACAGTTGAGACCATCCTTCACGGCTGAAAGCACATTGACGGTAGCGTTCTTGAGTTCGACATATTCCTTTGCATAGATGCCATGGGCCGTGTTACCATAAACGGTGAGGGTTCCTTTGCCTTTCATCTCAAGGTGGCCCTTACATACAATGCAACCTTTCTGACTGCCATCAGCGCCATCGGTAAGCGTATTCTCCGTACCTTTCTTAATAGAGAGGTCTATGCGTTTGCCATCTTGGATATCCAATGCGGCTCCCGAAGGATTGGTCAGCGTGAGGCCTTGGAGCTCAAGGGATGCTTTGTAGCTACCAGTCATAGCAAAACCACCATCGCTACTGTTTCCTGAGAGGATGTAGGTAATCTCGCCACAGGTCTCATCACTTACATCGGTGCTCTGTGCGACGGACACATGGGCTCCCGTAACGGTGGGTTCGACATATTGGGCGATGTTTCCAGCCACAACCACCGAGGCTTCTCCGTCATTGTAACTCACCTTCACGGTGTTGTCGGTCACCTCGCTTTGATCCACATACATACGTGTAATGGATGTGGTAGGAAGCGTTTTGCCCATGAATGTGAGCGTGCTACCATCTTGGTAAGTCATATCGCCAGCCTGTGAAGCTGGTATGGCATAGGTAACACTGCCCGAAACGATATTGAGCGTTTGTGCCATGACAGCCGAAACTGTTGTCAATGACAAGAAAGCAATACTGAAGATTCTTTTCATTTCACAACGATTTTAGATGTTTTGGTATTCTGTTTCACTACATAGATGCCTTTGGGCAATGCCGTTTGCAGTTGGCTTACAGAAGCAAACTGCCCCACGTACTTACCCGTCAAGTCATAAGCGCTAAGAGAAGTGGACTTGGGTGAAGCGGAGATTTCCGTCACTCCATCTGCCACTGAGGAGAAGTACATCCGCTTAAGGTCACTCACAGTGAGTGATTTGCTTCCTGAAGCGTTCTGCACATAGAGCGTACCGCCATCAAAATACATTTCAAGCGATTCCACATCGAAGGCTAGCTCACTACCATCAGCTTGTTCAAAGGTTAGATAAGGGAAATCGTCGGCATGTGCTAGCATCCCACTGCACATAGCCATCGTTAAGATAAGGAGTCTTTTCATTACGTTGTCCTTTCTTTAAATAAATACTAATGTTCTTCTAAACCATACCAATTGAGGTTTATATAAGTCTCTCGTTATATATTCTGTTGCAAATATAAGCATTAAAAATGTTTTCGAATAAGAAATCGTAAGTTTTAGTATATATTCATAGATTTACCTTTTGATTTTATTGACAAGCGCCCCTTCTGTATCGATAATTTACATACCTTACCTCAGTTCGGGATAAGAATGCCTTGAAGTCTCCAGGCAAGAGCATTATATGTCTGCTGTACATATTCTTTATAGTGCTCATATTACCATTCTTATATAATCCGCAAAACGAAGCGTATCGGTTTCCCAAAACGAAGCGTATATTTTCG
>CAVJZR010000005.1:0-78029 GCA_963654235.1 Bacteroidaceae bacterium | reverse complement strand
TCTCTCGGCTGGCAAAACGAAGTCAAACCCTGTCTAAAAATGGGGAGTACTATATGCGTTATCCCGAATTGGGGTATTATATTATAGGACAAAGTTTGAAGAATATGAGAACGCACTAAGAAAACAAATCAAACGTATCTTATAATCCTAGATTTTTTGTAACTTTACCGCATCAAAGCGCCCCTAGCTTCGTGCTTACTGCATATAGAAAATCTAAACATGTTACGACGGATACTCCCTTGCTTGTTATTCATCCTCTTGCCATTGACCTTTGTCAGTGCGCAAGATTTTGACCTTACGCATCAGTATGAACTGTTGGATCAAGCGATCAGTCAGTATCCCCAATATCTCAAACAGAAGGAGCAACGTCTTGTCCAACTCAAGCGCTCGGCTCTCTCTGCTCCCAACATCCAAGCGCGGATTGATGCTTTGCTAAAGATCTACAACGTGTATCAGTCGTTCCAGAAGGACTCAGCCCTCAATTATATCAACCATTGCATTAGGCTAGCCAAGGAACACCAACTCTATGACCAGCAATCCAGGTATCAGTCGTTGCTTGCATTGCAGTATTCGATTATCGGATCGTATAGCGAAGCCTTGGCAGTGTTGCGTCAGATAGATCGCAAAGCGTTGAAGGAGCAAGGTTGGCAAGACTACTATTACGCGTCAAACTATGTCTATCAGAACATGGCGCTATCTGCTCAAAGTACAGATAAGACCGTTCCGGCAAAGTATTTTAGCATCGCCGACCTCTATGGCGACTCGTTATTGCAACACGCCTCGCCCCAATCCTTCTTTGCTCTGCACCGTCAAGAGATCAATCTGACGCTAAGCCATCGCTTTCAGGAAGCGTTAAAGGTTAACGATCAGCAGCTCGCAGCTTGTAAAGATACCACTCGTCAGTTTGCCATTGTTGCTTTTAATCGTAATCTGATCTATATGGCGATGAACGATAAGCGCAACGCCAAGCTATGGCTTATCAAGTCGGCGATAGTAGATATCAAGTCGGCTACCATGGACCAGTCAGCCCTTTGGACCCTTGCAGAGATGCTTTGCGAGGAGAACGATGTGGAGCGAGCCAACCGTTACCTACGTTTCTCCTATCAAGCTCTGTCCCATTTCAACGCGCAAACACGTTTTTGGCAAGTGTCACCCGTGCTTGATAAGATCGATACAAGCTATCAGATCCTGCTTGCGCAGAATAATCTGCGTCTTAAGACCACCCTTGTCATCATCAGCATCATGGCTTTTGCGATGGCATTGTTCTCCTATTTTATATATAGACAGAAGCGATTGGCCAATAAAGCACGTAACGAAGCGATGGAACTCAACCATAAGCTCGCCGAATCCAACCAGGTTAAGGAAGAATATATCGGCCAGTTTCTTGCCTCATGCTCACATTACATTGACCTCATAGAGCAGCAACGACTTGAGGTAAACAAGAAACTGCGCAAGAGACAATATGCCGAACTGTCCGAAATGACCAACTCTTCCACGCTCAAAGACGAGGCCTTGGATGAGCTCTATGCCCATTTCGATTCAGCGTTTCTCCATCTCTTCCCCCACTTTGTGGAACATCTCAATGGTCTTCTACGCGAGGACAGCCAGATTAAGCTACCCGATGACGGCCGCCTCACGCCCACCGTGCGCATCTTTGCGCTCATCCGGTTAGGTGTTGACGATAGCAATAAGATAGCCGAGTTTCTCCATTATGCAGTCAACACCATTTATAACTATCGCGCCAAACTCAAGAACGCAGCCAAGGGCGATCGCAACACCTTCGAGCAGGAAGTGAAAAAGTTGGGCCTAATTACTAAAAAGTGAGGTAAAACGTAGGCGCATTAATTCTCCTTAAACCTTACTTTCTCTCACAAACCACCACTTTTCGTTTACTTTGTGCATTTTGCAAAGTATTGATTATCAGAGTTTAAAGATAATCATGTATTTCCTTTCTACCCCTTTTTGACTTGATTGGGTTCCGCAAACCAAATCTTTCTTGTACTTTTGCAAGTGAAGTAGTACGGAGACCTAAATACATTCACAATCCAATCTATCTTTAAAAAAGAAAAACTAAACAATGTCAAGTTCTAACGTTTATCTCTCTTCTAAACCTCGCTATGAGATTCTTGATGGTCTAAGAGGTGTCGCCGCCATGCTTGTTGTGGCTTACCACCTGTTTGAGACCTATTATCATTCAGCGCCAAGCCAGCCCATCAACCATGGCTATATGGCTGTCGACTTCTTCTTTGTCCTATCCGGATTTGTTATTGGATACGCTTATGATGACCGTTGGGACCGCATGTCCACTTGGGGATTTATCAAGCGCCGTTTGATCCGGTTACATCCGATGGTGATATTGGGCTCGTTGTTCGGTGCGCTCTTGTTCTATTTTGGTCAGTGTTCAGCCTTTCCTTTGGTATCCAGCACACCTTGGTACATCTTGTTGATGATCCTCTTTTGGTGCTTTACCATGATTCCGGTATCCAAGTGTTGTGACATTCGCGGTTGGACGGAGACCAATCCACTCAACGGACCCTCCTGGACCTTGCAGTGGGAGTATGTCGCCAACCTGCTCTATGCACTGGTTATCCGCCGCTTTTCTAAGTTTGCCTTGATGATTTGTGTGGCGCTTTTTGCTGTGCTTACCTTGATATTATGTTTGGATCTCGATGTTTTCGGATTCCTTGCAGCGCGTTCCTACGCCTCTTATACAGTCATTGGAGGTTGGAGCCTCACCCCCGACCAACTCCAGATAGGCGCCACTCGCTTGCTTTACCCCTTCTTTTGCGGTCTGCTTATCTCCCGAATGGGCTATCTGATTAAGGTCAAAGGCGGTTTCTGGTGGTGTGCCGCACTCTTGGCGCTACTTCTCTGCATGCCTTGGATGGGCACCGGCGATGTGGCTGCGGGTCGTATGACCAACGGTATCTATGAGGCAACGTGCATCTTGGTACTCTTCCCGCTTATCGTTATGATAGGTGCAGGAAGCAGCGTGCTAGGTAGCAAGAGTCAGAAGATCAATCGTCTGCTTGGCGAAATATCCTATCCGCTTTACATCACCCATTATCCCTTCATCTATATACAGATTGCTTGGGCAGAGCATCACGCTGATCAGCCCGCTAGCACACATATCTTTGTGTCGGTGAGCATCTTCGTCCTGTCCTTGTTGGTGGCTTACGCTGCGTCCCGACTATATGATCTGCCCGTGCGCAAGTGGCTTCGTCGCAAGTGCTTCAAGGCTGCCTAAATCCCTTTTATGCGTTTAAATAACAACAATTATACAACCTATCAAACATTAATTAGTTTTATGAAGAAATCTTTTTTGGTAACAATGTTCGTTGGTTTTGCCGCTGCTCTATCGGCGCAAACCATGACGCCCGCCATTCCGCGTGACCCTCAGATTGAGGCAAACGTTGAGAAGATGCTTTCCAAGATGACGCTTGATGAAAAGATCGGGCAGATGCTTGAGCTCAACCTTGACGTTCTAGGTAACATGACCGTAGAGAATGGTAAACCCGTATGGAAACTCAATGAGGCGATGCTCGACTCGTGTATCTCCAAGTATAAGGTCGGCTCCATCCTTAATGCGCCAGGCACACGTGCTGCCACGGTGAAACAATGGCAAGAATGGATACGCCTGATTCAGAAAAAGTCGCTCAAGTACATCGGCATACCTTCCGTTTACGGTCTTGACCACAATCATGGTGTGACCTATACACAGGGTGGCACACTCTTCCCACAGCCCATCAACTTAGCCGCATCGTTCAATCCGCTGCTCGCCACGGAGATGGCACAGGTTACTGCCTATGAGAGTAGAGCCGGAAACTGCCCATGGGTCTATAACCCCGTGCTGGATCTAGGTCGTGATCCACGTTGGTCACGTATCTGGGAGAGCTTCGGCGAGGATGCGTTGGTCAATGCTCGTATGGCTGAAGCCGAGATCCTGGGCTATCAAGGAACCGATCCTAATCATATAGATCCATTCCATGTGGCTACCAGCGTGAAGCATTATATGGCTTACGGTGCACCTTTCTCAGGTAAAGACCGTACACCTGCTTATGTAGCACCTAACATGTTGCGTGAGAAATACTTTGAACCTTTCCGTGTAGCCGTTCGATCTGGCGCCCTCACCATTATGGCAAACTCAGCCAGCATCAATGGTGTGCCTGTACATGCAAGCTACGAATACCTCACCAAGTGGCTCAAGGAAGATCTCAACTGGGACGGAATGATTGTCACCGACTGGGCTGATATCAACAACCTATACCAGCGCGAGAAGGTGGCTAAGGACAAGAAAGATGCCATCCGTATCGCTATCAATGCCGGTGTGGATATGAGCATGGATCCATATAGCGTGGAATTCTGCATTCTTCTCAAGGAACTGGTACAGGAAGGAAAGGTCAGTCAGGCTCGTATCGATGATGCTGTGCGCCGTATCCTACGCTTGAAGTACCGCCTAGGGCTCTTCGATCAACCTAACACAGGCGGCAAAGACTATAGCAAGTTTGGCTCTGAAGAGTTCGCAGCCAAGGCACTCCATGCCGCTGAAGAGGCAGAGGTGCTCTTGAAGAACGAAGGTAACATCCTCCCATTGACCAAAGGCAAGAAGATTCTCCTTACCGGTCCTAACGCCAATCAGATGCGTTGCTTGGATGGCGGATGGAGCTACACCTGGCAAGGCTCACGTGCTGAGGACTTGGCAGAACAGTATAACACCATCTATGAGGCTCTTTGCAACAAGTATGGCAAGGAGAATGTGATCCTAGAACAAGGTGTGACCTATAATGAACAGGGCAACTACTATGACGAAAACGAACCACAGATCAGCAAAGCAGTATCCGCTGCAGCACAGGCTGACGTGATTGTGGCTTGCGTGGGTGAAAATAGCTACTGCGAGACACCTGGTAACCTCACTGACCTCTGGCTCTCTGAGAACCAGCGCAACCTCGTCAAGGAACTCGCTAAGACCGGTAAACCTATCATCCTCGTGCTCAACGAAGGTCGTCCACGCCTCGTGGCTGATATCGAACCGCTTGCTAAGGCTGTGGTGGATATCCTTCTCCCAGGCAACTATGGTGCTGATGCACTGGCTAATCTCCTCGCTGGTGATGTCAACTTCTCAGCTAAGATGCCTTATACCTATCCTCGCGAGATCAATTCGCTAGCCACTTACGACTATAAGGTCAGCGAAGAGGTTGCCACCATGGAAGGTGCATACAACTATGATGCAAAGGTTTCGCTCCAGTGGCCTTTCGGTTACGGTCTGAGCTACACCACTTACGATTATAGCAACCTCAAGGTTAGCAAGAGCCAGTTTACCGCTGATGATGTGCTCACCGTCAGTGTAGACGTTAAGAACACCGGCAACCGTGAGGGCAAAGAAGTGGTTCAGCTTTACAGCTCTGACCTTGTGGCATCTATCACACCTGATAACAAGCGTCTGCGCGATTTCACCAAGGTCTCGCTGCAGCCTGGTGAGACCAAGACGGTTACCTTCAACGTGCCCGCTAAGAACCTCGCCTTTGTTGATGCTGAGGGTCATTGGACGTTGGAAGAGGGTGAGTTCCTCTTTAAGGTGGGCAAGCTCAGTCAGAAGATCAACTGCACTGCCACCAAGACTTGGACCACTCCTAATATCTAATTCGATTATTCTTCACCCCACTGCGGGTGTGATGATATATCAGAAACATGCAAGAGAGCATGTCGTAAAGCATCGTTAGGTGCAAAGTTAAAGTTTAGTTTTTCTTCACTGCAGGTGTTATCTACCCTTTATTAGGTAGATTCGCCTGCAGTTTGTTTTTTGTAAAGAATAGTTATCTCATAGGTTTTCTTTCCGAATGGTCAATTTGTCATATTCTGAAAGAATGCTTTTCGCCATTCGATATGTTTTTCGTATCTTTGCACAAATTAATACAATATTGTAATAGGAATGCTCAAATCTATTATCCGAACCACTTTCCTGTTATTATTTCTCATCTCGCCAGGCATGTCATTGGCGCATGATAGTAGAGATGTAGAGCGTGCTTTGCAACAGCTTGACAATGTTCTCACCCATCGTCAAGAGTTTCTCAATCAGAAGCTCATGGCCCTAGAGGAGCAGAAACGCGTCTTGGCAGAAGTGCGTGACCCTAGTATCAGGCTCATCAAGTATGAACAGCTCTTTACGGATTATCTCCATTTCAATGGCGACTCGGCTGTGTTTTATGCCCAAAAAGCCGTTGAGGCAGCCCACATGCTCAATGATCAGAAAGCCGTTATACAAGCGCAGATCTATCTTCTGAATGCTTTGACCCGCAAGGGCGTGTACACCTTGGCTGACAAGCTCACCCATCAGATAGGTGATATAGCCGATGTGCCACAGGAGTTGCAGTCACAATATGCTTGTTGCTTGATCGATCAGTCGCTTCGTGTTAAGCGTTTGTCCACGCCGCTCGACTCCCTGCTTATCAGTACCAAGAAGACCTGGGCTGCTTATTCGCCCTATATTGACCAGACCGACTGGCAGTATCACTTCTATCAAGGCGCTTTGTTTCATGAAGGCGACTTAGCCAAGGTCAAGCAGATGCTATCTGAAGCACCGCAGCCCTCGTTTGTGGCGGCCGACTTGGCATACATCGTGGCGCAGCTATATCAAGAGCAAGGCAATGATGATGAGTACGAATATTACCTTATCCAGTCGGCTATCAACGATGCTAAGCTTGCCAATACCGAGGTGCAGTCGCTCGTTTCGCTCGTTCAGATCCTTGCGCCTAAGCACGATATGGAGCGCCTTTATCGTTACTCGCAGGTCTGTGCGGATAACATTACCACCTATCAGGATCTCACACGCGCTATGGATGTGGTGGAAATGCTTAACCAGATCAACATGTGTTTTTACACATCCATACAGCATCGCATGATTATCATCTCGGTTATAGCAGGTCTGTTGGCAGTGGCTTTGGTTGTGGTGTTCTTCTCTTTGCGCTATTCCATCCGTCGACGCAACGATCTGCGACGGTCGCTCTCACGCTTGGAGGATGCTCAAGAGAATCAGGAACGGCTCATCGAGAGCAAGGAACAGCTCAGTCAGGAGCTTCGTGTGGCCAATCATCAGCTACGTGGCAGTTTGAAATCGTACAACTCCAACTTTGTCAATGTCTATCGCCTTGTGTCCAGCTATATGAGTTATGAGAACAAGATGCGCAAGGCTTTGACCGTCCAGATCAAGTCGGGCAATGTCCGACAAGCCCTTCGCTCGCTCAGTTCCTCTTCAGAGATAGACGAACAGGCCAAAGAGTTCTATCAGCATTTTGACCATGCGTTCCTTGGAATGTATTCTGATTATATCAAGAAGATGAACGCCTTGCTTCAGCCCGAGTATCGCATTGACACCGCCGCCACTGAGCTTCCTAGCTCGTTCCGCATCTATGCACTGGTGGTGCTAGGCGTTACTGATAGCGTCAGCATAGCCGAGTTCTTGCATTATTCGCCTCAGACCATCTACAATTATCGTCTGCGTATGCGCCGACAGGCATGCGTTCCGGAGAAAGAGTTTGAGTCGCGTGTGGAACATCTCTATGCCGATGATGCACAGTAAGTAATATATCTATAAAGCATTACGGCTCTCCAATCACTGGAGAGCCGTAATTATTTGTAGTGGAGACTTGTTAGTTGAGGTGGGGTTGGCAACCGAAAACTTAACTATTATCTATAAACTCTTTGCCAACCCCCTCCTATAAATGAATGAAACAATTACTTCTTGAGCAACAATGGATCGATGGTGTTGTAGCGAGCTTCCACCTTTGGATCCACAACCTGCTTGCTTACTAGGTCAATGTGCATCACTGGAGCTACGCTCTTGCCATTGGTGGTATCCCACTGAGGCAGACCAAGACCGTTAGGATTACCTGTCTTCACAAAGTTGAGGTAGAACTGCTGGAAGATCTCAGACACCTGATAGTCGGTTGCGTTCCACTTGAACATGGTGTTGGTAGCTAGGTTACCCATAGCATACTCGATATCAGCTGAGTGAACAGCGCCTGGGTTAGCTGGAACCTTAGGTGCGTCAGCCTTCTTCTCGGTAGTACCACCTGCTAGACCAGGTTCTTTGTCGGTCAGCGTGGTCTCTGGACGTGGGTGGCAGTAAACGTAACGGTATACGGGTTGCTTGCTAGTCTGACGCAAGAGGTCAGTCCACTTCCATGTAGAGTAGGCGATAAACATATCACCACCGAGGGTATAACCAGGCATAGTCACGATGTCAGCATCGGTCTTGATACCATAAAGGTCAAGGATAGTGTTGGCGTCAGTGCCGAAGAAAGCTTCTACAGCAGGCTTGAGATTCTCCACCGTAGGAGCCTTACCGCCCATGAAGACCATCACTGGGAGCTCGCAGTTGTTGTTACCGATCAGTGCGGGCACCTGTGCTTGTTCGCCTTTACGATAGGTCTCGAGTGGTTGCTCGGTGAAGAACTTACCATCTACGCAGTACATGGGTACGCCACTGGGTTTGTAAGCCTTGTTGAGAGCCTCGGCAGACATGTTGCGCAGATCGCTGATCTTCTTGCAGCCAAGCTCTTTGGCAAATGCTTCACCAGCCTTTTCAGCATCCTTCAGCGATGCCACAGCGCGTGAACCTACCACGCTACCGCTTGATGCCATCACCTGATTGATCAGTCCTTTAGACATTGGCGATACCATCAAGGCGCTCACTGACATTGAACCGGCACTCTCGCCGTCGATAGTTACGCGGTTAGGATCGCCACCGAAGGCAGCAATATTGTCCTTCACCCACTTGATTGCGGCAGCCTGATCCATGAAGCCATAGTTGCCTGAACCTTTATAATCGGTCTCTTTAGATAGCTGTGGATGAGCGAAGAAGCCGAAGATACCCTCACGATAGTTGGCTGTTACCACGATGATGCCCTTGCGAGCGAGGGTCAAACCTTGGTAGCGAGGTTCGCTACCTGAACCTGATGTAAGACCACCACCATTAAAGTAGATCAGCACGGGGAGCTTCTCGTTACCGGTCTTGTAAGGTGACCATACGTTAAGGTAGAGACAGTCTTCAGAGAACTTGTCTGTTCCGAAGATCATATCACCGAATGCGTTATACTGGATTGGGTTAGGACCAAACTCCTTAGCGCTTCTTACACCGTTCCAAGCCTGTACGGGCTGTGGCGCTTTCCAACGAAGGTCGCCCACTGGAGGAGCGGCAAAAGGTACGCCCTTGAATATTTTCACACCTGACGAGTCTACTCCTTCGAGCAAACCTGCCTGAACGCGAACCTGTGGTCCTTGTGCCATAGCAACGATAGCCATTGCTAATGCGGCAATTGATAAAAGAATTTTCTTCATTTTTAGTTAGTTGTTGTTAGGTTTTTAATGTTTCCGTTTTTCTGTTTGCAAAAGTAATGGCTTTCTTCTAGATAATCAATAGGTAGTAAATGGGGAAAGTAAATTTTTAGTTTTGCTTCTCCTTTGATTGTCAGGATAATAGCCGAAACGGTGCGTCGAGAAAAGTAAACTTTCTCTTCTGTTTGTTCATCGATATCTTCTTACATTTTGTCCGCTTCTGTTTCTCATTCTCATACGTCCTCAATCATCTACTTACGGGGGCGGTCTGAGAGAAAGAAATAATTTATTTTTCCTACAAAATTAATTTATTTTTCTGGAAAAAATAAATTGTTTTTCGGTTTCTTCTCACCGCTATCGGAAGGTAAAAGCATCTTTGACGGTATCTGAAAGAACCCGTTTGGCTTTGTCCTCATGCCGTTCTTGCCGTTCCGATAAAATAATAATGGTCGGAGCGGAGGGTCCCTGCTCCGACCATTGGCGATGATGGGGTGATGCTGTTCAGCCTCGTTGCATGTGTATTGAGATTGATGCCATTATTTGTATTTCTGTGTGCGTGAGTCGCGAATCACACCGCTCCAGTTTAGACCGAAGCCGAAGTCGTAGCGGTTGCAGTCTGAATCGAAGTAAGGAACCATATCGCGAGGCACATCTTCCTGCTGTTCTTCCACGGTCTTCATGTCGCGTGGCATCTGGCATGGAAGCAATGCTGAAGGTTCATTCTTACCACTGATGAGATCAAGGAAGGGTTGGTTGCTGGTACCAAAGCTTACGAGGATGGCATCGGCCGACTTCTCAAATTCGGCTACCACTACTGGGCGAGTTGCTGATAGAGCTACCACAACAGGCTTGTTACCCATGGCTTTCTTGGTATCGAGCACCATTTGCAGGTCATCGCGGTTGGCTGTCTTCACGGTTTTGCCCTTGTAGGTACGGTTGGTGAAGTTCTCCTTTGGATCGCCACCGCCCATACTCACCTCGCGTGCGGTAGTTGCGGTGTAATCGTTATACTGCAAACTGATAGGCACATAACCATTGCCACCTTTTGCTACATCATCTACGTCATAACCGGTGCCACTCATTGGACCTTCGATGAAGCAGAGCGCAAAGTCGGCATCAGCCGCATTGTCCACCACCTGATAGTACTTGCGAGCAATGTTCAGGTCGATAGGATAATCCCAATAATCCTTTGTCTTGTTGCCAAAGAAGTCGCTTACGGATGGATAGTGACGCTTAGGGATATACACCTTCAGCTGACTGTCCTTGAGAGGCAGTGTGTGCTGATGATTCTTCAGCATCACGATACTCTTCACCTGAGCCTCATAGCCTTTCTGCATGAAGTCCTTGTTGCCCACGATGGCCTTGGTTTCTTCTACGTCGAGATAAGGATTCTCAAAGAGACCGGTCTCAAACATAGGCATCAACAAGCGGCGAGCAGATTCATGGATGCGCTTGTTCCATGCGTCGTTGCCAAACTCCTTGCGTCCCATAGCAAATGCCTCAAGCACTGGGCCCTTGTCGTTGTTACCGCCAAACTGGTCCACGCCAGCTTTCAAGATCTCATAGTGGCGTTGTGCAACGGACAATGTCTCTACACCCCAGCACATTCCGCCAAAGTCTTTTACGGCATTGTTGTCGCGTGTCACAGCCCAGTCGGTACATACCACGCCGTCATATCCGTACTTGTTACGGAGCAGATCGGTCACGATGTAATGGCTGTAGTTGTTACCAACGTTCTTGCCTGATGGGTCAATACCAGTTGAAATGGTGTAGTAAGGCATGATTGCTCCCACCTTTGAAGTAGGTCCGTCCAGTTTGAAAGCGCCTTCAAGGAACGATTGCAGGTGCTGATTGAAGTTGCTACCTGGGTACACGGCATACTTACCATAGCAGAAGTGGGCATCGCGTCCGCCTTCTTCAGGACCGCCACTAGGCCAGTGCTTTGCCATCGCAATCACACTCTCATATCCCCATCCGTTGGCTATCTCTTTGCTGCCCTTAGAGGTTTGGAAACCGTCAATGTACGCTCTGCCAAGGTCAGTGGTGAGGTTTGCATCGCCACCAAAGGTACCCGTGAATCGTGTCCAACGCGGTTCTGATGCGAGATCGATCTGTGGTGAGAGGGCTGTGGTGATACCCAATGCACGATATTCTTTGGCTGCAATCTCACCAAACTCTCTGACAAGCTCGGGTGAGAAAGTAGCTGCTAGTCCCAAGGTGGTAGGCCATTTGGAGATGTCGCCACCCGCACCATAGTTGTATTCGGCGTTAGCTGTCGTCTCATGGCGTGGGTCGGTGGAGTTGTTGGTTGGGATACCATGCCCTAGCCCCTCTACGTAAGCTTGCATGTTGTTGCTCCATTCGGCAGCCACCTCTGAGCTCTTCACCTTGGTTACGAGCACGGCGCGGACGTTATCTTCCTTGAGAAACTTCTTCTGCAAGTCGCTCAGATCCGATGCCTTACATCCGCTCTTATCGAAAGGTTTGCCCTTATAGGTCGAGGCACCATAGCCACTGCTCAGTGCGGGTACCTGTTGGTGAGCCGAATAGAGCATCAAGCCGGCTATCTCCTCGTCGCTAAGTTGTGATGCGAGGTCACGTGCGCGCTCGTCAAAGGAAAGGCGCCAGTCCTCATATTTGTCCAGCTTGCCGTTGCGGTTCAGATCTTTGAATACGTATCCGTCCTTCTCAATGAGTTTCACACCCGACTTAGGAGAGTAGCCAAGCGTAGGACCGTTGGGCTGTTCCACGAGGTTGTATTGTCCTTTCTTGATCTGCTTCCATTTAGGAGCGGCTGCCCACGAGCCTAAAACGAGCATCGTTGCAGCTGAAAGAATGAAAATTTGATTGGTTTTCATACGTTAATTATTGGTTAGGTTATACTATAGTTGTTGTTATTTCTTAGGATAATGCAGTGCCATCTTGGCTTCAAAATCACCGAACATCAATCGTGTGTCCACATGGGTATATACCCGGATGAGGCGACCATTGTGGTTCATGCCGTATGTTCCGTCCTCGTTGATTGTAGGACATTGAACATATTGATAGCTGCTAGAGCAAGGGTCAGCTTCGAAACCGCTCTGCAATGCAGTCAAGAGCACCAACGGACTATCGCCCATGATGTAACATTCGCCCATAGGGATGCCATAATTCTCACACGCATTGATGGTGTTGTTGATCTGTTCGCTGATGTATTGGCCCACCTTACCATAAGGTTCAACCTTCAGTTTCATCTCGTCCAGACCGTAAAGGCACTGGCGATATACGTCGCGGGGTACCTGCCAAATGCGCATCTTGCTATCGTTGAAGATCACGCGACCTGCCGCAATACTCAGATTGAGGTTATATTCCACCTTTGAATAGCCTGGAGGAGGGTAGGCGCTGACGCCGGTGTACTCCTGTCCGCCTATCCATACCAAGACCACTTTGTCGTCAATGGATGGATCCATAAGGTGGGCGCAAGCTATATTGGTCAAGCTGGCACCGCAAAGAACGTACAATGGATGTTCGGGGGTGCACTGACGAGCTTCGTCAATGATGGCTTGCGCACCCTGTGAGCGTATGGGTTCGGTAGTAGATGTAAGTCCCAACTCGGCTCCGGGCACTACCTTTATCGTACCTTTTAGGCCCATCAGGTCAAGCACCTTTTCGGCTTTCTCACATGATTCGGTAGCTTGGTCCTTGCGATTGGTGAATTCTCCGGCTGCAGAAAGGTGTCCGCCAATGATGGCGCGAACGTCACATGTGGTGCAAAGCATCTGATGTGCCAACTGGAATAGGCCATCTGGGTCACCGCAAAAGTCGTTGTCAATCACCACTTTCACCTTGTTCAGACGATTGGTGGTGCTGTTCTTTGTTGCTTTCTGCGCTGAAGCAGACCCACAAAGGACGAGGAGAAGCAACAAGGAGAGAATCTTATGTATCTTGTTCATAAATGATTTGGTAAAAAAAGGCCGTGCCGCTCTTCTCTGATGCCACATATGCGACATGACGTGAAGAGTGGCACGGCTGCATGAAAAAAGTTAAAATATCTATACTAAAACAACCTTTAGAAATTGATGGTCGTAGAGAGTGATACCTCGAATGGGCGGATATATGATCCTGACATGAGGTAGTTCTTATACTTGCTTGTATCTGTTACAAGGTCAGCAGCGCTGATAGAACCTGTAGCACCGCTCTGGTTGAAGATGTTAACCACGTTGAGAGCGAAGTTGACCTTCTTGTTCAGTGCATAGCTCAAGCCACCGAATGACTCCCAGTGACCATTGAAGTAGAGACTGTTGGTCTTATTGATGTATTGCTTGCTGAAGTAACGGAAGCTCAACCATACTCTCCACTGCTTCCAAGCATAAGAAGGATCAAGCTCGATGAGGGTCTTTGACATTGCGGTAACTGTGTTGTCGGTCACGTCTGCACCATCGGTTACACCGTCGGGGAAGGTTGCAAACACCTTAAACTTCTTGTAAACAGGGTTCTGTAAGGTCAACAATCCATGGAAGGTGAAGCCCTTGAACGGAGTGAGCACTACGTCAGTGGTCCATCCGATGGTCTGAATGTTATAGGTGATAGGCTGTGTTACGCTAACCTCGGTTCCTGCTTTGTAACCACCGCCATCGCTCTGCATGGTGTGATAGAACTGGCTGCGGCTCTTATAGTTGGTCTGAGAGATGAACGAAACCTGTGATACCAATTGCATCCAAGGTGTGTTGTAGAAGACGCCACCGCGTCCCATGTTGATGTTAACAGGTGCTGTGGTAGGCATGCTAGCGCCTGCATAGTCCTGAAGGTTAGGACGCTGACGTACATAAACGTATTCGCCTACGAGTCCGAAACCATGAGAGATGGTGTAACGGATGTTGTATGTGAGGGCAGGGTTGAGCCAGTCGCCAGTGAAACGAGTCAGTTTGCTGGTTCCGTTGTTGAGATACCAACCCATGGTACGGGTGTTATAGGTATCGTTGTCGGTTGGGTTCAAAGCGCCGCGGCCGCTGTATGCGAGGTATTCGAGGCGTGCACCGAGGCTCATCCACAAACGGCGAGAGATTGTCCAGTCATCGCTGAGGTAGATAGCCATCTTGTTTTCGTGACCGTCATAGTACTCACCACTACCTGGGTTGAAGCTCATGTAAGGCTGGAGCTGGCCGTCTGAGGTCTTCACATAGAGCTGAGCAGGGTCTGGGCAAACCTCATGTGCCATCACGGTGTTCATCTGTTTCACCTCAGCGCGGTTATACCAGAAGTTGGCACCTATACGCCAAGAGTGTCTTTGGTTCTTGCTCTTGCCTGTGAGAACGGCTGTGGTGAGCCAAGAACGTTCATATCCAGGTACGTACATCATCCAACGGTTCTGGATTTTGTCACCTTTGTATGCAGTTCCGTCAGCAAGATAGTAGCCGCCATTGTTGTCCACGATACCTGAAACGGCGTTCATAGCCATGCTAACGTCACCCAGCTTCATCTTGCTAGCTACGTTCAGGTGCGTTCCGCCCTTAAAGTCGTAGTCGAGATTGAAGGTCAACTGATGGTTGTCCGTTGTACCAGCGTCCTTCCAAGTGGTCTTCTTCACCTCGCCAGTGATTACGTCTTTGTAGTAGAATGAAGACGCTTCGTTGCCATAATAAGAATCGGTACCATAGTTGAATCCATTATATTTCTTCACAGAACCATCGCCTACGAATACGAATGGAGCGTATGAAGAACCATTAGAGGTGTATCTACAGAACTGATAGATCAAGCTCATGTAACCTTTTCCGTCAGCGAAGTGTTTGTCAACGCCTGCCTTATACACCTGAGTGCGGTTTTGCAGACGAGAAGCTTCCATATGTGCCGTACCTGGATCCCATACCTGATGGGTGTTCACGAAGTAGCCGAAGCCTTTGCCGATAGGACCGCCAATGGTAGCGTTGAGGCTCTGACGACCATATTGATTGAGCTGATAGTTGACTGTACCGTTGAATTTCTCACCCGAACGACGGTGATGGCTATCTACGGTGTAGCCCACTGCGCCAAACTGGAGTGCGGTTTCAGAGAGGCTCATCACCGCAATCTTGCTATAAGCGGTGCCGCCAAACCATGAGAAGTAAGGCATATCAGCCCAAACATTGTATGAAACGGGTAATCCGTCTTCGAAGATGGTTGCGCTCAAAGATGAAGGCAAACCGATCGAAATCTGTCGTGGCTGATCGGCGCTTGATGCGTTGAGCATCACGTTGCGGTTCTTTACCTCTTTCGAATTGGTCTCGGTAGAGTCCTTCTGAGTGGCGTCTTGTGCAAATGAAGCTGCAGGCAGCAGACAACTCATCAGTGCCAGTGCGATGTACTTTTGTTTGTTCATAATTACGTTAGGTAGTTAGTTAAGTTGCGATTGCAAATCTTTGGAGAGACTCACGCTACACAACGATTAGTTGTTTTATTTATTTAGGTTTCTTTTCTATGTTTAGATTGCCGTGTCCTTGCGACGTCGGCAGTGTGGGGTGGGGTGGAGAGAGGTTGGTCTCCGGGGCTAGAGACCAACAGGATTCTTAGTTAGCTTATTTATTACTGAGTATGTTCAGTTTTGTCTTTGGTGCCAAAACGTTATGTACCTTCACCTTTGAAGCCTTGAGTTTGAGTGTGCCTTGGCCCTTGATGTCGCGACTAGAAGCGCCCACCTTGAAGGTATATTCGCCTGCATCAGCTACCCAAGCACTAGCTTTCTCGTTGAATGAAGCGAGATCAGCTTTGGCAACGACGAGTGTGAGGGTCTCGCTCTGTCCAGGGTTGAGGCTCTTGGTCTTAGCAAAAGCCTTGAGCTCCTGAGCTGGTTTCTCCACTGCGCCCTTAGGAGCGGTAACGTAGAGCTGTACCACTTCCTTGCCAGCGCGACATCCGGTGTTAGTGATGGTCACGTTGACGTTGACGTTTTCACCATTGTCCGTAACCTTCACGTCACCGTAACCGAATGTGGTGTAAGACAAGCCGTAGCCGAATGGGTAAGACACCTCTTTGTTGAAAGAGTCGAAGAAACGATATCCTACATAGATACCTTCGTTATAATTGGTGTAACCAACGTTTTCTACGGTTTGGTATTTGGCCAAGGTGCGATCCATGAAGTTGACCTCTATGCCGTCTGTTGGGAAGTTCTTAGAAGATGGAATCTCGCTGAATCCGATAGGCCAGCTCATTGGCAACTTACCTGAAGGAGTGAGGCGACCTGACAAGAGGTCAGCTACCGAGTTACCAAACTCCTGTCCGCATTGCCAAGGAAGGAGGATAGCGTCAGGGATTTGCTTCCATGAAGCGGTCTCAATCACACCACCTACGTTGAGAACCACAACGGCTTTCTTGCCTGCTTTGTGGAAGGCTGCAGTCACCTTCTGTACCAACTGCAGTTCTTCTGAAGTGAGATTAAAGTCTTTTGCGGTGCGGTCAGAACCCTCACCAGAAAGGCGTTGGAGCGTGATTACGGCTACATCGTTGCTCTTAACAGCAGCAGCGAGGTCGTTGTCAGTAGGAACGGTCTCCTTTGGAAGGTCGGCGTTCTGCCACCATTCGCGTGGAGTCTTAGCGATTTCAGCCTTTGCATCCTTTATGTAAGAAGTGTAAGCGTCAAGGATAGTCTCGTCTACGGTGTAGTTGTTGTTGCGCAATCCCTCAACCAATGATACGGTATAAGCTCGGTTTACGTTACCTGAGCCCGTACCACCAGCGATTGGGTCATAGCTTGCAACGCCATAAAGAGCTACGTTCTTGACGTTGTTAGCCAATGGCAGCGCCTCGTTGTTCTTCAGCAGGACAGTTCCTTCAGCAGCTGAAGAGCGTGTTACCTGTGCGTGAGCCTTCAGGTTGGGGTTGTTGCTATACTTATATCCCTTGAAGCGAGGGCTCTTAACCACTAGCTCCAATACGCGGCGTACGTTGGTATCGAGCACGCTTTCATTGAGTTTGCCACTCTTTACGGCTTCCTCGATGGCTGTAGCGTCACCTTCAACGCCTGGTTCTATCAGGTCGTTACCTGCAATCATGTTAGCAGGACGGTCAGCCTTGCCACCTCTCCAAACGGGATCGGTACCGCCAAACCAGTCGGTCATCACCAAGCCTTTGTATCCCCACTCATCTCTAAGGATAGTGGTGAGAAGGTCTTTGCTTTCAGATGTCATGGTGCCATTGATCAGATTGTATGATGACATCACTGTCCAAGGGTTCGATTTCTTTATCGCAATCTCGAACTGTTTGAGGTAGATCTCACGTGCTGCACGCTGACTTACACGCGAATCGTTACCTAGACGGCAGGTCTCTTGGTTGTTGAAGGCGAAGTGTTTGATAGATGTACCCACGCCTTGGCTCTGCACACCGTTGATGTAAGCGGCTGCGATGTTACCTGCCAACACTGGATCTTCTGAATAATATTCGAAGTTACGTCCACACAAAGGATTGCGATGGATGCATGCGCCTGGTGCGAGCAAAACGTCAGCACCATATTCCAGCACTTCGTTACCGATGGCTGTACCTACGCTTGTCACCAAGTTGACATCCCAACTACTTGCTAAGCAAGTTCCGATAGGGAAGTGGGTGCAATAGTATGTGTGTGAGTCGTATGGACGAGTGGGATTGATACGCAGACCGGCAGGACCATCTGACAATACCACTGAGGGGATGCCGAGACGTGGAATGGCTGCGGTGGTTCCTGCAGCACCCGGTACGAGCTGGGCATAAGAGCCAAGGTTGCCCGTGGTCAGACCTGCTGAACCTGTTCCTACTACTAATGTTGCTTTTTCTTTCAGTGTCATTGCGTGTAACACCTCATCGATATTGTCCGCACGAAGCTGTGGCGCATTCTGTGCGGAGAGAAGTGTTGCGCATGCAATAGATGTACACATGGTAATCAATCGTTTCATGATGTTAAAGTTTAGGTATTTTAGTTGATTTATGTTCGGTGCAAAGTTAATCCACTTTTTTGCGAGTTTGAAAGCGAGGTAAAACGAAAAAGTAAACTCGAGTAAATACTACTTAGGTTGATAACCAGCTAGTTATGTGTATTAAAATATTTAAAAAAGTAAACTTTTAGAGCCGTTTAGAAAAGGTAGAATACTCCCTATTACCACCTGAAATCTTAGCTTTTGCTCCTTGAATCAACCTCTTTCAGTCTTTCAAGCTCCATCCTTTTGGCAGAAAATAACCCTTGTTAAATATTGCCAATCGTAGCTTTCATCACCTTGCTACACCTCCCTTTATCTCCTAAACACTCTTTCCCACCCATTCGTCCTGCCATGAAAGCAAAATCCCAAGAATGCTTTTGCCCACTGAAGAAGCATCGCCACCTTATTATAATGCTCTGAAAAAACGATAAAAATTTGGGTGTTTTACCAAAAACGATTACTTTTGCATAAAAGATAAACGATTATGAACAATCCCAATCAAGCCCCAAAGAAAGGCTTTTTACATACCAAAACCTTCCGTTTCAGTCTGCTTGCCATCGTGCTCGTGGTCGTAGGAGGATTTGTTTACAATCTTGTTGTCGACTCAGATGAGCCTGCGCTTGCTCCCGACGATGCTGATGACGCTAACGCCGTGGCACCCGACTATGACAATCTG
The DNA here is from genome assembly GCA_963654235.1 of Bacteroidaceae bacterium. Lineage (GTDB taxonomy): Bacteria > Bacteroidota > Bacteroidia > Bacteroidales > Bacteroidaceae > Prevotella. The sequence continues at coordinate 59,123 of CAVJZR010000005.1, read as the reverse complement.
GATGTTGTAGGCGATTATCTCTGGCCCACCTGGAAGGAGAACAGAGACGATTCCATCGCACGCGTGAAGGCCGACGAGGAAGCTAAACGCAAAGCTGAGGAAGCCGAAAAAGCTCGTAAGAACACGGTTCCAGAGCCTGCAACCCATACGGAGAGTGGTGAAGGGGAAGATGAGGGAATCAATGAAACGCAGCCACAGATAGTGCCCTCCGTTCCTCAACGTAATCTCCCTGCCGTTTCCGCATCTAAGGTGGAACACGTTCAGGCCCCCAAGGTAGAAGCCGTAGGTAATGATTAAATAATCAGAATTTTCGATTCACTCCTCTTTTCTAGGCAATAATCCTAGTAATGGCGGATTTTAATAATAATCGGAATGAACGATCAAGGTATCCCGAATACCTTATTAAAGAAAGGAAAATGATTATGAAAAGACTTCTGTTAGCTTTATTCGTAGGTGTCATCATGGTGGGATGTGCCACCACAACCTTCGATTCAGAAGGTCGTCAGTTATCTAAGACAGACGTGCAACGCGTCACAGCCAATGTGGTTAAGCAGCGCCTAGAGCAACGTCGCTATCGTATCTTTGTCGATTTTATGTACCCTTCGCGTACACCGTCCATCCATCTCACCGATGATTGGGGCGTTGAGGTAAGCGGGGATAGCATCGGTCTGTTCTTGCCTTACTTTGGAAGGGTTTATATGGCGCCTGTTGGCAAAGGTCCCGGTATGCTGTTTATCTCCCCACTGAAGAGCTATAAGGAAACCATCGCCAAGGACGGGCATCATCAGATTGTAGCCGAGTGTCGTCATGATATGGACAACTACCAAGTGATCTTGGATATATATAACAATGGTGCAGCTGATGTCTGCGTGATCAATTCCAACCGCGAATCGATCCGATACACTGGTAAGGTGGATATGGATGGCGTTTTCTTCTCGTCTAAGGAAGCCGCCGCTAAACGCAAACTGCAATGATCTCTGTCCACCGATTGCGTTTCTTTCTGCTCGTTGCGCTGCTTCTGAGTGCAAGCGCTAGTCTTCTGCATGCGCAAACCGTACGCAATGCGGTGGCATATGACGATTCCTATCATCTATATCAGCGTGGCAACCAGCTATCTGTGGTACACATGGATGTAGAATGGCCCCGTGTAATGGACAATTCTCGTTGCTTGGCATTGCAGAAAGCACTCACGGCATTCTTCTTTGCCGACACCACATCCTATTCGTCTGATTGTCCTTGCCCCCAGCAAGAGGCTTTTGCTCACTATGCTCAAAGTCTCGGAACGCAGCTAGATAGCATGCCTGATGCAGCCAGACTGCACAAGACGTATGTCGACTATAAGCTCCGTATGTTGGCAGAGGTGAATGGACGTTTGGTGATCCTTGTCGGTGAACGAGAGATTCGTGATGCCGACTCGCTTCAAGGACAGATAGAACGTCGTTACTTCAACTACGATCTAATCCATGATCGAGTGCTTTCCACGGACGCAATCTTCAACACCCGTAAGCTCAAAGGCTATGAACGCAGAGCCGAATTTGAGGGAATGCTTTACGCTACCGCCATTATTGATGAGCAAGAGACTGAAGAGATACGCCTAGATTTGATGCCGCAACAAGTAGCCCTGTTAGGCGATCACGTCCTGTTCGACCTCGGCGGCAGTCCAACGTTGCATAATATCTCCGTTGTACCTACCCAGCAACTTCAGACGTTCTTCACCAAGACGTTCCGTCAGTGGCAGTCGGAACCCGTAGCCGCTTATGAACCTAAACAGATAACCGAAGATATGATCTACGGACATGTGGACGGTTTGTGTCTCGTGGCAGACTCCATGGCTTCTTATCCCAATGGCGATATGTCTGCGGTGCTCAGCTATCTCAGTAAGAATCTTGACCTATCGAGCGTTCAAACTGCTAGTGCCAATCTGCGGTTACTCGTCTCCTTTGTGGTCAATGCAGACGGCACACTGGATCAGTTTGTCATTCTGAGCCCCTCCCAACCGCTCATTGACCGTGAGGTGGTGAAGGTCTTGCGTGACCTACCGCGATGGAAGCCAGCCGTCAAAGACCATCACGCCGTGCCTACGCGCATCTTCCTACCGATCAACTTGTGCTTACAATAAGATACAAAAAAAAGCCTTGAAGCTCTCTGCCTCAAGGCTTTTTTGTATCCATTATCCTCAATCTTAGTATCCGGTAAAGTCAGGATTGAGCAGTTCCACCTTAGCGTGTCCGTTCTTGGTGGGGCGGTCCATCTTGATGGGATGGTCACACTTGCTGCTCGACATCCATCGGGCAATCAAGTCGGCCCAACCTGCAGCCGCACTGAATGTAGGATGGCGACCATCCTTTCCACGCGTGAGATTGAGTTTGCTGCTATCAAAGTAAGCACCCTTACCCACATTGTCACAGATCAGTTGGTCTATACCCGTATCCTCCTTCCAGTTAGGTGGTCCAATCCAGACAAAGGGTTTGTCGCCCATCTTGCTAACCAACGTCTTGATATACTGGTCGCGCTGGTCCAGATCATTGACAAAAAGCTCATTACTTCCAAGGCATAAGAGGAAGTAAGAGGGATGATACTGGGCTATGTAATGTTCCAGTGTAGCCGTCGTTGCCCACGTCTCGGTAGACGAACTATACCATATCACCGTGTGGAGCTCATACCCGTTGGCAGCCGTATAGTCGTCCAAGCGCCGCGTGAGACCCTCTAGCATCGAGTCGCCAAAGAGCAATATCACCTGATGGGTGCTATCCGGTTTGGCTTCAGGCGCTTTCGTTTGGGTAGCTTGTTTCTTTGCAACCTTCTTCTTGGATGTAGAAGCATGGTGCGTAGCAGCCTTTCTGAACTGTAACAGACTGACCTGCTTAATATTATACCCACCAATAGATAGTTGTTGTGGCGACATAGCGTATGCCAATGCAGCCACAACAACGATTACTAATAGGAGGATAACCTTGATTTGCGCTTTCATTCTCCCAGTTCTAGTTCCACTGGGCAATGATCGCTACCCATGATCTCGGTATGTATCTTTGCATCACTGATACGTTCCCTCAGCTTATCTGACACGATGAAATAGTCGATACGCCATCCCGCATTCTTCTCTCTTGCGTGGAAACGATAGGACCACCACGAGTAGGTGACGGTGTCAGGATAGAGCCATCTGAACGTATCCGTGAAGCCATTGTGAAGCCATTGCGTCATCTTTGACCGTTCCTCATCCGTAAATCCCGCATTGCGGCGGTTGGTCTTGGGGTTCTTTAGGTCGATCTCCTCGTGTGCCACGTTGAGGTCACCACACACGATGACAGGCTTCTTCTGATCCAGCTGTTTCACGTAATGTTGGAAGTCGTCTTCCCATTGCATACGATAGTCGAGACGACGTAGCCCGTCTTGCGAGTTAGGCACATAGACACAAACCAGGAAGAACGCTTCGGTCTCAAGCGTGATGACGCGTCCTTCGTGGTCATGTTCGTCTATCCCGATGCCGTACGTGACGTTCAGCACCTCTTGCCGGGTAAAGATGGCCGTCCCGCTATACCCTTTCTTATCGGCATAGTTCCAATAAGAGGTGTATCCCGGGAACGAGATGTCTAGCTGACCCGCCTGCATCTTGGTTTCCTGCAAGCAGATGAAGTCGGCATCTAGTGCCTCAAACGCATCCTTGAACCCCTTGCCCACGCAAGCGCGCAGACCATTGACATTCCATGAAACGAGCTTCATCGCTTATTGTTTTTTAAGAGCTAAGCCAAGAGGAGCATGCATTGTGTACTCGTTGATAGAGCCCTTGATGCTCACCGACTTTACTATGAGGTTACACTTGAACCAATCCTTAGAGTAGTAGCCAAGCGAACTGTAGTTGCTATTGCTTTGTTCGAAGACCACGGTGCAAAGCTTCTGCTGACCATTAAATTCGATCATTGTAGATGCTTGCCATGATTTGGGGAAGATCTGGTAGTAGCATCCGTCACCAAGATCCGACTTGTTATATCCCCAAGGCAAGTAAACGTGCAGCGTAGCTTCCAATACTGGCAATACGGTATTGACCTTGACGCTATCCTTGTAACGTGAGTCCAGTCCGCTGGTGAACACCTCGATAGGCACGTTGGTGATGCGTATGAGAGAGTCGGTAGCCGTTACCACTGCGCTGACGGTAGTAGAGTCATATTTACCCGTAGCCGTATTGATGTTGTAATAGAGCTGACCAGAGTATGAACCCTGCATGTTCAGCAGTTTGGCAGCCTTCTCCGCTGTGGTGTAAGGCTCGTAAGTGTAGTTAGAGTTCGACTCGCTGTCGTTCAGACATGAGGTCATGAAGAGCATGGCAATGCATGCAATCATGAGCGTGATGATTTGTTTTGCTTTCATTTGTTTTACTTTTAAAATACACATATTATTACTATTGTTTTGAAATGATTATATTCTCTTCGAGTCAGTGCGTAGCAGATTCATAAACTCCTCCCTTGTCTTGGCCTGATTGAAAGCCCCACTGAATGCCGAGGTAGTGGTGATAGAGTTTTGTTTCTCTATGCCGCGCATCTGCATACACATGTGTTTGGCTTCGACCACCACCATCACACCCATCGGCTTGAGCGCCTGCTGGATACAGTCCTTAATCTGTTCGGTGAGGCGTTCCTGCACCTGTAGCCTATGACTGTAGATGTCCACCACGCGAGCCACCTTGCTCAGACCCGTGATATATCCGTTAGGGATGTATGCCACGTGCGCCTTGCCATAGAAGGGGAGCATGTGATGCTCACACATAGAGAAGAAATCGATGTCCTTAACGATGACCATCTGGTTATATTTCTCCTCAAAGAGCGCATCGAGCAACACCTGTTTAGGGTCTTGTGAATATCCTCTGGTGAGCACCTGCATCGCTTTGGCTACGCGCATCGGGGTTTTTACAAGTCCTTCACGTTCAGGATCCTCTCCCAGCAGGGTCAGTATGTCATGATAGTGGTTGGCGAGCAGGTCCAGCCCCTCGCGGTATTCGGTATTTGTTTCCATTGTTTAATAGTCCATATAGTTGTCATCAATGTCTCTGTACGAAGCGTCGCGTACCGTCACCATGGTACGTACGATGTTGGCTCCTTCAAATCCATTGCTCTTGAGTTTGCGTAGAATCACTTGTGCATCCTTATATTCCACAAAGTTGCCCACGTAGCACATCCATCTCGGGGCGTAGAAGTGGACGTATATGGGCTGATCCATCACCACCGCTTTGGCCTTGGTTCCGATTTGTTCGGCTTGTTCGCGGTCCTTTCGCGTGTTACCACCGCTATATAGCTGTATTCTGAATCCCTTGGCTTTGTGCGCTCCGGTGAGTATCTTTTGCTTCATCACGGTGCGCTTGCCTCCCTTGCTATGCCCCACACGGCGACGCACCACCGCTACGGTTCGGGTGCGTGTGGATGTTGCTGCAGGCTTTGGTGCAGCGATCTTTATCTCGGTTCGTGGAGCTACCGGTGTTGCTGTGGGTAGCTTGATCACTCTTGATAAGTCTTGTTTCTTGGGTGTCTGTGTGCTTGATGGTTTGTTTTGGTCAGTGCGTTTGTTTTTCTTGGCCTGGTCCTTGTTGTTGGCTTTGTTGTTCTTGCCATTGACCAGCGCATCGATATCTGCGCTTTGAGTCACAGTTACCGAACCTTGCGCCCATACGCTAAGGTTTGCTATGAGCAGCAAAAAGAGTATTGCTACTGTTTTCTTCATACGACTAAGATTGATTAAGGCGTGTTCTATCGATTCCACGCACAATTATTTTCGTCTTTAGACGGATAGCCCTTTGTGCCTTCTTGATTTTATCCGTCATCTTTCCTAATCCTTCTTTACATCACATAGGCAGCGTCTCAGCAATTGCAGTTAACCGCTTTGCGTTCTACTAGCACCATCTTTTAGATGCATCGCTCGCTTTGCTTGTTCAGAAAGGATGTAAAATATGCTCGGCTAGAATACAAAAAATTCATCAAAGATAATTTTTTAGAACCCGCCTTAAGATAGCGAACAGACCGGCAGTCTGGGTCAAGCTTACTTGCCCTCACTGCTGGTCTGTGTATGACGTTATGGATAGATTACTTCTTCCAAGCGTCAATGATGCCCTTGAAGTCAGCAGCCTTCAGAGAAGCGCCACCGATCAGTCCACCATCGATGTTAGGTTTAGCGAAGAGCTCAGCAGCGTTGCTAGGCTTGCAGCTACCACCATAGAGGATAGTGGTATCGTCAGCAGCAGCCTCGCCATACTTCTCAGCTACGATGCTACGGATGTAAGCAAGCATCTCTTCAGCTTGGTCGCTGGTAGCGGTCTTGCCTGTACCGATAGCCCAGATGGGTTCGTAAGCCAAAACGATGTTCTTCCAGTCCTCTGCGCTGAGGTGGAATACAGAACCGTCAAGCTCAGCCTTTACTACCTCGTTCTGCTTGTTAGCTTCGCGCTCTTCGAGTGTTTCGCCGCAGCAGAAGATTACCTTCAAACCGTTCTTTAGTGCTAGTTCTACCTTTTCTTTGAGCACTTCAGGAGTCTCATTGTAGTATTGACGACGCTCAGAGTGGCCCAGGATCACGTATTGTGCACCAGTGCTCTTAACCATCGCAGCTGAAACCTCACCTGTGTAAGCACCTTTCTCCTTGTCAGCACAGTTTTCAGCGCCAAGCTCTACCACGCTAGAGTCGAGCACAGCAGCAACGCTTGCCAAGTGGATGAATGGTGTGCAGATCACAACACCGCAGTTAGGCTTGTCAGCTACCAATGATTCGTTGATCTCTTTTGCTAGAGCTACGCCCTCTTGCAGGTTCTCATTCATTTTCCAGTTGCCTGCAACAATTTTCTTTCTCATTTTCTTTTTCAGTTAAAAGTTCTTGTTTTGTATTGTTTGAATCTTCTTTCTTTTGTTTCTTTCTGTGTCTGAGCCACTTGGTCCATGACCATAATCGGTCAGCAAGGGTGAGTAATGACAGTGGCAAGACAAACCAGATCACGATTACAAGCACCCTGTCCGCTATGCTCAGCTGGGATATCTGTCCCACGGAGGCACGAGCTATAGGCCCTTGAAACTCCTCGGCGGTGGGTAGCGCGTTATGGCTCCACTTGTTCAGGATGGTTCCGTTCTTGAGCAACAGTAGCCCCGGATTGCTCCGTATTATCGTCTTCAGCACGGTTTCGTCGCCCGTGTAGAATGGATATTCGGCACCCGTGAGGTCGCGCCAGTGCGCTATGCCCTTGTCATCACTTGCCGTCAGACCGACGAAGGGGATGTTATAGTCCTTACAATATTCGCTGATGCGATCGATATCGCCAAAGTTGGCATCGTCAGCATACTCTAGATGTGGTGCAACGAGGACAAAGATGTATCCCTTGTGACGCACGATGGAGTCGGTCACGTCGTTTCCCGTCTTCTCGTTTGTGATCGATAGGTCAGAGATGCGGGGCACAAATCCCTCCTCAATCATCACCGTCTTGCTGTCAATGAACGTCCACGTGGAGTCGGGATACTGGTCGATGGTAAACTCCTTGCGTACCCCATCTTTCTCAAGGATGAACGTTGTGTCAAACTTCGGTTGCTTAACTCCTTTCGGAATCTCCATCTCTTTGGGGATATTGGCACCGATGTGATAAGGACGGAAGTCGAATATCGGCAGATAACGCAGACTTATCGTCGAGGTGACGAGGATGAAAAGGATGGTGTAATTGATCACAATCCACTGATTGGCCTTAGAGATAAACCGCATCATCCGGAGCGGCTTGTAGGCTATCAGCACTGATAACGCTAGGAGCACGATGTTCTTAGCCAGCGTCTGCTCATTGGTTAGGTGAATCGCATCACCGAAGCAGCCACAGTCTTTGACGGGATTCCACCCCACAAGCCACACCGTGACGATGGTCATCGCAGCCATGAACGCCACCAGCAGTTTGCTCGTCAGCCTGCGACGGATGGCAAAGAGCAGGAAGATACCCAAGCAGAACTCCAATGCTGAGAGCGAGATGCTCATCGCAAGCGTCATCCATTGGGCCACTTTACCGGCCAGTCCTAGGGCAGCCACATAGTCGTTGATCCTATATTGCGTGCCCAATGGGTCGACAGCCTTGACATATCCAGAGAAGATAAAGACGGCTGCCACCAACAACCTACTGACGTTAATCGCAGTGGCAAGAAGCTGTTGCTTGTGTTGGGTCGTCATTTTCGCGCAATCTGATTACTCCAAATACGGCATAATTGATGATGTCCATGTAGTTGGCATCGATGCCTTCGCTCACGAGCGTGTTCCCATGTAGGTCTTCTATCTCCTTGATGCGTTCTATCTTGGTGAGAATCAGGTCCGTGTAACTGCTGATACGCATATCGCGCCAAGCCTCACCATAGTCGTGATTCTTGTGCTTCATGAGGGTTAAGGCTTCGCCACTGAAGCGGTCATAGAGCTCGGTGGCTTCTGCCGGACTGAGGTCGATATGGTCTGAAAAACCCTTCTCGAGCTGAATCAGACCGATAATGCCATAATTGATTAGCGCCACAAACTCCTGGTCAATGCCGTCACCCACCTTATTGACGCCCGTGATCTCGATGGAACGTATGCGTTTGGCCTTGATAAACAGCTGATCGGTCAGTGAAGAGGGGCGCAAGATGCGCCACGAAGCACCATAGTCGTGTAGCTTTTTGGTGAACAATTCGCGGCAGGATGCTATGGTCTGCTGAAACTGTAACTCTGTTTTGCTGTTATCTTGTTGCATTTCGTCCTTTTTGATGGCAAAGTTAAGCATTCCAAACGAATTGACAAAATCTCTTATATAAATATATGTGAAACCCATGCCACGCTTCTCTTACATGCCAATCCAGCATGTTCTGTCTGCCCGTCGAGGCGCTATTGTCATCTCGCAGAGGCGCTATCGGATGGAAAAATAAATTAATCTTCGATGAAAAATAAATTATTTCTTGAACAAAAATAAATTGATTTGCCACAAGATATCGGCTCTAATGTAAGATGATAATTTGCCTATTTGGGTGGAAAAGCGTACCTTTGCAATCTATATTTTGCTTATAAAACCATGCGTGAATATACCGATGCCGAACTGGCACAGCTATTAGATAAAGATATTTTTCATCATATAACGGCAGCAGCCGACCGCCTTGGGGTGGAATGTTACGTGGTAGGAGGATACGTGCGTGACATTTTTCTAGAACGTCCGTCTAATGATATCGATGTCGTGGTAGTGGGTAGCGGTATCAAGGTGGCGCAAGAGCTTCGTCGCGAACTAGGCGGCAAGGCACATGTGTCCGTGTTCCGCAATTTTGGAACGGCGCAGGTGAAATATAAGGGAACAGAGATCGAGTTTGTGGGGGCGCGAAAGGAGAGTTATAACCGCGGCTCACGCAAACCCATCGTGGAAGATGGTACGCTGGAGGATGACCAGAATCGTCGCGACTTCACCATCAACGCCATGGCTATCTGCCTCAATAAAGATCGTTTTGGTGAGCTCGTCGATCCCTTTGGTGGTTTGGATGACCTCTGGGATGGCATCATTCGCACGCCGCTTGATCCGGATATCACTTTCTCGGATGACCCGCTGCGTATGCTGCGTTGCATTCGCTTTGCTACACAACTCAATTTCTACATCGATGATGAGACCTTTGCGGCTCTTCAACGTGATGCCGAGCGCATCAAGATCATCAGTGGTGAGCGCATCGAGGAAGAACTATGCAAGATCTTGAAGTCGCGCTTCCCAAGCAAGGGCTTTGTGGATCTGCAACGGTCGGGCCTCTTACAGCTCATCATTCCCGAGCTAGCGGCGCTGGACAACGTAGAGACGCGCAACGGCAGAGCCCATAAGAACAACTTCTATCACACCTTGGAGGTGCTTGAGAATGTGGCGCGCAGTGAGGAAAAAGCCTTTGCCGCTAAGCAAAGCGCAGGAGAGATACCCGCAAAGGAACGCTTCACACCTAACGTTTGGCTACGCTGGGCAGCGCTGTTTCATGATGTGGGCAAGCCTAAGAGCAAACGATGGGATAACAAGATGGGGTGGACGTTCCACAACCACAACGATATCGGGGCGCGAATGATCCCCGGACTGTTCCGACGACTGAAGTTGCCGTTGGATATGAAGATGAAATATGTCCAGAAACTGGTCGAGTTGCACATGCGTCCGATCGTTATCGCCGATGAGGAAGTGACCGATTCGGCTGTGCGCCGATTGGTAAATGATGCCGGTGACGATATCGATGACCTGATGATGCTATGCGAAGCGGATATCACCAGTAAGAATCAGGTACGGAAGAAACGTTTCTTGGAAAACTTCCGCATGGTTCGCGTGAAGATAGCCGACCTAAAAGAGCGCGACTTCAAACGCTTGCTTCAGCCTTGTATCGATGGCAATGAGATCATGCAGATGTTCGGTTTGAAGCCCAGTCGTGAGGTTGGTGAACTGAAGAAGATTCTCAAGGATGCGGTTCTAGATAACCGCGTTCCTAACGAACGTGAACCCCTCATGCAGCTACTCAAGGAGTCGGCTGAGCAGATGGGTATAAATGCCGTTAAGGAATAGGCTTTGGCCTGTGGTTGGGGGATTCGAATAAAACGTTTGTTAAAATGCAATATTTTATAGCGAGGATATTCCTTTCTATCTTATAGGGTAACAACGGGCTTTTAACGCGTTTTTTTATTCTTAATAATTATTGTTAAAGTTTCAGCTATATATTTATTTGTTAGATATCAAATGGCTAACTTTGCACTTGAAAAAACTCTGACGACGCGCAGAGTTTTCGGTTAAACAGCTGATTAATAAAGATTTATTTAGGTTTTATATATAAACAACTCAGATCCGAAAGAAAGTCTGACTCAAATTAAAATTTTTATATTAGGTATGAAGAAAAACAAGATTTTACTGTTAGCTGCTATGGCAGTGGCAGTGCTCACCAGTTGCGGTGGTGGTTCGAACGGACTCCCAACGTCAAATGAGTATCCTGTAATGACAATTGGTGCAGCCAATGCCCAATTGAAGACAACCTATCCTGCTACAATCAAAGGTATTCAGGATGTAGAGGTTCGACCCAAGGTGTCTGGATTTATCACCAAGTTGAACGTTCATGAAGGACAGACGGTAAGCGCAGGACAAGTATTGTTTGTCATCGACAACGAAACCTATCAAGCTGCTGTACGTCAAGCACAAGCTGGCGTGAACGCAGCAAATAGTTCAGTGAATCAAGCCAAGGCTGGTGTGGTGCAGGCTCAAGCCGCTCTCAACTCGGCTAACGCTCAGGCTGCAACCGCACGTTTGACCTATACCAATAGCGAAAACCTATATAATAATAAGGTGATAGGTTCATACGAACTGGAAACAGCTAAGAACTCATATCAGACTGCAATGGCTGCTGTTCGCCAAGCACAGAGCTCTGTTGCTTCTGCTGAAGCTGCCGTAAAACAAGCTGAAGCTGCTGTAAAACAACAAGAGGCTTCCCTTGCTACTGCGAAGGAAAACCTCTCGTTCTGTTATGTTAAAAGTCCCGCAACGGGTGTAATAGGCTCTTTGCCTTACAAGGAAGGCGCACTGGTTAGCGCTTCTTCGGCTCAGCCTGTGACTACCGTGAGCAACACTTCGACCATTGAGGTCTACTTCTCAATGACCGAAACCGATATTCTGAAGCTCACTCGTACCAACAACGGATTGGCTAACGCTATCAATGCCTTCCCTTCAGTAAGCTTGCAGTTGGCTGATGGAACTGTGTACAACCACGAAGGAGCTGTGGTAAAGACCAGCGGAATCATCGATCCTACCACCGGTACCGTGTCAGTCATTGCTCGCTTCTCTAACCCAGAGCACCTTCTCAAGAGCGGTGGCTCAGGTAGCATCGTCATTGCAAAGAACAATAACAACGCCATCCTTGTACCACAGTCGGCCACTTCACAGGTTCAGAACAAGATCTTCGTCTACAAAGTGGATGCCAGCAACAAGGTACACTATTCCGAAATCACCGTTGATCCACAGAACGATGGTACTAATTACATCGTTACCAGTGGTTTGAAGATGGGCGAAAAGATTGTTACTAAGGGCTTGACATCACTTACCGATGGTCAGGAAATCAAGGCGCTGACTGAAGCTGAGTATGACGCTGCAGTGGCTAAATCGGAAAAACTCGGTGAGAAACAAGGTTCAGCTGGTGGCTTCCTTGACGCTATGACAGGAAAGGAAGATAAAAAATAAGTCAGCATAAAGTATTAAAGATACAGCAATATGACATTTACTAATTTTATCAAACGCCCGGTACTCTCTACCGTGATATCTATCTTCTTCGTGCTTCTAGGTGCGATCGGATTGGTATCACTGCCGATTGAGCAGTATCCGAATATCGCACCACCAACCATCATGGTGATGACGACCTATACGGGAGCTGATGCCCAGACGGTGCTTAACTCTGTGGTAACCCCATTGGAGGAAAGTATCAATGGTGTGGAGAACATGACTTACATGACTTCTTCGGCTACCAACGATGGATCGGCTTCTATTACGGTCTACTTTAAGCAAGGTTCTGACCCTGATATGGCTGCCGTCAACGTCCAAAACCGTGTGTCTCAGGCACAAGCACTGTTGCCTGCCGAGGTTACAAAGGTGGGCGTGACCGTGTCAAAGCGTCAGTCGTCTAACGTGATCATGTATTCGCTCACCTCTGAGGATGGCCGATACAGCTCCGATTTTGTTACCAACTATAACAACATCAACGTCGTTCCAGCGCTGAAACGTATCAATGGTGTGGGTGATGTGCAAAGTCCGTCTACCGCAAACTATTCTATGCGTATCTGGCTTAAGCCCGACAAGATGAAGCAATATGGCTTGGTGCCATCTGATATCTCTACCGCTTTGGCTGAGCAGAATATCGAAGCTGCTCCTGGTAAGCTCGGTGAGCAGAGCGATGTGGCCTACGAGTACGTGTTGCGCTATAAGGGACGTCTCCAAACTCCTACCGAGTATGAGAACATTATCATCTCAAGCAATACCAATGGACAAACCCTTCACCTGAAGGATGTGGCTCGTATTGAGCTCGGTGTGCTCCAGTATAACGTGAACTTGTATAACAACGGACAACCTGCCGTGATGGGTATGGTACAGCAGATTGCTGGTTCTAACGCTACCCAGATTGCTACTGACGTGAAGGCTGAGCTCGACAAGCAGGCTAAGAACTTCCCTCCAGGACTGGAATATACCATTGAGCAAGACGTAACCGAGTTCCTCTTTGCTTCTATCGAAGAGGTTGTGAAGACGCTCTTCATCACTCTTGTGCTGGTGTTCTTCGTGGTTTACGTCTTCTTGCAAGACTTCCGTTCCACCCTTATCCCTATGATTGCCGTGCCAGTGGCATTGATTGGTACGTTCTTCTTCCTATGGGTGTTTGGCTTCTCCATCAACTTGCTCACGCTCTCGGCATTGCTCTTGGCCATCGCTATTGTGGTCGACGATGCCATTGTGGTGGTTGAGGCTGTGCACGCAAAGCTGGATATGGGATACAAGAGTGCGCTCACCGCATCAATAGATGCCATGAACGAGATCTCTGGTGCTATCATCTCAATCACCCTTGTGATGTCAGCCGTGTTCGTTCCGGTATCTTTCATTGGTGGTACAAGTGGTACATTCTACCGCGAGTTTGGTGTGACGATGGCTATTTCAATCTTGATTTCGGCTTTGAACGCGTTGACTCTGTCACCTGCAATGTGTGCTATCCTCCTCAAACCAAAGGATGACGAGCTGAAAGAAAACGGTGGCAAGACCTCATTCGTGTCTCGCTTCCATGAAGGATTCAACCATTCGTTTGAGAAGATCACTAATAAATATAAGAAAGGTGTAGAGCGCGTAATCAACAACGCAGTAATTTCTGTCGCTTCAGTGGTTGTTGGCGTTGTAGCATTGGTAGTGCTTATGGGTACAACCAAGACAGGTTTGGTACCTGATGAGGACACTGGTACAATCTTCGTGACCATGTCCATGCCTCCTGCAACAGGTCAGCAGCAGACCATGAAGGTGGCTAACCAAATCGATAAGATGCTGGCAAGCAACCCATACATACAACGTCGCGAGATGATCGCGGGTTACAACTTTATCGCAGGACAGGGATCAGACCAAGCAACGTTCATTGTGAAGCTGAAATCGTTCTCTGAACGCGACTACGGATTGTTCGATCGCATCAAGAGTTGTTTCACAGGAGCAGGCATCGCAGGCTTGTTTATCAACCCAGCTGAGCAAAACTCTATCCTTGGTATGATTTACAAGCAGACCTCTACCATCAAGGGCGCACAGATCTTGGCCTTCGGTCCTCCTATGATTTCAGGTTTCTCGGCTACCAATGGTTTGACTTTCTCTATGCAGGATAAGACCGGTGGCGACTTGAACAAGTTCTTCCAGGTGACACAAGATTACCTCAAAGCCCTCAATGAGCGCCCCGAGATCTCTAACGCAATGACGTCTTACAACCCAAGTTATCCTCAGTACATGGTGGATGTGGACGTAGCAAAGACCAAGCAAGCCGGTACTTCACCATCTGCAGTGCTCAGTGTGCTACAAGGATACTATGGTGGACTTTACTCTAGTAACTTCAATGCGTATGGTAAGTTGTTCCGTGTGATGATCCAAGGTGACATTGCAACACGTATGACAGAGTCATCGCTTAACGATATCTATGTGAAGACCAGCAACGGAATGTCTCCTGTGGGTGAGTTTGTAACCCTTAGACGTGTTTACGGACCATCTAACATCAACCGTTTCAACCTCTTCACCTCTATCAACGTCAACGCTACGCCAGCTGATGGCTATTCTTCTGGTCAGGCTATCCAGGCTGTAGAGGAAGTGGCACAGCAGACCTTGCCTCAGGGTTACACTTATGACTTCTCTGGTCTGACTCGTTCAGAGCAGGAGTCGAGCAACTCTACTGGTTTGATCTTCGCTCTTTGTCTTGTCTTCGTCTACTTGATTCTATCAGCGCAGTACGAGAGTTACCTATTGCCATTCTCAGTGTTGTTGTCCATTCCGTTCGGTTTGGCAGGTGCATTCCTGTTCACTCAGCTCTTCGGACATTCTAACGACATCTACATGCAGATCTCTCTGATTATGTTGATCGGTCTTCTTGCTAAGAACGCCATCCTTATTGTGCAGTTTGCTTTGGAACGTCGTCAGACTGGTATGGCTATCAAGTATGCTGCCATTTTGGGTGCTGGAGCACGTCTTCGTCCTATCTTGATGACCTCTTTGGCCATGATTATCGGTCTGCTGCCATTGATGTTCGCATCAGGTGTAGGTCGTAACGGTAACCAAACTCTTGGTGCATCAGCTGTTGGAGGTATGTTGATTGGTACCATTTGCCAGTTGTTTATTGTGCCAGCGTTGTTCGCTTTCTTCCAGTATCTGCAAGAACGCATATCACCTCTCGACTTCCATGATGCAGGAAACGAGGATGCTGAGCGTGAGCTAGAACAGTATGCGCAAGGTCTTGGTGATGATTACGAACTCGAGAATCGCCCAATGTAATAGCTAACAACTCTTCTTCGGTCATTCATCCAACTATTGGCCGATGACTGGAGAAGAAGCTTTAGACCTACAATAATCAGAATAATATATGATTCAAAAGATGAAAACAACTAATATAAATAAGGTGGTAAGCTCCCGCAGTATCGGAAAGGTATGCTTCGGAATGCTCTGCTTGATGTCGTTATCGCTGACAGGTTGCAAGAGTCTTTATGGTGATTATGAGCGTCCAGATGTGAAACAGACTGGCATCGTGCGTGATCCGGTAAACGACCAAGCTACCCTCGAAGGCTCAAACGACTTCGGTCAGCTACCATGGAAGAGTGTCTTCACCGATCCACAGTTGCAAACGCTGATAGATAAGGCACTTACCAACAATCCCGATTTGGCTAACGCCGTACTCAATGTGGATATGGCTGAAGCACAACTCAACACCGCTAAGTTGGCATTCTTGCCTTCAGTGGTAGTGTCACCACAAGGAACCATCTCCCATTTCGGTTCTCATGTAGAGGCAACGAAGAGCTACACCCTTCCTGTCGTGGCTAGTTGGGATGTGGATCTCTTCGGAAAGCTTCGCAATTCGAAGAAGTCAGCCATGTATAGTTTGCTTCAGACGCAAGACTATAAGGTGGCCGTGCAGACCCGTCTGATCTGTAACGTAGCCAATCTCTACTACACCTTGTGCATGCTTGACCGTCAGGTGGAGATCGTTAATGACATGGAAACCCTCACCAAGGATACATGGGACATGATGAAACTACAGATGCAGTATGGCCGTTCACGCTCAACGAGTGTTCAGAGCGCAGAGGCTGCTTACTATAGCGTCAAGACTCAGGCCGTGTCATTGAAGCAACAGATTCGTGAAAGTGAGAACTCGTTGAGCCTTTTGCTTGGCGAACCCGCCCATTCGATAGCTCGCGGCAAACTCGATGGGCAATCGTTGCCCGAGAACTTCGCCGGTGGTGTAGGCGTGGAGCTGCTAAGCAATCGCGCAGACGTTCACGCTTACGAGATGGCGCTGGCTTCATGCTTCTACGATGTGCAGAAGGCTAGAGGTTCGTTCTATCCCTCTCTGTCAATCACCGGTACCGGTGGATGGTCTAACGGCAGCGGTTTGGTCAATCCAGCTAAGCTCCTCCTCTCTGCTGTAGGTTCGCTTACACAACCAATCTTCATGAAAGGTCAGTTGAAAGCGGCGCTCCGTGTAGCTGAGGATCAGTATAAGCAAGCTTACAACACCTGGCAGAACTCAATCCTCTCTGCAGGTTCTGAGGTAAGCAACGCACTGGTTTCATACAATGCTGCCAAAGAGTCGGCTGAGCTAGAACAGCACCGCATCGAAGTGCTCAAGCAGAACGTGGAAGATACTGAGTTGCTTTACAAGCAGAGCTCAAGCACCTATCTTGAGGTGATCACGGCACAACAGAACCTTCTCAATGCTGAGATCAACCAGGTGCAAGATCAGTTCACCAAACTGCAATCTATCGTTAACCTTTACTATGCTTTAGGTGGCGGTAGCAAGTAGAATTGAATTTAGAAACAAATTATTATGAGTAGCAATATCAGTCCACAAGCCGTTGTTTCACCAAAAGCCAAGATTGGTGACGGCTGTAAGATATTTCCCTTCGTTTATATCGAAGACGATGTCGTGATAGGGGACAACTGTATCATCTTCCCCTTCGTGTCAATACTCAACGGTACACGCATGGGCAATGGTAACAAGGTTCACCAAGGTTCGGTGATCTCGGCGTTACCACAAGATTTCAACTTCAAGGGTGCTGCCACAGAAGTAGTAATCGGTGATCAAAACGTGATTCGCGAGAATGTGGTAATCAATCGTGCCACACATAAGGGCGGTCAGACTGTTATCGGTTCGCACAACTTCCTGATGGAAGGCGCGCACATCTCGCATGACACAAAGGTTGGCGATTCGTGCGTGTTCGGCTACGGTACCAAGATTGCAGGTGATTGCTTGATCGGCAACGGCGTCATCTTCTCATCCTCAGTGATTGAGAATGCCCGTACCCGCGTAGGCGATTTGGCAATGGTGCAAGCCGGAACCACCTTCTCTAAGGATATTCCTCCTTACATCATTGCAGGTGGAACGCCTGTAGGATATGGCGGTGTCAATATGACCATGTGCCGTAAGAATGGTTTCGAAGAGAAGGTGATCAAGCACATTGCCAATGCTTATCGCTTGTTGTTCCATGGTCAGACCTCAGTGTTTGATGCTTGTAACCAAATCGTAGACCAGGTTCCTGACTCTCAAGAGATTCAGAACATCGTAACCTTCATACGGGAAACGAAAGAAGGAATCATAGCTAAGATTTAGTTCATACCTTTTAAACTAAGATAAAGGGAAAGCAGTTGGACGTTCCGACTTAGCTTTCCCTTTTTCGATGTCTCTATTCTTGCTGTCTCATCAGTAAGCTGCGGTGCAACTGATTCCCAACGCTTCCACCCGATCGCGAATGCTATCTAGTTCTTCGTGCGTTGCTTTGAGCAGCGAATGGCACGGCGTTTCGCGATCGATGGTGTAGATCATCACCGCTTGCGGAGCAATCTCACGTACGGCTTCAAGCCATGGCGTGACATAATGGTCGGTGGTGTTATCAATGCTTACCCCCTCATCCGTTGTGCCTTTAAGGAAGATGGTCTGAATGATGCAATGCCCCTTGAAAGCCTTTAGTTGTTCTATAATCTTACGGACGTCGTACGACGGTTGTTGTGGACGATCCAACAGATTAATAAAGGTAGCGTCGGCAGTGTCTAGTTTTAAGATGTTGTTGTCCACTTTCATCAACGCTTCACGCACTGCAGGGCGGTCGATGAACGTCGAGTTGCTCAGTACAGATATCTTTGCTGAGGGACAATAGGTGTCTCGTAAGCGTATGGTGGCATCGATGATTGCTGCAAAATGCGGATTGCCCGTGGGCTCGCCATTGCCTGCAAACGTCAATACATCTGGATGAACACCCTCTTGATGTAGATCGATTAGTTTGTTTTCCAGCGCCTCCGTCACCACTTCAACTGATGGGTAACGTGAGTGTGTGCGCCGCTGGGCATTATATCCGCATTCGCAATAGATGCAATCAAAGCTGCAAATCTTTCCGTCGGCAGGCATAATGTTGATTCCTAACGAGATGCCCAAGCGTCGGCTGTGAATCGGGCCATAAATAGGGGAAGGATAAATCGATGTACTCATTATTCAATAATATTCAGATGCAAAATTAGTCAATTGTTTCTCAATTTCCAAAAAACCTTTCGCTAGACTTATACATACATTGGATTATGAAATTTTAGGTTTAAAAACTTTGTGATAAAGCAATTTTAGTTTACCTTTGCATCAAACTTGACGCATCGCGTCAGAAAGCTTTCTGATTTTAGATTATATACGAATGGTAAAGAAACGCAATAAGACCCGCAGTCGCCATAGCCTGCAGGTGGTTACCCTATGTATCAGTACGGCTATGGTGCTGGTGCTTATTGGTATTGTGGTTTTGACGGTTTTCACGGGTCGAAACCTCTCCAATTATGTGAAAGAGAACCTTACGCTTACGATGATTCTGCAGCCTGACCTCAGTGATGGCGAATCTATCGCGTTGGCAAAGCGTGTCGACGGCCTGTCTTATATCAATCATATCAAGTATATCAGCAAAGACGAGGCGCTCAAAGAAGGCACCAAAGAGCTAGGCGCTAACCCAGCCGAGTTTGCTGGAGAAAACCCTTTCACCGCCGAGATAGAGATTCAGCTCAAGGCGCAATATGCTAACAACGACTCCATCCAGTGGATATCAAAGCAACTGAAAGAGTATAAAGGCGTCAGCGATGTCTCATACCGACAGGACCTCATCAATAGCGTCAACCGAACCCTCAACCGTATCTCCCTCGTGCTGCTTATCATTGCGGCGCTGCTTACGGTCGTTTCATTCTCCCTTATCAACAATACTATCCGACTAAGCGTCTATGCACGTCGCTTTTCTATCCATACCATGAAACTCGTTGGAGCTTCGTGGAATTTCATTCGTATGCCGTTTATCCGTCAAGCCGTAGGTGAAGGACTCCTCTCCGCCATCATTGCGCTCGCCGTTCTCGGCATAGGTATGTTTGCCTTGTACAATTATGAGCCAGAGATGACAACCATTATCGATGCTAGCGTGATGACCTTCACCGCATTGATCGTGCTTGCCGTGGGTGTGATCATCACCACGTTCTGTGCTTGGTTGTCCGTGAACAAGTTCTTAAGAATGAAGGCAGGCGACCTGTATAAGATTTAATTTATGTTCTGAAACCCCTCAGAACCATCCGCGAAATACAAATCATACAATCATGAATAAAAGGAATTTTGCTTTTGGCAAGATGAATATGATTCTTCTTGCAGTAGGTGTTGCCATTGTAATCATTGGTTTCTTCTTGATGAGTGGTGGCAATTCGGATGAACATCATTTCGATCCTGCAGTGCTAAGCGATATGCGCATCAAGATCGCACCCGTGATAACGCTTGTAGGTTACCTCTCTATCATTGGCGCAGTGCTCTATAAGCCCAAGAACAACGAGGACTAATTCACCCCTTATTCGTTCACCATATATATATTATAAAGCAACAATAGGCAGAAATGAATTGGTTTGAAGCATTGGTCTTAGGACTCATTCAAGGATTCACAGAGTATCTTCCCGTTAGCAGTAGTGGCCATTTGGCCATCGGTTCTCATCTCTTTGGCATCAACGGTGCCGACAACTTGACCTTTACTATCATGGTTCACGTTGCCACAGTGCTTAGCACCTTGGTGATCCTTTGGAAGGAGATTGACTGGATTTTCAAAGGTTTGTTCAAGTTTGAGATGAACGCAGAGACCAAGTACGCCCTCAATATCATCGTTTCCATGATTCCTGTCGGCATCGTTGGTGTGTTCTTTAAGGATAAGGTAGAGGAAGTCTTTGGTTCAGGATTGCTCATCGTGGGCATCATGCTCCTTGTGACCGCCCTCTTGCTTACGTTCTCTTACTATGCCAAACCCCGTCAACGTGAGAACATTTCGCTTTGGCATGCTTTCTTGATTGGTGTGGGGCAGGCGTTGGCCGTGCTTCCAGGACTATCACGCTCCGGCACCACCATCGCTACCGGTCTGCTTCTTGGCAACAAGAAAGAGCAGATGGCGCAGTTCTCTTTCCTCATGGTGATCCCCCCAATCCTTGGTGAAGCCTTGCTTGACCTGCTTAAAGGACTCAGCGGAAAAGAACCCTTGGGCGGTATCGAAACCCTTCCGATGGTGATAGGATTTGTTGCCGCATTTGTATCCGGATGCTTGGCTTGCAAGTGGATGATTAACATTGTCAAGAAAGGCAAACTCATCTATTTCGGCATCTATTGTGCCATCGCTGGTCTGCTGACCATCATTCTCCCCTACGTATTATAAATCCATCAACCCTTTAGCGCATGAATTTTAGGACGGGCGAACTCATCCCTATCGATAAACCTTATGGTATTACCAGCTTTAAGGCCTTGGCACATGTCAGATATCTATGTAGCCAAGCCGCCAATCACAAGGTGAAGATGGGACATGCGGGCACCCTTGACCCCCTTGCTACGGGCGTCTTGATTCTTGCAACGGGCAAGATGACCAAGCAGATCGAAACCCTTCAGCGTCATACCAAGGAGTATGTAGCCACTATGAAGCTGGGTGCTACCACGCCAAGCTACGACTGTGAGCATCCTGAGAACGCCCAGTTCTCTACGGAACATATCACCTTGGACCTCATCCGTGAGGCTTTGAAGGCTTTTGTGGGCGACATAGACCAGGTGCCACCTACTTATAGCGCCGTCAAGGTCAATGGCGAACGTGCCTTCAACTACCGCCGCAATGGTGAAGATGTGGTCCTTCAACCCAAACATGTACGCATAGACGAGATAGAGATTCTCTCCTTTGACGCTGAGAAGATGCAGCTCACCCTCCGCGTGGTCTGCGGTAAGGGAACCTATATCCGTGCTTTGGCGCGTGACCTAGGTCGTGCTTTGGATAGCGGCGCTTACCTTGTGGCGTTGCGTCGCACCCGTGTAGGAGATGTGAAGGTAGAAGATTGCATCTCTTACGATCAAATAGAACAATGGCTTGAGAGCCAAACAATAGAACATTCATAATCTTATATAAAAAGGAAAGCTTTAAAATATGAAGTTATCACAGTTCAAATTCAATTTGCCAGCTGAACAAGTAGCCCTTTATCCACATACCTCTGAGCACCGCATCCAGCGTCCAGATGGTACCGAATCTGTCTTTAAGGTGACCCGTCGCGATGAAAGCCGACTGATGGTTTTGCACAAACGGTCACAGAAGATAGACCTTTTCCACACCGATGAGAATGGTAATCCGATAGAAGGCGACTATATCCAGTTTCGTGATTTGGTCAAATACTTTGATGAAGGCGATACCTTTGTGTTCAATGATACCAAGGTTTTCCCAGCGCGCCTATATGGAACGAAGGAGAAGACCGACGCCAAGATTGAGGTGTTCTTGCTTCGCGAGCTCAATCAAGAGATGCGCTTGTGGGATGTCTTGGTAGAACCTGCTCGCAAGATACGTATCGGCAACAAGCTTTTCTTTGATGAGGCTGGTACGATGGTAGCAGAAGTGATTGACAATACCACCTCTCGCGGCCGCACCTTGCGCTTCCTTTACGATTGCCCTCACGAGGAGTTTCGTGCTGATCTCTTCGCTATCGGCGAAGCGCCATTGCCTCGTTATGTCATTGACAATCGTCCCAAGAAGGATGGTGACGACTTTGCTCACGCCAGCGAGGAAGACCTTGAGTACTTCCAGTGCGTCTTTGCTAAGAACGAAGGCGCAGTTACCGCCCCTGCTACAGGCTTACACTTCTCACGTGAAATGATGAAGATGATGGAGATTGTCGGCATTCAGTCGGCTTTCGTAACGCTTCATTGTAGCCTAGGCAACTTCAATCATATCGAGGTGGAAGACCTCACCAAGCACAAGATGGACTCAGAGGAGATGCATATCAACGCTGAGGCATGTCAGATAGTTAATGACACCAAGCGCGCTGGTCACCATGTGTGCGCCATTGGCACAAGCGTGGTTAAGGCAACTGAAACCGCTGTGGGTACGGATGGCATGCTCAAGGAGTATGACGGATGGACCAATAAGTTTATCTTCCCTCCCTACGACTTTGGCTTTGCCGACTCGATGGTAGCCAACTTCTATCATCCTGAGTCAACGCTCTTGATGAGCACCGCCGCCTTTGGTGGTTACGACTTTGTTATGGAAGCTTATAAAATGGCTGTGGAGCATGGCTACCAGTTTGGTTGCTATGGCGATTCCCTGCTTATCTTGAACGATTAATCAGATAGTTGCACCTTCTTTACCAATGGGGTAGGGAAGGTGTTTTCTTTATGCACACCTTATATCTATCTCTTGGCTCTAATCTTGGCGATCGTCGTCAAGCGTTGCTTACAGCTATCCAGTGGATCTCTGACCTTATCGGTCCCGTCGTTAAGCAATCTTCTTTCATCGAAACTGAACCATGGGGGTTCCAGTCGGAGCATACGTTTATGAACGCTTGCGTAGAGGTTTCTACCACGCTTTCACCGCATGACGTTCTCTCTCTTACACAAGACATCGAACGACGCATGGGTCGAACGCACAAGAGCGTCAACAGCCAATATGCCGATCGTATTATCGATATAGACATTCTGCTCTATGACGATATCCATCTAGACAGCCCAGAACTAAAGATTCCGCATCCAAACATGCTCCAACGCGACTTTGTGATGATACCGCTACGTGAGCTTGGCGTGAACCTCTAATTGTGTTCACATCATATACCTATATAAAGAAGGTGTAAAACATATAATAAAAAGAAAACCGCAGATTGACCGATTCCTTTATCGTCAATCTGCGGTTTGTTATTTCTAGGCGTTAGCTTCTAGGCAGAAGCCTTTTCAGACGCTTTATTCCTTGTTAGCTCTCTTGCGCTCTAGGTGGTCAAGGATAATCTTTCTCATACGAATGCTCTTAGGCGTCACTTCTACGTATTCGTCACCCTTGATATACTCTAAGCACTCTTCCAAGCTCATCTCTACCTTCGGAATCACGCGTGCTTTCTCATCTGAGCCACTTGCACGGACGTTAGTGAGCTGCTTAGCCTTGGTCACGTTGATCACCAGGTCATTGTCATGAACGTGCTCACCTACCACTTCGCCGCCGTAGACGTCCTCACCTGGGTCGATGAAGAACTTACCGCGATCCTGCAGTTTGTCTATTGCATATGCGTATGCAGTACCATTCTCTAGAGCGATCATCGAACCATTGGTACGACGCGTAATCTCGCCCTTGAATGGTTGATACTCCTTGAAGCGGCTAGCCATGATAGCTTCACCCTGACTGGCAGTGAGAACATTGGTACGGAGGCCGATGATACCACGTGCAGGAATGTCGAATGTGATGTTCACACGGTCACCTTCAGTATCCATACCGAGCAACTCACCCTTACGGCGCGTTACCATATCAATCATCTTTGAAGAGAAATCGTTAGGCACGTTGATGGTCAACTCCTCGATAGGTTCGCACTTGACGCCATCTATCTCCTTGTAGATTACCTGTGGCTGACCCACCTGAAGCTCGTAGCCCTCGCGACGCATGGTCTCGATAAGCACAGAAAGGTGCAACACGCCACGGCCCGAAACGATCCACTTGTCCATGCAGCCTTCTACCAATCTCACTCTCAAGGCGAGGTTCTTCTCAAGCTCTTTGTTCAGACGATCGCTGATATGACGTGATGTGCAGAACTTACCTTCTTTACCAAAGAAAGGTGAGTCGTTGATGGTGAAGAGCATACTCATCGTAGGTTCGTCCACGGCGATAGGAGGTAATGGCTCTGGATTCTCCCAGTCGGCAATGGTATCACCGATCTCAAAGTTCTCCAAGCCAATCACGGCGCAGATATCACCCGACTTCACCTCGTCGGTCTTCTTGTGTCCCATACCCTCAAAGGTATGTAGCTCCTTAATCTTTGTCTTCTCCATAGAGCCGTCGCGGTGACAGATGGTGATGTTCATGCCATCCTTCAGCGTACCGCGATGTACGCGACCCACGGCGATACGACCCGTGTAGCTCGAGTAGTCGAGTGACGTGATCAGCATCTGTGGTGTACCTTCGATGCTCTTTGGAGCAGGAATCTTCTCGATAATCTCATCCAGCACATAGTCGATGTTATCGGTAGGCGTGCTCCAGTCTGGACCCATCCATCCGTTCTTGGCAGATCCATATACCACGGGGAAGTCGAGCTGTTCCTCAGTGGCGTTGAGATCGCACATCAAGTCGAATACCATTTCGTACACCTCTTCAGGGCGGCAGTTGGGTTTATCCACCTTGTTTACCACCACGATAGGTTTCAGACCCAGCTGCAATGCTTTCTGAAGCACGAATCGTGTTTGTGGCATAGGACCTTCGAAGGCATCTACGAGGAGCAGACATCCGTCCGCCATATTGAGCACACGCTCTACCTCGCCACCGAAGTCGCTGTGCCCTGGGGTGTCAAGGATATTGATCTTGATGCCCTTCCAGTTGATACTTACGTTTTTGCTAAGAATTGTTATCCCTCGTTCTCGCTCCAGGTCGTTAGAGTCGAGCACTTCGCCGCTGTTGTCCTGTCCGTCACGGAAGAGCTTTCCAGCGAGCATCATCTTGTCGACCAGTGTGGTTTTACCATGGTCAACGTGCGCAATTACTGCGATGTTACGAATGTCTTGCATCTTAATATTGAAATAGCTATTTTCGTTTCTATGTGCAAAGGTACGAAGATTTCTTTAGAAACGTTTCAGTATTCGGATTTAATTGGTTACCTTTGCACCGCATTTTCGGAAAGTCCGATGCATTCGATGTCGCTATGGTTGTGATTAAGGCCAGTTGCGTCAGAAGGATGTAATGATGCAATCAATTATTAATCAGTTTCATACAATGTATCTTAACAAAGAGAAGAAAGAAGAAATCTTCGCACAGTATGGTCGTCAGCAGAAAGCTACTGACACCGGTTCTGCAGAAAGCCAGATCGCGCTTTTCACTTATCGTATCAAGCATCTCACCGAGCACGTAAAGAAGAACCGCAAGGACTTCGTTACCACTCGTTCTATCACCCAGCTTGTAGGTAAGCGTCGTGCTTTGCTCAACTACCTCTATGACCTCGACGTAGAGCGCTATCGTGCTATTGTGAAGGCTCTTGGACTGAGAAAGTAATTCGTTACGTGGCACTCTCTTCAGTGGAGATAGCTGCCTAACAACAACCTAACCGCAGATATGAATCAGCATTGATTTGTATCTGCGGTTTTTCTTTTGTGGCGCTTGCACTGCTATCTGATTATATTGCAGAATATATAGAAACTTTATTATTGCTGTCAGCTAAAACTTTTTGTGCATGAAAAAGATAGGGCTAGATTCCTTGCTTGAATTCAGCCCATTTAGTTACCTTCGGTTTTTCAAGAATGCCAATGTTTTATTTGAAACGTCATGGTTTCCGTTTGCCGATAGTACAGCTCCATTCCATTGGGACTTATTCTTATTCCATGGGCTTGATCATCCTTTCGATAAAAGCCACCTCGTCTTCACTAAGTCCGTACTTGGCGTAGAGCAGACGGTCGATGTCGGAAATGCTTGCGCTCCAGTCGATGTCGCTGCTCGGGGTGAAGTTCTGAAGGGGGACGTTCGCCCAAGTGTTACTTGGATTATCTTGCGTAACCTTTAACGTGCCGAGCATCGTTCGGGCAAACTTTGTCTTGATGTATTTCATGCAAGCCTCTGCCTCTGTTTGCGTATCAAAGCACCCCACGCCAAGGAAGGTGTCGGTGTAGCCGACAATCGGCTCGCCGACAATCGGCGTTGATAGTACTTCGCCAATAGCACCAGAGCCGTTAGACTTGGGTATCATCACCTTATACTTATCGTAATTGTCGGGATGTGTGATGTATGTATCCTTAATCCACTTATAGCATCGTTGGTTTTCATACCTGCCATAAATCTTTGCCTTGCCCTTGGTTGCTGCATCGGCAGCATCATCTGTGAACAGTTCGGGGAATACGTCGAAAATGTTGGCACCAAGACTGTATTTGTGCCCCTTGCTCTGCCGTCCTTCCATTTCGGGATGCTCCTTGTAGAGTTCCTCGGTAAGGCTGTATAGCTCTCGTGGAGCAACAAGCGTGGAGAACGACGTTTCATTGAAATCTTGCACCTTATGTAGGATGGTACGCAACTCCTCAAAGACCGAGAAGAAACCGATAGCCCCGAAGTCTTTGTCATTGTCCCAATAGGTTACAGCAATGCCTCCTTTCACGTCTACCGTAGGGAACACCTCCATGCTGCTTGCCCAGTAGTCTGCTACCTTGACATGAGGATTGTTGAGGAATCGTTGGTTCCAGTCCTTGGGAGTCTTACCAGCATTGAAAAGGAAGCGGGCTGGGTGTATCAGCGTTCCATTGGAGCAGACTTCTTGCGCAAAGTCAAGGAATAAGTGGTAGATAGGGTCTGCCCCATTGCCGTCGCCCTTGTTTACTATCTGATACGGCGGATTTCCCACCACTGCGTTGAACTTGAGTTTCTTATCTTTCATATTGTTGTTGCCGTAAGTTTTGGGATTGGTGATTTTAGCCACGAGCGGAGAGTAGTCCTTGCTCTGACGGAGTGTCTCCACGAGACCTTTGATGCAAGTGGTGTTAGGACGGATGGTGTCATCGTAGCCCGCAAGCACACGCCGCGTAATCTTCTCTGCCATCTTGGTTTTGCAGACGATGAAGATGTTGCGCTCCACCACCTGCCGCCAAAGTGCCTTTTCCTCCTCTGCCGTCTGTGGCGCGCCGAACATATTGCCCTCACCTTGCAGGCGGAAGAGTGTGTAGGCGAGCCACAAAGGATAGACGCCCGACTTGGAGTTGATTTCGAGGATGCGAGTGTCTGCTGGGGCAAAAACCTTGTCGGTGACGCCCTCCTGCCTCACAAGGCGAGGCTCAGCAATGGGTGCTTTGTGTTGCTCGTCATAGAAATCATAACCGCCCAAGGTGGTAGTCATGTGCATATTCACCACTCGCCAAGGTGTGAGCACCGTCTCCTTGTCGGGATAGTGGAAGGTGGAGATAAGCTCAGCCACCGCCTCCACACGCTCCTTTACGCCCAGACCATCGGTGGCCTTGGCCCGATCAAGGATGTCGGCAACTGAAGCGATGAAGGCATCATTGTTGTAGAACTTGCCTATCTGTCTGAAATGGTCTTTCCTGAAACCTTTGGGCATGAACTCCTCCCAAGAGTCTGGGTCGATATCAGCGATAAACTCCTGTAGCGTGATGTTCTCATCCTCCTTCACCACACCGTATATCATCATCGGCATACGCACGGATATGATGTTGAGCACGTCCTTCAGTAAGGCACGTGCCTGCTCGTCGGGCGAGAGTTTGGCTTTCTTTTTCTTCACCGACGGTGGGTTGCCTGTATTCGTATTATCCGAGGTGGTCGTGCTCTTTCCTCCGTTCTCACCAGTCAATCCCTCGTCGGTCACTTTCACCTTGCCGTCGTCCTTGCTCTTGCTCTTTCCGCCCTTGCCCTTGAGTACATTGGCAATTTCCTTAATCCAGCCAAGGTCGGTCTCTCCCACGGTACTGATGCCCGTGTAGAGGCGGTCGTCACGGAATCCCTTGCCCACGATATGCTCGGCATAGGCACGGTTTACCTGGGTCATAAACTTGCGTGCATCATAGTCGATGGTGCGTGCGCCGTCGATGGCGATGACCGAGCAGAAGCGCAGGAAGCTCTGCGTGGTGAGCTGCTTGCCGCCTTTTCCGCTGCCGCCCTTGGGCTGCGTGTTTCTGATGAAATCGTCAATAACCGTCAGCGTGCGGTCAGGGGCGAAGTCGAAAGCGTAGCACTCTGTCTTGATACCGGGTGTGCGCTTGAATGGAGTTTGAGCACGGAAGATGGTCTGCAGGTAGCCTGCCGCCCTCGTGTTGTAAGCACCGGCAAGCATAAAGACGGCTGTCCACTGTTCAATGCTCACACCTGTGGTCATTCGTCCACACGAGAGGGTGATGGTACGCTCGTGGCTGGAGATAGCAGCTTTCACCTTCGCCACACAGTCCTTCTCCAGTTTGTCGGTCTTTGCAGAATCGTCGGCATCGGCCTCAGCCTCCATCTTGTCGCCCTCACCTGCCACGTTGACCACATGAAACTGGCTGAAGAACGGATGCGCTTGTAGCATGCTGCTCAATGCCTTGGCTGCATTCACACTGGGCAGCACCCAGAAGGTGTGGGCGAAGTAAGCCTTGTATTCCTCGCGACTGAAAGGATAATAGCTCTCTTCGCTTGGTTTGCAGAGCAGGTCGAGGAAGGCACGAACATCCTTGGCGTGAGCAAAGTCGCCCACCGCCTCGCCATCAGCAAGCGGTCTGCCGTCGGCAGCTTCATTGCCTGTGAGCGTGCGGAAGAATTCTGAGAAGTCAAAGTAGTCCTCGTCGCTATGGTTGTAGTTTTCGAACACACGGCCCAAGTTATAGGTGCGTATGTTGAGGTGAGCCAGTCCCTCGTAGGGATTCTTCTCGTCGGGATGGCGAAGAGGCCATTGCTCCTTGGCTTCTTGCTCTTGTATGTAGTCCCAAGTGTAGATTTCCTCGGTCTTGAACTGGTCGAGAATATTATAAGGTGTGCCCGAAAGGTATAGGAATCGCTTGCATCGCTTTTCGAGATGATGGATAACCGTCTGCCCCAAGGGAGTCTTGGTGCCCTCGTGTGCCTCGTCGATGATGACCAAGTCCCACTGGGTGGCGAAGATATCCCGGTTCTTCTTGAGTTTGTCGGAAGTCTTGTCCCACGATCCGCGCAAGTCTTGCATGGAGGCAAAGTAGATGAATGGTGAACCCGAATGGGTGAGCACATCAAACGACTCGCCTACCTGTGGTTGTCCGTTCTTTCCGTTGCTCGGCTTGGAACCATACTGGTAGCCATCGAACTTGATGAGATGGAAATCGTCAAACCATCCGCCTTTCACCGCTGGGCGATGCGTCAGGATGAGCGTCTTGCGGAAAGCGCACTGGCGCACCACTTTGAGGGCACAGAGCGTCTTGCCGAATCGCATCTTGGCGTTCCATAGCATTTTCCCCTTGTGGGCGAAGAATGTCGTAGTCTGGTGGATGGCAACCTCCTGCTCCTCGCGAAACTTGATGACGATGTCCTTCTTCTCGTTAGCGGGACCATCGATGCAGTTGCACCCCTCCTTGACGGCGGCGATGGCTCGTTTCACGATGTCAACGTCGCTGATGTCGAACCACTCCTGCGGTGCGCTCTTCAACCCAGGGAACACGTGTCGGGTGTAACCGCTGTTGAGCAGCACCTGATGTACCGCCGTGTCATCGAAGTGAACGTCCAGTCCATGCTCGTTGATGATATGAGCCAGCTCCACATATTCTATATGATAAGGTATGCCTGCCGTGGTGGTCTGCTGGTCGATGCGCGCTTTGGCTGCTTCCATGAGTAAGTTGCAGTTGGGTGGCAGTTGGTCGAATGGCTTCGGTTCAGTATAGAGAGTTGCCTTGCCCACTTTCAAAATGCCTTGGTGGTTGGCATCGTCTATGGAATACACATAGATGATGTTGAATGCATAAGTAGATACAATTAAGTTCTGCGCCATAGGTCAATGTTTTTGTGGGTTCAGCAAATCCTTGAATATCGTTTCCTCGCCATGAAGAGGCTCTGTCGAGTTCCAGTGCATCACCCGGCAGAGGCGTTCCTGCGGCAAGGGATGATAGAAAAGGTCACTGTCCATTTCTCGGGGTGTGAATCCTGGTATTCCATAAGAGAGTCCGTCCATCTGCCAGAGGTTCCATGAGATGATTTCTGCCACCTTGTGCAAAGCCTCCTTCTCGGGTATCTTCCTTACCTTCCATTTAGCCTGATAATATTCCACGAACGATACAAAGAGAGCCTCTCGGGCAAGAAGCAGGTTGTCGCCCTGCCACTCAAAGCCATAGATGCTCTGGTAGGCTCGGTACACCTTTCGGCACCACTCACGCTTCAACTGCTTGCGTACCCTAGGCGTGAGTTCCTCGCTATCGTCGGGCGTAAGGCAGTTAATGGCCCAGAGTTTGCGGTCGAGCAGACCGATGCGTTGTCCTATAGGTATCGGCAAACCTGTTGTGGCATCGTATCGGCTCACGAGATAGGGCGCCTCGCCGCAGGTCAGTTCCAGTCGCACGTCTCGGATGTAGTCGTTAAGCGTCTTTCCTTTAGGAAACTGCAGCGGCATGGTCGCCGTCCACGAATTGTCCTCATTCTCGGTGTTGAATACGCCGCTTTGCCCGAACCAAGCATTGTCGATGAGGTTGTTTTGCTTGTTGCAAACCCATGCTGGGGTGAACACCTCTGCCTTGTTGCGTGATCGTTGGCGCTGGGTGTCATGCTTCTTTTTGATGCGTGGTTGGATGAGCATGGCGTTTTCGCCAGTAATCAGCCCTGTGCTGATAGGACACTTTGCCCCATACGCCTCGCCGCGGTCGGAGTAGTCATCGGTAGCCCAAATGATATTTTCGCCCGTGGTATGGTCTTTGAGTAAAATGTCGAGTATGCCGTCCAACTGCAGAAGGACATCCTCGCTGGTGTCGATGTTTTCCAATTCCATATCGTTCTCAATTTCCTTTTCTTGCAAGCCAAAGACTCGCTTACGTTCGTTATTCTTTCACTTTATTGCCTCCTTTACATCTACGCGTTGCCCCATTTACCTCCAGCTTTCTCTTTCGAGCCATTCGGACTACCAATGTCAATACAACATGAAATTTATTGGCGTCATCCAAAGGCAAGGAACAACATGGCTTGTGGTGTCATTCTCTCAGTTCTCTGATGAGGTCTTCCAGAATATACTGGTCGCTCATCAGTTGTAACCCCGTTTTCGGGTTTATCAGTTGCTGATACACCTGAGTGGAATAAAACAAGTCAAGTGCCCGCTCTGCACTGATATGCAGAGTCTCTGACAGCAGCATGATGATGCGGCTCTGCTTGCGCCATAATACATTGTCTCTCATATCGGTTAGTCCTCCTTTATGATAGTAGATGAAACAAACGTCAGATATTTGTCAATTATGGTTTGGTTGAGGATGCAAAGCTGATGGTTGATAGCTTTGTACATCAATTGCCCCAATGCCTGTTCGGCTGTGATGACACCATTCTCGTAGTTCTCCACCGTGTCGATGACATTATCGTTGGCCACACCGCCTTCCACCACATCGTATTGGTTCTGCAGTGTTCCACCTTTGCGACATCTATCACATACTCCAACCATTCAAGGTTATATGCCTCGAATGTTTTAATGCGATAGTTGTCAGTCTAGATTCCCTCCATATCTAGGGAGAATGTAGAGACTACGGCTTGCGTTCCTGTCTTCCTTCTTTCAGAAATGGTCTTTGCCCATGCTTCGGCTTACGTTCGCAGCATGGTAAGATAGAAACCTTGACCAAAGTCGACCTTGGCTCTGCCCAACTTGACGAGTGGAGATGATACCTCTGTATAGGAACCGTGAAATAATGTTGTCATTGCTTTGCCTCCCAATTTAATAGTGTTTCACTGATATCTTCTGCCACCCATTGTAGACTCTGTGTGTGCAGCTCTTCATATCGTTTGAAGAGGCGGTTGTGTATCAACCCCTGTTTCTGCAAGCGGTCGTCCATGTCTTTACCGCTGATGCCCAGATTCTTCGTGCCATTCTCTATCGCCATGACTGCGAAATGAACTCGGCGGTATGTCTCGTTGTCTTGTATATTGCTCATTTTGTCCTTTATATCATATTCCATATTCGTATTATATATTTACACCGCCACTATTATATATTTGCTTACTCCTCAAACTTCAACATTCCTGCAAGTTGCAAAAAGTAATCGTTCGACTAAATGTCAAGTTCCTTCGGGTTGCGGACAAACGGCGTCACGTCGGCTTTCACTTGATTGATGTCGGCAGTGGCTAGACGTTCCTTGAACCTTTCGAGGAAAGCATCCTTACTGATGTCTTCCCCATTAAACTGCAAGACACGCTCGTTGTTCATACCACAAAAATAGTAATTTTACGGATAGCAAACGAATATTTTGTTAGTTTTCTATTCTTCATATAGCTTATTTGTGCCAATTCTAGTTATCTGCTGGTAGCAAAAACGTTCTTAAACAAGAAGGATTGCCTGCAAAAAGAAAAAGTTCCCCCACACCCCCACTTTACTTTCCTATATACCGCGAATAAGTGAAAGTGAAACATAAGGAAAGAGAAAGCCCTGGGTGGCCCATTCTTTCTACCGTTTAAGAGAATTTAGCTTGATACCGAAAGTGTTGAAGATGCTGCATCGAAACCTATTCTTTTACCATGCTATCAAGCTTGTTTGAGGATATCAAACCGCTTGTTTGAGAATGAGAAATAAATTATTTTCTGATGAAAAACAATTTATTTTTCTGACAAGAATAATTTATTTTTCCTTCTCATAGGGCCTACGCCGCATTGTGATAGCATATAAAAGAGCCACTGCTTTTGGTGCTTTTGCACACCATTAGCAATGGCTCTGATTATGTTTAAAGGATTCCTTGTCCCCGCGTTGTAGCGGTGCGAGGAGCAAGGATGGGTGATCTAAGAGAAGCTTAGAAGGTTACACGCAAACCAAGCTGCATGTGCCAACGGCTATATACGTCGCTCACGTCAGGAGTGTTACCTGTGTATGTGTAAGAAGGAGTGGCCACCTTAGTGGTCTTATCGTATGCTACCTTGCTTACAGTGATGATAGATGAGCTCCACAAGCTGCTGTAGGTCTTACCCCAGTTGTGGTTGAGAAGGTTGCCTGCGTTGATGATATCGAACACAAGACTTACCTTGCTGCCACGATCCTTGAGGTAGAAGAAGTCCTGAGAGAGGTGGAAGTCAACACGATTCTCCCATGGAGTCATGTGCGAGTTACGGCTAGCATACTGTCCGCGGTGCTTTTTAGCATATGAGTCGTTCTCGATCCACTGCTCATAAGCTTGACGGCCTTCCTCTGCAGTCATAGTCTTGGTGTCAACGAAGTTCATCTTAGCGAGCTCATCCTTGGTAGGAATGTAAAGCAAGGTGTTACCCTTAGCATAGTCGCCGTTGAATGAAGCAGAAACGTTATCAGCCATTACTACGCTGTAACGGCTACCGCTGTTACCATTGTAGGTCAGACCTACGTGAGTCTGCCAACGTCCGTTGCCATAACGCTTAGAAGCGTAAGAAGCCTGAACCATTACGCGGTGAGGTACGTCGAACATTGAGTAAGAGAGTGCTTTCTCGTTAGGATCTACGCAATAGTAGTTTTTCCAGTTTGAGTTAGCCACTGAAGAGGTTCCGTCGTTCACGCTGTAAGAGTGGCCGAAGGTGTAGCTAGCCATCAAGTCGAGACCGAACTTGAAGCTCTTTTCGAGCTTAGCGCTGAAGCTATAGCTGTGTCCGCGGTTGATGTTAGAGAGGTTGATGATAGAGTTACCAGTTACGGTCTGCTTCTTACCGTTCTCGTCGATGTATGAATCGCTTTGGTTTGAGCTATAGTAAGTGGTAGCTGATGATTCTACGCCAGGCACTGCATATACCTTACCATTGGCTTGCAAAGCGATGTTTTCGAACCATACTGCGTTCAGAGCGCGAGAGTAGAGAGCCTCGAGGGTCATCTTTACGCCACCAGGGAGATCCTGATGCCAAGCGAGATTGGCACGGAAGGTCTGTGGGAAGGTAAACTTGTGGTCTACGGTTACGAGGTTTGGCTTCACACCACCCTTAGCACCGAGCTCTGTGATCATCTCTTCAGCAGTCTTGCCACCATTAGTAGCGAAGTCGGGAGCATCTGTACGGATGTTCATACCCTTAATCTCCATACCGGTGTTAGCCCATGCGTTCTCGATCCATACGAAAGGAGCACGACCTGAGAAGATACCTACACCACCACGGATCAAGGTCTTGCGAGCCTCATCTGGGTTCCAACGGAAACCGATACGAGGTGAAGCCATTACCATAGAAGCAGGTCTGCGGCCGATGATAGCGTTGTGTGCCTTAGACCAGTTTTCGGTTTGGTTGAACGCATCGTTATAGGTTGGCTTGTTGAAGTAGAGAGGGAAGTCGATACGCAAGCCGTATGTCATCTGGAAGCGAGTAGAGATATCCCACTTGTCTTGGCCGTAGAAGCCAAACATACCAGCCTTGAAAGGAGTGGCCCACTGATAGGTGCCAGTGAGAGATGGGTCAGAGTAGTTGAGAACGAAACCTGAGTTAGGTGTGATAGAAGGATCCTTGATGAAGTCTTCTAGCTGTGCATAGCTGTAAGCATACTCACCATAAGCAGCCTGGTAGAAACCATTGGCCATGTTATAGATCTCGTTGTGTGTACCGAGGGTGAAGGTGTGGTTACCTGAGTAGATAGAGAAGTTGTCCTCGATGGTCCAAATGTTCTGGTCAAGAGAGTTGACACCTGATGAGTATTCGGTACCTAGGTTGACGCTATAACCATCACCTGAGAAGTAGAGCGTAGGACCAGCGTAAGGAGTTTCGCGGTGGTCACGTACCAATGTAACACCTGCACGCAACTCGTTGTAGTACTTGTCACCGAGGTGAGAGGTAAGTTCGGCTACGAAAGAGTGGGTGTTGTTCTTGTATTGGAAACCTGAATTGTTAAAGTAATATGTGTTTTTACCGATTGAGTAGCTATCTGCTGAAGAGATGTTGCCCTGATAACGGAAGGTCAAGTGGTTAGCGTTGTTAATGTTCCAGTCCAATTTGCCAATCAGTGAGAGGGCGTCCTTGTTGATGTTACGTGGACCGTAGCTTTCCTGGATGCCTGTTACCTTGTAGTAAGCGTCAGCCAGTTGCTTAGCCATATCAGCTGTCATGAAGTAGCCATCAGCACCTGCGTAGTAGGTAGCAGGGTAAGAGTTCTTCTTATACTCTACTGATGTGAAGAAGAACAACTTGTCTTTCACGATAGGGCCACCCAATGTGAAGCCATAAGTATTGGTCTTTTCGTCAGTGAGCTTCTGCTCCTTGTCATATCTCTGGCTCCAACGTCCGTAGAGGTTTTCGTCAGTATAGTAGGTGTAAGCTGTACCGGTGAACTTGTTGGTACCGCTCTTTGTGATAGCATTGATAGCACCGCCGGTGAATCCGCCTTGACGTACGTCGAATGGAGAAACGGCGATCTGAATCTGCTCAATAGCGTCCATAGAGATTGGATTAGCACCCGACTGTCCACCGTTGGTACCTGTAGAGGTCAGACCGAAGACGTCGTTACTTACCATACCGTCAATCTGGAATGAGTTGTAGCGGTTGTTTGCACCTGCGATAGTGATACCACCGCTCTTGTTGTTGTTAACCAATGGAGAGAGCTTGGCTACGTCGTAGATATTACGATCTACGGTAGGAGCGTTCTCGATGGCATCGTGTGAGAAGTTGGCGCTAGCACCATTGCCCCCACGACCACCTTTAGTGGTTACGATTACTTCACCCAACTCTTGTGTGTCTTCCTGCAATTTAGCATTGATCACTTGTGGGTTACCCAGCTGGAGGTAGATGTTCTTTCGGCAATCTTGCTTGAAGCCGATGTAATCGATGGTTACCGTGTACGGACCACCTACACGCATACCCTGGATGGTGTAACGTCCGTCAAGGTTGGTAACGGCGTTGTAACGCGTGCCAGAAGGTTCGTGTACTGCCGTCACGGTAGCTCCAATAACGGGTTCGTCGCCTGAAACGACCTTACCGTTCAAACTTGAAGTGGTTACCTGAGCCATGATCGCAAGCGAACTCACAAACATCATGACCAAAAGAAAACTAAATCTTTTAAGCATAAGTAATTAATTAAAAGTTATTTATATCAATATGCGCTGCAAAGGTACAAATAAACGTTTGTTAAATTGTTACAAAGTAATTAAAATAAAGGCTTCTGCTACGATTAATTGACTTAGGTAAATAAAACCAATAATAAATGCGAGATATGACCTCTGTTATTCCATAATTTTTGTATCTTTGCACAAATATCAAATAACTAAGAACTTAATAATATGAGAAAACAGATGATTGTGGCTCTGTGCCTAGGCTCTGCTTTAGGCATTCAGGCGCAAACGTTTACCGAATGGCACGACCTTCAGGTCAACGAAGTGAATCGTTATCCCATGCACACCAACTTCTTCCCGTTTGAGAACGTGGCAGATGCAATGCAAGGCGACAAGACGAAGGCAACCAACTTCCTTTCATTAGATGGTCAATGGAAGTTTAACTGGGTGGCCAATGCCGATCAGCGTCCCACCGATTTCTTTACCACCAGCTTTGACGATAGCTCATGGGGCTACCTGAACGTACCAGCTACATGGGAGGTTAACGGCTTTGGTGATCCTGTCTATCTCAATGTGGGTTTTGCTTGGAGAGGCAACTTCAATGGCAATCCACCCGATGTGCCTATCGTGGATAACCATGTGGGATCGTATCGTCGCACGTTAGAGATTCCCGCTACATGGAACGGCAAGCAAGTGATTGCCCATTTCGGTAGCGTGACCAGCAACATCTACCTTTGGGTTAATGGTCAGTTTGTGGGTTATTCAGAAGATAGCAAGGTGGGAACCGAGTTTGATGTGACTCCATACTTGAAGAAAGGCAAGAACCTTTTCGCCTTCCAGGTGTTCCGTTGGAGCGATGGCTCATGGTGCGAAGACCAAGACTTCTGGCGCCTCAGTGGTGTGGCACGTGAGAGCTATCTCTATGCGCAGAACAAAGAACACCACTTCACCGACCTACGTATCACTCCCGATTTGACGGACAACTATACCAATGGCGTCCTAAAAGTATCAGCCAAGGTGACAGGCAAGACCGCCGCAACCTTCCGTCTGCTGGATGCTGCGGGCAACGAGGTGGCTAAGCAAGAAGCTATTCCTGCACAGGACGGCGTGGCTGAGACAACGTTTAAGGTGGCTAAACCCAATAAGTGGACCGCCGAGACACCTTATCTATATACGCTTGTAGCAACGGCAGTGAGCCAAGACGCTCGTCGCACAGTCTACGAATCTACCCAGCAGAAGGTGGGTTTCCGCAAGGTTGAGATCAAGAATGCGCAGTTGCTAGTCAACGGACAGCCTATCTTGATCAAAGGTGCAGACCGTCATGAAATAGATCCGGATGGTGGATACGTGGTGAGCGTGGATCGTATGATACAAGATATCACCATCATGAAGCGTCTCAACATCAACGCCGTGCGTACCTGTCACTATCCCGACGATCCCCGTTGGTATGACCTCTGTGATGAGTATGGCCTCTATCTGGTGGCTGAAGCCAATCAGGAGAGTCATGGCTTCGGCTATGGTAAGGACGCAGTATCGGGTGGCCCACTCTTTGCAAAGCAGATTATGGAACGCAATCAGCACAACGTGTGGACCTATTATAACCACCCAAGCATCATCACATGGAGCTTAGGAAACGAGACTTGTTACAGCAAGAACTTCGATGACACCTATGATTGGGTAAAGAAAGAAGACCCTTCACGCCCTGTGCAGTATGAGCGTGCTGAGTTGGGATATGCCACAGACATCTTCTGCCCAATGTATGTGTCTGTCAGCGAGACCGAGAGATTTGCCAAAGACGAAACTCTTCAGCGCCCTATGATCCAGTGTGAGTACAACCATACAATGGGTAACTCGGGTGGAAATCTTAAGGAATATTGGGAACTGATTCGTAAATATCCTAAGCTCCAAGGTGGTTTCGACTGGGACTTTGTGGATCAAGGTCTTCACAAGAACCCGCAACCCAATGTGCATCGCAACCTTACCCAACTGGAAGAGAAGGCGCTTAGCCTTGACCCAGGTACCGGAAACCAGGAGGAATACTGCTATGGTGGCGATTATAACCAACACGATCCATCCGACTTCAACTTCAATTGCAATGGTATTATCGGCCCCGACCGTCAGCTTAACCCTCATGCTTACGAGGTGGCTTACCAGTATCAGAACATTTGGGCAGAAGGCTTGAGCCTCACGGAGAACGAAGCGAAGGTGAGCGTACATAACGAGTTCTTCTTCCGTAACCTTGATAACGTACAGCTCAACTGGACTTTGCTTGCTGATGGCGAGCCTGTTCAGAGTGGCACAGTGAACCAGCTTGACGTGGCTCCACAGCAGACCAAGACGTTCAGCTTGCCTCTGAAACCTTTGAGCGCCGAAGATCGCAGCAAGGAAATCATGCTGAACGTAGACTTCTGCTTGAAGAAAGCTGAGCCCCTAATGGCTATGGGACAAACCATCGCTTACGCTCAGTTGTTCCAAAAGGATCGTGCGCAGATGGCGGCACGCACACAGGTGGATGTTCAGAAGGCTAAGACCAAGTGGCCTAAGGTGAAGGCTGTTGACAACAAACAGGCATCTGAGCTGACACTTACCACCACGCACGCCACGTTGCAGTTCTCTAGAACCACTGGTCTGCTTACCTCTTACAAGGTAGATGGTGAGAACCTGCTCGCCGATGGAGGCACGCTGAAACCCAACTTCTGGCGTGCTGTGACCGATAACGATATGGGTGCGGGTATGCAGAAGCTCTTCCGCGTATGGAAGAACCCAGTGATGAATCTGCAATCGCTTACCTTTAACAAGAAGACCAATGAGGTTGTGGCGCTCTATGAGATGCCAGAGGTTAAAGCTAAGCTCTCGCTTACCTATCAGATTGTGGGCGAAGATGGCACTGTTAAGTTGACCCAGAAACTTACAACCGATCCTACGGCTAAGGTTCCCGACTTCTTCCGCTTTGGCGTGGAGGTTAATCTGCCTTACGATATGGATCAGAGCAAGTATTACGGACGTGGTCCCGTGGAGAACTACGCTGACCGTAAGGACTGCATGCGCCTAGGTATCTATAAGCAGAACGCTGATAGCCAGTTCTTCCCCTATATCAAACCGCAAGAGAGCGGACTCAAGAGCGATATGCGTTGGTGGCAGCAAACCAATGACGACGGACTTGGACTGAAGGTCACTGCAGCCGCTCCTTTCTATGCATCTGCCCTCCATTACAACATTGATGACCTAGATGACGGATTGGAGAAAGCGCAGCGCCATAGCTATCAAGTGCCTAAGGCTAAGACAACCAATCTCTTCATTGATGCAGAACATTACGGACTGGGTGGCATCAATAGTTGGGGCGAATGGCCATTGGAGCAGTATCGTTTGCATTACGGTGATCGTGAGTTCACCTTCACCATCTCTCCTGTGAAGTAACCTCTACTTACTCTTCAGATACAATCATCCCCATTACCTTTCGCGTTCATTGCAATCGCAGGGTAATGGGGATGATTCTTTCTTATCCTAAAGTTGTTTTCTTATGTCGATAGCTACCTCAGTTCGGGATAAGAATGCCTTGAAGCCTCCAGGCAAGAGCATTATATGTCTGCAGTACATATTCTTTCTAGTGCTCATATTACCATTCTTATCCTCTGAAAACGCCTGAAGCTACACAAAAAATAAATTGATTTCTGCTGAGAAATAATTTATTTTCTCTCAGAAATCAATTTATTTTTCTCTGCCATACTTTCCCTTTTATCTCTTCATATACCTCATTTTGGAATACAACTTAGTGTATTCGTCACTTTAATCGAAGGATGCAGGAACGCACTATGTCCTTGTTTGGCAATGCAGTGACGCCTTTCAAAGGGAGTGCGTTATCCCGAACAGGGGTATAGCTATGCCGATGCAGTGATGTGTTGGCTTCCTTGGCGTTGGCTGGATAGCCATAGGCCTACAAAGGTGAACAGACCATTGAGCATGAGGAGCTCGTAGCCAAACTGGTAACTCCATAGCAGACGA
The DNA here is from genome assembly GCA_963654235.1 of Bacteroidaceae bacterium. GTDB lineage: Bacteria > Bacteroidota > Bacteroidia > Bacteroidales > Bacteroidaceae > Prevotella. The sequence goes on along the minus strand of CAVJZR010000005.1, from coordinate 18,789 downwards.
GCAAGCTGGTCCACCACAAAACACAGCACGGGCGAAGCCACTGCTATGTAAGGCACTAATCGGTCATTGACGCTCCGCTTTGTGAAGAGCCCGAAGGCGAATAGACCTAGCAAAGGACCATAAGTGTAGCTCACAATGATATAGATGGCGTCGATGAGGCTCGTGGAATTGACTGCCTGGAACAACAGAATGAAGCTTACGAAAGCTACCGCCATGCCCAGATGAGTGGTTTTGCGTAGCTTCTCGTTGTGCGGTTGGTGTTTGATGTCAATGCAAAAGCTAGTGGTGAGCGACGTGAGTGCTGAGTCAGCAGAGGAGAAACACGCTGCCACAATACCGATAGTGAATAGCACCGTCACCGCTGTGCCCAGTTGACCGCCCGCCGTAAAGAGCAGCATCAGTTCGTCCGTGTCAGCTGGAACGTCTATGCCTCTTTGCTGAGCAAGCATCAATAGCAGCACACCCAACGAGAGAAACAGCAGGTTGGCGGGCAAGAACGCTACGCCATACGTACACATATCCTTCTGCGCTTCGCGTAAAGACTTGCACGTAAGGTTCTTTTGCATCATGTCTTGGTCTAGTCCTGTCATCACGATAACGATGAAGATGCCTGAGAAAAACTGCTTGACAAAGTGTTGGGTTGAGCCCCAGTCGTCCCACTCAAACACCTTTGCGTGTGCATCATGTATAATAGTTGTCACCATTTGAGGCACAGAAAGGTGCAACGCATCCATCGTAAAATAGATGATGAGTACCAATGCGGTAAGCATGCAAAGCGTCTGAAAGCTATCCGTCAGTACCAATGTGCGTATTCCCCCATGACGTGTGTAGAGCCAAATGAGCATGACAAGCACGATAACGGTTAGGGCAAACGGGATGTTCCAATCGTCTAGCACAAACCGTTGCAGTATCAGACATACCACATAAAACTTGACCGCAGACCCAATCATCTTGCTTATCAAGAAGAACCAAGCCCCTGTCTGATAACTACGCCTACCAAATCGTTGTTCAAGATAGCTGTAGATGGTGGTGAGACGTAATCGGTAATACAGCGGAAGCAAGACAAACGCCACGACAACATATCCGAAGATAAATCCCATACATGTCTGCAAGTAAGTCATCTGTTGATGGATCACCATGCCAGGAACCGACACAAAGGTCACGCCAGAGATGGAAGCACCAATCATTCCGAATGCTACGAGATACCACGGCGACTGATGATTGGCATGGAAGAAGCTGTTGTTATCGCTCTTCTTGCTCGTTAGGAGAGAGAAGAGGTACAAGCTGACAAAGTAGCCCAATAGGGTAAAGATGATAACGGACATGCTGCAATTAATTTTCTGCAAAGGTAAGAATATTTGATAAAACTACCAACAAAGCCACGTGTCGGTATACTTCGACCTTATCAACTACCATGAAAGATGCTGCTAAAGTAATAATTAGCTCGTAATGTGCTTTGTTTCATATATTATTCGTATCTTTGCATTACTCTTCTTTTGGCTAATTCAATATGCCATCATGCCGAAATAAGCACGAAGAGAATACAAACCGAGAATGGAATCTCTTGTTCTTTAAGAGAAGAAACGAACGAAAAGACAAACAATTACATACACAGAACATAACTAAAATTAAGTATATGAGCAAACAATTGAAGGTTTCGACCTTATGTGTACAGGGCGGTTATAAGGCTAAGAACGGTGAGCCTATCGAACTGCCGATTATCCAAAGCACCACGTTCAAGTATGATAACAGTGAGGAAATGGCTCAACTCTTCGACCTAAAGAAGAGCGGCTACTTCTACACACGTCTGCAAAACCCTACCAATGATCAGGTGGCTAACAAGATTGCACAGCTTGAAGGTGGTGTAGGTGCGGTGCTTACGTCTAGCGGACAGGCCGCCAACTTCTATGCGGTGTTTAATATCTGTGAAGCCGGAGGTCATCTCGTGGTGTCCAATGAGATTTATGGCGGAACCTATAACCTCTTTGGCGTGACGCTGAAGAAGCTCGGTATAGACGTGACTTTCGTTAATCCTAATGACCCAATCGAAACAATCGAGCAGGCGTTCCGCCCCAACACCCGTGCCGTATTTGGTGAAACCATCAGCAATCCCGGCTGTGCGGTGTTTGATATCGAGAAGTTTGCTGACCTTGCGCACCGCCACGGCGTGCCATTGATTGTGGATAACACCTTCGCAACGCCTGTCAACTGCCGTCCATTCGAGTGGGGCGCCGATATCGTAACCCATTCCACTACCAAGTATATGGATGGCACGGCAACCCAAGTGGGCGGTGTCGTGGTGGACAGTGGCAACTTTGACTGGCTTGCACACGCTGACAAGTACCCCGGACTGTGCACACCGGATGATAGCTATCACGGATTGGTGTACACCAAACAGTTTGGCAAACTGGGTTATATCACCAAGATTGTGTCCCAACTGATGCGTGACCTCGGTTCGATACCTGCTCCGATGAACTCGTTCTTGTTGCATATTGGTCTCCAAACGCTACATCTCCGTATGGCGCAACACTGCAAAAACGCACAAGCAGTGGCCGAATTCCTGCAGAACGACGACCGTGTGGCATGGGTACACTTCTCCGGTTTGAAGGACGATCCATATCATGAGTTGGCTCAAAAGTATCTGCCCAATGGCAGTTGTGGCGTGATGGCATTCGGACTGAAGGGCGATCGTGATACCGCCATTCGCTTCATGGATTCGCTCGATATGATTAATATCGTGACACACGTGGCAGATGCGCGTACCTGCGTGCTGCACCCAGCTAGTCATACTCACCGTCAGTTGTCCGACGAACAGCTCCGCGAGGCAGGCATTGCTCCTGATCTGATTCGCCTCTCAGTGGGTATAGAGGATGTGGAGGATATCATCGCCGACCTCAAACAAGCATTGGACAAACTTTAAGCATAACGGGGCAGTGAACGCACTGCCCCCTATTGCATAGAAGGAAGAAAGCGAATGAAGAAGAAAAACCAGATCGAAGTGCCTCAAGGGGTGCATCGCGTGTTGCTTCATGCGTGTTGTGCGCCTTGCTCTACGGCCATCGTCGAATGGCTTATGCAGCATGACATCACTCCCACCTTATATTATTATAATCCCAATATCGTTCCTCTGCGCGAGTATAACATCCGCAAAGAGGAGAGCAAACGTCATGCGGAGAGTCTAGGACTGCAGTGGATAGACGGTGATTATGACCATAAAGCGTGGCTTCAACAGGTGAAAGGGCTGGAGCATGAGCCCGAACGAGGCGCCCGTTGTCTGCAATGCTTCAAGATTCGCTTGCTCTCAGCGGCTCAGAAAGCGCATCAGTTGGGGCTCGAATGGTTTGCCACGACCCTTGCAACCTCACGTTGGAAGAGTATAGAACAGGTCAATGCCGCAGGCGAAGCAGCCCAACAACAAGTGCCTGGCACACATTTCTGGGCGCAAAACTGGCGTAAAGGCGGTCTGCAAGATCGTCGCAACGCATTGCTCCGTGAGTATGCCTTCTACAATCAGCAGTACTGCGGATGCGAGTTTAGTTTCCGTCCGCAAGCTTCTGACGCCCCTTCCCCTTCCTCAAACGATAACAACGATTAACCCTTACCACCTATGGCAAATACCGATTCGCTTGACGCCACGGACCGTCGGATGCTCCGTATCTTGCAGAAAGACTCCCATCTCACCGTGAAAGAGCTTGCGGCTAAAGTCAATCTCTCCCCTTCGCCAGCCTTTGAGCGCCAAAAACGTTTGGAGCGCGAGGGGTATATCGAACGTTACATGGCCGTGGTCAACCCCAATAAGGTGGGCAATGGCATCCTTGTGCTGTGTAACATCCGGCTCAAACAGCACACACAACCTCTCATCCAGCAGTTTATGGATGCCGTGCAAGCCATCGACGAGATTACCGAATGTTATAATACCAGTGGTGATTTCGACTTCCTTATCAAGGTGTATGCCCGAGATATGAAAGCCTATCAGCAGTTTATGCTTAACACCCTTGGTAAGATTGAGTGTATAGGTAGCCTTCATAGCATCTTCGTCATTGATCAAACGAAGAGCACCCGAGGCGTTCCCGTACCTAAGGAATAGGCGTGTTTTCGTCGAGATGTTCCTCAAAGACGTAATTTCTTTGTAACTTTGCGCCTTGTATTCAACTATAACTGATTCACAGTATGTTATTAAAGTTCTTTCTGACGTGCAACAAGATAGGCGCATTTACCCTTGGTGGAGGATATGCTATGATACCCATCATGGAGAAAGAGTTTGTGGACAACAACCACTGGATGGATAAACAAGAGTTTATGGACATCATGGTAGTGGCCCAAACTACGCCCGGTATCTTCTCCATAGATATGGCGAGCCACATCGGATACAAGCTCCGTGGTGTGTGGGGAGGCATCGTTGGCGCTCTGGGAATCGCTCTGCCATCCATCATCGCCATCCTCTTGATAGCTATGTTCTTCCATTCGTTTCGTGACAATGAGTGGGTAGCGCGTTTCTTCAAAGGCGTGCGACCAGCCGTTGTAGCCTTGATTGCTGCGCCGTGCTTCACGATGGCCAAGACCGCAAAGCTCAATCGGTACAATTTTTGGATACCTATCGTGGCCTGTCTGCTCATCGCCTTGCTAGGCGTATCACCTATCTGGGTGATCTTGGCAGCCGGTATCGCAGGTTATGCGTATGGCAGATATAAAGCGAAATCAAAGTAATCGTCTTACCAAACTATTTCGAACATGTTGTTCTTAAAACTCTTTATCGTTTTTTCCAAGATAGGAATCTTCAACTTCGGTGGCGGTTACGCCATGCTTTCGCTAATCTATGGCGAGGTGGTGATGAAGAATCATTGGCTTAGCAATGCCGAGTTTACAGATATTGTAGCCATCAGTCAGAGTACGCCGGGGCCTATTGGTATCAACGCCGCGACCTATGTGGGATATGTTTCAGCCATCAATGCTGGCTATCCATCGTGGGTTGGCACCCTTGCAGCGGTGCTGGCGTCGCTGTCTATCATATGGTTGCCCTTCCTTCTGATGATTAGCATCAGTAGATATCTGCTTCATCATAAGGACGAACCCATCGTGGAGAACATCTTCAAAGCCCTTCGTCCTACCATCATCGGCCTCATTGCCGCAGCCGCATTGTTGCTGATGAACCGTGAAAACTTCGGTTCGCCAACCCAAGACACGTTCCAGTTTGTCCTCAGCGTGGCGCTCTTTGCCGTGGCTTTCCTAGCTACGAAGCAATGGAAGGCCAACCCCATCCTCGTGATGTTGGCTTGTGGCGTGGTAGGATTGTTGGTTTATTGATGCTTCCACACTGCTAAGGCAGGGTATGCGGTGCACAAATCCCAAGTTTTAGGTATTGCTGGCCTCAACAATAATAAGTATTTTTGCAAATTAACGTAGATAAAGCAGCATACAATATGAAAAATCTCAAGATGTACGAGAGTGGAGATAAGATGATCTCCATCATTCAGGACAACTACAACATCTTGCAGGCACTGAATGCTTTCGGTATCAATCTCGGTTTTGGAGAGCGTACCGTAGAGGAAGTTTGCAACCAGCAGAAGGTCGATTCGGCAACGTTTTTGGCTGTGATCAACTTTATGATCAATGGTTATCATGACCCCAACGTGGTGGAGCGACTCTCTGTTCCCACTCTGTTGCGATATCTGAAGGCTTCCCATATCTACTTTGTCGACTTCCAGTTGCCCTTTATCCGTAAAGAGCTAGCTGATGCATTGGATGCCAATGACAACCTTGGGCGCTTGATACTGCAGCTCTATGACGAATACGCACAGGACGTAACCAGCCACATGCGCTTTGAGGATAAGAAGGTGTTCCCCTATGTTCAGAAGCTCTTAGATGGCGATTCCAATGCCGAATATGACATTGACACCTTCTCTAAGCACCACGGCCAGATCAATAAGAAACTCAAGGAACTCAAGAATATCATCATCAAGTACTTGCCATCAGATGTGTTACGCAACAACCAACTCATGGCAACGCTCTATGATATCTATAACAATGAAGAGTGGTTGCAGCTCCATGGCGATGTGGAAAACGAGATTCTCATACCCGCAATCCATGCTTTGGAACGCAAGTCGCGCCAAGACGACACGAGCATCAAGCTCTCTCACATGATACAACAGAGCGCGCAGAAGGGCGATCAGCTCTCAGAACGTGAGAAAGACGTCATCAAAGCCTTGGTGCAAGGGATGACCAATAAGGAGATAGCTGACCATCTGTGCATCTCAACCAACACTGTTATCACCCATCGCCGTAACATCGCGCGCAAACTTCAGATTCATTCACCAGCCGGTCTGACCATTTATGCCATCGCCAACAAGCTCGTTGACATCTCCGTTTTGAAACTCTGATAAGACCATACCTTAATACTTATCAATCCAAAAATAGACCGACTTCCCAGCCGGTCTATTTTATTTTGCATTACACAAAAACATTATGAAATCTATTTTCTAGCGAACAAGATGTTATGGCTTTATATTTGTTTTATTTTCTGATGCAAAGGTAGAGAGTTTTCGCCACTGTCGCAATACCTAAAAACAAGGTAAATTTCCTACCATCTTCTACCACTTAATAGGTAGAAAGCGACTTTTTATACCTTCATTCTCATCATTTAGCATTATCAAGGCTTCTTTCCTAGGTATCCAACCGCCATCAGAAGCGACGCGCGAGTATATATAATAAGGTGAAAAGAAAAAGAAACGGATGCAGAATCTTGGTTATATACGATGGAGGCAAGGTGTGAACGAAATCGCAAGTGACACATGTTATCTCTTGCAGCACTACTTTGCATCTTATCCCTGTAACCGCACTGCATCCGCTCGGTATCTCGGTTAAGAACCGTCTGCTTGTTATTACGATGCAAAGATACAAACCTCTATCGGTTTGCGCAATACCTATTCTTTGGTAAAAACGTCACTACCAACATCTTGTCATGTCTCTAAACGATGTCAGTAAAGATGAGGCTATCAGGTGAAAGGGTGGTGATTATGGCTCTGTAGCTAGAAGATGGTTGACCCGATCGACGATAACCTGAGGCTTCAGTCCCCATTTCGGTGCCACTAATAAGCGTGCCGGACTCTCACTGACAAACCGCTCTAGCACGATGTCGCTCCGCAGATGTCGTATGTAATCGGCCAACGTGCGTACATACTCGTCTGCTGTGAAGAGGTGAAAAGGCTTTTCAGCATACTCATGTGCCAATGGCGTGCCCTTGATAATCTGCAGTTGATGAATCTTCAGCACATCAATGGGAAGTGCGGATAGCGCTTCTGCTTGCCTATGCCATATCTCTTGCGTGTCACCGGGAAGTCCTAAGATGACGTGCGCACCCACGTATAGCCCTGCTTCATGGCTTTCTCGGATAGCTTCTTGGCTACAAGCGAAGGTGTGCCCACGATGAATGCGACGCAGAATATCGTCATCACAACTCTCCACACCATATTCGATCATCACAAATGTACGCTTTCGTAGTTCTCCGAGATATTCCAGCAAGGGCGCGTCTACGCAGTCGGGACGTGTTCCGATGACCAATCCAACGACACCTTCCACGCTCAGTGCCTCTTCGTAGAGTTGTTTCAGATGGCTAAGTGGGGCATAGGTGTTGCTGAATGCTTGAAAGTAAGCTAGGTAACGCGTGTCCGTGTACTTATGAGCGAAGAACCTCTTGCCTGCCTCAATCTGCTTGCGTACGCTCAGACGAGGATCGCAATAGGGCGGATTGAAGGCTTCGTTGTTACAGAAGATGCAACCACCCGTCCCCACACTGCCATCGCGGTTGGGGCAAGTGAAGCCCGCGTTGACTGCGATCTTCTGCACTCTGCCACCCAACTGTTGGCGTATCCAGGTGCCCATAGATATATAAGAGGTACGTGTGGGACGATTCATGATGAAGGATTGAAGTGCAAATGTACAATATTTCGCAATAAAGACGAGCGCTTTTCCGAATTTTATTGCTACTTTTGTCCAGCGCAGTCAGCGGTTCACCTCTTTGTTTTCGCAACGCTCAGATGTGTGAAATGGCTGACCACGCACTATTGATGACAGTCCGCTAAAGGCTCATCAAGAGAATCGTTCCCACTCTTATCACGTTGCGAAAATATGGAAATGATATGAAAAAGATTTTAGTAGCACTCGCTGCGCTAGCTATGACAGGCTCGCTGCAAGCCCAAACCCTAACCCTTCCCGCTCCCCAATCTACAACCTCTATGACCCTCATGGAAGCCTTGGCCGCACGCCACTCAGGTCGTTCCTTCAGTGACAAAGCCATCCCCGACCAGGTCTTGTCCCAGGTGCTATGGGCTGCGTGTGGCGTCAATCGTCCCGAAAGTGGTAAGATCACGGCGCCCTCAGCTATCAACGCCCAAGATATCTTGGTGTATGTGGTGCGTGCCGATGGTGCTTATCGTTACGAACCGAAGACCCATGTGCTGACCAAGGTATCCTCAGAAGACCTCCGCACGGCAGTGGCTGGTCGCCAAGCGTTTGCCGCTACAGCTCCCGTGAGCTTGTTGTTGGTGAGCGATCATAGTCGCTTTGGGGATCATCAGAATGGTGCGCAACGCATGGGTGCGATAGATGCGGGCTATGTCTCTGAGAACATAGCGCTAGCCTGTGCTGCCCTCGGACTGGAGAACGTGCCTCGCATGACGATGGATAGCGATGCCCTACGTAAGGCGCTGAACCTGAACGAAACTTATGATCTGGTGCTTAACCAGCAGATAGGTTACCCTGCAGATGAGTAAGATGCCTCAAGAGACCGCCCCAAGAACCGCCATCATTATGGGCGCTTCTTCCGGTATGGGCCATGCCGTGGCGCGTCTGTTGCTTGAGGAAGGGTGGCGCGTGGCGGTGGCAGCTCGTCGCACCTCGTTGCTCGAACCGCTGCAAGCGCGTTATCCCGACAGGGTGGTGGTGCGGCTCATCGATGTCAATGAAGAGAGCGCATCCCAAACGCTGCTCACGCTCATGACCGAGCTAGGAAAGGTGGACCTCTACTTTCATGTTGCGGGAGTGGGGTATCAGAACTATGACCTTGATGCCTCACGCGAACTGCTCACCGTTCAGACCAATGCTATGGGTTTTGCCCGACTCGTTGGCACGGCCTATCGCTTCTTTGCCCAACAAGGCTCGGGTCATCTAGCCGTGCTCTCGTCCATCGCTGGAACCAAGGGACTGGGCGCAGCACCCGCTTACAGTGCCACCAAGGCTTTTCAGAACACCTACATCCAAGCCCTAGAGCAGCAAGCCCGCATCCGCCATCTGCCCATATCGTTCACCGATATCCGTCCCGGCTTTGTGGATACGGCGTTGCTCAATGACGGGAAGCACTATCCCATGCTGATGTCCACTGAGCGTGTGGCACGTCATATCGTCCGAGCCCTAAAGCATAAGCGCCATGTGTGCGTCATCGACTGGCGTTATCGGGTGCTCACCGCCCTATGGCGCTTGATCCCTAACGTGCTGTGGCGACACCTTCCGATACGCAACTGACCATCCTTTCATAGAACAACAAAATGCCGCTATGAATTGCTTCATGGCGGCATTTCTGTTTCGTTGCTATTGAGAGTTAGGCTTCCTTCTTGCAGCAGCTCTTCTCCGTCTCCTTTGTAGCAGCTTTCGCTTTCTTGCATTTCTTAGCTTTCTTCTTGTTAGCCTTCTTGTTCTTGCAGCAATCAGCGGTTGCTTTCTTATCCGTAGCTTTCTCGTTCTTAACCTGTGCAGTAGCGCTTGTGGTGGCATCTACCTGCTTTTCGCAGCACTCGGTTTGTGCTTTCTTCTTAGGACAGTTGGCACAATTGCCTTTTTGGCACTGTGCTGAAGCAGCAACAACTACGAATGCTGCTATGAGAGTCATCATTGTCTTTTTCATACGATATTGAATAATTTGAATAAACGGAACGAACGATGAGTCCGCCCCTCGATATTTGTTTACTAATTGTGTGCAAATATACAAGCGATTTTCGGTTCTTGCAAGTACCTTGCGCACTTTTTGAGGAATATTAGGTTCCTTTGATACAATATAGGATTTGGCTTTTCTATATCCGCTGCTAATGATTCCTCTCCGTCAAACCCCTTTATTGGAGGCGGAAAGTGTCCAGTTTCTGTAGGAAGAATCTTCTGAAATCGCTCCATCTGTAGTAGGGCCCGCTTACCGCTTGTAGGTCGGGTAGCTTCACCTCCTGTTCGTTGAGCAAGAGCTTGAAGAGGATATCCTTAGGCTTCTTGGCGTTGCGGTAGAACACCCATTGCAGGTTCGACCCCATTGGGAAGATCTTGTAGCAAGCCCATGACGATGAGGCTAGCTCATCTAGGCTATTCAGCTGCACACCCAGTCCGTTGATGTTGAGCAATACCGATAGCGGCAGCAGCATTGTGTCATGACCAAAACGCAGTGTGGCACCCGGATGATCGAGCGCTAAGCACGAGTCGGCTGTGGTGATGATGTTGCGTAGCAGGTTGCGCTGTGAGTAGGGTTGCTCGCCGCCGTTGAGCTTGCAAGCGCCGCCGTGGATATACCAGTAGGCGTTGTTAGCAAGGAATGCTTGGTATAGCTCGTCGTTGGTGAAGAGGTCATAGAGCGAATATTGGTTGCCAAGATCCGAGTTGGGCAGGATGCCCGTGAGCGAGAACAGTTCTCTGAAGAGCTTGTTCACGTCGATGTGCTCGCGTATATAAGCTGGGTCACTGATCAGTGACGCCACCAAGCGGTCGCCCTTGATGAGCGTCTGCTGATAGCTATCCAATGCCTTCCGAGCCTCATCCGTCCACCGATGATTGTACAGCGCGGTGTCGTTATAGTTCATATAGTACATGTCATGCTCAGAAGCATCATGCGTGATCTGCAATTGGGGGTTGACCAAGAGCAGCTCTTGCAGCTCGTTCTCCATCGAGAGGATGCAGCGTATCACCACCGTCGATTTGGCGTCCACGTGTGCGTCACCGGCAAACACCTCAGGGTAGTGGGCTATCATTCGCTGTGCTATGCCCCGATGCTGCTTTGCTCCCAGTGGCGTCAGTTCACCATAGCGGTTGAGGCTCTCTTGATACATCTTCCTCACCACGTCTAGGGTCTGCTTACCTTTGGCTGTGAGCACACCCTTAGCTGCGGCTTGCTCTAGCGGTTGCAGCACGTTGGTATAGTCGCGCGGGTCGATGAGGTAACGCGAACCATGTCGGCCATAATGACTGAGGTAGAAAGGCACATACCCTTCGGGTGCTGGCGTGAGCTGAATATGGCTGACGTCGGGGTAGGGAAGGTAGTTGCCCGCTGAGAGCGCAGGCTGTTTCTGGATATCCTGACGGATGGTTTGTGCATGACAACAGATGGTTATGCACGATAAGAATAGTAGGGCTAAAAAGTTTTTCTTCATGATATGGTTCAGTTTATATTAAGGTAAACGAGAGGATAAGGCACGCCGTCCGTTGCCCTATCATCCCTGTGAGGTCAGAGAAGGTGCTCCAACAAGCCGCGGCAACCATCTTCGATCAGGTCTAGCGCCCACTCAAAGGCGCTGCTATCGCCATAGTAAGGGTCAGGAACGGAGGGTTGGCCTTGGTGTTCCACAAAGTAGTCTTTCATGCGCAGCACCTTTGCGCGCTGATCATCGTCATAAGCTTGCTGCGTGATGTCATAGTAGTTGTCATCATCCATCACGATGATGTAGCTGAAGCGGTCAAAGTCGTGCCGCGCATCAAACTGCCTTACCACATGACTGATGTCATATCCGCGGTTAGCACCAGCTGCGCGCATCCTTCGGTCGGGCAGCTGTCCCACGTGCCAACTACCGATGCCTGCCGAATCGATCTCGAAACAGGATGACAGATGGGCATCGTCCACTATCTTTTGCATCACCGCGTGAGCCGCAGGGGAGCGGCAGATGTTGCCTAGACATATAAAGAGGAGTCGTTTCTTTTCTTTCTTGCTCATAAGTTTATCTATAGTTAAGGATGAGAAACAATCTGCATCCATCATTAATAACGTGTGAACTGGCAGATTATTGTCAACGCGGTAAATTTGCCTAAAGATGAAAAAAGAAGTCAATAGGTGAGTTTATGTCGGATAAAAATGTTACATTTGTGCTGACTAAAAACATTTAACGTTCTATCATGAAGAAAACATTCTTATCAGCAATGATGCTCCTCTTCGGGTTGTTGGCGCTCCATGCCCAATCAGCCACTGATGCCTCAGTGCCCAAAGGGATGGAGCAGGATGCCCACGCATGGTGCAAAGCCGTCAAGGTGGGTTGGAATCTAGGTAATAGTTTGGAGAGCATGGCGGGCTCTTTCGATGACAGCACCGAGGTGTGGAGCAACATCTCCACCACTAAGGACGTAGAGTGGGAGACGGCGTGGCACAATCCCAAGACCACTGAAGCGATGATCCGGAAGGTCAAGGCAGCAGGTTTCAATGCGGTGCGCATCCCCGTGCTGTGGCAACCTCACGTGACCAACCTGGAAGATATGACCATCAAACCTGAGTGGCTCGCACGTGTCAAGGAAGTGGTCGACTATTGTATCAACCACAAGATGTACGTTATCCTTGACACCCACCACGAGCAATGGCTGGAGCACCTTCCCTACAAGCGCAAGCAAGCCAAACAGCTGCAGATGCTCCGCGCCTTGTGGACCAACATCGCAACGGCGTTTGCTAGCTATGATGGTCGTCTGGCTTTCTCCGGAACCAATGAGGTGAACATCGCTTGGCGTCCTCCTACGGAAGAGAACCTTGAGGTACAGAACAGCTACAACCAAGCGTTTGTGGATGCGGTGCGTGCTACGGGTGGCAACAATCGCTACCGCAACCTGATCATACAGACGTATAGTTGCAATCCCGACTATGGTTTGCAAGGCCTCATTATCCCACACGATGTGGTGAAGGGGCGTCTCTCGGTGGAGTTTCATTACTATACGCCTTACCGCTACTGCAGTGGTAACAAGGAAGCATGGTACTATTGGGGAAAGAAGTTTGCCCAGTATGGCGAGATTTGCCCCGATGGTGACGAGCAGACCCTTGCCGAATTCTTCAGTCGTGTACGCCAACACTGGTACGATCAGGGCCTTGGCGTGGTGATAGGCGAGTATGGCGTGTCCTGTCATTACAAAGAGACAGAGAAGCAACAGCAGCAAGACAACATGTCCTACTATATGGAAATGGTGACGCGTGAGGCCAACAAGAATGGCTTTGCCGCCTTTGTTTGGGACAACAACTACTTTGGCAATGGTGAGGAGGTGTATGGAATCTTTGACCGCAACGATGGTATGAAGGTGCGCACACCGTTCTTGCTCAAAGGTATCATGAAGGGAGCAAAGTGATTTAGGCGCTTTGTTTCAGCGTCAGAGCATTCATATCAATAGAGCCCTTATCCGCAGCAGCTTCACGCAGCAGAGCGTTTGAGACCCGCAGACGTGGTTAGCCGTTAGGCTATCGTGCGTTGATAGTCAAGCGTTCTATGCTTGAAGCCATGCGGATAAGGGCTCATTCATTAGCTCTCTAAGCCTCTTTCACGCTTCAGGAAAGGCTCTAATGGAAGAAAAATCAATTTGTTTTTCCTAAAAGAATAAATTATTTTTCCTCAGAAAATAATTTATTTCTTGTTCCCGTTTGTATCGTTCGGTGGTGTCGTGATGGCCCTTTGGGGTGACCATTTAGGCTTTATAGGCTTCTCGATCCTTCAATATGCCAGCCATGTTGCTCTCTGCCCATAGGATCATATCGCTCACCACGGGGATGAACGAGCGTGCCCTGTCTGTCAGCGCATACTCTACCCTAGGCGGAACTTCAGCGTAAACCTGTCTCGTGATAAACCCATCAGCCTCTAACGACCGCAGCGTGGAGGTCAGAACCTTCTGCGAGATATCGGGGATGGCCTTGTGCAAGGCGTTGAAACGGATAGGGCTGTTGCGTTGCATCACGTAGATGACCAATAAAGACCACTTGCTACAAACATGAGCAAGCACATTACGGATGGGACAATCCTTGAAAATGGTGTCTGTAACGGGACGATTCATCTTGTATGTAAACTTATAATAGCTTCATTATCATTATTAGTTTACAAAAGTAACCAACAATCTTGAAGGGAGGTAACGTTTGTAGTTAAATACTCTTAAAGCCTTAAAATCTTATCATCTGATAACCAACATTACTTACTCAGAGGTAAGTAGGCTACAAGAAAGTGCCTTCTTGTGAGAGTGGATGGGAGATATTACTTTTGCATCGTCAAACCAATTAAAATCAACAAGAACAATGAAAGAAGCAAAAACGATTTTTGAAGCAGTGAACGTAACCAGTGTCGACTTTGGTAAATGGAACGATCTAGGCGAGTATGTGCTAGCGCTCTCACCCGAGATGAAGATTCCCGGAAAGGTGTTTGGGGGTGCGACGGTTGGCGCAACGGGTAGCGAATTCTCTTTTCAGACGTTCGCTCCAGGTGCAGAGTCGGGTTTTATCCATACGCATAAGACCCATGAAGAACTGTATTTCATCCTTCGTGGCAATGGCGAGTTTCAGGTGGATGGCGACAATATCCCTGTTCAAGAAGGCAGCGTGGTAAGAGTTGCGCCTAACGGACGACGCACCTTGCGCAACAACGGAACCGAACCGCTCGTGGTGCTATGTGTGCAATATCCCGAGGCAAAGGCTGGAGAGGTGAATGCTTCCGATGGCGTGATATTGGCAGATAAGGTGCAGTGGTAAGCAGCATCGGCTCATCGGTTAAACAATTAACCCTGTTATCTGAAGGACTTATCGCATGAAAAGTGTACCTTCTGATAACAGGGTAATCTTTATAAATAGCTTAACGAAAAGATGTTCTTACTTTACCGTGACTTCACGGGCAATGGTCTGCGGACTGTATGTGCTGGTCAGACGATCTATAATCATCACATATGTCCCAGGGTTCTGCGGTGCCTTTGTTACAGGCTGGTCCATATTATAGTTGGCTATGCCTAGGGCGGGTATATATTTCACGCCTTTGCTTTTAATCTTTTGAAGTTTGAAGTTCTTGGTTTTGATCTCTAAGCAACCATCGAGACAAAACGGATGGTAAGCCAAAGCTTGTGAGGGATTGAGAAACTCTACCGTGGCAACGTCATCCATATTGATGTTTACGGCATTGGTAGCGTCGGTTAGGATGCCATCTATATAAATTTTTATCTCCGTAGCACCTTTAAAGGTGGAGATTCTAGAAGCGGGATAGAGGTGCCAAATCAGTTGGCCGCCTGCTGACGACATACTTTCTGTACCCTTATCCTCCACGTACCCTTCTTTGCTTACTGACGTCAGACGCATATAAGGGGCGAAATGGTAGATCATTTGTTGGAAAGTCTGGTATTGACGCTTATCCATTTGCTCCTCGGTAATCAGTTTGTTGCCATAATACACCTTCTCTTCTTGTGCATAGTCTTTCTTTACGTGTGCCGTAATCTTCACCTCTGGTAAGGCATTCACTCCTTTCCAGTTGAAGTTATTCGAAGCATCCTTGGATGGAGACTGCGTGAAAGCGTTTGCAATGTCATATCTTCCAAAATTCCTTACCGATGGAATGGTATCACTAAGGAAGTCGTAATCGTATTTTCCCACATCGTTCTTTTTGTCCGATGCACATACAAAGAAGTAGTCGCCTTGAGTGTAATCGCCTATCGGTATGTAGAAAGTGCCGTCCTTACGCATCTCAGCGGTGAAGGTTCTCGCATTGCTATGTTGAAAGGCTACGGCTGTTCCTTCTTTCAGCTTCCAGTTTTTATCCCCTCCGTATATCTTTCCCCTAATCACGTTGGTCACTTCGGGTTGGTATCTCGCCGTCCATCCGTCCTTCATAACCTGTGCTATGTCTAGGCGACAAAAGCTTGCTGATAACAACCAACAATTGATATCGGTAGTGCGGTCAGTCTCGTTGCTTAAGGCATAACGGCTAGGGAAGGGCACTTCAGATGTGAGGTCCGACTCGAAGTTGACCACGGCAGTAGCGGTTGGGAGATAGTCGCTCGTTAGCGCATGGTTCATCTCGTCAAGAGGTATGAATCGTATCATAGTCACCATCGACGTGTCACGGAGGATGCTATCGGCTATAAGAGATTCGCCTGCAGCATATTCGGCGTGTATGTTTGGTGTCGCGGTGGTGCTCTGCGAATGCCAAAGGTGTCCTTCGCTTAGCGTGTTGTATTGGTTGTCGGTAAGGATGATGGATACCAGTTCGTCACCGATGTTGGTCAGATCGATGTCTCCCTGTT
Organism: Bacteroidaceae bacterium; assembly: GCA_963654235.1. Taxonomy (GTDB): domain Bacteria; phylum Bacteroidota; class Bacteroidia; order Bacteroidales; family Bacteroidaceae; genus Prevotella. Next base: position 2,535 of record CAVJZR010000005.1, on the reverse strand, counting down.
TCTTTAAAGGTAAGAGCACCAATCCTGCAGACTGGTTATAGGCAAACAACTTGGCGTCAGCGGGTATCTTTCCTTCGATGGAATAGCCTATCCGGTTGTTGCGTTGCATCAGTCGCAGTGAGGGCGTGTTGTCGTCAATCAATGGGAATGCGAAGGTAGGATGGTCGTTGTCGTTCTCCACTCTGAGGTAATATTGCACTCCACGCTGCGGTTGAAGCGCTAACATCTGCCAACCGGAAGCTGTCGTTGAGGATGAAAAGATCACGGCTCCTTTTGCATCGGTTACGGAGAAAGGCGTCTGCCACGGGCTGCCATCAGCGTCGGTGATGTACACAGCCATCTTTTGGATACCACCAGAGGAGAGGTGTCCTCCTTCGGGATAGATTCTGCAAAGGGCTGTCTCGTTGCTATGGTGTCTTGTGAAGCCCTCTTTTCTGATTTCGATGGGGTAGGATGGGATGGTGATGTCACTGAAGTTGCACATCATTTTGGAGAATGCGCGTAGAAAATAGGTGCCGTATTGTGTGCTAGCATTGAGTGGTAACACGGTGGAAAAGCCTCCATGGTCATCCACTGAAATCTTCTGCCTGGTGTAGATGCTATCATTGCAGTCAACCATTTCTACATATAGGTATCGGCTATAAGGCAATGTGGCCTTGCTATCCGTCCTTGTAAGCCAACCGCTGATATAGATGCTATCGCCTATATCATACTGCATCCTGTCGCTTGCAAAGAATACCTTCTCCGTAGGAAGGGTTTGAGCCATGGATAGGGAAGCGAAGGTGGCTAGTAAAAATAAAAGAAATGATTTCATATTAACGATGTTTTAAAAGTCAGGTATGCGCTGCAAATATAAGTAAAACTAACTAAGATGCCAAACAAAACGAAAGAAAATAAGATATATAATGATTTTCGCATTCTTGATCTATCGCCATGATTGATGGTTTGGTCATAAGAAATTGGTCTTTGGAGTGATGATTTCTAAAAGAATATATGTATATTTGCCCGCAATAATATGAATCAAACAAAACCTTGAAAACAATGAAAAAGACGATGCGTATTGCTGATGGCATCCAGTATATAGGTGCCGATGATAAGGATCTAGACCTCTTTGAAGGCCAGTATGTCATACCTCATGGTATCTCTTACAACTCTTATGTGATCATAGATGAGAAGGTGGCTGTCCTTGATACAATCGATTCGCGTTGCACGGAACAATGGTTAGCTAATCTGAAACAAGCGTTGGGCGATCGACAACCCGACTATCTCGTGGTGAGTCACATGGAGCCTGACCATGCCGCTAATGTGAAGCGATTGCTCGATATGGCTCCGCAAGCACAAGTGGTGTGCACGGCTAAAGCCAAACAACTCATTGCTCGCTTCTTCGGGATGCAGCTCCCTGCTGAGAGAACCGTCGTGGTGAAAGATGGGGACACGCTTTCTCTAGGTCAGCACACACTGCAGTTCTTCACCGCACCGATGGTCCACTGGCCCGAAGTGATGATGGAGTATGAGCAAACGGAAAAGATTCTCTTTGCAGCAGATGCTTTCGGGAAGTTTGGCGCACTCGATTATGATGACCCTGATGGCTGGGCTTGTGAGGCGCGCCGCTACTATTTCAATATCGTAGGTAAGTATGGCGCACAGGTGCAAGCCGTTCTGAAGAAACTGTCCGGTGTAGATATCAAGACTATCTGTCCGCTGCATGGTCCAGTCCTTACGGGTGATCTGACACCTTATCTGTCCCTTTATGACACGTGGAGTGCTTATCGTCCTGAAACGGAAGGAGTGTTCATCGCATATTGTTCCTTGCATGGCAACACCGAGGAGGCTGCGCTGAAGCTCGCCGAGATGCTCAAGCAGCATGGTGGTGTGAAGGTAAGTGTGAGCGACTTGCGTCGTGATGATATGGCTGAGGCTGTGGAGGATGCCTTCCGCTATGACCGCATGGTGCTTGCAGCGCCCACTTATGACGCTGGAGTGATGCCGGTGATGGAAGATTTCTTGTTGCATCTGAAGATGAAAAACTTCCAAAACCGCAAGGTGGCTTTCATCGAGAACGGCTCTTGGGCTCCTGTTGCAGCCAAGAAGATGCGTGAAACGATAGAAGGAATGAAGAATATGACCGTCATTGAACCCGTTGTTACGGTGGAGTCAGTGGTCTCTTCAGCCACGATCGAAGCACTTCAGCAATTGGCGGACGCTCTCGTTAAGACATAGAATCGTCTTTCCTTAAGTTTATTTTATATAATTTAAGGTTGGTCGCGCGGAGATTCTCAGAATGTGTAACACCTTTTGTAAGAATGTGTAACGCAAAATTTGGAATGTGTAACGCAAAGTGTAACACCTTTTGAGAATCTCCGCGCCTTTCCGATAAACTATAGTTTGGTGCTAGATAAGGTGCTATTAAACTGAAAAAGAGGCTCTTACGTTGGTAAGAACCTCTTTCAAAGAATGTTATCTTTTACGTCTTGGTGATCCGCATGGGGCTCGAACCCATGACCCCAACATTAAAAGTGTTGTGCTCTACCAGCT
>CAVJZR010000004.1:0-93360 GCA_963654235.1 Bacteroidaceae bacterium | reverse complement strand
AACATTTGTCTTTACGATATCTATGAGCCAGGTGTTCATGGTGTATTCGATGAGATTCAGCAATGTGCTTTCCCTGGAGCAAACGTTACTTACACCGTAGATCCAGAAGAAGCTTTCACTGGCGCTAAATACATCATCTCTTCAGGTGGTGCTCCTCGTAAGGATGGCATGACCCGTGAGGACTTGCTCAAAGGCAACTGCAAGATTGCAGCTGAGTTTGGTGACAACATCAAGAAGTATTGTCCTGAGGTAGAGCACGTTGTAGTGATCTTCAACCCAGCTGACGTTACTGCTTTGACAGCACTGATCCACTCTGGTTTGAAGCCTAACCAGCTAACATCTCTCGCTGCGCTCGACTCTACTCGTCTTCAGCAGGCTCTCGCATTGGAGTTTGGTGTACAGCAGGATAAGGTTACTGGCGCTCACACCTATGGTGGTCACGGCGAGCAGATGGCTGTATTTGCTTCTCAAGTGAAGGTTGACGGCAAGCCATTGGCAGAGATGGGTCTTTCTGACGAGCGTTGGGAAGAGATCAAGCACCACACCGTACAGGGTGGTTCTAACATCATCAAGCTTCGTGGTCGTAGCTCTTTCCAGAGCCCAGCTTACAACGCTGTGAAGATGATTGAGGCTGCTATGGGCGGCGAACCATTCACCTTGCCAGCAGGATGCTATGTCAACAATGACAAGCTTGGTTACAAGAACGTGATGATGGCAATGCCTACCACTATCGACAAGACTGGTGTTCACTTCACCGATCCAACAGGTACAGAAGAGGAATTGGCTTCTCTGAACAAGTCATACGAGCACCTTTGCAAGATGCGTGACGAGATCGTAGAGCTCGGCATCGTTCCTGAGGTTGCTAAATGGACTGAGATCAATCCTAACCTCTAATCTCCGATTAGATTTACGACAATAGAGCCATTGGGCTAATACGCACACGTAGCGTATAGCTCAATGGCTTTTTTGCGTTCTAACAACAACTAAACAATCTATACATCAGTTCGGGATAAGAATGCCTTGGAAGCCTCCTATCAAGAGCATTATATGCCTGCAGTACATATCCTTTCTCGTGCTCATATCACCATTCTTATCCTCTGAAAACGCCCAAAGCTAAACAAAAAACAAATTGATTTCTGCTGAGAAATAATTTATTTTCTTTCAGAAATTAATTTATTTCTCTCTGCCATACCCTCCCTTCTATCTCTTCATATAGCTCGTTTTGGAATACAACTTAGTGTATCCGTCAACCTTAAACGAAGGATACCAGAACGCACTATGTCCTTGTTTGGCTATGCAGTGACCAGAAAAACAGCCTTTTGATCTTGCGGATGATGCATAAAGCGCAGTGAAAATATAAAGTCACTAGGCGACCCTGATGTGAAAAGGGAGCTAAAGCAAGAGTTTTGCAAGAATTTCAATGTCGATGATTTCAATGGTACGGTTACCATTGAGTTTGAAGGTGACAACGTGATGATAATGACTGACGAAGAAGGCGAAACCATGAAGCTCTACAAAAAGTAATACCAACGCCCCTTCAACGGGACATTCGGTAACGCACATAAAAAGGCTCTTCCGTTAATTAGAGGATAAGTCAGGGTGGCAAAAATGCGCCGAGATATATCCACTGATTAACGGAAGAGCCTTTTATGATGCCTTCGTTTAGATAAAAACTAAGGCGTTAGCGTTTACCTTTGAGCTGTTCCAAAGTCTTGTTCTTGCTGCTTCCTTTGGCTGTAGAGGTACTGCGAACCGAATCGGAAGAGGCTTTGCGGGTGGCAGCCTTCTTCACCCTACCCTGCTCTGTGGGCGCGGTGGCAATCTGCTCGTTGGTCAATGTATTGGCAACGGCAAAGTGGCGTTTGCGCTCAATACCTTGTTTGGCAAAGGCATGGGTCTCAAAAGGAAGATCGTCCATGGTTTCGGGTTTGATAAAGACCTTCATCTCTACCGAAGCATAGGTCTCGCGCAGATCCTTGATATCCTCATCCTTTAAGCGGATGCAACCCTCGCTGGCACGTCCAGGCACGCTCTCGCGGTTGTTGGTGCTACCATGAATGCCAATGCTATGGTTGCTTACCAAGGGGTGCCCGTCTAGACGCAGTTGCATGAAGTAGTCGCCATAGCTACGTATCGACCCACGACCATCCTTGAAGTCGTGACACCAATCGTGTGCATTCTTGATCTTTTCGATATGGAAAGGTTTGCTCATGGATGTGCAATGCGGTGTGCGCATATCGCCCGTCTTGGTCTTATCACCCTTCTTGAGCGCAAAGGCACAATCGTAACGAGCCAGCATCACGGTGTCTTTGCCTTGTGCTTCATAGACATAGAGGTAATAGTCTTTCTTTGAAAGCACCAAGAAACAGTTTTTGCGGTTCTTCATCAACGCAGGCATACTGATGCTTTCGTCCGGCGTGGTACGGATGGTGCGATTGCCAAAGTCGAGTACCACGTGCTCACGAATGCTGTCATTGCTTGGCGCTGCTTCTGCGGAAGGTTGTTCCTTGGCGCCGTCCTGCTTACCTGTGGCCTTACCGCCGCAAGCCATCAAGAGCAGCGCGACGGTGAGGAGAGATAACTTCTGAAAATGTTGTGTGTTCACCTTATTCATTTTTTAGTATTCTAGATAAGAGTATTCTTTGGACACATAGAATGTTTCACCCAAATAATACACCTGATACCAGTCGTCGTTCTCACCGAGATAGGTCAGGCGAGCGCCTTTCTTAGGTGCACGTGTAGCACCATTTCCCCATGTGAGGTAACCCGAATCCAAGCTTGGCGCAAAACGCATACGCACACCCGATCCATTGATAACCACCTTAGCCCCACCACTGCTGCTACCACCGGCACTCACGGCACGATGTTCTGCGGCATGAGCGGCATGTTGCTTCACCACTACCTTGGCGTTAGCGGCTTGGGTAGCTTGCTGGGCAGAAGCCTTGGCGTCAGCTGTTTCCTGCTTGAGCGTGTTGAGTTCCTTTTTCAGCGAGTCGGCTTGTTCCTTCTGTTGTGCTTCTTGATCAGCGTTGTCCTTAGACGAACGGGTGAAGAAGAACACGCCACCGCCTACCAGCAACAATACCAACACGGCGATGATCACATATAGCAACGTGTTGTTTTGCTTGGGTTGAGGATAGTAGACTGGCTGCGAGGGCTGTGGGCCATACTGGGGCGCAGCAGGACGCGTGCCTTGTGCTGGTCCGTTAGGGGCTTGCTGAGTGACTGTGCTATCAAGAGATTCACCGCAATGGATGCAGAAGGTGTCTTGATCACCTACGGTATTACCGCATTTGGGACAAAATCTAGACATATGACAAAAGTGTTATTGATTTATACTTATCTACGAACGGGGCGTCTGCCCTTTGTTACCGTGCGCTTTGCGGTGGTAGCAGTGGTGGTCTGCGGTGCATAGGAAGCGGGCAAGACCGCCTTGGCTTCAGCTGTGAGATAGTTCCATATCTTCTTGTAAGGCACACAGAACGATACCATTCCGGCAGCATAGCAAGCTATCTCATATTGTTGATAGACAAACATCACGCCTTTCTCTGTCAGATAAGGTTCTACATCTGGTAGCGGCATCACGCTTCCCTCGAGCTGGAGGTATTGCTTAACGGTACCCACGGTGACCTTCTCGCCACCTTCGCTAAAGTATTCTGATGCTCCTTTCAGTAGCAACGCTTGCATCTGACGAGCGCTATTGGCCTTCACCACTTTGGTCAATTGCTTCCCAGTGGCCTTGCTGAATGTGACACCGGCGAACGTACTGATGCCATGAGCACCACCCGCATAATCATAGGAACTGGTAGTCAGGGACAGATACTGATCCGTCTGACAGTCTATTTTCACTTCGACATCGCTTTCAGATGCTGGCCATTGCATACTCTCACCATCATCGCCACCTTCGCTGTCGGCTGTTAGCTCTTCATAATCGGCCTTGAGCTGCGCTGCTTTCTGCTTCACATAGTAGCCCACCACATCTCTTCCGTTGTCTAGACTGCCTGTGTATGGGTTTACCTTCACCTCATTACCCGTATCTGCATCATAGGTTGTAGGCGTCAACTCGCCATTGATCCATCTACGAATGGCGCTCACAAGCGTCTCATCGCCAGCTGTTGGGTAAGCGATATTATATTTTACGGTATACGATTGGGTCGAATCGCCCAATGCTACGGTGGTCCACTGCAAAGGAGTGGTGTCCTCAGCATCTTCCGTCACCGATTGTGTCTGAACGTGTGATACTACTGACTGACGAGCTGACAAATTGCCGCTAGCTCCCATCAGCAACATTGTTGACAATAATAAAGAATAGCTTCGTTTCATACTGATTTCTATTTAACGAACAATTTTACTTGTGTTTAGTATGTGCAAATATACAAAAAAAACATAAACGCCAACTATTTGTATACATTAATATCATACCTTTGCACCGAAATAGGTTAACAATCGATATTTTCCAAGATATTTACAAACATTTCAAACCACTCTTTATATGAAGAAAGTTTTACTCTCCGTAGCCTTACTTATGGCTATTGCTTGTGGCACGCAAGCACAGAAACGCGTCAGCGGATTCACATTTGACATGACCGAAGATCTAGGCGGGCAGTCGCTGACCATCAACGGCAAGGGCACACTGACCTATAACGACAACAACGAGTTGGCTTCCATCGGCCTGTCAGCTACCGCAATGGGATACCAGTTTGACATGATGTCACAGACGTTTACCTACGGCGACAACACCATCACTAGTCACGCTAACGTGATGGCAGACGAGGGCTCAGTAGAATATACCGTCAAGAGCGATCTATCTGATGGTTTGGTACAGACCGATACTTACACCACAAGCGCCGGCAAGACCTTCAGTTACGATTACACCTACACCGATGGCCAACTCACGGAGATTGATGGCACCAACGAGAATGGCAAAGCTCAATATGTGAAAATCACTTGGACTGATGGCAATATCAGTAAGGTGGAGGAGTATGAGGAAAACCAGCTGGTTGCCACCACTACCGCCGAATACACTGATTTGGCTTTTGTGCAAGAGGTGACATGGCTCTCTCCAATATTAGACTTGAATAGTTTGACCGAATATTGCACCGTCGGACTACTTCCTCTCAAGGCCCACGGCTTGATGTGCAAGAACCTTCCTTCCAAGCTTACATGCGTTTATACGGATGATGACAAGGAAGCTAACGAGTTCACATACACGCTGAACGAAGACAACTATGTAACCGGTGTAAAGCTTTATGATTCGGAAAGCGATATGACCACGAACGCTACGTTCTCTTGGGAGGACGATCCTACAAGCATCAACGGTGTCAACGCCAGTGAGAATGGTCAACCTTCAGCCATCTACAACATCAATGGTCAGCGCATCAACAGCCTTACCCATGGCATGAACATCCTGCGCATGAAGGATGGTAAGACCCGTAAGGTAATGGTGAAATAATTCTGCGAGCCAGGATTAGCCACCTAGCTATATCGTCAATAAGGGGCAACACCTATCTTGGTGTTGCCCCTTATTCTGTCTTAAGGTTCTCCTTATTCTACAAGGAGAGAACTTCTTTTCCCATCATCTCATTATAGCTGGATGGTGCTAGCTTTGAGATCAGTGGCTTGCGCTTTGAGAGTGACAGGCTTCGTGGTATCTTTCACACGGAGCGCCACCATGCACTTGCCAAAGAAAGCCTTGCGGTTGTCTGCCTTGAAACGCTCTGTGGAGAACTGGCTACCATTGTCCACACCGATGATCTCGGCATTGTCGGCTGAGAAGAAGATCTGATTCTCAGCGTTAGGGCAGAGGTTTCCGTCCTTATCCATCACCTCAGCATTGACAAAGAGGGTGTTCGTACCACGATAGTCGCAGCTCAAGCGGATATTCTCAGCAGCTCCAGCGGTGTGAATCTCTTGCGAGCGCACCTCCTTGCCGCCCTTGCGTGCCACCACTTTCACCGTTCCGGGTTCAAACTGTACACGCCACATCACGTGATACTGATGGTCATCTTTCTTGCTGCGAACGCCTTGGCTCTTGCCATTGATGTATAGTTCCACCTCGTCAGCGTCGTTATAGTAGCACCACATATCGATGGTCTGACCTTCCAACCAGTTCCAATGGGGGAACAGGTGCAGCACGGGCTTAGCCGTCCACTCGCTCTGATACATATAGTAGATATCCTTCGGGAAACCCGCAAGGTCGATGATGCCAAAGTAACTGCTACGTGCGGGGAAGCCGTAGGGCGTCGGCTCACCGAGATAGTCCCATCCAGTCCAGATAAACTGACCTGAACAGTAAGGTGTATGCTTCACTACCTCCCACGTTTCTTCGTGTGTTGAGCTCCAAGGAGCATGACTATTGTCATAAGCTGAGCACATCATTGTGGGGTCAGTGTAAGGGATATCCCATCTCTCAGGCATCACATAGATGCTATCTGAAGGCATACGGTAGAAGCCGCGGGTCTGCAATGCCGATACGCTCTCGGTCATGATGAATGGCTTACCGGGGAAGTTGGTAGGTACATCCTTAACCCACTGGTGGTGATAGTTGAACCCGATCAGGTCAATAGCGCCCGACTTGAACAGGTGGCTATCCGGTGATGGCTCGTTGCAACCAGCCGTGATAGGCCGAGAATCGTCTAGCTGCTTCACCACATCAGCAAGATGGATGGTCAAGAGCGAGTTGGGTGAGAGGTCTTTACCATGTGCAAGGGTTGACGCATCGTGTCCGGCGTTCAGGATAAGGTTGGCTTGTTCCAATGACAACTCGTCTGCGCTAGCGCTAGACCACTGCTCCAACACCTCGTTACCGATGCTCCAAATGAAGATACAAGGGTGATTGCGGTCGCGTACCACAAGGTCGGTCAGGTCGCGCACGTGCCATTCGTCAAAGAAACGCGCATAGTCGTTCTGCGTCTTCTTACGACGCCACATATCAAACGACTCGTCCATCACGATAAAGCCCATCGTGTCACACATGTTGAGCAACTCGGGTGCGGGAGGGTTATGGCTGCAACGCACGGCATTGACGCCCATATCCTTTAGCTTCACCAGCTGGCGATGAAGGGCATCCTCGTTCAGCGCGGCACCAAGACAGCCCAGATCGTGGTGGTCGCACACACCGTTGATCTTAAAGTTTTTACCGTTCAACCAAAAGCCAGTATTGGCATCGAAGCGGAAATAGCGGAAGGCGGTAGTGGTTTTGACCTCATCCACCACCTTGTTGTCCACCACCACTTGGGTCAGAAGGGTGTAAACAGCAGGGCGCTCCACGCTCCATAGCGTCGGGTTCTTTACCTTCAGCGTCTGCTGCAGGTTGGTGTTCTCCATCTTTGCCACCACCTTGCCAGCCTCATCGAGCAATGTGTTGCGAACGGTGGGCTTTTGCGCTGCTGCGCCATCGTTCTTCAGCGTCACCTTTACAGGCACGGTCCACTGCTTGCCGTTCTTGGTTTGTGGCATCACCTGCACACCCCAGTTGTCCACTCTGAGGTCATTGGTGGTGGTGAGCCATACGTGGCGATAGATACCGCAGCCCGAATACCAACGTGAGTTGGGCTGATCAGAGTTGTCCACCTTCACCGCAATCACGTTCTCACCGCTACGATTGAGGTATGGTGTGAGGTCATACTGAAACGAGATGTATCCGAAGGGACGTGTACCCAAGGCGTGACCATTGATATAAACGGTAGAGTTCATATACACACCATCAAAGGTGATAAGCATGCGCTCGCCATCCTTGAACGTTGCAGGCACGCGGAAGTGCTTACGATACCAGCCTATACCACCTGGCAGAGCGCCACCACCGGCACCACTAGGGTTACCTGCAGAGAAGTCGCCCTCCACCGCCCAGTCATGGGGAAGGTTGAGCTGGCGCCACTTACTGTCATCAAACGCCACTTGGGACATCTGCGCATCATCGCCGAGGACAAAGCGCCACCCAGCATCAAAGTTCTCATGCGTTCTCGCTTCTGCGTTCCATGCGCAGAGAAAAGAGAACAATAGCAGCAAAATCTTCTTCATCTTAAAATCTATTCAGTTGTTATTTTAGGTTTTTAAGGCGTGTTCTATAAATTCCACGCATTATTATTTTCATCTTTATAGACGGATAGCTCTTTGTGTCTTTTTGTTTTTATCCAGCATCTTTTCCTTTCTTCCTCAGTCGCATAGCCCGCTATGCTCCTTCAGAAAGAATGAAAAATCTACTCGGCTAAAATTCAAAAATCCATCAAAGATAATTTTTAGAACCCGCCTTAATTCCTTCATTTAGAACAACGTCAGCACACTGCTAAACGATATCCGATACATTGTCTTTCTGCAAGACACAACAAAAATAGCAATATTTTTTGAGATACAATATCTTTAAAGCGTTTTTTTTCAAATCGCATCAGATTGAGCCAATTCTGCAATCTAGGTCAGTAGGCAAACAATCTGGGTACCGCTTATTTGATAGAATGTTTGTACCTTTGCATACGTAGACCTCTTTTCTCTTATAGAAATGAAAACAATAACTAATCAAACCTTTGGCGGAGAGCGCCCTCTCTTTGGTGCGCATGACCTGCGTTTGGAACATATCGAGATCACAGATGGCGAGTCGGGCATCAAGTGTTGCCGTAACCTAGAGTGTGACAACAGCCGTTTTATGGGCAAATATCCTTGGTGGCACGTTGACGGGAGCCTGATAACCAACTGCTACTTTGCACCCGAATCACGATCGGCGATATGGTATAGCAACGACATGGTGATGAAACACTCGGTCATAGACGGCCCAAAGTTTTTCCGTGAGATGCGCCACCTCACCTTGGAAGACGTGGTGATCAATGACGCCGACGAAACTTTCTGGCGCATAGACGGGCTCAAGCTCACGCGTGTAGAGCTTCACGGAGGCACCTATCCATTCATGTTCTCGAAGAACATCTACGTAGACGGACTGAAGAGCGATGCCAAATATGTGTTCCAATACTGTCAAAACGTAGAGGTGCACCATGCCGACATCACCACCAAAGATAGCTTTTGGGAGTGTGACAACGTCACCGTGTACGACTCGCGCCTAGATGGAGAGTACCTAGCGTGGCATAGCAAGAACATACGACTGGTGCGATGCCACATCAGCGGCGAACAACCGCTATGCTATATGGACCACATCACGCTGGAAGACTGCACCTTCGACGCTGCCTGTGACCGCGCCTTCGAGGATTGTAGCAACATCGATGCACAGATCAGCGGCAACATCACCAACATCAAGAACCCTATCTCGGGCACCATCAGCGCCGAAAGCATCGGAAGCATCACCCTCGACGAGTATGGCAAAGGCACCCTGCTAAGCCAAGAACCCACCAGGGTGGTCTTCAAGGAGAATCTTTAATGCACACCTATATTATATATAATGGAGAACAAGAATACATTTACATTTGATACCGCAAGCCCCCGACAAGGCACGGGCTGTTACAAGTGGGACACCATGCCCGATGAGGTGATACCGATGTGGGTAGCCGATATGGACTTTGACGTGGCTCCAGCCATTGACCAAGCCATCAAGGCGCGTGCCGCCCACCCTATCTATGGTTACACCTTGGTGGGCGATGCCTACTATGATGCCGTAACTAGCTGGTTCAAGCGCCGCCACCAATGGCAGATAGATCGTTCATGGATCATCTACACCACTGGCGTGGTGCCAGCCGTGTCAGCCGCTATCAAGGCGCTGACCCTCCCCGGCGAGAAGGTGCTGATGCAGACTCCGGCTTACAACTGCTTCTTCTCAAGCATCCGCAATCAGGGGTGTGAGATTGTGGAGACGGAACTCAAGCGCGAAGGCAACAGCTACGTGATGGACTTTGACAGCTTTGAGCGCCAATGTGCTGACGACAAAGTGACGGTCTTCCTGCTATGTAACCCTCACAACCCTAGCGGCAGAGTGTGGACACGCGAGGAGCTGGAGCGCATCAACGACATCTGTCTGCGCCACGATGTGCGCGTGATCAGTGATGAGATCCACTGCGAACTGGTGATGCCAGGCTACACCTTCACCCCGTTTGCTGCCGTGAGCGAGGCTTGTCAGGACAACTGCGTGACGCTCAACTCGCCCACCAAGAACTTTAACATCGCTGGTCTGCAGATTGCCAACATCATCTGCAAGAATCCCACATGGCGTCGCCGCATCGATCGTGTGATCAATATCTTTGAGGCTTGTGACGTCAACGCCTTTGCTCCAGTGGCGCTTCAAGCTGCCTATAACGACTCAGAAGAGTGGCTCGATGCCTTGCTCCAATATCTGCATGGCAACTACGAGTATCTGAAAGAGTTCTTCCACACGGAGCTTCCCAAGCTGGAGGTGTGCCGACTGGAAGGAACCTATCTGGTGTGGGTAGATTGTAGCTCGCTCGAGTTTACCAGCGATGAGCTCACCGCGTTGCTTCTTAACGATGCCAAGGTGCAGGTCAACAGCGGCACCATGTATGGCAAGCGAGCCGGACAAGGTTACATCCGCATCAACATCGCCTGCCCACGCGAGCAGCTCAAGCAAGCGCTCATCCGCATCGGACGCACCCTGAGCCCTTATATGGAGGAAGATTTCGACTTGGGTTGTCCGCTATAAGCGTGTTCTAAAAATTATCTTTGATGTATTTTTTGAATTTTAGCCGTGCAGATTTTGCTTCCTTTCTGAAGAAGCATAGCTGGCTATGCAACTGAGGAAGGAAGCGAAAGATGCTGGATAAAAACACAAAGACACAAAGAGCTATCCGTCTAAAGATAAAAATAATGGTGCGTAGAATTTATAGAACACGCCTATAAAGAGGACAATACCAGCTCGGTCATCTTGTCAGCAAGGAACAAGGGAAGGTTGATAAAGTTGCCATCCTTCTTCATATTCAGCATGGAGAAGCGCACACGTAGTTCTGGCGAGTACCTTTTATTGTATTCGATCAGACTTCTGCCAGTGACGCTCGTACCCGATTTGACCTCTATCGGTATCACTTGAGAACCATGCTGCACTATAAACTCCACCTCAGCCTTATTACCCGAAGCCCAGTAACGAGAGCAATTGACGCCTTGGGTAACAAGGCTTTGGAGGATATAGTTCTCCGCCAAAGCCCCCTTAAACTCCTTGAAAGCAGGATTATCATTCAGATAGACATCAGCATCCATCTCTGCAAGGACGCGAAGCAAACCAATATCAAGACAGTAAATCTTGAATATACTGAGGCTTTCGTACGACTTCAGAGGCAACTGAGGTGTCTCACATAGGCTCACCTTATATAACAAACCGGCATTCTTCAGCCATGTCAACGCATCTTCATACTCTCTGGCTCTGGCTCCGGGCCTTACCACCTGATAGATAAACTTACGGTTTTCCTTGGCTAGTTGGGATGGCAAGGAGTTCCATACATGTGAGATACGATTGGCTAGTTGCGGTGTGGCATGCTTTACAAAGTCGAAGGTATAATCCTTCAGGATATTGCTCAGCACGGTTTCCACACCCACCTTATCTAGAGAAAGCATCTTCATGGCCGCCTCGGGCATACCTCCAGCTATCCGATAGACCATAAAAGCTTGAGAAAGTCGCTCAAAGAAGACCTCAGGGATAGGCTCAAACCCATCAATCGACTGATAATAACGATAAAGGCCTGCATCCTTTTGCTCCAGAAACTCAGAAAAAGAAACCGGATACATATACATGTGGTCGACCTTTCCCACGGGGAAAGAGAAGCCTTCATGCCCAAAAGCAAGCCCCAACAAAGAGCCAGCACAAGCCACTGCGTATTCAGGAGCTAGCTCACAGAAATATTTCATAGCAGCTATGGCTTCGGGACACGATTGTATCTCGTCAAGAACCAACAACGTCCGCCCTGGCAAGATAGGGGCATCGGTCAAGAAAGACAACTGTTCTATCACTTGCTTAGGGTTCTTGGTCCTACGAAATATATCGCAGACGCCATCCTCCTCGTCAAGGCTGAAATAAGCACAATACTCAAAACATTCCTTGCCAAAGCGTTTCAATACAGATGTCTTACCCACTTGTCTGGCTCCAAGCATCATCAGAGGTTTCCTGTCCTCCTTCGTTTGCCATCTGCGGAGCTGGGCCATGATTTTCCTTTCAAACATGTTTCGGTTGCTTTTAATCGTTGAAGTGTGAAAAACGCAAGGCTTTACACATTTCTGATATCTCTTTTGTGCAAAGATACACATTTTCCTCACTTGAAGCAAATTTAGCGCTATTATATCTGAAGCGGGAACATACAAAAAGCTGGTTTTGCGCTTATCGGGATGGAGCGAAGCCGCACATCTATATCCAAAAGAAGTCCTATCGCCATCAGCGGCGGTAGGACTTCGTTGTCATAGAGGATAGATTATAATACAGAATGGGCTTTGTTATAGGCTGATATCATCTGTTTGGGATGGAAAAATAAATTGTTTTTGACCAAAGAATAAATTAATTTTCGATTAAAAATAAATTATTCTTCTATCCCAAACAGACGCTTATAGCTCGGCTCCGAAGCGGTTTGATGGTGCAGGAGCGGCGAAATAATAGTTCAGATCGTTACTGCTGTCAAGGAAGAGAACCTTCTTCAGACCGAAGAATGCCAATCCTTGGGGGAAGAGACGGGCGAAATCGGTCACACCGCCGGTAAGCGCGGGGCTAGACTGCTGGAGGTTAAAGTTCCAGCTGGCATCGTATGGCAGGGGCGCACCGCTCTCTACGTCGTCCACCTCACAGTTGATATTGCTCTTCGGGGTCTGCGTGAAGTTGACAAACAACGGATTCTTGTCACCAGCCGATGCGCTATGGATATCGGTTTCGTTCCAGATGCCGAGGTTAGCGTCCTTTGCCATCTGCTCCACACCAGTCTCGGTGGATGCGTAATAATAGTTGGGCGTCACACGACTGTGCTCTAGATCGGCTCCGTCCTGTTTGGGTTGCTTCAGTCCGAAACGGCAATCGTAGATCAGATGTTGACCAATGTGGGTTTAGCGGCCTTCTCGAGCCAGATGCTTCCACCCTTCTTGTTCTTGGAACGACGCCAACCACAGTTGACCATCGTGTTGTTATAGACGGTCATCTCGGTCAGAGGCACGGTCTCGCTGTTGCCCGCATTGGATAGCTTGAAGGCGTTGGTACAAGCATTGTATATCAGGTTGTTGGCCACATCGAGCTTGCATCCCGACTTCACATTGATGGCTTCGCCACCATCGGCAGCGTTACCCGAGTCGGCAAAGACGTTGTTATAGATCACGCCTTGACCACCGGTGAAGTAGGTCTGGTCGTTGTAGTTGTCATGGAAGAAGCAATCGGCCATGACAAACTTGCCATTGACGTTGCAGAAGTGGAACGCGGGCACACCGCCATCGATGGTGGTCTTGAACAGCTTGTTCTGATAGCTAGCTGACGACTCGGTAGGTGTGGCACCTGCATAGGCGATATCTACATGTGAGAGCACCACTTCCTCAGAGGCATAACCGCAGATGATGCCACCCCAGTCGGCTGGCTTACGTGTGTCAGAGGTAAAGGTCACGGGCTTATCGGCTGTTCCCATGCAGTAGAGATTGCCCAGCACCACCAGTTCCACGGGTACCTTGACATCGCTCTTACAGGTCACGGTGACACCGGGTTCGATGTAAAGCGAGGTGCCTTGAGGTATCTCCACGCTCTCGGTAAGGGTGGTGTCATGCGTCCATACAAGCGAGCCTTTAGGATATTCGGCAAGCGCAGTCTTGAAGGCATCGGTGGATCCTTGGTTCTCCGACTGGTTGTTGTTATTGCCATTGTAGTCGTAGGGGTTGATATTATCGTTCTCGCATGAGACGGTAAGGATGGTCACAGCTCCGAGCAGGAGGCTAGTGACGAGGGTTGTCATTGTTTTCATTGTTTGTTATCGGTTTATCGTCAAGGATGACGAATGGTTGGGTTGATGAATGAGGGTGAGATATTACACCTTATTATATATAGATGATGATTATAACGTGTAGCGCACACCGAGCAAGAAGGTTCGGCCATAGCGGTAAGTGCCCACAACGGTGCGGTCGCTGCGCTGACCTTCATACTCAAGGTTGCTGGTGTTGACCGTCTTGAGGTAACGTTCGCGCTTGGCGTCAAGCAGATTGTTGGCCTTGAAGAACACGGAGAAGCCATTGGCAAACTTCTTCTCGGCGCTCAGATCCAGTCCGAACATGGCGCGATCCCACTGATCTGCATCCTTGAAGGGTGACACCAGGGCGAGCTTGGTGCCCGTATAGGAAGCGGCGAGCTGCGCGTTCCATCCATACTGGGTATCCTTATAGAGCAAGGATAGGTTGGCGGTGTGTGGTGCTTGGTTCACCAGCGGACGCGTCTGTGTGACATTGGCCTCATATTCGGCGCTTCCCTGCTGATACTGACGCTTGGATGTGGTGATGGAAGAGTGGGTATAGGTGTAGTTGGCCTTCACTCCGAAATGGCGGATATACTTGATCACATCTACCTCAAAACCCATATTCTTGGCATTACCCAGGTTGTCGGGGGTGTAATAAGCATCCGTACCGCTACCTATCTTACCGTCAGAGGTGACAAACACTTGCTCAATAGGATCCTTCAGATACTTGTAGAACACGCCCACCAACACCTGCTCGGTAGCTGAAGGGAACCATTCCCAGCGCAGATCCACGTTGTCTATGCGAGCACGCTTGAGGTTGGGGTTACCTTTCTCCATATACTCCTCACCCAAGATCTGGTAAGGCACTATCTCATAGAAGCCAGGACGATTGACCGAACGATAATAGGATAGGCGCACATTCATCTTCGCAGTGGGGGTCCACTTGAGCGAAGCAGAGGGCAGATAGTCCCAGTAGCTCTGCTCACCGACCTGTCCCATACCGCGAAATTTCTGCAGCATGGTATAGATCTGGTTGGTATGCTCGGCACGGAAACCAGCATTGAGTTCACCCCAAGTATGCTTCATGGTCACCATGGCATAGACCCCACCGATGTGTTCCTTTGAGTCATAGTTGAGTTGGGAGGCTTGCGAGTAAGGCGTGGTACACGTCCAGTTGATAGCTTGATACTGACTGAAGTCGTTGCCGTCCAATCGCTGCGAGATGTCAGCAGGATTGAAGATATATGAATAGTAGCGGTTGCCACGTTCCTTGCGGCGATATTGCGCACCCACCTTCCACAGCGCATCGAGCTCAGAGCCCAAGGAGGTGTCATAGCTGAGGTTGATATATCCTGCGAGGTCGGTATCATCGTTGTGCTGATAGCGTCGTTCCTGGCTCTTAGGGAGCGTTTTGGTAATCTGACCTGCGCTCTGCCAGATGCTGCCCGTGCCATCGGTCTCCACCGTATTGGTCAAGGTGAGATAGGTGCGGTCGGGATCTTTCTCGGTGGCCTTAGAGTAGATGCCTGACCAGTCGACCGTGAAGGCTGGTGTGAGGTGGTGCGTACCCTTGAGATGCGAGGCAAAGATGGTCTGTCGCTGAGCCATGGAGCGGGTCTCGTCATCCTCGGTATAGCTGTCGGCGCTGATATATTCGGTGTTGATCGACTTCTCATAGCGCAGACTTTTCTGCTCGCTGGTGATGTACATGTTATACCACTCCAGCTTGTGCAGCCCTAAGTCAAGATCCACCTTGGCATGAATACCCGCCGTGAGGTCGTGAATGGAATAATAGCGGTGGTTGAGATTGGATATATACATGGCTTGTTCGCCTGACGCCATCTTCACCGAGTTGTAGGTGCGCTCGGTTCCACGGAAAGTGTTCTGCACGCTACCAGCCAGCATCACACCTAGGCGGTCGTTCCAGAAGCGGTTGCCCACGGAGAGGCCACCATTGAAGTTAGGCGCTGGAACGCTGTGACGCGAGATGGTGGTGGGACCATTACGGAAGTCGGCAGCAGAGGCTTTATAGTCAGCACCATAGGTCTCGTAAGGCGCATGGGCGGTGATGTTGCTCCTGTCAGACGTGAGATAATCATGATTACCACTCCAGAAGTAGTCGCTCATACCCACGGCGGCGTTGGCTTGAAGCTGGAAACGTGCGGGGGCGTCCTTCATCACCATGTCCACCACGCCTCCGGCAGCATCGCCCTCCATGTCTGCGGTGAGCGATTTGGATACAACGAGGCGATCCATCAGGTCAGAGGGGAAGATATTGAGCGGTATATAACGGTTCTTATCGTCCGGACTTGGGATCTTAACGCCATTGACCAAGGTGTAGTTGTAACGTTTGTCCATACCACGAAGGATGGCATAGGAAGCCTCGCCAGAGGCATCGCGCTCCATGGTCACGCCCGATACGCGCTGCAAGACGCTTGCCACGTTGACGTCAGGAGACAGTTGTATGCTCTGTTGGCTCATCACATTGAGCACGTTACCAGCGTGTTGCTCCAGTTCGATAGCACTGCCGTCGGTGCGATTGTTCTTCCTTCCGCGCACCACCACTTCGTCTAGCTGCTTCGAATCTTCCTCCATCGGGATGGTGACGAGCCCGTCTTGAGCCACATCTACGGTCATCTCGCAGGTCTTGTAAGCGATGTACGTGATCACAAGGGTGTAGCGTCCCTTGTCGGGGAGCTCATGCAGGGTGAACGTACCATCCAGTCCGGTAACGGCTTTCACGTCAGGGAGTTCCTTTACACTGACCACGGTACCGATCAGAGGTTCGCCTGTGGTTTTGTCCTTGACCACGCCATCGAGCGTATGGGCAGCCATGGTGGTGGCTAATGCCCATAGGGTGGCGGCGGTCATCATCAGTTTTTTCATCAGAATATGTGTTGATTATTTGTTTTTAGTAATGGTATGGATCACGTTGCCTTGCTTATCTATCATGTAAAGGCATAGTTTGTGCTTCTCAGCAGAGATGACAGAGAAGCCGTCCGCATCGCTGCAATATTGCGTTCCGGTAATCGGGTGCACGGGGCGAGCCAGTGAAGCCGAGCTGTTGACCACATAGTCGATGTCGTCACCTGCCATACGGATGTGCTGGAAGTTGTGAATGTGCCCACAGGCATAGATCGCCACGTTGTGATAACGTTGCAAGGTGGGGCGCACACGGCGCTGCATATCGGTGCGTTCGTATTCGGCTTTGGATGTCTCGGCATAGACGGGGTGGTGTCCTACGACGATAACCCAGTCCTCTTTGGCGTTCTTGAGAGTGGCATCGAGCCAGTCCAGTTGGGCTTGGACGTCTTGCTTGCATGCATCGGGATACACGCTGGGGGTCTCGCGGTACCGATCGATGAGCGGTGTGGTATCGAGGAACACCACACGCAGGGTGCAATCCTTACCCGAGAACACCTTGGTATAATAACGGTTGGGCATCATCCAGCGTCTGCTCACGGTGCCATAATCGAGCACTGCCTGCGTGTTGCCACGATATTCGTGGTTGCCCAGGATAGGAAACCAGTCGAGCATGAGTTCGGGATGAGCATAGACCAGTTCGTAATTGGTCATCCACAGGGGATCATTGACTGAGGCTACACCATTGAAATGATGGATGTCGCCAGCGGCAATGACACATTCGGGGCCTATGGTTTCGGCCATATGCCCCATCAGCTCAGCAATGGTTTTCTGGTCATAATAGCCATTGCGGCCTAGGTCGTTGGCCATGTAAAGGGTTACATCGCCTTTAAGCGAAGTCCAAGAATCGGGAGTTTGTGCTGTGATAGAAAGTGTGGTGGCCAGCATAACCATCCACATAGCAAGAATGGCGAGTGTCCTCGGCTTGCTTCCTGAAACAATCTTTGTCATGTGCTTTTGCTTTAATACCTATTAATTTTGGTGCAAAAGTAGGTGTATCTTGTGACAAAGACGTTTCAATAAAGTGAAGAAGGGATGAATCGTGACATCCTATAAGATTACGCCTTATCGTCGGCGTCAGCCTCATCGGTGTCGTGTGCCAGTGCGAGCTTCTGATATTCGGAAGGCGTCATGCCGTATACCTTCTTGAAAGCGCGGATGAAGCTGGTGGCGTTCTTGTATCCCACAGCCTCATAGATGGCTTGCATGGTATAGTTCTGATAGAGCTCAGGTGTGGCCATCTTGTGACAGGCTTCACGTATGCGACGCTCGTTGAGAAGGGTCTTGAAGTTTTTCTGATAGGACGTATTGATGATTCGGGATACGTAGGTGGTGTTCGATTCTACCATTTCGGCCAACATCTGAAGGCTAAAGTCGGGATTGGAGATCACCGCCAAGTTGTCCATGACGCCATTAATCTTATTGAGCAGTTTCTTGTCCTCGTCGTCGCTGATAATAGAAGTGGCGGTGGGCGTCTCTGAATCGGTGGGTTTGACGGCGTTGTCAAGCTGGTTGATATAGCTCTCTAGCAAATGGCGGTTTTGCTTCTCACGTGCTTCCAGGTCTCGGTTCTTGTCGATAAGCAGATGATGGGTATGCGCCAAGCGTCTGTTCTTCCTATATATAATATAGGTAAGGAGCGAGATGAGCAATAGGAAGAAGACTATACCCACGATGATATACACCTGAAGGGTGATGCGATAGTGGAGCGTGGAGAGCTCGGATAGGTGCACGCGGTGCTCATAGTCGCTGAGCTTGTACCGCGCATTGTAGAATTTGTTGATATTATAGACCGAGTCGTTCAGGCTGAAATAGAGCGTGCGGTAACGCTGCGCTGAATCGGCTTGGTGCGTTTGGGTATATGCGTCAGCCAGCATCTTGTACGAGTTGACCAGCAACTCGCCGCTCTTGAGCTTGCGTGACATGCTACCACACTGGTATCCCTGCTCTATGGCTTGCCGCGTCTTGCCCATCAGGACATAGAGATTGCCTATCTCACTCATCTGAAACAGCACATAGAGGGGCGTCATCTTGTGGTTTTGGGCATAATCGAGGGCTTGCTGATGCACGCTGACGGCCTCTTTATACCGCTGCTCAGCGGTGAGGATGCGCGCTTTCTCATAGAACAGATAGTACTGATAGTTGTCATTAGACATCTGATCGGGCGTCTTGAGCAGGATGTTATAGTAGTAACGGGCTTTCTTAGCATTGCCCGCACGACAGTAGGCGGTCACAATGTTGGTCAAGAACTGGGATTGCAAGGTGACGTTGCCTATCTTCTTGGCTTCATGATAACCCTTCAGGAAGTAATAACAGCTGGTGTTGTTGTCACCAAAGGCATCATAGATGTTACCCACATAGCCTGTGCAACCGATATAGTTGCGCACGTCATGTTCCTTTGTGGCTTCTTCCATGGCTTGAACATAAAGCTCCAAAGCCTCCGAATATCGTTCTGAATAATAGGCACTATCAGCCATAATGCGTAGCTTGGCCGACTTGGTTACCGGTCTATCTATTGCCCACACATTACTACTGCACACCAACAAGAGGATGAACAGCACCCAACGACGATATGTAGAGAAAGGTTTCATGTCTTTTGCAAAGGTACAAAAAAGTGCATAATATATGCTTCAGATATGCAAAAAGACCAAAAATCGGCTGACATTTTATAAAATATGAACGCTAAAAGGGTTATTTTCTTGGCATTAGGAAATGAAGTTGATACTTTTGCCATGAACATTTTGTTGAACAAAAACCGAACGATTATGAGAAAAATGATTACCCTTTGCGCCGCGCTCTTGCTCGCAGCCACTTCCGTCAAGGCTCAATGGAAACCCAGTTACACCGACTACACGGTTATCGGAACCGATAGTGTTTATGGACAGAGCGGCCTAAAGACACTGCGCACGCCGCAAGGCAACCTCGTATTGACTTGGCGCAATCATCCAAAAAATATTTCTTATAAGGACACCAACTATGGTTACTACCTGTATATGCAGATCTTCGACCCTCAAGGCAACGCTTTGTTTGGCAAGGAAGGTAAGGTCATCGTGGGCAAGCGTACCCTTTCGTGGGTTAGCGACTATGGTTTGACTCTCTCATCTGACGGCAACATCTTGATAGGATATACCGATTCGCGCAACGACGAGAGTAAGAGCTCTGCCGAAAACTTCTTCTACTGCTATAAGCAAGACGGCACTTCGGTGTGGAACGAAGATGGTGTCAAGTTTGAAAGCATAGCTGAACACCTAGGAGGTAGCGACATGGAACCAAGCGTGGTTGCCAGTGGAGACAACATCTACACGGCTATCGCACACTCAGAATCATATAACGTCAAGGCCGATAGCACCAACTGGCAACCCAGCGAGTGGTTTCCTGATGAGGAGATGCCCGACTCTGTAACGATGTATTCGGCCAATTACCAAGTGATGGGGTACAATGCTGATGGCTCAAAAGCATGGAGCGCACCTATCATATTGAACCGCGATTATCTCTGGATGTACCCCGCTACAGACGGTAACGCTTACCTTGTATATCCTAATGATGGTAACGGAGTGGACGTGCGCTGCATAGATAAGGACGGAAAGGATGTTTGGACCGAACCTGTAAACGTCATCTCAGAGCAGATTGGTACGAGTTCGTACACCGAAAAACCTGCTATCGAAAGCGACGGAAAGGGCGGACTGATCTTCGCTTATCGTGCTTTGCTCAACTTCAGCGGCTATCTGGCTTTGCAGCACCTTTATGCTGACGGATCAGTTTGGAGCGAATCACTCAACGCTAACGGCTCTGTGGATGGCAACGCTACCAATCCCAAGATTGGTGTAAAGGGCGAAAAGACATTCGCCGCATGGTCATACGAGAACGTAGCGGGTTCTAAGGACTTAATGGTCAACCAACTGGACAACGAAGGCGACTACACCTTGGATGGTGATAGCTTGCTAGGCTTCTCCCTGGACAACAACGAGCAATGGGGATTGACAGCCGTTAAGGTTATCCCTCGCACCGATGGCTGGGTGGTATTGTACGGTAACAGCCAGAGCTGGAACGGTGCCAACTTCTTCGCATGTAAGATAGGAGACGACGGAAAGGTAGCTTGGAAGAAGCAAATAGCTGAAGACGACTTCAAAGCATCAGGATTCTCAGTGGCTTATGATGACCAAAACGCCTACATCTTCTATACCTGCGATCAGGAATATGATGACAATTGGGAGAAGATTCCAGGCGATGGCGGTATGCGTATGTTCTGCATTGACCTCAACGGAGATACGGACAACATTGACAATATCAAGACCAACGAGAATCAAAGCACCGTGATCTACAATGCACAAGGTATGCAGGTGACCAACACCAATGCTCCTGGTATGTACATCATCAAGCAGAATGGCACCACAAAGAAGGTGATTAAGAAATAAGCATCAGTCTCTACAACTATATCATCATGCGTAGAACAATTATCCTATTAGCACTTTTCACCACCTTGTTTACATCCCTCGCCGCCCATACCATTGGCGTGGGATATGTAAACAAGCAGGTGGGAGTGAACAGCGACATCCGTGTTGCGGGCAAAGGGTGCGCCAGCGTGGCAGTGAAGATTGCGCCAGAGGATCTCAAGTTGTATCTTGGCAACCAGATCCAGACCGTCCGCGTGAGTATGCCCGAGACCAAGAAGTTTGTCGATTCGATCGTGGTGTGGGTACGCAAGGACCTCAATGGCGAGAACCTCGCTACCGGAAAGGCAACCCGATTCAGCGATGACGGCTTCGCAGACCTCAAAGGCGACTGGAACGAAGTGGCACTCTCGCAG
This sequence comes from Bacteroidaceae bacterium, assembly GCA_963654235.1. Lineage (GTDB taxonomy): Bacteria > Bacteroidota > Bacteroidia > Bacteroidales > Bacteroidaceae > Prevotella. Next base: position 71,787 of record CAVJZR010000004.1, on the reverse strand, counting down.
CCTTACACCTTCCCCGCTAACACGCCGCTCTACGTCGGCTACACCTATTATCAGCGCACCCGTGTGGTGGCTTCACGTGTAGTGAACACCAAGAGAGCCGAGACCTCATACGTGCAACTGGGTGCTGACGCCGATTGGGACGAATACTCGGACGGCACACTGGCTATCGAAGCGGGCGTGGACGGACCTACAATGCCGCAAAACGATTTCTGGCTCATGTCCACCAAGGGTTTTATCCTTGGTGACGGCACCCGACAGATTGAGGCTCGCGTCTACAATCGTGGTCAGGAAGCATCTTCCACGCTCACCTTTACGGCTACGGGCGCATCGCTCAACTACACCAGCAACGTGAACGCACAGATTCTTTCGGATCAGCTCGACACGCTACTGATCAATCTACCAGCCGGTACGGAGCTCATGCCGGGCGACATAATCAATGTGAATCTTGCTCAAGTGAATGGCAACGACGATGTTAATGCATCCAACAACAGCTGCGATGCCACCTTCAACTACCTTCGCATCGTGTTGCTGGAAGAGTTTACCACCGAGAGATGTCCCAACTGCCCCGCTGCTGCGGAGAAGATTCATAACCTGCTCTACGGCCCCGACAATCTTCAGCGACAAGTGGCTGTGGTGTGTCACCATGCCGGATATCATACCGATGGTTTCACCACATCTACCGACCTCGCCTATGAGTGGTTCTACAACAATGACGGCAACACCTATGCACCAGCCTTGATGTACAACCGCAAACCACAAACCACAACCAGCGAAGGCACTTCGCCTGTGACGGGAGCGGGTACCCAGGAGAGCATCAAGCAGCAAATAGAGGACGTTATCAACCAAGAGTCGGCTCTAGTCATCACCGCCCAGGCGTCATACGAGGACGACGACACGCGTATCAACGTCACCGTGACTGGCAAACGCCTTCGAAGCTTTGGCGTAACTGACCCCCGCATCACAGTGTTCCTTACCGAAGACAATGTCCTAGCAGAATCTCAGGCTGGCACCGGAAGCGATACCTACTATCACCAACACCTCATGCGCGGCATCAACAACACTTGGGGAGAAGTGATCAGTTGGGAAGGTGACACGTTCACGTACTCCTGTGCATTCGACCTAGACGAGGAATGGAAGAAGAACGACTTAAAGGTGATTGCTGCAGTGGGCGACTATGACAGCACCAACCCAGGCAACTGCCAGATTGAGAACACCGCTTTGGTGAAGCCATATAGCGCCACAGGCATCAAGGATGTGGACCGTCAGAAGACCGAAAGCACTCCTACGGCTTACTACTCGACCAATGGTCAACGACTCCTCCAGCCTCAGAAGGGTATCAACATCGTACGTCTATCTGACGGAACAACACGGAAGGTGATCATCAGATAGCCACAACGCACTGACAAGATGATATCTCTATAATCTTCTACATATAACCATTTAGGAACAAAACCAACCTCAGTTCGGGATAAGAATGCCTTGAACTCTCCAGACAAGAGCATTATATGTCTGCTGTACATATTCTTTCTAGTGCTCATATCGCCATTCTTATCCTCTGAAAACGCCTAAAGCAAAACAAAAAATAAATTGATTTCTGATGAAAAATAATTTATTTTCTCTCAGAAATCAATTTATTTTTCTCTGCCATACTTACCCTTCTATCTCTTCATATCCCTCGTTTTGGAATACAACTTACCGTATCCGTCAACCTTAAACGAAGGATGCCAGAACGCACTATGTCCTTGTTTGGCAATGCAGTGATGCCTTTCAAAGGGAGTGCGTTATCCCGAATAGGGGTAAAACCTAAAAAAACGGACTGCCACTCGAGCGAGTATGCAGTCCGTTTCTTTATATTCTCTCCTTATATATTACTGCTGCTTGTACTTAGCAGCTTGGCTTTCGATGAGCGCTTTGTCGTCAAAGTAATTGATCTGCATAGCCTTGCGCACCTCATCCATGGTCTGAGCGGCAGCCTCGCGAGCAGCTTCAGAACCCTTCTTGAGCACGTTGTAGATCTCAGGGATGTCTTGTTCAAACTCATGACGACGTACACGGATAGGATCAAGCATCTTGTTGAGCACATTGTTGAGAAGCTTCTTACACTTCATATCACCGATACCACCGGCAGTGTAAGCAGCTTTGAGCTCGTCAAGGTTTTGGAACTCGGGCCAGAACTCAGCAAAGTCTTCATCCGTAGAGAACGCATCGAGGTAGGTAAACACGGCATTGCCCTCTACATGACCGGGGTCAGAGACATTGAGATGGGTAGGATCGGTGTACATGCCTTTGACCTTTTTCCATACAGTATCTTTGTCATCAGAGAGGTAGATGCAGTTGCCGAGGCTCTTGGACATCTTCTCCTTGCCATCCGTTCCGGGGAGACGACGCGCCGTAGCGTTCTCGGGCAACAGGATGTTAGGCTCTACCAACACGGGCGCATAGATCTGATTGAAGCGGTGAGCCAGCTCGCGTGTGAGCTCAATCATCGGTTCCTGGTCCTCACCAGCAGGTATCGTGGTGGCTTTGAAAGCCGTGATGTCAGCGGCTTGGGACACTGGATAGCAGAAGAAACCAAGCGGAATGTTGGCTTCAAACTTACGCATCTTGATCTCAGTCTTCACCGTTGGGTTGCGCTGAACGCGTGACACGGACACGATATTCATCAGATAGGTGGTCAGCTCAGCCAGTTCAGGAATGCAACTCTGTATGTACAGGGTGCACTTTGTAGGATCAAGGCCTGCTGAGAGATAATCGAGCGCCACCTCAATGATGTTTTGGCGAATCTTCTCAGGGTTCTCCGCATTGTCTGTGAGCGCCTGCACGTCAGCCATGAACACGAACATACGGTCATAGTCGCCTTGGTTTTGCAACTCCACACGACGACGTAAGCTACCCACATAGTGGCCCAAATGGAGCTTACCAGTGGGGCGGTCGCCTGTCAAAATGATTTTTCCCATATTTTGTTTTCTTTATTTATGATCGTTGATGCTTGCAAAAGTACGAAATTATTTTGGGACAAAGGGCGGTCGTTCCTTTTTTTAAGGCATATCGATTCCTATGCACCTCTCCTTCGATAGAAATAAAGAAGAAGGAAGCGCATCCATCTTTCATCATCCATAAGGGGCAGAGAGCCTTGTCTCTACCCCACTCCAAGCCTCATCGCGCAAGCAATGGGAGGAGCTCGTCGGCTATCTGCGGTGCCTCAACGCAGCGCATATTCTGTTGCAACTGCTTCACCGAACTAGCGCCTACGAGCACGCTGGTGACGCCTTTCTGTTGCAGAATCCATGCCAGGGCGAGCTCGGCAAGGGTCTCGTCACGCTGCGTTGCCGCATCATTCAGGCGTTGGAGGTATGCCAATAGCTCTGGTGTGAGCGTCTCATTGCGTAGCGACTGACCGCGAGCCATCCTGCTATCGGCTGGCACACCGTGCAGATAACGATCCGTGAGCAGTCCTTGTGCCAATGGCGAGAACGAGATGAAACCGATGCCGTGGCTCTGACAGTAGTCGAGGACGCCCTTCTCTTGTGGCGCACGATCTAGCAGATTGAGGCGATCTTGGAATATCAGCAAGGGCACATCGTGTTCACGGAGATACGCATCAGCCACCTTGAGCGCCTCGAGGGGCCACCGGCTGATACCCACATAGAGCGCTTTGCCTTGGCGAACGATGTCCACTAGCGCCTGCAGCGTCTCTTCAAGCGGTGTGTTGGGGTCATAGCGATGACTATAAAACAGGTCCACATAGTCCAGGTGCATCCGTTTCAAGCTCTGTTCAAGGCTCGCCATGAGATACTTGCGTGATCCCCAGTTGCCATAAGGGCCGGGCCACATATCATATCCCGCCTTGGTGGAGATGAAGAGCTCATCGCGGTAAGGGGCAAAATCGTCTTGCATAAGGCGGCCAAAGGTTGCTTCGGCGCTGCCATAAGGCGGTCCGTAGTTGTTGGCAAGGTCAAAGTGGGTGATGCCATGGTCAAAAGCGTAATGCGTGATAGCCCTACTGCGGCTGTAAGGGTCGTCCGAACCGAAGTTGTGCCAGAAGCCCAAGCTCACCTTGGGCAGCATCACGCCGCTCTTGCCACACCTATTATATAAGGTGTCAGCGGCATCATAGCGTGTCTGTGCGGCTTGATAAGATGGTGAAATATCCATGGTGTGTTAATGATATGAATGGTTTGATATGACAAAGATAAGTATTTTCAGAATCAAACAAGTCAAAAGGACGACGATTTTAAGCCTAAATCTCAAAATCATCGTCCCTAAACCTATTTGAAACTAACTACCTATGAATTTACTTGAATAGTTGTGGAATAAACTGCAAGGAGTACTGACGCCAGTTGCTCCATAAGTGGCCACGTGAGCTTTCGTGGAAGGTGTACTTGAGTCCGGCCTTGTCCATGCGTTCCATCAAGAGCTTGTTGTGTGACATCAGACGGTCAGCGTTACCGCAAGCGATCCAGTAAAGCTTCACGCCTTTCTTGGCTTGGGTAGCCAATTTAGCGTCGAGGTTGGCATAAGCGGGTATCTCTTCCATCTTGATTTGGGTGAAATCGACTCCTGCTGAGTAAAGTCCAACATAGTTGAACAGGTCAGGATAGTTGGCCGAAATCATCAGTGTATGCAGTCCACCCATAGAGAGTCCGGCGATGGCGCGGTGCTCTTTGTCTGCGATGGTGTTGTAAGTAGCGTCTACATAGTTGACGATCTCGGTAAAAGCCGTCTCATACAAACCATCCTTATAGTGGGCAAGGAAGTTGGTCATCACTGGTTTGTAGTCCAGATTCTCGTAAGTTTCACCTGCAGCAGCGGCTTTACCGAAGTTGCCGTTAGGCATAACCACGATCATAGGCTTACACTTTCCCTCAGCGATGAGGTTGTCCATGATGCGTGCGATGTTACCCAGCTCAAGCCAAGCGTTCTCGTCACCACCGCTACCATGCAGCAGATAGAACACAGGATACTTCTCGTCGGTCTTGCCATAAGACGCGGGCAGATAGACGTTCATGCGGCGATCCTCACCTACAGCGTTAGAATGATACCACACGGTACGCACTTGTCCGTGGGCAACCTTATGTACCTGATACTCGTCAGCGCATCCGTCACCTACGTAGAAGATGCTAAACACGTTGCCTACGTCACGGCGTGTGAATGGGTTAACGGGGTCAACGCTTACCACGCCATCCACATCGAAGCGGTAGGTGTACATCTCTGAGGTGAGCTGAGGTGTAGTGTAAGTCCACACGCCGTCCTTACCTTTGGTCATGGTTCCCACGCCGCCGTTCTGTTCCCAGTCGGCCAGCACCTTAACGGTCTTGGCTTTGGGAGCTTGCAGACGGAAAGTCACTGAGTGGTCAGCGTTCACTTGGGGTGAAACGAGCTTACCTTCACGGAACGAAATGTTTTGTTGTGCATTGGCGCTCAATGCTGCAAAGAGCACCAACAGGGAGAAAAGATATTTCTTCATAAGTCTTTTGATAGATTGATTGTGATGTATTGATTTAGATTGATGTATCATCGGGATGATCATTGAGGGAGAATGGGGGTTAGAAATTGATCTTTGCGCCTATCTCCACGGTGAACGGACGGATGTAGTTGCCTGCCATGAGCGATCCTGCATAGCGTGATCCGTCGGTGATGAGTTCGGATCCTGGGATGGTGCCTTGGGCTCCGGTCTGGTTGAGGAAGTTCACTACGTTGACATTGAACGTGAGATACTTGTTGACCTTATAGCTTGCGCCAGCAAATGTCTCCCATCGTCCTTGGAAGTAAACGGAGTTGCCCACGTTAGCATACTGCTTGCTGTAATAGCGGAACGATGCCCAAACGTTGAAGCGATCGTAGGTGTAGCTGGGGTCGAGCTCGATGATAACCTTCGACTGTTTGGTCACGGTCATGCTGCTAAAGTCGTATTCCTTGTTGAACGCAGTAAACTTATAACCGGTGTATTTGGGGTTCTGATAAGTGAACATGGCGTGAAACTTGAATCCTTTGAACGGTGTGAACATCGCGTCAGTGGTCCAACCCATGGTCTGAATACCACTGGAAGCACCCACCATCACGGGGTCTTCGTTAGGATTATCGCTCATCACGGTGAGTCGGCTGTAGTCGTTGGTACGACGGGCATAGGTGAATGCGGATACCACATTGACCAAGTCGCTGTTGTAGAACACACCGAAGCGACCCAAGACAAATGGACGGTGATCATAATAAGGCAACGTAGTGCCCGAGTAAGCTTCGAGGTGGCGATACTGTTGTAGGAAATTGATCTCACCAGTAAGACCAAAGTTGTGCGTGATGTTATAGGTAGGAGCTACCGAAACGGCATAGTTGAGACCGGTCTTGCTGTGGTGTGTGGTGGCAACGGTCTGTGTGTTGCCGTCAGCATCCTGATATTTGGCACCGAGGTAGAAGTCGCTGAAACGTGAGTTGGGGATATAATCCACACCAAGACTGAACATCTCCAGACGCAAACCATAGTTCATACGGAAGCTTGGGCTGACTCTCCAGGTGTCGCTCACATAAGCGGCGAGCTTGTTCTCCGTACCGTGGTCATACTCGGTAGAGCCATTGAGGTTGGCATATTCCTGTCCGTTGTAGATCAGCTTGCGTGGGTTAGGTGCCACTTCGTGATAGTACTGCGTGGTGCTACGAGCATAGTCGATGTACGAATAGAGCTCGTTGAGACCGAAGACCCACTTGTGCGCATCTGTCTTCTTGGTCATCTCAGCGATGAACATAGCGTCCGTGACGGTGAAGGCGTTGATCTGCGCCAGACGACGCTGGATGTTTCCGTGATACTTCTCGCCCGTATCGGCATACGTAGCGTCCGCATCTTCATAGAAGCCCATGGTGAGCTGGTCAGCGCCGTGGCCCTTTGAGGTTGATACCTTGGCTTTGAGGGCCAATGACAAAGTCGAACTGAAATCATAATCGAGCAGCGCCGTAGCCTCATGGGTCTTCGCCTTGACGATGTCATAGAGGTTGTTGGTAACCAGCTCGCCTGTCTTGACGTCGCGATACTGCATCATGCCGTCTACGGGCAGATAGCTATCGCGACCCATGCGGAAGCCTTTGACCTCGCTCACCTTGCCATCTCCGTCATAGGTGAAGGGGGCATAGTTGGCTGATGTGGTCAGTGGGTGGGTCACATTATACTTATAGAACACGCTGAAACGGCCTTTGTCTTGATTGAACAGATGGGTGATGCCAGCGGTGTAAAACTGTGCACGGTCGATATAATTGGTAAACTTGAGATCGAAGCTACCCGGATCAAAGTTCTGGTAAGCGCTCAAGGTGTAATAGGTCTTGTGTGCCAACTTACCCGAAACGTTCAGATCAAAGTTTTGTGCACCATAGGTGTTGGTCTGATACTTGAGCTTTCCCTTAAACTGCTCACCTCCGCGCTCCATGTACGAGTCGACACCGTAACCTATCTCGCCAAAGCGGATGGCGGTGGTGGAGATGTTCTGCAGTCCTTGCTTGGCTAGAAGCTGCTCACCGCGCCAGTGATTGCTGGTGGTGTTGGGCCAATAATAATACACTGCGGGTACGCCATCCACTGACACAGCGGTGTAGCTCATCGGCAATCCGATCTCCACCTGACGGGGCTCGGTGGCGTCCTTGGCATTGAGCATCACACCATGGTCGCTTCCTGCGGTCTTGGTGGTATCCTCAGCAAGGCTATTTTCGGGATGATTGACATTGGCATGCGCACAAGCAAAAGCCAATAAAAGAGTAGAGATGAGATAAAGTCGTTTTCTCATAATCGTATAGGTTTTAGTTATTTGTTAGTTGATTTGCTGCTTTTCAGCTTGCGATGGCAAAATTACGCAGCCTTCAACGCTTTCCCAAAAAATATACGGTATATAGACTTTATCTTTCTGTTATATAGCTAATAACCAATGGTTTAGGTTTTGACAATATTCTTTCAGATATACTTTATTTCTGTTCCAATGTGGCTACATCCTCGTTCAGACGGCGATAAAACTCGTCTTTGTCATAAAGCGAAGCGGCTATCACACGCGTCTTGTAGCTCTTGATGGTGTTGACCGAGTAGCTAAGCGACTGCGCTAGGTCGTCGTTCTTCGTGATACCCAGCCTGATCAAGGCAAAGATACGCATCTCGGTGGTGAGTCGTTCATCGTGTTTGAGGGTGAGACGACACTCGGGGCGGAGCAGCTCGTTAAACTTTTCGGCAAACTGTGGGAACAGCATCAGGAGGATTTGGTCTAGCTGGTAGAAGGTGTCAAAGGCTTCGCCGCGCTGCGTATCAAACACCGTGCGCAGCCCTTCATAGTCCTTAATGGTCAGGCGGCGTAGCACCTCCTTGCGTAGCTTCATGATAGCGGCCTGGTGATTGGCACTTCCCACGATGAGCTGACCCAGCACCACCTCTTTGATATGGCCCGCCTCGAGCAGCTTGCGGTTGATAGTCTCGATCTGTCGGCTCTTGTCTGAGAGCTTGTTCATCTGCGTCTCGATGAGCGATTTCTGCTGATGGAGCGTCCTGCGCTGCTTTATTGTCACCACAAGGATAACCACCAAGAGCACCGTTACCACCAAGAGCACCACAAGGGCGATGGTCAGCCAGGTGGTCTGACGCTGAGTATAGGCATACATATCCTTATCTATCTTAGGATAACTGGCAGCTATCTCGGCATAGCGATAGCGCGAATGGTTGAGCTCCGCATTGCGCATCGCCACGTTGATCATGTGGTATGAGTTGGGCACATCACCCACGATAAATGCCAGTTCGGCCATCTTGCGCATGGCGGGATAGGTCAGCGAACCTGCCTTGATGTCAATCTCAGCCGACTGACTGACGCATCTCGCTGCCTCAACATATTCGCCCATGCCCATATAGTTGTACCCCAAGTTGCCCAATGCGTATGCGTAGTAAGGCGACTGGGGCGTGAGCTTGGCAAGGAGAATCTTGCTTTGAGCCACCGCATCCTTGTATTTGGTCTGATGAAAACTCATCTTCACCCGCATATCATCAAGGAGATAGGAGTCAGCTGACACCAGTTGTTGCATCTTGGCGTAGCATTGCTGCATACGCTCTAGGTAGATATTGTGAGGCAAACAACGATAGGGCATATAGAATCCGTTCTCAAACTCGAGGTTGAACATCGTCATGACATAGGCTATCTGAACCTCCTTGGTACATCCTTCGACATGGAGCTCACTAAGGGTCTCGGCTCCCTCGCGGAAGAATCCGCTATTGGCAAAAGCCTGTGCCTGCAACACCTGCGCCTCCACTATCTCGCTTTGGCTGCCCATCTGACGCGCCCACTGTTCACATTGGCGTGCCATGACGTAGGCTTTCTCAAAGTTGAGGTTGAGGTATTGCGTATAAAGCTGCTTGCCGATGGCATACTTCTGCTGCGCATCATGGGCTTGTTCTATCTTCTGCTGCAAGGAGAGGATCAGCTGATCACGCTTCTTGTTATACTGGGCGGTATCTTTCAGCACGTTATTGACGGCTTCGATATAAGGATTGACCTCCTGTCTCACCTTGCGACAATGGCTCGCGGGCTGAGTCCTAAACTCATTGCGCATCGCAAGGATGCGCATACGGTTGATCGTTCCGGCCACGGGTGACTGGGCATAGATGCTGAGCGGGATGGCTATCTGGATGAAGATGAGAATGCCTAAGAAGCCTATCAAGCGGTGCAAGCGGCTATAGGAGGAATGGAAGGACGTTGTAAACATAGAGATAGTAGTGCTGATTGAGATTTACGTTTGATGCAAAGTTAACTATTTTTGGCTGAAACGGAACACAATTTCCTAACAAAAGTGCATCTCTCTGGCCACTATCTGAAACAGAAAGACCATCAGCAGGAATCTTAATCCCCACTAATGGCCTTCCTTAAAAATAATCTTACTTACCTTATAGATAAATCTTACCTATCTTATCTTACTTTACATAAAGCTTCTTGGCGCTGCCATCGGCATACTTGACGATGACCAGTCCACGGGCGTTGCCATCCACGCGGTTGCCCATAGCGTCATAGCGAGCCACCTCACGGGTGTCAGCTTTGGATGTGACGTTATGGATAGCGGTGGTGACATAGCTTGGCGCAGCAATCAATGGCACACGCACGGTGTTGTCAACGGCGCAGTTGGCTGGGTTAGAACCGTCATAGTTGCAGAGGAAAGCAATCACTTCCATGTTGTCCTTGTTCCAAGAGCTGTCGATCTTGAAGGTGTTGGTAGTGGTGAAACGCTTCTTGCGCCAACGGAAGGTGTCACCCCATGTGCCTACGCTGGCACGTGCTACGTGTTGGTGAACGAATGATCCTGACGCTCCTTGTTGGCTGTGTGCGGCGATGTTATTCTCCACCAGATACACCTGACAACGTGGTTTGCCTTCCTCATAGCTATCGTTGCACACGCCACCGGCAGTGACTGTGACCTCAGTACCATCCTCGCTTAGCTCCACCTTGAGGTCCATCAAGGCTGTAGCATCGGCACGCTGCACATAGTTGATCCATGTCTTCATGACATCTAAGCTCTTCACGCTGCTCACGCAAGTGGTATAACCGCTATACGTTCCCTTGAACAAGGGTTGACGATCGATACACATGGCGGGTGCATAGATCATGTTGTTCTCATTGTAAAGGAAGTCGAGTTCCTCATCGGTGCTCAGCGTCAACCAGTCAGTGCCATATCCGATGTGGTGGCAAAGGGTGATGAGGGTCTCCTTATACTGGGGTAGCTCGTTGAGCTGATGGATGATAGCAGCGGCATCGGGACAATTGCTACACTGCTCGGTGGTAAACTCTTCGAGCAACACGCGGTGCAGGAAGGTGTATTCGGGGGTCACTACGTTGTTATCAGCATTACCATCCTGTCCATCATCAAGGTCAGTCAGGCGACACGTCCAAGCGGTCTCGGCGGTGGTGGACACACCAGGATCAAAGAGCACCACGGCGGTGGTATCGGCTCCGGCAGCCAAAGGCAATGCCACATGGAACGCTTGTGGGGTGACTCCTTCGGCAGAAAGGGTCACTTCGAAGCCGGTCACGTCAGCCGTACCATAGTTGTGAACATTGAGCGTAGCTCTGCAAGCGGTGGCACTGGTAGCAGGCGCGGGGGCAATGGTAGCACTGGTGAATCCGAGATCATATTCGGCTGAAGCGCCAGTTTGGGCAAAAGCCGTTACCGAAGTGAGCAATGCTGCTAATGAAAGTAGTTGTTTTCTCATATTTTCAAGTACGTTTTTAAGGATGAAACGATAGGGTTGGAATCGTATTTTAAATTATTTTTCCTGAAAAATTAAATTATTTTCTTCTGACAAATAAATTATTTTTGTTTCCCAAAGGGGCGTTTTGGGAGGATGAAAGCGATGGTTTGGGGTGATGAAAGCTACGTGATGGGGTTATAAAAGCTGTGCGATGGTGTTACGAACGCGCTCCTCTGTGGTGTAAGGAAGGCTATCCTCATCGGCATTGGGGTCACCCATGAACACATCGGGGTTGGTATATTGCATCTGGCTCTTTATCATCTCGCGTGCCGAGAAATGATACTCGGTGACGCCGGTGAGCTCATGCAGCTGGCGGATGTTGCTCTCATTGACGCCACAACCGGCGAGGATGGTGATGCGTCCGGCTGCTTGCTCATGCAGCTGGCGTAGCAAGGGCGCGCCTTGGAGGGCTTGCGGTTGCTGACCCGAGGTGAGAACGCGATCCACGCCGAGGTCGATGAGCTGTTCAAGGGCCTCTGTGGGATGGGCGCAACGGTCAAAGGCACGATGAAACGTCACGCTGAGTCCCTTGGCATGTTCCATCAAGAGACGGTTGGCATCCATATCAAGCGTGCCATCGCTATTGAGGCATCCAAACACCACGCCGTCAACGCCTGCCTCTCGTGCCGCATCGATATCGGCCAACATACGTTCGAGCTCCAACGATGTGTAGAGGAAGTCGCCTCCGCGAGGGCGGATGATCACGTGCAGACGGGTCTTGTTGAGATTGCGACGAGCTACGAGGATCTCTCCTAAGGATGGTGTGGTGCCGCCTTCGGGTATCCCGGCACATAGCTCTACGCGGTCTGCACCACCACGCTGGGCTGCTATACAGCTCTCTACGCCATTGGCGCACACCTCAAAACGAAAGTCGGATCTGCTCATCTATATGTATTGTAGCTTATGAAACGTATGATTGGGTAAGTGCAAATGTACAATGTTTTTGTACGATACACAAATAATTGGTTTAGTTTGGCTTCGGTTCTGTTACTATTTTCTTACAATAGTAAAGCAAAAGGGGTTCTTGCATCTCATGACACAAGAACCCCTTTATGATTGGAGCAAGTCGGTCTAGCCGACTAATGCATTACTTTACAACGACCTTAACGGTGCGAGCGCCTACCTTAACAACGTAGAGACCGCTCTGTGCAGCGATGCGTGCGTTGTCCTTAACAGTGCCTGCGAAGATGCGTGCGCCTGCTGCATTGTAGATCTGAACAAAGTTGCCAGCTGCGCCGTAAACGTTAACGGCACCCTTAACACCCACTGCTGAAGCGAGGTTGTTGCCCGATACTGAGCTGATACCTGCTGGATCAGTGTTAGCATCGTTAGATGGTGCACTCTCAGCGTTGTCCAGGATAGCTACAACATTGTAAACATGGTAGTCGAGATCGTTATCATCCCATGTAGTGGTGTTGCCATCTACGGTGGTGAGATACTGTCCGTCGCGGAAGATCTTATAACCTTTGACATCGTATTTGCCCAATACGAAGGTTACATCGTCAATACCGAGCCAACTGGTTTCGAGGGTTGTAGCATCGCTGTGGTAGATTGCGAAGTACTTGGTACCTTCAGGGAGGCTAACTGATGTCTGCTGCCATGTAGCGTTAGCGATACCCTTCTGAAGAGGTTCGAAGCTATCGATGTCAGTGTCAGTGGTTGAATAGTAAACCTCGAAGTTCTCATCTGGGCAGTAAACGCCATCATCATCTGGTGCAAATGTCCAGAAGGTAACGGTCTGAGCCTTACCTGAGAGCAATGGAGAGATGAGCCAGTCCTGTGTGCCACGAGTCTGATCGGCACGTGTACCAATACTTGCAGCCCACTGCTTGCCGTTGTGAGCACCGTACAATGAACGGAATGTTTCCCAAAGCTCGTCACTCATGTCGCCTGAAACAGCGTCGCAGTTGAAGATGGTGTAAGCCTTTGGTTCGCCCATGTTAGGATAAGAGAGACCACTGAAGGTGTATGTAGCACATTCGTCTTCGTCATATACTGACCAGAGACCAAAGTTATCAAGGGTGAATGAATCGTAAGCTTCGAAGCCTTCGGTCATCTTCTGACCCTCGGTGTTGTATGCATCCCACTTCAGAGTGGCGTGATCGTTATTCATTACAGCGGTGAGGTTCTGCACTGCAGGATAGTCGGAACCTGAAACGGTAACGGTCTTGGTTTCGGTTACGTTATTGTCTGGAGCTTCATCTACATCCCATTCAGCCTTAGCATATACGGTGAACGACTTGTCTGAGAGTGAAGGAACATAGGTAAAGTAGTAATCGTGCGTAGCAGAAGGATCAAGATTGACACCTGCCTGTGATTCTACCTTATTGCCATTAACAAAGAGATCCACGGTGTAATCGTCAGCCGAGTCTTCACCAAGGTTGCTTACGTGAACCTTGATCTGTGCGCTTTGACCCTTCTGGATCAATGTTGGAGCAGAGATGGTAGCCTCAAGGTTGAAGTCGACTGCGTCATAGATGCGGAGGTTATCTACCTTAACGGTTGCTACATCGCTCTTAGCTGCAATGCGTGGACGGAAGTATTCGCAGTTCTTATAGTCCTTGAGGTCTACAGAAACAAGCTTCCAACCTGCCTCACCGTCATATTCGTTCATATCCACGAAGCTTACAAGCTCTTCCTCACCCTGTCCGTTAGGATCGAGGTAGATGTACACCTGTGAGTCCTCATGAGGCATAGCATAGTAGTAGTAAGACAGTTTGGGGTTAGCAGAGCCCTTTACGGTTACCTTAGGACCCTTGATACTACCCTTATCGCCCGACTGTTTGAGGTTGAGATAGACGCATCCGCCATCATCGTCCTGTGAGTCTTGACCCAGTGCGAAACGTGAGTTCTCAGCAGCATTGAGGTACCAAGGACCCTTCTGTGGAGATGCACCAGGGAATGACTCGTAGTAAGGCAAGCTGTAAGGAGCACCATAAACGTATGCTTCGGCACGGCCATAAGCACTTGTTGCCAATGTGTCAACAGCGTTGTTGGTATTGGCTGTCACTACATACTGTTCGCCTGTTTGAGCTCCGGTCTGTGATAGGCCAGTGATGACGAGGCTTGTTCCTGAGATATTGGTACCATCAGTAACCTCCCAAAGGTATCCGTAATAGAGGCGGTTAACGGTGTATGTAGCACCAGCGGTGTTAACATAACCACCATGTGCACCCACTTCGGTGATAGGATCCCAACTCATTGTGGCTGTACCATCAAGGTTGTCTACCACGCGAACGTTAGTAGGAGTAGCGGGTTGGTCCACACCTACGTACACGGTATCACGTGCTTCGGCGCTTCGTCCGTTCTCGTCCACTGCTACAACAGCATACTTATGGAGACCCTCGGTGATACCGGTATCGTTCCAAGTGTAGTCGGTTCCTACGGTTGGATTGCTTATTGTATAGGTAGCATCGGGGGTATCGTCACGATAAATCTGCACCTTGGTAAGGCTGCTGATAGGCGCTCCATTGGCGTTGGTGGTAGGAGTGGTGAACGAAACCTTTGAGCTCACAGCACCCTTAGCACCTACCTCTACCTTAAGGTTAGATACCTTAGCAGGTGAAACAGGAACACTGGCTGTCTCATAGAACTTAACATAAGCCAAGGCAAGCATACCGGCGCCCTTGCTTTCAGCGTGAAGGCCTACACGATAGTTGCCACTCTCGGTAACGGTGAAGGTTCCGGCTACTGGTGTAAGCGAACCATAGCCATACTGCTTATCTACAGTTGTAGCGGGAACAAACTGGGTATATTCTGTTGGATTGTCACTTGTACCATACGACATGGAAAGGAGCTGAACGCCACCATTAGCATAACCAGCCGCTGTTTCCACTGTGTAGGTCTTGCCAGCTTCGAGCACCAATGGGGGCGAAACCAACCAGTCGTCAGCTGTTTCCAATGCGCCTAGACCGTTATAGTAGCACAAGCTACCATCACCGACCCATGTTTTGCCGTCTTCATTGGCATCCCAAACAGTCCAAAGCTTGTCTTTGATGTCAGCTTCAGCGGTTTGCCACTTCTCCGTGTAAGGTAGGGTAACAGGCTCAGCTGTTGACGCTTCCTGTGCAAGAGCAGCCGACGGAACGAGCGTTGCCGCAGCTACAAGGGAGAGCCAAAATTGATTTAATCTGTTTCTCATATTGTTATTGTATTGATAATGAATATATTCGGTGTATTACTTGTTGAGGTATTTCTTACCATTCTGGATGACAATGCCCTTATAGCTGGCGTCTACGCGCTGGCCAGCAACATTGTAGAGCTTACCATCAGCGGCCTTAGGAGCTACCTGAACAGCATCGATGGCATCAGGAACGGCGTCGCCCTGGAGCACCACGATAGGATTGGTAGAGGTGTATCCCTTACCTACGAGGTTGAGGGCGCACTGACGTCCGCTTACGCCTTCGGGCAGAGCTTCACCTTTTACGTATAGAAGCAAGAGGCCATAGTCGGCAAGTGTGGTTTGATCCACGGTCACCTTGGTCACCCAAGAAGGCATACCCGTAACGGTGTAGTTGTCATTGCCATCTGCATCGGTCCAATCGCCATTGGTCAAAACCACTGCGCCATTGAAGTCGTCGGTGACGTAGTTGCTGCATGAATTGCCATCGTCAGAGAGCTTTACGGTAGCGAGGTTCTCGTATCCGTTGCAGTAATCGTACTTAGAAGTGAAGGTTACTTGCAGCGCAATGTTGTTATTAGCATAGATATCTGCCGCTACGGTCTGACCCGAACCATAGGTAAAGATTCCCTTTGCGGTAGAAAGGGTGTTGTAATAGTAAGGCATATCGCTCACTGCAACGCCGAAATCAACACCTGAATGGTCAAAGCCTGTCACCTTAACGGCAAATGGCTTATCGATCAAGAAGCCCTTCACAGCGCTAAGAGGAGCTACGGGGTTGAACGTAAGAGACAAGGCGTTACCATTGCTGCCGTCGTCAAGCGTTACCGAACCTAGTCCGTAAGCATTGGCGCGCTTTGCGGTGAGTTCTGCAATCACCTCGTCACCGGGTACTTGCTCGCCCGATTCGTCGGTCACCACGTTGGTAATGTACATCTTCAGTGAGTCGCCTTTGGCCACACCAGCACCTGCTGACACACCATTGAGGAATACATCCTCTACCCAAAGGGGCTGCATGGGTTGCTCAAACACCTGATACACACCTGTGCCGGTATAGGTTACGCCATCTACATTGACGGTTCCGGAACCATAGACATAGCCGTTATCGAGTGAGCCAAAGTAGACGCTGCTTACGTGATCGTCCGTGAATGCAAGGGGTTGCATCACCTGATTGGCTTTGTTCAAGCCGCTATACATACGTGGATAGTAGAAGAGCTGGGCGTAAGGGTTCTCGTCTGTACGCACAGCAAAGTAAGGATTCTCTTCTGAAAGGGTAAAGGAGTCGGTGCCACAAACTAGGGTTGGGATGGCATCGGTATAGTTCATGCCTACCTTGAGGTGGAAGTTGCCATCCTCATCGGTATAGAAGTTGTCACCACGCTGACCTGTACGGTCGTTGGTTGTCACCTCATCGTACCAGTCGTATGTGTTCTGATGCCAGAACAGTTCGGCTCCGCTGGGTGCGGTTTTAGCAAACACGATGTCTCTATCGGCAGGTACATACATGCAAGAGAAGCCGTACATCTCACCCGTTTTGGCGCTATTCCAAAACAAGGCACCTGCTGGACGAGTGTAGAAAGCACTCTTCTTTGCATTGGCTCTTGCTTGTATAGCCTTAGCAGAGGGTTTTACAGCTGCTTGAAGACGGGTTCGGGAAATGTTGGATAGTCGGTTTGCTGTTTCCAAAGTCTGTGCTTGAAGCCCTGACACAGCCATTGTTGCGGTAACAGCCAAGAGTAAAAGATTCTTCATAAATATTTCGTTAGAATTTAATGATAACAATTTTAATGCTTGCAAAAATACGAATTATATTGTAATTGTAAAATATTTATGCAGTTGTTATTACTTTTTGAGTTACTAAATTACGAAAAATAAAATAATAAAGCGGCTTTTTTTATAGTTTCATACCTGTATTCTTCGCCCTTAGGTGAGCTGCGAAGGCAAATCGAGAGAAGGCATAAGACGATGAAAGGTCACCGCCAACGCCGTGTGACGTTGCCGATGACCTTCCATGTTAGAGGTTATATCCGGGTGTTATTTCACCACTTTATAGTAATCAGCCTTGCGTGGTTTGGCCTTTGCCTCGCCATTGGGATAACCCAGCGCCAATGCGCCAACACCCACAACGCCCTCGGGCAAACCGAGCTTTTGGATGATTTGCTTGCCTTCCTCGGTTTCGAACATGGCGTCTTCGCGGTTGATCCAGCATGAGCCAAGGCCCAAGCTATGTGCCGCAAGCATCATGTTGCCAAGCACCAACGAGCCATCACGATCATGATTAAGGTTGTCTTGACTTGCAAAAACGAGCACGATGGTGGGCGCGCCATAGTAAGGATCGCTGCTCACACCCATCACGGCGGCGTTCATCTTAACGAGTTGAGCGCGTAGCTCAGCGTTCTGCACAGCCACAATCCAAGGGTCTTGCTCGCCATGAGCGGTCGCCGCCCACGTGCCGGCTTCGAGAACGGCTTGCAACTCATCGTCTTTGATCTGCTGATCTGCGTACTTTCGATAGCTACGGCGTTCGCGGATAGCTTTCAATATTTCGTTGTCCATAGGTAAAAATATGTTTTGATAAGATAGTTTTCACCTCATCGGTCCATTATTGCCTCCTCCGTCGTGTTGCCACCTTATATATAATAAGGTCACGGGATGGCGTTGCTACACATCGTTAGATGAGAGATGTGCGTGCTTACTTGTTAAAAGTATAGTTGATTCGGAGCGAGGAAGCAGAGGGACGACGCTGCAAACGGAGCGTGTTACCTTCAGCCTTGAGGTAGTTGAGCGTATCAGTCACACCGGCATGGGTCACGTACATACAATACTTCAGCTTGCTGGAAGGAAACTGATACGTACCTTCGGCAAGGGTTTTGTCGCTGTTCCATGCCTTGAACGAGCCTTGGCTGAAACGCATCGTCACCCCGTTGGGGGTACAAGTGGCTATGGTGCGCTGCTTGTTGTTTTGGTCTACGAGGATGGTATCAATCGTTGCCACCTTCCAATCGCCCGATACCACACTCTCATCGAGCATATTCACCGACACCACTTCATCGTTGTCATCGCCACAAGCGGTAAAAGCGAGCGCCGCTACCAAAGCTACTGCTACGCTGTAAATCCATTTTTTCATTTCTTTCTACTTTAGATTATATTACACTATTCTTATATTCGTAGGCTCAAAGCCTTGTATTGAGATTGCTGAATCATCTCCCGCAGATAGCCATCGTTAAGGATTGGCGGTGCCGGAGTGGCTGTTTGTAGAACCCGTGTGGCTAGAAGACGATCCCGAACGACTGCTTGCAGAGCCCATGGTGTGCGTGCTGGATGTGCTCGGAGCCGTTACAGAGGGCTGTGCGGGTGTGGATGGCGCTGTAGAAGAAGGCGCCTGAGGTGTCGGTGCAGGCTGCGTGGACGCATTGGGGTCAACCTGATCGGGTGTAGGAGTGGAGGGATCAACCTCTTCGTCGCTTGGGTACGACTCGTCTTCAATGGGTTCTTCCTCCTCAGGAGCTTCTTCGCGAGGTTGCTCCACAATCGTATCCACCTGCTCTTGGGGCTGATTGATAACTGGTTGCTCATACGGAATGGTGTCCACGGTGATAGGTTGTGAATCCTCGGGGAGGGGCGCAGCGGTCTTGTGCATGGCGAAACCGATCACGCAAACGATTACTACCACCAGCACGCAGATAGCTACCCAGAGCCAAACTCGATCGTTAGAGCGGTGGGTTGAGTCGCTAGTGGGTTGAGATGTGGGACCCGCGGCGTTGTAATGAGGCACTCTAGGCTGCTGCGAAGGCTGATAGTGCTCACCCTTAGACACGTCGGGAAGGGTTATTTGCATCAGTCCGCGACACTTAGGGCAACGACATTCCACCGTCTGCCCGCCTTCAGCTTCAATCAAGAACTGCGATCCGCAGTTGTCACAGGTTATTTGATATTTCATTCTTATGGTGTCTCAGTTGTTGAAAAGGGTGTTTATTCTATTGCGAAAGGTTCCCGATCAGAGCTTATCAGCCACGCTATCAATGACCTTGTGTGTAGCTCCCGATAGCTTGCTGACATAAGATCCGGCAGCCTCAGCGCTGGTTTGGAGATACGCTTGGTCACTTGTGAAGCGATTCATGAGGCGTTCAAAGCCCTCAAAATCATCGATTTGGAATCCTCCTCCCACTGCTTTCAGCCCTTGAGCTTCCTGGAAATGCTCGTTGTTAGGGCCGAAGATGACCGGCATATTCCACACGGCAGCCTCGAGAACATTGTGGATACCCACACCGAAACCGCCTCCGACATACGCCACCTCACCATATTGGTAGATAGACGAAAGCAGACCGAAGCAGTCAATGATCAGCACATCGGCATCAGCAACGCTCTCCTCAGTGGCTTGCGTGTAACGTACCACCTTCTTCTGGGGTATCATTGCAAGGATCTGACGTAGGTGTTCATCCTTGATTACGTGCGGTGCGATGATGAGCTTCCAGTGGGTATGCTCATTGAAATAGCGTGTAAAGATCTCCTCATCGGGTGGCCAAGACGATCCAGCGACAAACACATGGGGTGCGTCCTGTACGAATCGTTCCACCAAAGGCAGATGTTTGGAAGCCAGCTTGATCTGCAACACGCGATCAAAACGGGTATCGCCCACCACATCTACCGCCTCGATGCCTATCTTGGAGAGCAACGATCGGCTCTCTTCGTTCTGCACAAAGAACCTTGTGAAGCACTTTAGCACCCGTCCATATTGCTTTCCGTAAGAGCGGAAGAAGACCTGATCGGGTCTGAAGATGCTGCTCACGCTATACACGGGCACCTTACGGCTCTTGAGGATGTGCAGATAATTGTACCAAAACTCATACTTGATGAAGAACGCCATCACTGGGCGAATGGTACGAAGGAAGCGCCGTGCATTGCTCACGGTGTCGATAGGGAGATAGGTAACGATGTCTGCGCCAGGATAATCCTTGCGCACCTCGTAACCAGAAGGTGAGAAGAAAGTCAGCAAAATCTTGTATTCGGGCCAACGCTGGCGTATCTCTTCGATGAGCGGACGGCCTTGTTCAAACTCGCCAAGGGACGCGGCATGAAACCAGATATACCGTGCGTCAGGATCGATCTTACTGCGAATCGTGGCCACAGCACGTCGTTGGCCGTGCCACATCTTGCTTATCTTTTCATTGAAAAGGCTATAGATGCACACGCCCAACTGCATGATATACATGATAATGTTGTACATGATGATGCTGAATTTGCTTAATCTGTTCCTTAAAATAGCTCTGACCGACACCCAGTGTGCCAATCCGGAGGGCTTACTTGAGCACCTCCACGGCGCGATGCAGACGCTTGAGCGTCTCTTCCTTACCTAAGAAAGCAGAGATGTCAAACATACCAGGACCCTTGCCGATACCTACGAGCGCCAAGCGGAAGGCATTCATCACATCGCCAAGCTTATATTCCTTGTCCTCTACCCACTTCATCACGATGGGTTCTTGGCCTTCGATGCTAAAGTCGGTGATGTCTTGAAGCACCGCAGCGAGCTCCGTCATCTGTTGAGCCGAATACTCCTTCCAACGCTTCTTGACCGTCTTGGCATCATACTCAGACGGAGCGATGAAGAAGAACGAGCACAGAGGCCATAGCTCATCCACGAAGTTGACACGGTCTTTCATCATATGCACCACCTGTGTGACCTGCTCCAAGGTAGCGTCCACGCCATTGTTAGCCACGATGGGGGCAAAGAGGCGAGCCACCTCGCCATCGTTCTTTTGGAGCATATACTCATGGTTGAACCATATTCCCTTCTTATAGTCGAACTTAGCGCCTGCCTTTGAGCACTTAGAGATGTCGAAAGCATCCACCAGCTGATCCAGCGTGAAGAGCTCTTGCTCGGTTCCTGGGTTCCATCCCAAGAGCGCAAGGAAGTTGACCACCGCCTCGGGGAAGTAGCCACTCTCGCGGTATCCCGAGCTGACCTCGCCCGTCTTAGGGTCATGCCACTCGAGCGGGAACACGGGGAAGCCCAATCGATCACCATCGCGCTTAGACAGTTTGCCCTTGCCTTCAGGCTTGAGCAGCAGTGGCAGATGGGCAAAACGGGGCATCGTATCCTCCCATCCGAAGGCGCGATAGAGCAACACATGAAGGGGCGCACTAGGCAACCACTCTTCTCCGCGTATCACATGTGAGATCTCCATCAGGTGGTCGTCCACGATGTTAGCCAAGTGATAGGTAGGCAATTCGTCATGGCTCTTATAGAGCACCTTATCGTCCAGGATGTCGCTCTTGACGCGAACGTCACCGCGAATCATATCGTTGACATGCACCTCTTGGCCCGGCTCAATGAGGAAGCGCACCACATACTGTTCGCCCTCGGCTATCAGGCGTTCCACCTCAGAAGCCGATAGGGTGAGCGAGTTGCGCATCTGCATACGGGTGTGGGCGTCATACTGGAAGTTTTTGATCTCGTTGCGCTTTGCTTCAAGCTCCTCGGGTGTATCAAAAGCCACATACGCCTTACCATTATCAAGGAGCTGCTTGACATATTTCTTATAGATGTCACGACGCTCGCTCTGTCGATAAGGTCCGTGTGAGCCTCCGAAGGACACGCCTTCGTCAAAGGTGATACCCAACCACTTAAACGATTCGAGGATGTACTGTTCTGCGCCGGGCACAAAACGGGTTGAGTCGGTATCCTCAATGCGGAACACCAAGTCGCCATGATGCTGACGGGCAAAGAGATAATTGTACAAGGCGGTACGCACGCCACCGATATGTAACGCTCCCGTGGGGCTCGGTGCGAAACGTACTCTCACTTTTCTTTCTTCCATATTCCTATATAGTAATTAGGTGATTTTTCTGCAAAAGTACTATAAAATTTTGACTGTGCCATATTTTTTTAGTACTTTCGCCATGTAAACAACTTGTTAACACGGCTTTCATGAAACTATTCAACAACACTAATAATATCAATTGGAAACATATCATGACACGCGTTGCACTGGTAATGATCAGTGTGATAGTGATTGTTTGTTTCCTTCCGCGCACCGAGAACAAGTTTTTCCATTACACCGAAGGACAACCTTGGCGCTACGGACAACTCATCGCGCAGTTTGACTTTCCTATCTTCAAGACCGACGAAGCCATCAAGCAGGAACGCGACTCCGTATCGCGGATGTTCCAACCCTACTTCAACTACCAGGAGCAGGTAGGCGAGACACAGGTCAAGCGCTTTCTTTCCAACTATCAGAACGGCATCCCCGGCCTACCCAAGGAGTATGTCTCGATGATTGCCGACCGCCTCACCAAGCTCTATGACGTGGGCATCATCGGTGCCACCCAGTACAACACGCTCACACGTGACAGCAGCGAGACCATCCGTGTGGTATACGGAAAGGAAGCCGAAAGCACCAGCATAGACAGCGTCTACTCTACCATCGGTGCCTATGAGCACCTGTTTATGGATGAGCACCTTGGTCCGATACGTGCCAAACTGCAGGTGTGCAACCTCAACGAGTATATCGAGCCCAACCTCAGCTACGACAAAGAGCGAAGCGAGATGGAGCTCAATGACAACCTGAGCATGATCACCCAAGCCAGCGGAATGGTGCTGAAGGGACAGAGTATCATCACGATGGGCGACATTGTCAATGAGAAGACGATGCGGGTGCTCGACTCTTATGCCGAAGCGATGGCCAAGCAGAATGCCACGCAAGGACAGATACGATCCACGTTTGTAGGTCAGTCGATATACGTATTGCTGCTGGTGACGCTCTTCACGATCTATCTCACGCTGTTCCGCAAGGACTACTTTGACAAGCCGAGGGCTATCACGATGCTTTATGTGCTCATCGTGTTGTTCCCGGTGCTGACCTCTCTGATGATGGAACACCCGCTCTTCAGTGTATATATCATCCCGTTTGCGATGGCGGCCATCTTTGTCAGGATGTTCATGGACTCGCGAACGGCCTTCATCGCACACGCCACGATGACGCTGATATGCGCCGTGGCGGTGAAATATCAGTACGAGTTTATCATCGTACAGCTCGTGGCAGGATTGATCGCCATCTATTCGCTCAAGGAACTGTCCAAGCGCAGTCAGATCTTCCTTACCGCTATCCTCGTCACGCTAGGCACGGCGGTGGTCTACTGTGCGCTCCAGCTCATCCAGGCGGACGACTTCTCTAAGCTGGACAAGGCGATGTACTATCACTTCGGGATGAATGGCTTCTTCCTGTTGTTTACCTATCCGCTGATGCTGATCATCGAGAAGACGTTTGGTTTCACCTCTACGGTGACGCTCTTTGAGCTCTCCAACACGAACAACCCGCTCCTACGCAAGCTCAGCGAGGAAGCGCCTGGCACGTTCCAGCACTCTATCATGGTGGGTAACCTTGGTGCTGAGATTGCCAATCGCATCGGAGCAAAGGCGCATCTGGTGCGTACGGGAGCGCTCTATCATGACATTGGGAAGATGGTGAACCCTGTCTTCTTCACCGAAAACCAAGCAGGCATCAACCCTCACGATAATCTCTCTGACCTGCAGAGTGCCTCTATCATCATCAATCATGTCAACGAGGGTCTGAAGCTAGCCGAGGAGAACAATCTGCCGCGCGTCATCAGCGACTTCATCGCTACGCATCACGGCCTAGGTGTGACCAAATACTTCTACATCAACTACAAGAACAAGCACCCTAACGAGGATATCGCGCCCACGCTCTTCCGTTACCCAGGTCCTAATCCGTTCACACGTGAACAGGCTATCCTTATGATGTGTGATGCAGTGGAGGCTGCCTCGCGCTCGCTCGACGAATATACGGAGGAGAGCATCAGCCGACTAGTCAACCGGCTCATCGACGATCAGGTGAGCGAGGGGTTCTTCAACGACTGCCCTATCACCTTCCGTGACATACAGACATCGAAGAAGGTGCTCATCGAACGCCTCAAGTCGATCTACCACACACGCATCCAGTATCCGCAGCTAAAGGCTCCTGCCAAGCAGGAAGGATAGGTTTGACATGCCCATAGCGGCTCTTTCTCCTGCTGAAATCAACCTTATTGGGATCAAAAATAATTTATTTTTGGTCCCTTTTTAATTTATTCTTCTCCAACTTTTAATTTATTTCTCATTCCCAAACAGGCGACATTACCCCATCAAAAGACCTTTTTAGTCTTGCTTCGCTTCATTTTAGTCTTGCTTCGCTTTATTTTTAGTCTCGCTTCGCTTCATTTTTAGTCTTGCTGCGCTTCATTTCATCCGTAGCTCATTACTATCTCTAGAAAGCCTTTTGCAGAGATTGGCTCATACCCAAACCCATTATATATAAATAGGTAACGAGGGGCGGAAGAGAACGTTTTAGAGGACGCAGTTATAGATAATAGACGAATTATTTGGAAATATAGAACAATATCTATACCTTTGCAGCCGTTTTTTATTTATATACGAATGCAGACAAAGAAATTGGCAGGCATCGCGTTGATGCTGCTCCCAACATTGCCAACCATCGCTGGTGGCATCCTAACAAACACAAATCAGAACATTGCTTTTAACAGAAACTTTGCCCGCGACGGCGTGATTGCCATCGATGGTGTGTACAGCAACCCTGCTGGTGTGGCTTTCTTGCCTAAAGGTTTCCATCTCTCATTGAACAACCAAAGCGCGTTCCAGACACGAACCATCCTCAGCGGAATGACGCTTCTCAAACCTGCATCATTGCCCTACACCGATGAGCAATGGCAACAGACACCCTACTATCACCCTCTGAGCCTCAACGGAGGCGACGCCAACGGCGCTAAGGAGTATAAGGGTGAGGCGTCAGCACCAATCATCCCATCAGTACAGGCTGCGCTCAACTATGACAACTGGGGCTTCCAGTTTGGTTTTGCGCTCGTAGGTGGTGGCGGAAAGTGTACGTTCAACCGCGGTCTGGGATCGTTCGAACGTCAGATAGCCTTGTTACCCGCTATGCTTCAGCAGACCAATCTCACCTACCAGCAAAACTATGGGCTGGATCTCGGACTGGGCAGCGACCAACCGGGCTACTCCGTAGAGAGCTACATCCACGGTCAGCAATACGTGTTCGGTGCACAGTTTGGTGCGACATATAAGTTTAACGAGCACCTCGCTGTATATGGTGGTTTCCGTTTCAACTATATCTACAACAAGTATAAGGGTACCATCAAGAATATCTCAGTCAACATCGCTGGCAACAACGAGAATCTATACAACTACCTCGGAACCAAAGCCGAGCAGCTCGCCACCCAAGCTACAACCTATAAGGAGCAAGCTGCCCAGTATGCTACACTGGCCGAACAAGCCAAACTAGCCGGCAACACCGCTGCTGCCGAGCAGTATAGTGCTGCCGCACAGAAGCTCACACAGGGTGCAGCTCTTGCCGGATCGGGCTCGCAAGCAATGGAGAGCGTGCGTGACCAGGTAGCTGACAAGGAGCTCGACTGCACCCAGCGCGGATGGGCCATCACGCCAATCATCGGTGTGGACTATCGTTGGGGCAAACTGAACCTTGGTGCTCGCCTCGAGTTTACCACCCACTTTAACATCGAGAACGATACCAAGGTGGATGACACGGGCCTCTTCACCGATGGTGTGAACACACCAGGTGACCAACCTGGTCTCTTCTCCCTAGGTGCACAGTATGAGGTGCTACCCCAATGGCGTGTGATGGCAAGCTATCATTACTACTTTGACAAGGACGCCCGCATGGACAAGGACAAGCAGAAGCTCCTCTCTAGCAACACGCAAGAGTATGCCTTGGGTACCGAATATGACATCACCAAGAACCTCATGGTCAGCGCTGGCGTACAGCGCACCAAGTACGGACTGGGTGATGGCAGTTTCCTCAACGACATGTCGTTTGTCACCAGCAGTTATTCGGTGGGCTTCGGCGCCGCTGTGCGCGTGGCAAAGAACGTGAAGGTGAACGTGGCTTACTTCTGGACCAACTATGAACACTTTAAGAAAGAATACACCGAGACGTACAGTGCTGCCGGACAAGAGGTGCAAGCCGTTAACACCGACGACTTCACCCGTACCAACAAGGTCTTTGGCGTGGGTGTAGACATCGACTTCTAATCCCTCTCTTGAGATAGCTTAACTTGACAATAATAGCAAGGGCTGACAACGTAGAAGATTATTCTTCATCAGTTGTCAGCCCTTTTTAGGTAACAGATCTATGATAGATCAGTTTATCGAACGATTACTTTCACGGTCTTTCCATTGCTCATCTTGACCAGGTTCAAGCCCTTAGCAGGTGTAGCGATCTGCTGTCCGGCGAGGTTGTAGCGTGCCACGATGGAAGCCTTCTTATCCGCCGCGTTCTCCGTGATACCCGTAGTGCTTTCGCCCTTAGCTAGGTTCACCAAGATATGATCGGACGGATCAGATGTGGCGGTAGCACCCTCAAGGGTCTGCTTGGCTCTCACGGTGTAAGCATACTGCTCAAAAGGATAAGCTGAGAGGCCTTCAGTGAACGATGATAGCGTTGGAGCCGAAACCTCCTCTGTACCGAGGTAGGTGTACACACGGCCGCCCTTCTTCACATTCTGTAGCACCTTGACATCGTCTACAAGGAAGGCACCATAGCTCAAACCATCATAGAGAATCACCTCTACGTCCTGTCCATCATCAGGAACGGGGATACCTGCGAAGGACTCATCCAGTTCGCCAGCTTCATCAAAGTTGGTCTGATAAGCCACGCCACCCACTTGCACCACGAAATAGTATAGAGGTGAGCCATAAGCATGTATCTCCAGCGTGAAGGTGCTATCGTTAGCGAGATACAGAGGAGGCAAGACAAGATAGTTGTTCTGCTCATAAGCTGACTCGCAACCAAGCATGCCACGAGCGATGATATTGCCCACGCCACACCATCCGGGCTGAGAAGCATAATCGGAGAGAGAGGTTTCGCGGCTATTGTCAAGCGGTGTAGCAGAGTTGAGATCCTCAGCATCGGTCATGCTAGCATCGATCTTATCGAACGATTCGGCCATCACCTCATGGTCGGTCTCGTCGTTCTCGGCAGTGGTGACGCCATAGGTGTTGACCTGATAAGCCGTAGCCTTGTGCGTCGTCTGCCAGTTGGCCACATACTGACCGCTTGCATCCATATCCGTAGCAGGCAGAGCGACAGGCGCAGCGACACCAAAGGCATGACATACCTTGCTATCCGAAACCAGCTGAACATTGTGTGAGCAGAGCTTATAGTAGTATTCGGCATCGGGATCCAATCCGTCTTCTACCATATCAGAGGTAAGGGTGAGCTTGGTGCCCTTGATACCATAAAGCAGACCCATAGCGTATGAGCCATTCAGGAGGCTCTGCTGTTCAAGCTTTCCTGGACGTCCGGTGGTGTAAGCATAGTTGTCCACCAAGAGATAAGCGCCCTCAGGGAGACCAGCAGAGGAGATCTGGAACTGCGAATAGGTGTTGGCCCATCCACCATAATATATCTCATCAATGTTGATAGACTGTCCGTCAAGGAATGCCTCAGCGTTGAGGTAAGCCTCATGCCATGTTCCGCTCTCATCCAGACTGCGGAGCGTGATGCCTTCGATATCATCTATCGCATCCTCTGGGCAAACGAGTTTGAGCCAGAAGTCGGCCGACTTGATCTTAGTGAGACCATCCACCGTGGTCAAGGTCTGACCATCGCAGAGCTTGAGCGCCTTAGAGCTGCCCTCGCCTTCGCCTTCAACAACGGTACCATCCGTGGTGAAGGCTTCACCCACAGCGCCGTTTTCGAAGTCTTCGTCATAGGTCACCTCGTTCTCATCGCTGGTATAAACCTTCTTGTAGAGATAGAGGCGGTAGTCGTTGGCCTTACGCACAGGCTCCCAGTTGAGCGTGAATCCGCCATCAGCGGTGAAGTGGTTGACGCTAGAGACAATGGGAGGAGCAACGAAGGAAGCCGAGTTGGTGATCTTGATGTCATCGAGCAAGGCTGAGCCATAGACGTTAAACTGGATGAAGCCGTCATTGTTGGCACTGTAATTCTTGAATGTGATGGTGATCTCAGACCAGTTGTTGCCTAGCGTGAAGTAGCTAAATGAGGACGATTCGTCAAGCGTAGCATACTTAGGATAGTCGATACCACCGATACATGGGGTCACGAAGAGCAGCGCATTGCTCTTAGATCCAGGCACATTGCGTGCACGGAAGGTGATGGTGATATCACCTGAGTAGTCGCCCAGAGGCGTATTGAGCGGTGCAGCGGCATAGTCGGCTTGTGAGATCACAGCCACGCAGCCACCTGCCGAATGGATTCCGGTGCCACTCCAACCACTCTCCTGTGTGTAAGCACCATCAATCCACTTGCCCGGTGCGCCATAGAAGTTGCCCAACAAGGC
Organism: Bacteroidaceae bacterium; assembly: GCA_963654235.1. Taxonomy (GTDB): domain Bacteria; phylum Bacteroidota; class Bacteroidia; order Bacteroidales; family Bacteroidaceae; genus Prevotella. Next base: position 43,066 of record CAVJZR010000004.1, on the reverse strand, counting down.
GTCATCGGGTTGTTCGTTAGTACCGGTGGTCATCTTAGAGAAGTCTTCGTCCAGCAGGACATCTTTCATCAGCGATTCCTTGCGAGGCATCTTGGACACGGAAGAAGGAGCAGAGGGGGAGCTAGAGAGATCCTTGGGCGCGGCTACAATGACTTGTTTGCCTTGCCAAGTGGGTTGTTTGGATTGGGTACGGAGCGTCACGCTCTGGGCGGTGGCACCGATACTGATAATCACGCCGCTCAAGAGGAGCATCGATCTTCTGATAGTAGAAAAGTTCATATAGCAATGATATTAGTTTCAGGACACAGGAAGAAAGGTTTGATATCGGCAGAGAAGAGCCTGGTCCGTTAATCTCTTGGCTACCGATAGATAACATTTATCGGTGGCAAAGATAAATCAAAGTGTCACTTCATGGCTTGTTTTTGTGTCATTCGATGCTCTTTTGGATACAAAAGCAAGCACAAAGTAGGTATTAGGCGTGTTTTTCTGCTTTTGCTATACGGATATATTCGGAAGGTGTAAGTCCCGTGATGCGCTTGAACACATTGTTAAAGTTGCTCCTACTCTTGAACCCCACGTCTGTACAAATTGCTTCTATCGATAGGTTGCCATAGCGTTCAGGATCATTGAAACGGCGGCACACCTCCTTGACGCGGTAGCTATTGAGCAGGGCGTAGAAGCTCTCATAGTGCTCATTGATGATGGATGAGACATAGCTACGTTTGCTTCCCACGAGCGTGGCAAGCCGGTTGAGCGAGAAGTCGCTGCTATACACCTCCTCGTTGCTATCCATCACATGGAGGATGCGTTGCAAGACGGCTTCCTTATAGTCGTCATCGAGATGCAAAGACGATCCCGTCTCGGTCTCTTTAGGTAAGGTGTTCTGCTTGCGTTGTTCTTCTTCACGGCGCAGCATCTCCACGTTGCGCAGATACAACGAGCGGTTGCGTTCCTTCACCTCACGATATTTGCGCACCAAGAGGAGCGAGAACAGCAGGATGACTGCTGCCACACCGATGGCTATATATAATAAGGTAGTCTGCCACTTGCGCTTTTCGGCAAGGTCTTTCATCTGCTGGTTGACCTTCTGCAGTTCGGTTTGGAAGCGCATCTCTGCAACATTGAGCAGCTTGCTATCGTTCATCAATGCGTTCTTATTGCGCAGATACATCAGTTCGTAGGTCGTAGCAGCATCTGATAGGCCCATGGCTTGGGTGAGCTTGTACAGTTCTCGGTACACACTGACTAGGAAATCCTTGGCTTGATACTGCTTAGCCACCTGTTCTGCTTGCCGCAATGCCCATAGGGCGCTGTCGTTCTGATGATTCATCTGATAGATAACGCTAGCCGCTGAATAGTCGAGCATGACGTAACGCTCCGGTGTGAAACTGGCATTGATGCTGCGATCGGCTTGGCGTATGGCTTGAAGCGCTTGCGGATAGCGGTGTTGCTGCGCTGCGGTCATGGCTTGCCCCATATAGTGGAGATAGGTTCGCATGGGCGTTTGGGATGGTATGGGAAGCCGGACAAAGGTCTTCATCTCGTCAGCAAGCGTGAATTGCAACCTATTGTCAAAGGCATAATTGATCATATTGCTCATGATCGTGATCAGCGTGGGCCAGTCTTTCTCGCTGATGGCGGCATGGTAGGCCTTGCGATAGAGGCGTAAGGTCTCATTGACATTCTTCCGATCGGCTCTCACCTCGGTGTTGATCAGTTGGAGATTGGCCATATTGGTGATGGCTACCGCCGTTGAGAAATGGTTGGCTTCATTGATTTCGATGCTTCGTTGCAGATAGGTGTAAGCACGTTCATAGTCGTAGAACACATAGATATACATATATCCGATGTTGTTCATGGCTCGCGAGATAGCCTCTAACTCGTCCGCAGAGGATGGTTTGTCATAGTAACGATTGGCCACAATGGAGAAACAGAGCAAGGCGCTGTCGCTTCGCTCGGTTTGTTGGAGGTATCCCAAGCCCATCCTCATCAACTTATTGCTAGGAAGATGAGCCCATCGATCGTACACATCGCTCTTGAAATCGCCGCGCGCGGCAAAGCATTGGATCGAGCAAATCAGCAGAAACAGCGTCAATAATCTATGCATCTGTGTGCAAATATAGTGATTTTTTAATAAACACGGGGCTCATTGTATGCTAAAATCTGCCTTTTCTCCTTCTTTTGCAGGTTGGTGGATAATCTGATGCAAATCGGTCCAACGGCAACAACAATTCTTCAAATTCTGAACATAAAGCCCGTCATTCATTAATATTTTCGTATATTTGCAATCGTGTTATATCGTTTCAAACGTGGCATCGTATGGCTTACAAGGTGGAGATACTGCCAGGGATTCGGTGTGCAATCGCCTTGGGCATACCGATTTATCCGACAGGTGATCAACGATCACACCGCCTATCCCGTCTATGAGGAGCTTCGAAGCCTTCACCCGAAGCTCAACAAGCGCCTACGCAAGCTCTATCAGCTCTATTATCGGATAGCTAAGAGCAGACAGCCACACCTTATATATATAATAGGTGAACCTTCACCGGACGCTGACTGCGCTCGGCAAGGTCTTCATGCCTATCTGCAAGCAGGCGCAACGGGCACAGACATCACCGAGATAGCGCCTCATGAGGTGGCTGCGGTGGCTGAAGGATTTGACCTAACCATCCTTACGGCATCACCTGCGTGCCACCATCACACGCTGCAGATTGCCCCCAAAGCGGATGACCATTCCTTGCTGGTCATTGAGCACATTCACCGCAACAAGACCATTCGCAACCAGTGGCAACGTATCAAGGAGGAGGACATCGTGCGTACCACCTTTGATCTGTACTACTGCGGACTGGTATTCTTTGACCACAAGCGCTATAAGCAAGATTATAAGGTCAACTTCTGACTCGTTTTAAGACTCATTCTACCATCAAAGAAAGCAGAGGATTCGGTCTATCCTAACAACAAACGTATTTATAAAGAAAAATCATTTGCCAAACGTTGGGAATTAAAATAAATATATTATCTTTGCGATTAAATTTCTAAACGTAAAGAATTAGCTTATGTATTGGACACTAGAATTAGCTTCAAAATTGGAGGATGCTCCCTGGCCTGCAACTAAAGAAGAGTTGATCGACTACGCAACTCGTTCGGGCGCACCTCTCGAAGTACTTGAAAACCTGCAGGAGATTGAGGATGAGGGTGATGTCTATGAAAGCATTGAGGACATTTGGCCCGACTATCCCACCAAGGAGGACTTCCTTTTCAACGAAGACGAGTATTAAGTAGCTCAAAAACATTGGGCCATCCTTGGCTCAAGGAAATGGATATAAGCGGTATGAGAATCTCGCAAGGGTATTCTCATGCCGCTTTTTGGGCTGTTGCCGATTTGTCACTTAATGCTCCACATTTCCCAAAAATATCTTAAACACGTTTGAGATAACTAAAGACGAGGTTGTACGCACAGACGTATATGATACAAAAAAAACACGACTGACATTGCAAATGCTTAGATAGGAGCCACGATCTTTGCTTCCGGATTTTGTTACAAGTGATAATTTTTCGGAAGCATATATTACCTTTACATGTTATATACGCAGCTTGTTCATCTTGTATAATGGGACATTCAACTGCCGATTTGGGCGGTTCACGTTCTTTATATTTGGTTAGAGGCGAAGAAGGTCGTACCTTTGCACCAAAAAGCAGAGATGAAGAAGAGAATCGATACTAGCCGCGACCAGATTGATTTCGGTTCAGGAAAGATTGGACCGTTGTTCCGAAAGATGTTCTTCCCCACCCTTGTAGGCATGATATTCATGTCCGCCCAAACCATCATTGACGGTATCTTGGTTGGACGGGGCGTAGGCGCTGAAGGCATTGCCGCCGTGAATATCGTGGCACCGATATGGACCGTGGTGACAGGCATCGGACTGATGTTTGGCATCGGGGCTTCGGTCATCGCCAGCATGCACCTCGCTAGCGATAACGAGAAAGCCGCACGCATCATCCTCACACAGGCTTTTGGGGTGGGATTTGTCCTTATCGCGGCATTGTTGGTGCTCTGTCTGCTGTTGCCACGAACGATAATCTATGCGCTTGGGTGCAGTGCCGCGTTGGAGAGATACGCTCTTGATTATCTGCTATGGCTCTTACCTGGCACGATATTTCTCCTTTGGCAGTGCGTAGGAATGATGATGGTAAGGCTCGATGGCTCTCCTCGCTATGCAATGTGGATACAGGTTATAGGTGCAGTGGTCAATCTGGGGCTGGACTGGCTCTTCATCTTCCCAATGGGAATGGCGGTAAAGGGAGCGGCTATTGCCACTTCGATAGCCTGCATCGTGGGCGGATTGATGAGCATGGCCTACTTTATATGGTTCTCCAACACCTTGAAGTTTTATCGTCTGAAGGCTAGTGTGACGTCACTGATGCTCACCTTGCGCAACACCGGCTACATGATGAAGGTAGGATCAGCCACCTTTCTCACCGAGATAGCGATGAGCATCACCATGGTTGCGGGCAATTATATGTTCATGTCTATGCTTCATGAGCAAGGCGTAGCGGCTTTTGCCATCGTCTGCTATCTGTTTCCGGTTATCTTTTCGGTCAACAATGCCGTGGCACAATCAGCTCAACCCATCATCAGCTACAACTATGGCGCTGGCGAAAGCGTTCGTGTGGCTCGCGCATTAAGAGTTTCGCTCTATGCGGCGTTGCTTTGCGGTGTGGGCGTTCTGTCTGCTCTCATCCTTGGCGACCACCTCATCGTAAGCGCATTTCTCAAACCATCAGAACCCTCATACGGCTTGGCTATCAACGGATTGCCTTGGTTTGCATCCTGTTCGTTCTTCTTTGCGCTCAACGTAGCGTTCGTAGGCTACTACCAAAGCATCACCAAAGCCAAACGCGCGATGGTCTATACCGTGCTACGCGGCATCGTGTTTGCCGTCTTAGGGTTTATGACGCTTCCACGACTGTTGAGCACCATCGGTCTATGGACGGCGATTCCGGCGGCCGAAATGCTCACGCTCTTGATCATCATCGGCGGTTATCTAGGCGAAAAGAAGCGTCAGGCGTAGAGGCATTTTCTTCCTTCAACCACCACTCGGAAGACGTACATACTTCAGAAAGAGGATGTTCGATCTTCCGAGAGAAATCATTGAGGCATATCAAAGAACGAATATAAAAACGCATTTGTAATAAGAATCATACAATAAAAAGCGACATTCATCGTTAAGAAAACGTGTTGAAACGTTTTTACATAACATGTATCCTATTGATAGCGTGTGCCTTTGCCCATGCTCAATACGATGTGTCATTCAGTCATTACTGGGCGATGGAGCCTTATTTCAACCCCGCCTCAGTAGGAAAAGACAACAAGATGAATGTTGTCGGAGCCTATGCGCTCGATTTTGCTGGCTACGAAAACAATCCCAACACGTTCTATGTAGGCGCCGACATGCCCGTCTATTTTGCCAAACAACTTCATGGCGTTGGCGCACAAATCCTTAACGACAAGATCGGTCTATTCACCCACCAGCGCATTGCTGGCCAATATGCCTTCCGCCACACGCTCTTCGGCGGAATGTTAGCCGTGGGTGTGCAACCCGGACTGATCCTTGAGACCTTCGATGGATCAAAGCTTGACATCGAAGACTCGTCCGATCCAGCATTCAGCAAGTCGTCCATCAGCGGTAACGCCCTTGATCTTGGTGTGGGACTCTACTACACCCACGGTCGATGGTACGCTGGAGCCAGTGCCCAACACCTCACTGCGCCTACCGTAAAACTAGGCGAAACCAATGAATTTAAGATTGATCGGACATATTATTTGACTGGAGGTTACAATATTAAACTAAGAAATCCGTTTATAACAATACCTACATCCGTTCTTGCACGATATGACGGAAGAGGCTATCGAGCCGATATCACAGGCCGATTGGTCTACACACATGAGAAGAAACAGATGTATGCAGGTATCTCTTATAGCCCAACCAACTCGGTGACGGGCTATATTGGCGGTAGCTTCCACGGTATCAACATCGGTTATAGCTACGAGATGTATACCGGAGGCAATAGCTTGGGCAACGGATCGCATGAGCTGTTAGTAAGGTATCAGATGGATGTGAACCTGCAAAAGAAAGGCAGAAACCTACACAAGAGCGTGAGATTCTTGTAGAATAAAGATAAAATGACATTCCAACAAACGAATGGAGATTTGAGGAATATGAAGATTAGAAAGTATATAATGGCATGTTGCCTTGGCGCATTCGCCCTTAGCGTCCTCACAGGATGCTTCGGCGGAAAGTCGACAACATCTTCCGGAAGAGGCGGAGAAGTAGTTGGCGTAGGCGGAAAGGGATTCAAAGAACCCGCACCCTACGGAATGGTACTTGTCAAGAGAGGCTATCTCAAGATGGGTATAGACAAGCAAGACAGCCTTTGGGGTAAAGAGACACCCGTCAAAGACATCAGCGTAGACGGCTTTTGGATGGACGAAACCGAGATCACCAACTCTCAATACAAGCAGTTTGTGACCTGGGTGCGCGACTCTATCCTACGTACTCGCCTTGCCGATCCTTCCTATGGAGGCGACGAAACCTACATGATAACCGAGGATAAGAACGGTGATCCCGTGAAGCCACACCTCGACTGGAGCAAGCGATTGCCTCGCAAGCCTAACGAGGACGAGCTTCGCGCCTTCGAAAGTCTATACACCACCAACCCTGTGACGGGCGAAAAGTTGCTTGATGCCAAACAGCTCAACTATAAGTATGAGGTGTACGACTATGTGACGGCTGCCCTGAGACGCAATCGTCTCAATCCCGCAGAGCGCAATCTCAACACCGACGTCACCGTCAATCCTGACGAAGTGGTGATGATCAGTAAGGATACAGCCTATGTAGACGATGAAGGTAACATCCATCGCGAGACAATCAACCGCCCCTTGAGCGGACCTTGGGACTTCCTAAACACCTACATCGTCAACGTATATCCTGACACAACGTGCTGGGTCAACGACTTCCGCAACTCGGACAACGAGACCTATCTCCGCAATTATTATAGCAACCCAACTTATAACGACTACCCCGTAGTGGGCGTGACGTGGGAGCAAGCCAACGCCTTCTGTGCTTGGCGCACCGACTATCTGCTCAAGGGACTAGGCGGCGAAGCCCGATACATCCAGCGTTATCGCCTTCCCACCGAGGCCGAATGGGAGTATGCTGCACGTGGCAAAGACCAGACCGAGTTCCCATGGGACAACGCCGACGTCAAGAGCGGTAACGGTTGCTTCTATGCCAACTTCAAACCAGACCGCGGCAACTACACCAAAGACGGTAACCTCATCACCAGTAAGGTGGGCATTTACTCAGCTAATAGCAACGGACTGTACGACATGGCGGGTAACGTAGCCGAATGGACAAGCACCATCTACACCGAAGCAGGCGTGGATGCGATGAACGACCTCAACCCCGAACTGTCATACAAGGCTGCCATCGAGGACCCTTATCGCCTCAAGAAGAAAGCCGTTCGCGGTGGTTCATGGAAAGATCCAGAGAGCTATATACGCTCTGCATGGCGCACATGGGAATATCAGAACCAGCCACGATGCTACATCGGATTCCGCTGCGTACGCAGTTTGGCTAGCAGTTCGAGTGTGGCTGCCAAAGAAACAAAGAAAAGTAAAAAGAGAAAATAGTCATGTCAAACTACAGCAAATATAACATTATCTATCGTTTGCAGAAATGGATGGACAGCGTTCCAGGGCAAACGTTCCTGAATTACGGATATAGTTGGGGTGCATCTGTCGTGATTGCTGGTGCGCTCTTCAAGCTCACCCACCTTGCCGGAGCCAACATCATGCTCTTCCTCGGTATGGGTACGGAGGTCATCGTGTTCTTCCTATCAGCCTTTGACCGTCCCTTTGACAAGACCGATGATGGCAAGGAGCTCCCAACACACGTCTATAACGATGATGAGGAGGAGCAGGAAGAAGCCGAATCAGCACCTGCTGCAACTGGAGCGCAACCCACTCAGGGTGCTCAGATAGCCTTCACCCCTATCGTGACAGGCCCTGTGACAAGTCAGCCTTCAAGCGATGGCGCTTCTTACCAACCACAATCCGGCGCAGCAGCAGCGACCGAGTCAGCCGCCAACGTAGCTCAACCAGCCGCCACCACCACAAGCAACGTGGCAGCGCCAACCGCCGAACAGGTGGCAGCAGCGATCATCAACCAGCAAGGAAGCAGCCTCAGTCAGACGCAGCAGCAGACCCCCGAGATGGTCGAAGCACAGACCAGCTACGTCGATGCGCTTAAGAACCTCACCGATATGCTCAACAAGGTGGGCGAACAGAGCGAGCGCCTGACACGCGACAGCGAGGAGATGGAGAACCTCAACCGAACCCTTACCGGTATATCAAAGGTCTACGAGATGCAGCTTAAGGGCGCAAGCCAGCAGATAGGCACCATCGATCAGATTAACGAACAAAGCCGCAAGATGGCCGAACAGATCAATCAGCTCAACAAGATCTATGCCCGCATGATTGAGGCGATGACCGTCAACATGCGTGCAGCGGCTCCAGGAACTACAACGCCAAACGTAGATTAAAACCAAAAGAATGGCAATCAAGAAAATAAAGATATCCCCACGCCAGAAGATGATCAACTTGATGTACGTCGTCCTCATGGCAATGCTTGCGCTGAATATCTCAACCGAGGTGCTCAACGGCTTCTCCATCGTGGAGGAAAGTCTCAACCGCACCACGGGCAACTCAACCAAGGAGAACGAGGCTATCTTTGACGAACTCAAGCTGATGATGCAGAAGAACCCCACCAAGGTCAAACCATGGTTTGATCAAGCATCGACGGTGCGCAGCATGAGCGATTCGCTCTTCAACTACGCCCAAGAGCTCAAGGTCAGCATCGTACGCGAAGCAGATGGCAAGGACGGCGATCCGCTCAACATCAAGAACAAAGACAATCTTGAAGCTGCCGGAATCGTCATGCTCAGCCCTGGCACAGGACAGGGACAGAAGCTCTATAACGCTATCAATAGCTATCGCGAGCGCATCCTTACCTTCGTCACTGATCCTCTACAGAAACGTATCATCTCTAGCAACCTCTCTACCAAACTGCCCTCTACGGCTCTGAACAAGAACTGGCAAGAGTATATGTTTGAGGATATGCCTACCGCTGCCGCCATCACCCTGCTGTCAAAGCTGCAGAGTGACATCCGTTATGCAGAAGGAGAGGTGCTTCACAGCCTTGTGGCCAACGTGGGTCTGAAGGACATCCGGGTCAATAAGCTACAAGCCTTTGTGGTTCCTAGTCAGACAAGGCTCTATCCTGGCGAGACGCTGACGGCTCAGATGTATATGGCTGCTGTGGATTCGACCCAGCAACCACAGGTGTATGTCAATGGCCAACTGATTCAAGGCAACAAGATTACGGTCAAGGCTGGCACCCCAGGCAAGCACACCCTCTCGGGATATATGCTCATACGCGACCTCTCGGGCAACGTGCTGCGCCGCGACTTCACGCAAGATTATTGGGTGGTAGGTGGTCCGAAGCCCGACAACTATATCTCTCCGGAAGGCATGGAGAAGACGCCAGCCTTCGAAGGAATGGCAACCATCGCCGCCGATCTGATGAATGTGCTCTACGCGGGCTTTGACAACCCCGTAACAATCAGTATTCCTAACACCCCACAGAGCGCCGTACAAGCCACGATGACTGGCGGTCAGCTCATCTCAAAGGGAAACGGCCACTTCATCGCACGTCCCACCACACCGGGCCAGCCCGTCACCATCCACGTGTCAGCAAAGGGCCGCACCATTGGCGAGTATGCTTTCCGTGTGCGCAAGCTACCCGATCCAGCACCTTATATCGCAGTGGGCAGCGACCGCTTCAAGGGAGGATCGTTTGCCAAGGCCAGCCTCATCGGTGCAGCAGGCATACACGCCGCCATCGACGACGGTCTGCTTGACATTCCGTTTACGGTAACAAGCTTCCAGACCATCTTCTTCGACAACATGGGCAACGCCGTGCCATTGTCATCCAATGGTTCCCAATTCAGTGCCCAGCAGAAGGAGCAGTTCCGTCATCTCAGTCGCAACAAGCGCTTCTATATCACCAATGTCGTTGTTCACGGACCCGATGGCTCAACCCGTAACCTCGGTGGTGGCAACGCCATGCAAGTCATAGTAAGGTAACCGCACTAACATTCAAGAACATGAAACGTATATTTATCATAGCGTGCTTGGCACTCGTGGCTCTCTCCATGACCGCCCAACCCGAACGCCGTCGTGCCGAACAGCAGAAGGCACAAGCCCAGTCAGGAGCCAATGCCATCACCACTCGTGCACGCATATCATTCCCCACCACACAGGAAATGCCCGAAGACGTGGTGTGGCGCCGCGACATCTACCGCGAGCTCAACCTCACCGATGATGCCAACGCGGGCCTTTATTACCCGGTGGAGCCCATCGGCAGTCAGATGAACCTGTTCACTTACATGTTCAAACTGATGTTACACCGCGACATCAACGCCTATGAGTATCGTCTAGATGGTAACGAGCTCTTCACCGACTCGTCGCGCATCAAGCCTCTGCAGTTCCTAGACAACTATCACATCTACTACGAGCGCCGTGGCAAGGGCATCCATCTGGACAACAGCGACATCCCTTCTGCTGAGGTGAAAGGTTACTATCTCAAGGAGAGCGCCTACTATGATCAGAACACATCTACGTTCCATCGCAAGGTGATAGCCCTCTGTCCAATCATGTATCGTGAGGATGACTTCGGTGACGGAGTGACCAAGTATCCGCTGTTTTGGGTAAAATATGATGAGCTAGCACCGTTCTTGGCCAAGCAGATCATCATGACCTCTAATCTGAATAACGCTGCCACGATGAGCGTAGACGATTTCTTCTCGATGAATCGCTACCAAGGTAAGATCTATAAGACCACCAATATGCTGGGACAGACGTTGGCGCAGTACTGCAAGAGCGACTCAGCCATGACCGCAGAGCAGAAGCGCATCGAACGCGAACTGAACGAGTTTGAACAGAACATCTTTGGTAACAATGCTAAGAAGGACAGCGTGGATAGCGTCAAACAGGCTCAGGAGGACACCGGCAAGAAGGCACGCAAGACCCGAACCAACCGTCGCAGCTCATCTAGCAGCACCACAACCACCAAGAAGAGCCGTCGCTCAAGCGGTGGTAGCTCATCTAGCGCAGCCCGCGTGACCGTACGTCGCGAGCGTCACTAATCATTTAGGAACATCAAATAACCAATCAATAATACGACAATGAAAAAGTTTATTACAGCCTTATTTGCAGCCGTGGCAATGCTTACAGCTACCACCGCACAAGCACAGATACAGTTTGGTTTGAAAGGCGGTCTGAACGTGTCTAGCATGTCACTAGATAAGGAAGTGCTGGACGCCAGCAATCGTTGTGGATTCTTCGTCGGTCCAACCATCAAGTTTACCCTTCCCGTAGTGGGTCTTGGCGTAGATGCCTCTGCCCTCTATGACCAGCGCGAGGCTAAGATCAGCACCAACACGAGCAGCAGCACAGCTAACAGCCTCACCGAAGAGACCATCAAGCAGCAGCAGATTGCCATTCCTATCAATCTCCGTTATGGTTTTGGCCTTGGCGATGCCGCTAGCATCTACTTCTTCGCAGGTCCACAGTTTGGCTTCAACGTAGGCGACAAGAACCAATCGCTATGGAAGGACGCTGCCGAATGGAAGCTTAAGACCTCCAACTTCAGCGTGAACGTGGGTGTAGGCGTGATGGCACTGAGCCATCTGCAGGTTTCAGCCAACTATAACATCGCTTGCGGCAACACTGGCGAGATCAACTCGTCTAGCGAGGCTATCTCTAAAGTATTCAAAGGTGCTACCGGTAAGAGCAACTCATGGCAGATAGCCTTGGCTTACTACTTCTAAAGCACAATCTCGTCATGCGCCTCTGAGCGCATAGAACATAACAAGACATCATCAGCGCAGCCCTCTCTTAGGATGGGGTTGCGCTTTTTTTGTTGTCATCTGGGAGGCGATTGGCGATGTCAAGGTAGTTGTTCGGTAATGCCAAAGGGTAGATTTGATGATGTAAGAGGGCTTGTTTGGTGACGTAAGAGTTCCGCTTTAGCAGAGAAAATTAAATTAAAAGTGGAAGAAAAATAATTTATTTTTGTATAAAAAACAATTTAATTTGTATATTCCAATCGGCTCCACGGGCAGATAAAATCTATGATAAAGGCAAATCGCAGGGTAACTATTGGAACAAAAGATGTGCATCAGAGAACGGCAAAACAGAAAAAAGGGGCTAACCTTTCCGTTTCTTTTACATTCTGAATTATGATTTAGCGTAAAATGATAAATATTTGTAAGAATAATCGTTGTGAATTGGTTAGAAGCACAATAACTTTGCAATATAGGGAGTGAGCAGCGGCTTCTCCCGTCAACAAGTGCTGATGTGGTTCTCACATGGTTGGGACACAGGCGCATAAATTTACAATATTAGGTTCATGCAGAGGCAGTAACAATCTCACCCTACTGAACTATTGATGAATAAAACGTTATAGGTGAAAAATTTAGAATCAAGCTACAAGAGTTTGAAGAGCACTATTATACAAAGCAATAGTGCAATACTATCCTTACGTTTCATGGTCAAGTTATTGTAAACCATCGCTTGAGCGGATACGCAAAGAGGGAGTTATACCTCTGCGGACGTACCTCACCCGTGAGCGATAAAAGAAATAGAAAGACGTTTTAATATAATTATAGAATGTTGCTGGGGTCGCTTGTCGAGAGACACGTAGCCCCTTTTTCTTTGTCTATCGGTCTGAAAGAATAGGCGAACATAGTGGCAAAAGAAAGCAAAATAGCACCAAACGTTGTTCGTTTTGCCGTATTTGTTGTTCGGTTTATCCACAAAGGTAGTTTATTTAGGCTAAAACAGTTGCACGATAAAAAGGTTTTACCTATATTTGCCACCGTAAGTAAGAAGCATAACTGCACATTTGGCTATTCACCCTCTACCTGAGGAAAGGCATTTGACAAAACTACTGAGTGAGAATCTACGAACCAAAGCGTACCACAAAGCATCGTACCTTTAGCCGTAGCATTATGAAGCCAACATTCATTTTGCATCATTGGCACATACGAACCTAGAGATTCCACCACAACATAAAACGTATGCTACTACTGCAAGGGCTTATCAGGCTCCTGTTTGTGGCGTATTCCAGCAACATTCTATTGAGACCGAAGCAACATTCTCTCAACATTCTATTAACAACGAACAACAGACAATCAACATCAAAAACAGTAACATTCTATGAGAACAAGAGCTAAACTTACTATGAGAAGGGCAAGAAGCATCTTTCTTGTGGCTTTCCTGACATGTCTTGCACATGTATCTGCGCAAACCGTGAGTATCACTCCTAACACGGGAAACATCATTGCTGCTGAGAGCTATAGCACCGAGCAACACCTTGCGGGCTATGGTGGCTGCTGGATACACCATCAGTTGCCACTGACGCTGATCTCCTCAGACCAGAGCGGCATCACCGCCAATGGCCTGATGCAGGAGCACGCCAACAACATCAGCTACGATAGCGGTAAGCTTATCATCGTGGCAGGTGACCCTCAAAACATCAGCAACCACATGTCGCTGTCGCTTCCTAAGGGCTATCGCTTCACGGGATACAAGATGACCTTGGCTTATAAGGAGGGCGACGCATCTGTTCTGTCAGAGACCGACGACTCTTTCAGCACCACTCACGCCTCTGCGTCCATCACCAAAAGCACCACCAACGTGTCGCTAGCACGCACCAGCATGAGCAAGGATGACATGGGCAACGTGCTCTACTTCCTTCAGACGCATAGTGGCAATAGTGGAGGATATGTCACCATCACCTCTTTTGAAGTGACCTACGAGTGTTCAGAACCTTTCGTGGAGGCGCTAGCACCTACCTTGAGCAGTGAGAGCGTAGACTGTATCCAACTGCCGTTTGAGACGGAGCGTGTGGATCTAGGCGCTATCAGCAAGAAAACGGTGAACAAGAACACCTCGTTCAAGTATAATTATAATAATGTGACCGATCTTGCAGCTGCATTCTCGCTCTACGATGCAGATGGTATCAAGGACGGCGAGGCCGATCCCACCGCTATGCAGAGCAAGCACATCAGCACCGTACTGGTGGGTCAGAAACCTAGTTTCGGTTTGCAGAACGACACCTATTATATAGAGACTCCTACCAACGCCAAGGCGCAAGGTGACGTGGAGATAGCCTTAGGTTATCGTCTCACTGGTGCCAAACTCTATTATAGCAACGCTTGTCAGAGCGAAGCGGTGTTAGGGTCTGACCTTTACATCATGGACGACCAGGGCCAGTATATGAACGCTAGTCTGAAGTTTACCTCCACCCCAGTGGTATGGCAGAGCACCAGCGATGGAAAGATCTATACGGGTTCGACATATCTAGTCAGCAGTTCTAGAGGATTTTCGTCATCTAAGTCGCTCTCTACCACGACACAACAAAGCAACGCCACCAGCTATGCCATCAGCGGCACCAAGCTATATAGCGGCAGCTATGTGGTGAGCTTTACATCTGAAGGCAAAGGCAGCTACACGGGCACACAAGCCATCGTCATTGGCACGTCGACCTCTGAAAGCCAATATACCTTAGCGCTCTATGACAAGACGGGTGAGACCATTGCACAGCAGGTAACGGTGAACAGCAGCAATCCTAGCGGCCACATCGAGGTAGATGGTATGAACAACGACGCCGTGAAGTTTGTCGTATCTGACCTCACGGGCCAAGCAGCATACCTAAACGTGGATCTGACGCTTGAGGCGCTCAACCCATATATCCAGAAGACCGACATCGTGGGTACGCAGATCGACGGCAGCAAGAAGCTCTCTCAGCAGTTTACCACCAAGGACTTTGCTCTCGGCCCGGATGGTGTGGTAACATTCAAGGTGCCCGTCAACTTTGCACCGGAGGGAGAGACCGTGAAGTTCTCCTTCAATCATCTGACCAATAAGAACGCCGACGACACCTACGGACCACTGAGCAGCGTGGGCAACTCACGTTACCACTTTGTTAAGTCGGCCTACTATGACCTGATCAACGAGAATCTCCAGGCACATCGCACAGAGGCTGCTGACTATGATTACAGCGTGAAGGTGCTGACCGAATATGCTGGCAACCAGCAGTTTAAGGTCAACAACACGGACGAGTTTAACATCGGTTCGGACACCAACGACAAGACCTTCTATGTGACGGATACCCGATTCTCTTACAGTAAGTTTGCTGAGCAAGGCGGAACGTTCCAAGAAGTGGAGCTGACCAAGGATAACGAGCAGGATTGTTACCTGATGGTGTGTGACGAGACACGCTATAACATCGCGCCGACCACCGTTCCTCGCCACTCCTACTATGCTTTCTACAAGACTCATATCAAGCTTGAGACCGAAAACTATCAGCCCGTGCTGACCTACCAGCCTATCTATGACCATGCTATGCTAGCTTCGGGTTACGACGACAATAGCTACGTAGGTGTGACCATCAGCTTGAAGGACGCAGAAGGCAACCTTCTCGCTGATCAAAGTCAGGGCTATGTGCTGACCAAGCAAGTCACCGAGCAACTGAGCAACGACATCACCAACAGGGTCAGCGGTGCGCCAGTGGACGGCAAGCACGTGCTATACGTGGACGCCAGCAACCTCAACGCTATGCTTTATGGCGAGGAAAGCGAATGGGGTAAGCTCGAGAGTCTGCAAGAGATGATCGGATACAATGCGCTGATTCTGCTTCCTGAAGGCACCACTTACTCGGCTCATAACATCGCATCAAAGACGGTCTTTGGCGACTTCAAGGCTGAGAACAACATCATCCTCAGTGACCAGCAACCATTCTACGCTCCTTATGACATCCGTATCGATGCTGCTAACGAGGTGATCTATGACCGTATGCTGACCAAGGACAACGGTGCCGTGAAATGGTTCACCACCCTGCTGCCGTTTACCATCGCTGTTGACGAGAACGGTGTGTACAATCTTGGTGGCGAAGGCGGCTCGCTGACATTCTATCAGATGAACGCTTGCGATGCACTGGACAACATCCAGATGGTGGACAACTACAACTATATGGCTGACGGTCACTTCTCAGCCATCTCGGGGCAGGCTGCTACCAATGCCAACACACCTTACCTAGTGAGTCTGGAGAACATGGACATAGACGATGAGAGCAGCAACGTCTTGTTCTCTCTCCGTCAGAGAGGATCCACCATTGAGAAGACGCCAACGAGCGAGAGCATCGAGGGTGAGACGTCACAGGCTTCGGCTACCCGTTCTAGCGCCACCCTGACCCAATATGGCACTTACTGTGGCGAGAAGATCAGCAAGGATCAAGACGTATTCTACTTTGCCAAGGATCGTTTCGTTTCATCAGCCAACCTCCTCAGCGGCTTGGATTATGTCTACATCATGCCGTTCCGCACATGGTACGCAAGCAATGGTGTCAGCGCGATAGCCAACATCGCTTACATCAACATCTCTACGCTACCAGGTGAAGCGACCAACATCGACGCCATTGCTACTGATAAGGGCGCACAGGGATTTGCAGTAAGCACCGGCAAGGGACAGCTCACGCTGCATGCCGACCAGGCATTGCAAGCACGCATCTGCAACATCAATGGGCAGAACGTGACCTCCATCCAGCTGAAAGCCGGTGAGACACGCACCATATCAGTGGCGTCGGGCATCTACCTCATCAATGGCACCAAGGTCATGGTAAGATAACCGCCTACTAACCAAAGCAATAACTATAATTATCTATCATGGTGGGAGCCCCCCACTCCCACCATACTAAAACCTTAAACGAAACGTTATGAGCAAAAAAATATATATTGCACCATCTTGCTCAGTAAAGAAGATGGTGATGGAGAGAGGTATATTAGCAGGATCGCAAAGCCCCTGGGCCGATAGCAAAGAGGTCATTCCCGACGTATGGAACGATGATGAGCCTCCTACAACCGAAACGCTATGGCCGACACAACGCGTCAACCACCAGTCATTGTGGGAAGACAACCAAGATGAATAAGATGCTTTAGACCTTAGCGAAGGTCATATTACACAACCATTTAAGGCTACAATATAGTTTATAGTTTCATCTGACAATTATGTAGAATTACTTTTTATTGTATACGGATGGGCCGTGAGGTTCATCCGTATATTAATTTTACACCTTATTATATATAAGAAAAATCAACCTTCAAACGATTTGGGGGAAGATAGGGTGGATTTGAATGATAAGACTGAAGTCACGAATGACGTATTTGGAGGCGATATAGGGGCATCGATTTGGGAACATCGGTATCTCTTGGAACCATGAAATCATAACCTTAACTCCCATTTTTATTAGTTATACTTAAAACTTTCATCTAATACAGCCATTTATTTGGTATACCAAACAAAATCACCCAAAACACCGTTTTTATTTGTTATGATTAACAAATCAGATGTTTCTACATCTGCTGGGATAGGTTTGCACATTTGTCTTATTCCCGATTTTATGAAAGCCATTCGTTTTTATCACGCACAGAGTGGCTACGTGGCTCATCCGTGGATTTCATTAAACCTTATTATACATAAGTAAAGGGCGTTAACAAAAGAAGAAATGAAAAACTCTATAGGAAGTTTTTGTTATTCCAATTGTTCTTTATAATTTTTCAAAATTACTATAAATAGATGTTATATGATGAAAATGATAGTTGAATAACTTTTATCGCTACATCATGTAACAATAATTTTGAAGGCAACAATCTACAACAAAATAATTAAGAGATAAGTTTGGGTAAGGGAAAGGAATCAGTTACCTTTGCATTGGATTGCCATTGAGCAAGCATTGCATAGACATGAAATACGTAGACGTCATCCTTCCCATACCTCTTGACACGTTGTTCACATACAGTGTCACCGCAGAACAGGCCACGTTGTTGCAGCCTGGGATGAGGGTGAAGGTGCCATTGGGCAAAACCAAGCACTACATGGGTATTGTGATGACCATTCATGACGCCTTACCCGCTCGACTGCAAGCGCAAAACTATGAGATGAAGCCCATCAGCAAGGTGATGGACGGCGGGCCTGTGCTCTTGCCGCAGCAGCTCCAGCTATGGCAATGGATAGCCGACTACTATCTGTCGCCTATCGGTGAGGTGTATAAGGCGGCTTTGCCCATATTGCTCAAAGCCGAAGATGGCTACCATCCACGCACCGAATGTTATGTAACCACAACGGAGAGCTATCGCGATCCACGCGTGCTACATCGGGTGGTGCTGGCTTTGCAACGCGCCAAGAAGCAACAAGACGTGCTCATACGCTACATGGAGATGGCGGGAATCACCGACGACAACGGCACACCACAACGTGAGGTGACCAAGGAGGAACTGATGAACGACACCCACTGTACCACGGCCATTCTGCGTCAGCTCTTTTCCAAAAAGATTCTACGGACATATGATAAGGAGGTGGGGCGACTGCAGCTAGATGAGGAAGCGCATCCTGAGCGCATACACACCTTAAGCGATGTGCAAGAGGATGCGTACAATCAGATCAAGCTGCAGATGATGCGCAAGAACGTGGTGTTGCTGCAAGGTGTGACCGCCAGTGGCAAGACCGAGGTGTACATCCATCTCATCCAGGATGCCCTCAACAAAGGCAAGCAGGTACTCTATCTGCTACCCGAGATTGCGCTCACGGTGCAGATTATGCAACGTCTGAAGCATATCTTCGGCAGTAGGTTGGGCATCTTCCACTCACGATATACCGATCAAGAACGGGCAGAGATTTGGCTCAAACAGCTTTCGGCTCATCCTTACGACGTGATTCTAGGAGCTAGGTCAGCCCTCTTCGTACCTTTCCAGCGCCTAGGGCTGGTCATCATCGATGAGGAACACGAAAGCAGTTTCAAGCAACAAGATGCCGCGCCACGTTACCATGCTCGCTCAGCCGCCATCGTGCTGGCAAGTCTCTATCAAGCCAAGACGCTCCTAGGCACAGCAACGCCATCGGCAGAAAGCTATCACAACGCTATGACGGGGAAGTTTGGGTGGGTGAAGCTCACCCAGCGCTACAAGGGAATCAGTCTGCCACGCATCGAGGTGGTGGACGTCAAAGACCTCCGTCACCGCAAGATGATGAAAGGGATCTACTCGCCCCAGCTCCTTGCCGCTATCAAACAAGCGCTAGCGCAAGGTGAACAAGCCATCATCTTTCAGAACCGCAGAGGGTTTGCGCCAAGGGTGGAGTGTCACGAGTGTGGCTGGACACCACATTGTCCCCACTGCGATGTAGCGCTGACCTACCATAAGAACACGGCGTTGCTGACCTGCCACTACTGCGGCTATGTGATGACGGTACCGGAGAAATGCCCCAACTGCTTCGGCAAAGACGTGCGCAGCTTTGGTTTCGGAACAGAGAAGATCGAGGACGAGCTGATAATGCTCCTTCCCGAAGCACATGTGGCACGTATGGATCTAGACACCACACGCACCAAGAACGCCTATGAACGTATCATCGGCGACTTTGCCGCAGGTAAGACCAACGTCCTGATTGGTACGCAGATGGTAACGAAGGGACTCGACTTTGACCATGTGAGTGTGGTGGGCATACTAGATGCGGATGCCATGCTCAATGCGCCCGACTTCCGTGCATACGAACATGCCTTCACCATGCTAAGTCAGGTAAGTGGTAGAGCTGGACGCAAAGGTAAGCAAGGGTTGGTTATCATGCAGACCAAACAACCGCAGTTGCCCGTGGTGAGGCAGATTGTGGGGCATGAGAGCAAGGAGTTTTATGACGACTTGTTCGAGGAACGCCGACTATTCCATTACCCACCGTTCTATCATCTGACGTATGTCTATCTGAAGCACGCACAAAACGAGATGGTGGAACGGGCTGCCAACGAGTTTGGGCAGACGCTCCGTAAGGTGTTGGGAGGGCGTGTGCTAGGTCCTGACAAACCCGGAGTGGCGCGTATCAAGAACCTTTACATACGCAAGATTGTGCTGAAACTGGAGAACGGTATCGACCTAAAAGCTGTCCGCACATACCTCCGACAAGCACAGAACCAACTGCTACAAAGTAGGAAATATGGGACATTGCAGGTGTACTATGACGTAGATCCTCTTACATAATTAAGAGAAAAGCATGAAAAATATTTGTTTTTTATGAGTTTTTGATTAATTTTGCAATAAGATAAAGGGGCAACCCTTATCAAAAACAAGGCTCTAGATGACGAACAAACATATCTTTGCGGCAGTAATAACAATGGTTTTGCTATGTATCATGGCAATACCAGAGGAGTTGTTGGCCACTGGAAGCAAGCAGTTTATTCGTGTACCTCAAGGCAAAAACTCCGCTGCACTAAGGGAAGCCGTGCAAAATATGAGCAGCAAAGACCTATATAAGAAAGGTGAGGAGCTACTCAACAAAGATTTGGCTGACAGCGCATTGTTCTACTTTGAGGTGATTAATAACCGCGAACCAGCCAACGACGAGTACACTTACGCGCAGTCGCTCCACCAAGCAGGCACCATCTACTATATGCACAACTCTTATGCGCGGGCCATGGAACTATACATGACTTGCCTAGAGATAAGCGAACGTGCACATTATGACAAGATTTTGCCTACATTATATAAGGATATTGGCAACATATATAGCATGTTTCATGATTACGAGCAGAGCAGCACGCTATACAAGAAGACGCTCGACATGGCACGCAAACAGCACGATGTGCCTCTTGCCAATAAGATGCTCAACAATCTGATCTTTGCTTATACACCCAAGACACCACTGGCGCAATACAAGAAATGGCTTAGCGAGATCAAAGCGCATCCCGAGAAACGACCACGCTACGGATACGACTTGCTCATGATAGAAGGGCAGGTGCTCTCCTATGAGAACCGCAACGAAGAGGCTATCAGCTTCTTCAAGAAAGCCGTGACTTATAGCAAGACACATCATCTGGATCAGTTGAGTTGTGTCTCGGCCTACTCGTGCTTGATTGACATGTACCTAGAGACGGGTCAACGCGACTCAGCCCTAGTCTATCTGATGCAAAACAAAGCCATCGCCGAGCAGACTGGGAACACCGCTTTGCTCACGATGACGCTCAACAACCTCTCTACGGCATACGCAAAGACCGATAAAGAGTTGTCACTGAAGTACAAGTCGCAGTATCTGATGTTGAGTGATAGCATCTTTAACGCCAACGAGTTCAACGGCATACGCAACGCCCTGTTCTTCCACGAGATGGGAAAGAACACCAAGACCATCGATGATTTGTCCGCACTGAACCAAGCCAAATCCCAACTAATCAGTTCGCAGCGCTATGGTATCATCATTCTCGTTGTCTGTCTTCTGATATTTGTGGTCCTGACAGCGGCTATCGTTCGTAAGAACAAGCTCATCAAGACTACGTATCAGAACCTGTTCGCCAAGAACCAAGAGGATATCATCACCAAGAATGCGTACGCTCAAGCCATCAAAACGCTTGAAGAGAAGATTGCGTTACTGAAAAGCGAAAACGATAAACATACCGCCAAGCCGACCACGAAGCCTGCTTCCAAGGCCGACGACGAAGAACCATCAACAACGCCCAAAGCCTCAGGCGAGAAGAGCATCAAACTCTCCGAAGAGGCTCGTAACGAGCTGCTCAGCGCCATCCTACATATTATGGAGCACACGAAGGCGTTCTGTGACAGCGACTTCGGTATCGAAAAGCTTGCCACAATGGTACATTCCAACGCACGATATGTATCGCTGGTCATCAATGTGGTGTACCAAGAAAACTTCAGAACCTTCCTCAATCGCTATCGTATCAAGGAAGCAATGCTCAAGATGAACGACCTAGACACTAACGGCAACTACACGTTGCGTGCCATAGCTGAGAGCGTCGGGTATAAGTCACAAGCCAACTTTATTAACGTTTTCACACGTATCACAGGCATTAAGCCCTCCACCTATCAAAAGATGGTGAGCGAAAAGCAATTAATTACGATTGAAAACGAAAATCAGGAAAATAACTAATATTGCGTTACTATTTCAAGAAATGGTAACGGTTTTAATACAATAACGGGGGCAAAGCTAAAAATTTGTTTTAACTTTGCCTCAAATTATAAATGTAACTAAGAATTATTAACCCATCTAAATGAGAATGATTATGAGGAACAACTTACTTCATTTGTCTATGGTTGGTTTGGCAATGTTTGCGATGGCAGGTACTGCTACCGCGCAAACCTATCAGACACGCAAAGCAGTAGCAACCCAAACCACTTCTCCAGCCAAGATGTTGGCAGGGCAACTGGTATCACAAAGCAAGGTTGCTAAGGTTGCCAAGGCTGCTACTTATGTAACGGTAACCGCCGAAGACAACGCTGATCCAAGCAAGTATGGTGAGGAAGTGAACGTGATGACCGAGGACTTTAGCAAGATGACTACTGGCGAAGTAGGCGCACCTGATACTGAAACGTATATTAATAGCAGCGATTTGTCTGAGTATAACCACTGGATCAATGTGCTTCCCGAGTACACCAACGTCTTCGGTTGGGGTAGCGAGAACTGCGCTCCTGCAGGCGGATGCATCGCGCTTGACCCTAATATGCAACAGTGGGGTCAGTATGAGCAAGCTTACGCACGCCTCAATACACCACGTCTTGACTGCTCTGGTGGCGACGGCATGGTTTATGTACGCTTCAAGGCACGCACCGATGCTAGCGGCACACAGATGTTTGGCATCGAAAGCGCTGACACACACGGATGGGCTCAATCATGGGATAACTATGAGAGCTATACCATCAACGACCTAGACAACACTTGGAAAGAGTATGTTCTAGAATTCCACGGAGGCGCTGAGACTTATATGTTCAACATGTACACCGCACAGACTGAGCTCGGGCAGGTAATGGGAAGCGTATATATTGACGACTTTGAGGTGCTTACCATCAACCCATACGTTCATATGCCATCTGTTTTGGCTCACCATCAATACAATGGTGACAACTTCCTCGCTTGTTGGACAAGCGTAGATGACGCTGATGGATACCTCCTCGATGTTTACAGCCTTGTAGACCCTAATCAAGAGGAAAGTTCAAGCAACATTGCTTACTTGCTCAAAGACCAAGAGGCATCTACCAATTCATACAGAGTGGAGAACGCCGAATCTGGTAAGACCTATTATTATAAGGTAAGAGCTAAGAAGGGCGATCATGTTTCGACACAGACTCCAAAGCAAGAAGTGTGCGACCTCGTAGCTCCAGAGCCACAGGCAACCAAGCCCGTAGATCACAAGTTTACCGCTTCTTGGGACAGTGTACCTTCAGCTGAACGTTACAACTACTGGGCTTACTATGAGCGCACAGCCGATAAGAGTGGCGAATTCACCTTGAGCGACCTCAACTTTGATGGCATCGAGATGCCTGATGGTAGCGAGATTACATGGACATTGGAAGATAAAAACTATGGTTCATACGACAACTACGTGGTGAGCCCACTGAACCAAGGCGGTTGGATTGCAAAGAACGGTTTGCCTTACGTTGGTTTTGTTTCTGTAGACGGATTCCAATACATCTACAATCATAGCGATGCTGGCTTGATTTCTCCAGAGCTTGACCTCTCTAAGGATGGCGGCAAGGTGAAGGTTAACGTGAAGCTAGCTGCTGAAAAGGGCACCGTTTACTATGACGACGGCACACAAGAGGATCGTCTGACACGATGCGCTGTGGCTTTGTTCAACTATGACGAAGAGAAAGAGGACTATACTCAGAGCGAGTTGGTTTACCTTGACAACGTAAAAGAGACTTGGGACAACTTCAGCGTAGACCTCACCGAAGGTTCTGAGCGTTCAGTGCTGGGTCTATATGCAGTTTATTCTCCTACCGCATTGTACATCGACGATCTGAAGGTTACCCAAAACTACAATGAAGGCGAGACCTTCTTGGATCCATTCTTCTTCAGTCGTTGGTATGATGGCAAATCTATTGACGTGACTCTGCCTTATGACGTTGAGCAATCAGCATGCAACATCTATCAGAGAGCTACCGCAGTGAAGTATAATCAGTCTACTTACAAGCACGTAGAAAGCAAGTACTCAGCATTTGAGAACGTAGGTAAGACCACTGGTATCGCCAAGGTTAGCCTTGCTGACGCACCTGTTCAGATCCAAGATGGCAACATCGTGGTAAAGAGCGACGCCACCGTGAACATCTATCGTCTTGATGGTAGTCTTGTATTCACAGGCAAAGGCAACGTAGCTTATCCTGCACAGCGCGGTGTTTACGTTGTGAAGGTGGGCAACCAAAGCGTAAAGGTACGCTTCTAATGGAATAGATAAACCTTTAAACTATATTATAATATGAGAAAAAGCATTTATGGCGTGACAACGCTGCTTTCCCTCGTATTTACCATGACTGCATCGGGACAAAGTCTGAAGACTTTCCCGGTGCTTTCGGGCGTAAATAAAGGGGGCGTGCCTTCAAAGGTTCAGAAGGCCACTAACTTGAACGAAGACAAGGGTATCCCAATGTATGGAGCTACAATCAACAACGCAGCTCAATACGTGTCATTCACCAGCAAAGACGTATATAACCTCAAATACCTCGGCGTAGTTGATCCAGAGGATGATGGTCTGCATCTGAAAAAGCTTCGTTGCGGTGCCAACTGTGGCGGCGAGTACTTAGGTTACATCGTGAAGCAGTACACCTTGGTAGAGCAACCCGCTGCTTTTGTGAAGGTCAACTTCAACACGGGCGAGGCAACAACCATCCAAGAGCTTGACCCAGAAGACGAGAATTGGCCCACGCTCTATGAGATGACATGGGACTGGTCCAACAGCGAGTGTATCGCATTGGGACGCGGAACCAAGGATTATGCCACTTCAGACATCTATACCATCAACACAGAGAATGGTGAATATGACAAAGTAGCCGAGCTCGACTTCTATGCATGGGCTTTGGCATGCGACTATGACGGACGCGTGTACGTTATCGAAGCCAAGACCGAGGGTGAAGAGATGCTTATCAAAGGCGCTTACCTCACCGAGCTAGATCCTAACGATGGGTACAAAGTGCTGAGCCGTGTAGAACTCAAGGACAACAACGCAGCCATTCTGCCTTACTACACGCACACAATGGAGTTTGATAACAACAGCAACAAGCTCTATTGGTTCTGTATGACCAACGAGAACAACAAGTACGAGTATGAGATAGATACCAAGAAAGGCACTTGCACCAACATTGGCAACTTTGTTTTCAACACCGTTGTAGGTCTGAACATTCCTTTCAAGGGCGCTGACAGCCGCGATGCAGCAGGTAAGGTAACTGGCCTCACAGCTACCACACCCGAAGGAAGCACGTTGCAGGCTTCACTCTCTTGGACCAATCCTACCGTAACCTGGCGTGGCGATAACCTCACCGAGCTGAAAAGCGTCACCGTAAGTCGCGGAACGGAAGGTAATGTCGTTGCTACGCTCGACGCTACAGGCAAGATGGGCGAGCAGATGACATGGACTGACGAAGCACCCACTGCAGGCGTGAACACCTATTACCTCACTCCTTACCGCAAAACAGGTGAGAAGGGTTTGGTAGATAGCGTCAAGGTATATGCAGGTCAGGACGTTCCTACACATGTAGACAACCTCGTTGCTACCAAGGACAACAACAACATCCGCCTATCATGGTCCGCTCCTACCACAAGCCGTTATGGAAAGACCTTCGATGAGAGCACTTTGGCTTATGACATCACTCGTCTTCCTGACAACAAGGTAGTGGCTACCGACGTTAAGGCTACCACATGGACCGACACGAGTCTTGGTTACTTTGACCAATACGCTTACCAAGTGACCACCAAGAACCAATATGGCACTGGTGAAACGGCTACAAGTAACGGCGTATATGGTGGTAATCCTTATGAGGTAAACTTCGTTGAAGACTTCGAAACCAAGACACAGGCTGACCGCTGGCAGATTATCGATGCCAACGAGGATGGTCTTTACTTCACTTATATCCCCGAGGTTTCAGGCGCATTCAAGGACTACCGCCTCAGCATGAGCTCTCGTCAGGAAAGCGACGACTACCTTGTGTCTCCTCTTATAAGCGTCAGCGCTGGCAAGACCTACAAGGTAACAGCCGTTGTGGAGCTCGGTCACCAAAAGGATATGCACAACTTTGCTTTCGCAGCAGGTACAAAGCTCGAGGCAAGCAGCCTACAGACTCTTGAAGAGTATAAGAACCTCAAGGCTACAAAGACTGACGATGCCGTAACTTACAGCACGCTTTACACACCAGAGAGCTCTGCTGACACTTACTTCGCCATCCATTGCACCAGTCCTTCTTCATCCAACTACTCTTACTTTGGTGTGAAGGCATTCAAGGTGGAGGAAGTATTTGACACCGACCTCGCCGCTACTGCCATCAGCACCAACAAGGAGCTAGCAGTTAACGCAGCAAGCACAGCCCAAGTAAGCGTTACCAATGCTGGTAAGAACACCGTTTCGGGTTACACCGTACAGGTGGTTGACGAAGCGAACAATGTGCTTGGCGAAGCTACAGTCAACTCTTCTCTCGCTTCTCAGAAGCAAACAGAGGTAAGCGTTAGCTTCACTCCTAAGACCGCAGGTGACCACACGCTCTACGGAAGAGTGGTTCTCGATGGTGACGAAAACGACGCCAACGACCTTTCTGAAGGCTTCAACGTGAAGGTAAACCAAGAAGGTGGCTTGTCATGGAACGTTACTTGCAAGGGCGAAGACGCTGGTAGCACCTATATGCAACCATTCGATTTCACTGAAGACTACTCTACCACCGAGACCGTTTATACCAACAACGAACTTGGTAAGAAGGACGGAACCATCAAGGCAATGGCCTTCGAATACACTCCGGATGCATCCCTGACCGAGGAGACCGAGCCATTTGAGGTAGAGGTTTACCTTGGCAACACCGACAAAGACGGCATGTACGAGGAGCATTACGATGACGAGAAGGACTACGAAGCTAAGCTCGCTGAGTGGACCAACAACTCTGAACTCACCTTGGTCTACAAGGGCACAGCTACCATCAAGCCTGGAACAGAGACCCAGTTGCTTTCATTCGCATTTGACACACCATTCAAGTACGATAGCAGCAAGAACCTCTTGGTACAAGTTTGGAAGACTGGCGCTACTGATAACATGTTCCCTGCAGGCTTCAACACCTACGATTCACAGGCTTACGACATGATTCAGTGGTCAGGCTCTAAGGTATTTGCTTTCGAAACCAAGCAATGGACTTGGGCTCAGTATGGCAAGCCCGTAGCTTACTTCAGCGTTGACTACTCTACAGGCATCAAGAGCCTCAAGAACAATGGCGATCAGTATGCCCAGGTGGAAGTGTTCGACCTCCAAGGACGTAGCTTCGGTAAGTCTGCTTCTATTGATGCCCTCAACTCGCTCAACGTCAAGAAGGGCGTATACGTGCTTCGCTTGACCGACGCTCAGGGCAATACCACATCACAGAAGGTGGTTTTAGGTAAATAATGAAAGGACATTTTTTGATTTAAACCATGAAGAAATCAAAATATATCTATATGCTTCTTGCGCTTTGTCTGCTCTGTTTCTTCGGAGAGGCAAAGGCGCAAGATGCGCAAGATGTACGTTTGGGCTATTGCATTGACCGCTTAGGTTCATGCTTGACATGCCAGATCGGAGGTGGAGAGAGCAACACCCTGAGTGGTGCGATCTACCTTAAGCCCGAGATTCTGAAGAAGTATGTCGGCGACTCTATCTACCAGATGAAGTTTGCTATCGGCACCAAGGTTGGCAAGATGGTCAGCGTCTTTATCACCAAAGACCTTGAAGGCCAACCCATCCGTTCCAAGACCATTAAGGACTTTAACAAGGGTTGGAACACGGTAGAGTTTACTGGTGTTAAGATTACCGAAAGCATTGCAAGCTCAGGTCTGTACGTAGGTTACACCACCTACCCAGAAGGAGACGAGCTCTATCAGCCTATCCTCAACTTTGAAAGCATCTACGGCGGTACCGAAGGTGTCAACTGGTATGAGCTTAATGGCAAATGGAACAAGACCTATGTGTCGCAGATCAACTGTGACCTATCTATCTGCGCCTTTGCCAAAGGTCCCAACAAGCCTCAGATCGACTTGGGTATCAATCGTATCATCAACTATGATATGGTGAAACAGAACCAAGCCACATCCATCACGCTTCAGGTGACCAATTTCGGTATGGAGACCGTCAGCGACTTCTTGGTTTCAGCCAAGTACAATGGTAACACCTTTGCTACCCATAAGGCTGAAGGCTTAACCTTGGCACACAACGAGGAGGTGACGCTCAAGCTCGATGACATCGCCTTTGTCAACGATGGCAACCTCACCTTTGACATCACCCTATCTGACATCAACGGTAAGGAAGACGTCAATCCTGATGACAACACCAAGCAGTCAGAGACCTATGTGGTAGACGAAAATGCTCGCGCACAGTCGCACACGATTCTTTTCGAGCAGTTTAATAGCGAAAACTACAAGAGCAGCATGGACGCTGACTCAGTCTATTACAACGTGAGTGTCAAGAATCGCAACGACGTCATCTGGGTGAAACATCACCTCGACGATGCTTATGAACTATCAGATGCAGCGCCATACGTCTACTTCTTTGAGAACGCTGAGACCTTTGTGCCAGCCGTAATGGTTGACCGCATGGCATTCAGCGATATGGACGAGCGCGGTCCCGCTTACTTCCGCCAGTATGGTGAGTCATTGGACGATATGTTCAACGACGTGCTTCAGGTACCTTGCTACGTCTTCCCAGACCTCAGTCTCAGTTATGACGAAGCCACACGCCACCTCAATGTGAAGGTCAATGTGAACAGTCAGGTAAGAGAGATGCCTAAGCAGACCTCATTGCGCCTCAATGTCTATGCAGTGGAAGACGGTATCGAGTCGCACACGCAGACTGGTGCCGACACCTATGTACAGAATGGTGTGCTCCGCAAGATCCTATCTTCATCATGCTGGGGCGACGAGATCAACCTCGAGACCAAGAAGGACACGAAGGAGTATGAGCTCACCTTGCCTTTCACATGGAACGCTGACAACGTACGCATCGTGGCTTTTGTAAGCAACTATGACGCTACCAACCCTCTCAACTGCACCGTGTACAACTCCAATGAGGAGCATCTGACCACCTCAGGCGTGCACAATGTTAGCACCACCGCAGGTGCACAGGCTCACGTATGGAGCGACAATGGCACAATCATGACCAATAGCGGCTTCAGCATCGTGGCTGTTCACAACACCGCTGGACAGGCGCTGACCAACGCTTCTCTGCCCCATGGTCTTTACATTGTCACTGTCAGCAACGGCGTTAAGACACAGAATGTAAAACTTAGAATACAATAAAAGATGATGAATACAAAGACATTTCTCTTGACGGCAGCCGCATTTGCTCTCACTGCAAGTGCTGCGCAGGCCCAAGTAAGGATGTTGGTCTACCCTACCTCAGGCGCTGAAGCTACGGCTTTCAACCTTGATGATGTGACCAAACTCACTTTCGGAGAAAGCCAACTGTTTGTCAATGCTGCCAAGACCCAAACCGCCTTCTCCTTTGAGGGCGTGCGTTGCATCAAGTTTGATGGTCTGACCGATGACATCTCACCCGTGATCAGCAACGGCGAGACTCGTCTGAAGGCCTCTTATGCCAACGGCGTCATCACCCTAGCTGGCTGGCAAGGCGGCGAGACACGCGCAGAGGTGTTCAGCCTCAGCGGTTACAAGCAGCTATCTATCGCTAGATGGAACGGCAATAGCATCTCCGTGGAAGCCTTACCCAAAGGCGTTTACTTGTTAAGAATCAACCATTTTACTTATAAATTTGTGAAATAAACTATGAAGAAGATATTTTCTCTCTTGTGCTTGATGCTCTTCACACTTGCTATGTCAGCACAGGATAACCCCAACCGATTGATCATCCAGCCCAAACAGGGTAACATCAAAGGATTCTTGGTTGAACGCATTGATAGCATTTACTTTGCCAACCTTGAAGGCCGAGTAGCTGCAGACGTTCAGTTTCTCAAGTATAGCCCAAGCGACAAGGGCGATACATTGTATGTAGCCGTTACCAAGACAGCCGAGTGTAGCTATTACAAGATCAACGTGATGCCCACCACACGTGCCAATGCGCTCACCAGCGACGCCGTGGTGGAAAGCTACTTCAACCAGATTGAGACTCTCACGTCATACGACGACTTCACCAATGCGGCTATGACTGGTTTCGAATTCACCTTCAAACCTAACACCAGCTACTCTATCGTGACCTTAGGTTATGACAAGTATGGCATCGCTTGCACCGCTTCACGTGCCGATTTCACCACACCTAAGGCAGAGATCGCTGGCAATCCAGACATCACCTATACGATAGATGAGCTGGGTACCACCACCGCAAAGGTGACCATCACACCTAACTCTGACTGCGCTAGCTATGCTTGGTGTATCTTCAAGGAGGGTGAAGCTGAGACTAGCTTTGAGCAATATGCTTCGATGTGGGGCTTTGAGAACATGGGCGAGATGATCAAGACCTTCTGCTGGAACCTTTACAGCGGTGTGAACACAGCCTCTTACACGGACCTTACACCTGGAACCAACTATGAGCTATATGTTCAACTGGTTGACGCTAACGGCAACGACGCTGATCTGAAGGTTATTCCCTTCACCACCAAGACTATGGGCGGTACGGGTACAGCCGATGTAACCATCACCTTGGGCGACTTCATTTCAAGCGGTGGCGCTTACGGACAGTACGTTGTATATACTCCTAACGACCAGACCAGCCTCCACCGAGACATGCTCATCACCAAGGAAGCTTACAACACAGACAAGTGGGGTGACGAGGGCGTACTGGCTTATCTCAAGCAGGACAACAGCATGGATCCTTATTGGGACAACTACGGCACACAGAACATCTGTTGGACCGTGGATCCATCTACCGATTACATCGCTTTCGCAGTGGCTCAGAACGCCAACGGCGAATGGGGACCTCTCACTCGTCTAGCCTTCACCACACCTGCTGCAGGCTCAGCCTCAACCGCTGCTCCTAAGCACAACCTTCCAGCAAAGCGCGTCGCAGCACCTACCTTCTTCCAGAAGGGTCAGGCTCCTCGTTTCTTCCAAAAGAAGGCTGACCGCAAGTTGACCATTAAGAACGCAGATTAATACCGCTATACCAATCTCTTCCGACATGTTTGTACACCTATTATATATAGGGCAGCATGTCTGAAGAGATTTTTTGTTTTTACCGAACAACCTTATTTACACATTAAACTCTTACTTTTATGAGAAAACATCAACTGCTTTTAACCCTTCTCTTGTTGTTTGCATCGATGGCTACCTTCGCTCAGAGCAAGGACACGGAGCCACTGAAGGCATTCAATCAAGCCGATGGCACTGCTGACATCTGGGGTTTCCTCACCTACGACATGAAGTATCGCACCAATGGCGTGGTGAAGTTCAACTCTGCCAAACCTGACGAGTACAGTCTGCTGAAAGACTATGGACGGGAGGTAGGAACATCCAAGTATCTCACCGCAGCCACTTATGTGGGCGATAAGCTCTATGGTTACAGCGCCACCTATTATGGTTCGGGTGCATTGGTACCCCATTCTATCGTCACCGTCAACCCCGATAATGGCGAATGTACCACCTTGCTAGAGGTAGACCCATACACCGGATTGCTCTTCAACGACATGACTTACGATCCCGTGACCGGTCTGATCTACGCCATCGCTTACAACGAAGATTCAAATACCCCCACCAACAGCTACTCAGCGCTTTACACCATTGACCCTAAGAGCTGTGAGATGACTTATGTGGCACGCATCAACTATCTGCTCTTAGGCCTCTCAGCTGACAAGGGCGCCCTCTATGGATTGGCACGCGACATGAGCAAGACCTACGATGATGTGAACAACTCGTTTCTCATTCGCATCCCAGCTCAGAAGGTTGCTGACAAGAGCTTCACTCCAGAGACCTTCTCAGGCGACCCACGTTTCGGAATCAATGCCTATTACCTTGAGAGCTTAGAGTTTGACAAGACCACTCACCAACTGTGGTGGCTCACCCAGCCTGCCAAAGGTTATCCTACGATGGTCGAGATCGACCCCGAGACGGGTAAGGCTAAGAGCAAGAAGCAGATGTATCTACAGGCTCAGATCATCGGTCTGTCCATTCCTTATCAGACAGGTGAGGACGACGCGCCTTCACTGGTCAGCAATCTGAAGATTGTCGTAGCTGACAAGGGTGAGATGCAAGCCACCCTTACATGGAACAATCCCTCCAAGAATTTCGCAGGAAACACCCTTGAAAGTATCGAAGGCGTCAAGATCTATCGCAACGGCACCATCGTGGACGATGTGGACGAGAACGTAGTGGGTCAGACAGGTTGCACCTGGACCGACAACGCCATCACCAAGAGCGGCTATTACACCTATCGTCTTGTACCTTACAATAGCTATGGCGACGGCGCTTATAAGGAGATCGAAGCCTTCATCGGTCGTGACGTACCTGGCAAGGTAACCGATCTCACCCTCTCTGCTAACGGCAACACAGCCACCGTCACATGGAATCCTTCTGCTAAGGGCGCTCACGACGGATGGTATGACCAAGCTGCTCTGACCTATCGCGTGGTGCGCCAACCTGACAACAAGGTTGTGGCTACTGCAACCACCGCTACGAGCATCACTGACAACGTCTCTACCTTTAGCGGCTACTACTATCAGGTGACTGCGATGAACAATGAAGGCGCTGGCGAGACGGCTAGCTCTAACGTGGTGCCATTCGGCCCAGCGATGGCTATTCCTTATACCAACTCGCTTCAGACCTCTGACGAGTTTAACCAATGGAAGATCCTAGACAACAATGCGGACGGTACTACATGGCAGTTTAATGAAGGTGACAAGGTGACCAACTACTTCTGGTCGCTCAACAACGCTGACGACTACCTCGTTTCTCCTTCTCTCAACTTCGAAGCTGGCAAGCAATATCAGGTGCGCTTCACCTATTACACCTCCAACTATGTCACCGCTGACACTCGTGAACCTGTGATGGAGAAGATGCGCGTACGCTATGGCACCGAAGCCACTAAGGAAGGTCTCTCTACAGTGATAGAGGATCTTGGTTCGTTCCACACTCCTAGCCTCACCTACCTACACGGCAAGAGCACCTTTACCCCAGAGGCGGGCACGGGTTACGTAGCTTTCGACGCTTGCTCTGACGGTTCGTCAGGTATCATCTACCTCAAGGATGTATCCGTACGCGAATATAGCGCCACCGATATCAGCGCCACCGAGCTCAATGGTAGTATGACAGCCAACGTGGGCACCAAGTATGCATTTGGTGTAAACGTAGTGAACGAAGGTTCAGCTGCTGTAAACAAGTATCGCGTAGAGGTGTACAACACCGCTACGGGCAAGGTGATCAGCACCAAGGACGTGACCGAGACCCTTGAGGCGGGAGCTAGCCGCAACGAGAGCATGGAGTGGACCCCGGATCAGGAAGGTCAGTTTACCTTCGGTGCTCGCGTCATCCTTGATGGCGACACCTATCCGCTTGACAACGAATGTGCAAGCCACTTGATGGTCACCGTAAGCCCAGCATCATCTGCTAAGTGGCTCACCGTGAACAAGGATGCGCTCGACGAGGCTTATGGATGGACATTGCCTTTCAACTTTGGTGATGCTTACACCCAGGTACAGGTGATCTATCTCAACAAGGAGATGCAGCTCAAGGACATCAACCTCACCGGTGCACAGTTCCTCTACAACAGTCCGAACGTAACCTCTGCCCTCACACGCAAGGTGCGCATCAGCATCGCTGAGACCGATCGCGACTATTTCAACATCGTGGATCACAA
Source organism: Bacteroidaceae bacterium (assembly GCA_963654235.1). Lineage (GTDB taxonomy): Bacteria > Bacteroidota > Bacteroidia > Bacteroidales > Bacteroidaceae > Prevotella. Next base: position 9,098 of record CAVJZR010000004.1, on the reverse strand, counting down.
CGTCGACTTCATTGACGCCGACTATAAGACGGTGTACGAAGGCAACATCACGGTCAATGCCAATAAACTCAACTCTCCCGTAACCATCACCTTTGACAAGCCTTTCACCTATAAGGGCGGCAACATCGTGGTGAAATATGAGACGTTGTTCAACTCCGACTATATCACCGACAACCAGCAGCCTCTCTGGCATTATGCAGACAACTATGATGACGGCGATCCTCTCTACAACCGCGCGTCTATCTGGCGTAGCGAAACCAGCACTGAGGTGGTCGGCTCAGAGATTGGTGTGATGTACTGGACCCCATTCACGATGTTCTCTTATGACACTGCCAATGGCATCGGTGGCCTCGTGGCTCCAACCAACGCAGCGTTCAACCTCACCCAACAGGGCAGCACGCTCCACTTTGGCAGCAAGATGGATCAGGTAGAGCTCATCAGCACCTCAGGCGCAGTGGTACGCTCAGCACGTGCTACCAGCTCGCTCAACGTGGAAGGTCTCCATGGCGCTTACCTTGTTCGTGTGAACACAGCAGGCAAGACCTTAACAATGAAGTATGTGATCAAGTAATCTTAGTCAACATAAATCATTCATTTAGCATTTAGACTGTTGCGCCCTGGCTTCGTTGATGAAGCTGGGGCGCATTGTTTTTGTGCAAGTTTTCTTCTTAAACTAGCTTTCTTTTCACGAAAAGATTGCCCGCTTTCATAACATCAACAACATGCAGCATAAAATCTAAGTAAATGCTTTGATTTTGCTTAATCAAAGGAAATACTTTGCTTAAGAAAAAGAAAAGTATTATTTTTGCAAGCAGAACCATCTTCAATTATTGACACGTAGCCTATCAAGACGTCACTCGTTCCATGGACGAGCGACCATTCGTCATTGATATTTCGGCTGACCAAAGTCAACACACTAACTCTATCCGCACCTGCGTATGAGGATAACAAAGCATTACATAACCATCGGTATCGCCGTTGCTACACTTGTTCTGATAACGGTGACCTACCAGTGCATCCGCAATTCCAGCTTCAGATGGGATTCGGCAGAGAAGCTCGACTCCATCAAGCAACGCGGCAACGATTATCTGCGTAGTGGCCGCTCTGATAGCGCCATGGCTTGTTACACCTACATCACCTCCCAGTATGATGAGAAGATGAACAACCGGCAGAAGAACGTCTGCGCTCGAGCATTCAACAACCTAGGTTATATCTACTTCTACAACTTCCAAAACTACGATCAAGCGTTCTCGTTCTACCTCACAGCTAACCGCATTGATCAAGAGACTCATGACGATGCGTCAGCCACATTGCTCAATATGGGCAACGTATATGACGACTACAACTCGCATGAGAACACCATTAAGTATTACACCAAAGCTTTGTATGAAGCCAAGAAGTATCACAACTGGAACATCTTCCTAGTGACACTGGCCAACCTTGTCATCAAGAAGGTGGAGAACGGGCAACCCATCCAGCAAGAACTGGACCTCTATCACCACCAGAACATCCCCGACAGCATCCCGCTACGCCAGTTTGCAAGCTACAAGGTGAAGGGTGTGGACCTCTATACACGGAAGCGTTACCCCGAAGCGATACGTTACCTAGAGCTCGCAGCTCATCATGTGGACACCCGTGAGACACCTGAGCGGTTTGCTTGCTCTGCTCTGCTTCTCGCTGCCACTTGCTATATGGAGATGAATCAGCCCGAGAAGGCACTCACCACCTGTCAGGAAGCACTTGACCTATCCGTACGCGGCAACGCCAACGACACACGAACCTCGGTCTATGAGAGCATTGCCCAAGTCTACCAACAGATGGGCGACACCATCCGCGCCAACGAGTCGTTGCTCCACTCGTACCTACTGATGGATTCGATCAACCGCAATCAGAAGTTTAACAAGGCCAACGCGCTCCAGTCCATGTACGAGATGAAGCGGCGCGATGAGCAGTCGCAGATTGACCATGAGCGTCGCCGGGTGCTGGACATAGTCTATGGCGTGACGGGCACGGCGGCTTTCATCATCATCCTGTTGCTCTTGGTCAACTATCGGAAGAGTCAGCGCCAGCTACAGATGCAGAAAGAGCTCTACAAGCAAGCGCTCAAGGAGTCGCGCATCAGCAGTAGGCCCACTCGTCCAACGGGTGAAGCCAAAGCCGATGGCGAGCAAGCCGCTATATATAATAAGGTGATCGAGTTTATGGAAACGAGCAATGAGATCTATAACAACAACTTCACCGCAGAACGCTTTGCCGAGCTGCTCGGTTACAAGATGCGGCAGATCTCAAGCGCCATCAGCGAGATGACGGGCAAGAACTTTAACACCATTCTAGGCGAATATCGTGTTCGTGAGGCTTGCCGACGCATCTGTGACCCCAGCTATGAGCAGTTTACCTTTGCAGCCATCGCTGAACAACTGGGTTTCCGCTCACGTACCAACTTCATCACGGTGTTCAAGCGCGTCACCGGACTGACCCCAACCGAGTTTGTCAGAATGAAAAACGAACAAGCTCAAAGCCAGTCATAATGTATCAATATTGGTCAGAACACTGACAAAAAGGCTCTATATTGTCTTGATTCTAGAATAAAGACACACCGAAGACATTCTTATACAGCCCGTTATGAGGCAAATCATTAGCTTTGCAGCAGACTTTTTGAAACATTCATAAAAACTGTTTGCTTATGACTAAGAGTACCTCATTAAAGGTTGGAGCATTGGCCGTTGCCATGCTCGCAGGTGTATGTGGCGGTGTCCAGGCACAACGCACATTGCCCAAACAAGTGATCAAGATGACTCCGTCATCAGTCAAAGCATGTCCTTTTGGCATTGTCAAGCGTAGCGATGCAAGCATGCTCACCCCACTAACCCCTCAACAGAAGCTGGAGCAGCAACGTAAGATCAGCGAAGCGCTCGCCAGCAAACCATCAACAACGACACGTACGCTCCAACGCGCACCAAGAAAAGCGAACGCAAAGTGGAACACCACGCTCGAAGAAGACTTCGACTATATGACCGATGGTACCGATAGCGTGCCGGGCGTGGAGATCAGTGACGACAGTTCATGGGAGATTCCAGATCAGTACTTCCACACACCGGGATGGACCGGAGAAGGTGTCTACCAGGCAGGAGGTTGCGTAGCGCTAGCTTATCCAGGCTTTGGTGGTGTGCTCAACACTCCTCTTGGCAAGTATAAGGGCCATCTGAGAATCTCGTTCCGTGCCAAATCAATCGCCGAGCGTCGCCAGGTGGTAAGCATCGTGCTATGTCGTGGCGGCATCGAAGGCCCTCAACTGGCTGGTGACAACTATGAATGGGTCAACTTCTACACCGCCGATGGATGGACCGACTATGAGATGGAGACCACCAACTACTATGATCAAGACGACTGTTTCTTCCAGATCAACGCTGGTTCATATGACGATGGTATCATCATCGACGACCTTCAGATCGAAGAGGATCAGAACTTTGTGGGTGTGCCACAGAACCCTGACGTAAGCCACTTCACCCACGAAGGCTTCACGGCAACATGGGGCGCCGTAGACAATGCGGACAATTATCTAGTCAACCTTTACAAACTACAAGATAAAGCCGGCGCACAGACCGAGCAGATTACCGACTTTGACGACCTCGCGCTAGACGGCGAAGGTAGCTTTACCAACATTCCTGAAGGATGGACATTCAATCTCACGAAAGACTCAGTGGCCACTGGCTACGACGGATCTAACGGTGTAGCCTTCTGCGGCGACCCCGATGGATACGACCCAGGATACATCGAAACCGAAGGCACAGGCGGTGCCATCACCAATCTAAGCTTCTACGTAACCAAGCTATCAGACAACTCGGACATGCTCACAGGCTATGGCTATGGCATAAGCATGTCACTCAAGGGATATGATGGAGAAGACTGGAACAGCATCTGCTCTATCTCTTTGGGCGATTATGCGAAGGGCGAACCTCAGAAGATCACCAGCGACATGCTCAAGGACTATGGGGTTGACATCGCAGGAAAGTATACCAAACTGCGCTTCTGCGGTGGTCTGAACGATGAAGGTTCATTCGTGATTGACCAGGTGGAACTTTCTACCTTGGTAGCACAGGACACCGTGCTCTTCCAGAAAGACGTCACCACATCTACCCCATCCTATGCCTTCACGGGTCTGGATATGGATCAAGACTACTACTATGACGTACGTGCATCACGTAGCGGCTTAGGCGAAGGTCAAGCTACGGATCTTGTGCACGCCTTCGGTGTAGCTGCACCTAAAGCTACGGAGGCCACTGACATTGATGAGCGTGGCGAGTTTACCGCCAACTGGGAAGCAGAACCACAAGCTAACGAGGGTTACGTGGTGTGTCTGAACAAGACTTACACCGCTCCAGAGGCTGTCAGCGACTATGAGATTCTCTCTGAAGACTTCAGCAAGGTAACCACTTCGGCTACCGTGGACGACCCCGAATCGTACGGAAACAAGAATCAGCTTACCACTCTAGACGAAGCTACGCAGACCAGCGGATGGTATGGACAGGGCAACTTGATGGCCAATGGCATGCTCGGTTGCCGTCAAGCTGAAGATCCTACCTACGAGATTATCACACCAGAGCTTTCTCTTGGCAATGGCGACGGATCATTCAACGTCACCGTGACGGCCTACTTTGTCACTGCTGACACCCTTGTGGTTCAAGGACGTCACTTGGCTTACATCCCTGGCAAGGCCGGCGAGACCGTGACCACAACCGTACCAATGACCGATGGCTATGAGGGCTTGCGCGTATGGTTCTACACCAAGAACTACGGATCGTTCTTCCTCGATGATATAAAGATCACGCAGGACCTCAAGAAGGGCGACAAGCTGGTATACAACAACATCGAGCAAGAAGAGACCACCGACACCAAGTACACCTTCAGCGGCCTTGACGTCACTCCAGGAACGGCTTACAGCTACGTGGTTTATGCACTGCGCAGCAACTATAAGGAGAGCGCCGTATCTGATGCATCTAACGAAGTGAACGTCGATGTGCTCAATGCTATCCAGAGCGTAAAGACCACTGACAAGGGCAGCAAGCGCATCTATGACCTCAACGGTCGTGAGCTTCCTGCAGCTAACCAACACGGCGTGTACATCATCCGCGAAAACGGAGAGACACGCAAGGTGGTAATGTAAATCTAGACCTTTATGTTTATGACGATGAACCATATCAATCGTTCATTACTCTCAATCCTGTTCCTTGCTGGGGCTGCACATGCCCTGGCAGGCGACAGGATTGTCTGCAACTTCCAACGTGGCATCCCTGCCGACTTTATCCTTGTGGACAATGACGGCAATGAACCTTCAGCTGGCGCGCAGAAGCTTGGCTTCAATAAGGGCGACGCTTGGATAGCATGGGACGAGGACGCTACCAACAAGGTGGCAGCTAGCACCTCATGGTATAAACCCGCCGGACAGAGCGACGACTGGATGATTCTGCCCTCGCTGGATGTCAAGAAGGGCACCGTGCTCAAGTGGCGTGCCAAGGCCGTGGATGCCAAGTATCGTGATGGTTATGCCGTTTACGTATCGACCACGGGCACAGATCTGACCTGCTTCGATACGACGCAACCCGTCTTCAGCGTAGATGCAGAGGAGAGCGAATGGACCACACATAGTGTTTCTTTGGATCAGTTTGCTGGCAAGAGCGTCCATATCGCCTTTGTCAACAACTCTAACAACAAGAGCCGTCTCTATCTAGACGATCTCTTCGCAGGTGTGCCACAAGCCGTATGCATCACACCGGCATCACCTTATGTGGTGAAACCGGGCGAACGATTTGTGCTGAGCGCCACTGTTTCCACAGATCTTGATGAGCCGCAGCAAGGCGTCAGCGTCAGTTATCAGTGGGGCGACCATCACGAAACGATCACCTTGCCCACCGCGCTAGCTGCCGGGGAGCCACAGACCATCAGCTTCAGTGACTCGCTTGACATAGCCTCAGCAGGCGATAGCATCACACCCGTGTTCAGTTCTGGACAGGCCGAAGCCTCACAGTGCATCACCGCCCACTACAAACGCATTCTATGCGAGGAAGCCACAGGCATGTGGTGTGGCTATTGTGTCAATGGCATCGTGACGATGGACCGGATGAAGAAGACTTATCCTAACGAGTTTATAGGCATCTCGATACATAGTGGCGACAAGCTAGACCTAGACGGATACAGTGCAGAGCACGTTGGAGCGGGCAACGACGGCTATCCCGACATGATAGGCAACCGCCTCTCCGCCTACCACGCCTTCCCGCTGAAGTTTGAGCCTAAGTTTCAGAAGGCGCTACAAGACCCCATCGACGCTTCCGTGGAGCTGAAAGCATCAGTAGGCGAAGATGGTAAGGTGAACGTGCTGACCACCACTTGCTATAACACCTCGGCAGATGTGGCTTCTTATACATTGGCTTACGTGTTGGTGGAGGACAGCGTGCATCATCCCGATGACGGCAGTTATCGTCAGCACAACTCGTATGCCGGTGGCAGCGAAGGCGAGATGGGTGGCTTTGAAAGTCTGCCCGAATATGTACCCGCCAGCGAGATGTACTACATGGATGTACCTCGTCTGCTGGAAGGCGGGTATGACGGCCTAGACCTCAGTCAGCCTACAAGCATCGACGCTGGTACGCGTTACACGCACCAGTATGCCTTTGACATACCCGAAACGGTGGACCACATTGGTCAGTGCTACGTGGTGGCAATGTTGCTGAACCGCACCTCAGGGGCTGTGATTAACGCCGCAAGCGCACGTCTCGGCTCCACGACTGACGCCATAGAACGCATCACAAGTTCTAAGAAACTTTATTCCTCTATCTCGGTCTACGATCTTCAGGGACGCAGAAGGATGGTTCTCTCTGAAGGAAGTGACCTTAACGCCCAACTAGGACAACTTTCACCAGGTGTATACATCATCCGCGATGCCAGCGGGCATTCAAGGAAACATCTGATCAGGTAGTTGGGTACAATAATCGCACACCGTTCAAGGACTTTATACATCCTTGATGGTGTGCGATCTTTTTCTTTATGATAAGGCGTGTACAAAGGTTTCCACGCACTATCACTCTTCTATGAATATATCTTCAGCTCGGCTCTGCGGCTTGCAAGCATGCCTTAATAGTTGTAAGCCGTCTGCATATTCAGATGCGTCATCAACATTTCGAAGTTGCGCTGACGTGTGCGGTTCATGATGAGGAAGATATCTATAAGCCACCAAATATAGCAACCGCCACAAGTGACGAGCTTACCTACACCTAGACCAACATCGCCTAGGTAGAAGCGATCTACCCCAAGATAGCCCAAAACGATAGAAAGCACCAGCGAGATGGTAGGATCCTTGAGCGTGCTGGTGAGAGAATAGAACACCATCTCGTCAATATCTGTATTGAGCAAGCGATCGCGAACCATGGGTATAGTCTCGGGAGGCAACTTGCTTGACAGTGTAAATAAGATCTGATTCACTTTGTTTTGATCCATATTCATTCGTTTTTTATTATATTCCTAAAACGTTGCGCACCACTATCCAAACCATAAAGGTGATGATATAAGCACGCACCACATATCTATTCTCAATATATCGGGTCAGCCTTTCGGTAAACCGCTGGCATGGAACGAGCCATCGCACCACAAACAGCAAGGCATAAGGATAGGCCACCACCGCATAGAGATTGTATGACACGGCTTGCACTACGTTCCCATGAAGCAAAGCATACGCCGCCCGTTGCCCACCACATCCTGGACATTGCCATCCCGTCAGCTGATGGAAGGCACATTGCAGAACCCATCGCCCCGTTGTAGGGTCATAGTTGGCATAGAGCACCAAGCCCAACAGGACAACGAGTGCCGTCAGCAACCATCGGTATCGATAACGCAAGGGAAAGGCTATTGACGTTTACATACCTGCGCCGACACTGGCTCCGATAGCTGCAAGAGACGCAACACCCCAAAAAGCCCAGTAGAACACCTGCCATATCAGACCTAGAACCAATCCTATTATTGACCACTTCTTTGCATCCGAAGCAGCTAGATAAGCCTCATTATATAGTCCTAACGCCCAAAATTCATTTACCTTATTAGCACGGATGATGGCATATATACCCGTGGGTAAGCAGCAGCAAAGGGTGGTAAAGATGGCAAGAGCCATGTTATTGTTGGGTTTCATCATATTTGTTGGTTCCATAACACTTAAGTTTTTGAAATTAGAAAATATAGTTTATCAGTTTATAGCCTAGTTTTTTAATATACATAGCAGATGCTGCGAGCGATCCACCAGCCTGTGTTGCTACTATGCAGATTGACGCGCGATCCATCGGGACGATAGATTTCGGCTATCTGGTACCATCCGTTGTAGATACCAGAGACGTAGATATCATAGTCGACATAGGCTTTAAGATACATACATACCGAACCATTCGGAGCATTACGTATGTTGGTGACACCTCTTAGATTAGAGATCTTGACGTGCGTCATATTGATTGGGGTGGCAGTGACTGCAACTGCTTTTCTTGCTGGGGCTGCCATCTGCTTGGCAGCATTCTGCTTTGCCACTTTGGCTTCGGCCTTGGCTTGTGTAGCACTAGCTTGTGCTGCTTCAGCTTGCGCCTTTGCTGTTTGTAGCTCATCTTTCAGTCGTTCGTTCTCTTTGGCTGTCTGCTCGGCTTGAAGCTCAGCCTTCACTTCTTCCTTCAACGCTTGGCGGTCAGCCTTGCTATTACAAGAGAGGAGCATGGGAAGAAGCATTGCTGCTATGAATAGTTTTTTCATCGTTCCTTCGGTTAAATGATTAATAATGGGCTAGATACTTGACTCTGCCATATTGCAAAGATATGGATAAATTCCGACAATTTAACTCTTTTCTAAAGGAAATTGTTTCTTAAGCCCATATTTTCCTAAATAATCCAAAACATCAACGAAAGATTCATCCCTCCAAAGGGCTTCTTTGACGTTCCGTTCTCTACGTTTTTATAAGCTCACAAGGGCGCTACGACAATGAAAAATAAATTATTATTGCTGTCCGGTAAAACTTTTTGCGCATGAAAAAGATTGGGCTGGATTCCTCGCTTGGAATTCAGCCCATTTAGTTA
>CAVJZR010000003.1:0-95956 GCA_963654235.1 Bacteroidaceae bacterium | reverse complement strand
TGCGAAAAATCCATTCACGCAAGAGTTTGGGGAAAGTTTTTTCGAAAAATATGCGGATTTTAACGGATTTTTGATTTAGGTCAAGGGAAAGGGCGGTTTTGGGGGGATTGGTAGGGATGATAGGCTTAATAGGCATATTAGGCGACGGAGAGGGATCGACATAAGAGGACCAATGGGCATATTGGGCGGCGGAGAGCGAACAATAGGCATGAGAAGATTAATGGACCGGAAACGATACTGAAGAGATAGGCAATTATCTAAGAAGAGGACTTGCTATATAATAAGGAGAAACTTGATGTCGAATTATGAAAAGATGCTTAATGCGAATAGATAGATATATTGTATAGAGGGTTATCAGAAAATATCTATAAGCAAAAAGTGGACATATATTTTGTGTTACATATAGATTGTATTATCTTTGCAGATAGAAAAAGGTTAGTCAGAAGATGCAGATATCACGATTACTGAAGATATTATTCCTCACGATAAGCTTGACAATACTAGGTCAAGTGGAGGTTTCGGCAAGCACATCGGCGTTGCCATTGTCTTCAGATGATAATGCCACTGCAGCATGGATTAATCATAATGACAGACCACAAGCCGTTATCAACAATGCATCGACGCTTGCGCTTGTGTGCAGTTCACGTCCTCGCCGGATCACATCGGCAGAGAATTATCTCCCCTCTCTTCATCCTTCGGTAAGAGTCAATCACTTGTTTTATATACAAAAGATTTCCTTTAGTCATTTCTCGGGGTGTGCGTCATCGTTATCCACCCCATTGATGACTTTGCCAGCGTGTCGTTATTATGTGTTCACGCTACGGCATTTGTTGTGTTAGTGCATCTTGCTCGCCCCTTAGACAGAGCGCCCCTAACTCAACAAACATTATCAATTATTTAAAGGAAATTTATATGCCAAGTTTTAATAGCTTGACGATGTCATCTGACCTCGTCAATGATTCACATGTATCAGTAAAGAAATCGTTTTTCGGTCTATCCACATCAGCAGTTTATCTCACCACTAATAGCAAGCTTAAAGCTTTCAAGAAGGAGTACGATCCCGACAATGGTCGTATGCTAGAATGCATCTTCACCGCAGACAAAGCGAAGCAACCAGCTATGCTTGCAGGCTTAGAGACATTGACCGAAACCCATTTGGGCAACTATCTATTAGAGATGTGTGTATCCGAAGATCATCAGTTTGTAGCCCTTCGTTTGTTCCATTATCAAGAACTGCGTTATAAGCCCGTGACACCATTGCTCACCTATGAAGGCGAAGACGCATCTTTAGTTGCCTCAAGTTTGTAATCCAATCTTATACACCTTATTATTATAGAGAGCCATTTGCCGCGAGTAAATGGCTCTCTTGTTATTTTTGTATTATACAAAGACGGCTTGATATGATACGCCTTTATCATGCATACCATATAGGATAAGTGCTTATTGGGTTGTGCTTTAGCATTATCCGGTTAATAGCGAAATCCCATCATACTGACGCAATCAAGACACAAAGAAGCCATGCTTACCTAGGAAGAAACTCATCTTCAGCGATTTATATCATTCTATCCATAATCTGGCTACGCCGAATGTGGCTGAATAGAAGTAATTTTGCAGCGTACTAATAGGTATTAGATTATGAAGCAGATTATTTTATCCATCACATTGGCAATGGCGGCAGCCACGAATCTTGCCGCACAGAGTACAAATCCCCAGCAAACATTCTCCGTTTCTGATTATGAAACCGCAAAGGATTGCGCAAAGAATGCCGATAAGACGATGGGCACGGCAAAGAGCGCAACTGGTCTTATCTGCCAAAACACCGCTTCACTGACAAGCGAAGACATGCCATCGAGCAACAGCGAAGCTTATAACAACGCAGCGTCAGTGCAAGCGAAGGAAGGAGGAAGCAATGCTTCGCTTACCTCACAGAACGAGACGAGGAAGCAAAGCCAAGAGGAAGACAACCTTGCGAGCTATATGCGATACAAGCAGCAAGTCTTCCGTCAGTAAGATGAGATGCACACAGATGCTAGATCACTGGTTCTGAACGTTGTCCGCACTAGCATCTGCAGGTTTTTCAGTAGTCTCTGATTGAGATTGTACGTTTTCATTTGAGGGTTCGCCTTGTGGCTTTTCGGTCTCTGTTTGCTGCTGGCGAGCCCTCAGTTTGGCTTGTATCTTACTGAGATGATCGTTGGCATGCTTATAAGCGTTGCGGATCTGGAAGCGATACACCAGGCAAGTGGTGACACAATAGACCGCTGCTTGAATCCAAAGCGCCTTGTATTCGGTGGCGATATCTGCCATCGAAGCGCCCAAACTATTCAGGCGGACAAAGCCGCGAATGCCAAAGGTGGAGGGTATCAGCCAACTGATACCTTGCCAGATGCCGGGGATGCTCTCCTTAGGCCAACTGATACCGCTGAGGAACAGCATGGGGACGGAGGTGAACACCACCATCAACATCACGTTCTCACGATAGCGAATCAGACATGATATGGTCATACCAAAGAAGATGCAAGCCAAGAGGTATGGCAACACAAAGAGCAGATAGGACCGGAACGTGACGAGCTGCGTGAGCTGGAACCAGTGCGGTACAAGCAGCAACATATACGCAGACATCACCATATAGATCATGAAATAGCACAGCGACTTACCACATACGATGCGGAAGATACCATTATAGTGGTTGCTGATAGGCACCAAGTCGCGGTAACGATTGTTCTCGCGCGCCGTACCCGCCGCTAGTCCGATACCGAGCAAGAGCGTCTGCTGAATGATTAGGATGAGCACTGCCGGCATCAGTGAGTTGCAGTAGCCACCCGTGGGGTTAAACATCGCAACGTTGTCCACCACGATAGGTTCGGTCGCCACCTCCTCATCGCGCTCCGTGGTGCTCATCGACTTGGGTTTCTGTATATTGGCATTGATCACTTGTGAGATGCCCAACGTGCTTTGGTAGATGGCTTTATAGCATAGCATCAGACTCATATCACAGTAGATGCTGATATGCGCCTGCTCGCCGCGCTCGATGGTACGACTGAAATCCTCAGGGATAAAGATCACCCCATGCGCCACTTGTCGTCCCATGAGGTTGCGTGCCTCTTGAATGTTGTTGCAGTAGTAGGCCGTCTTGACATCGGGCGTACTGTTGACCCGACGCAGAAACTCACGTGAGAGTTCCGAGTGCGACTGATCCACCACTGCCACAGGCACATCATGGAGCACCTCATTGTTATATATCCACGAGTAAAGGAGCGAGTAACCCAGCGGCACCAGCACAAAGAAGATCAGCACACCCTCATCCTTGACGGTGTTCTTCATCTCAAGCCACCAGATATAGAACATATCTTTGATGGCTTGTAGCATCTGACTAAATATAGCTTTGAGCTTGTTCATCCTCTTCGGCGTTAGGGTATATAGACATATTCTTGCATCGCCTTGCGTATGTTGAACATCGTTAGCAGAGGCAAGCAAGCAAAGATCACGAGTGCAGCAATATTGAAGTAGGCGTCATAGAGCGGATATCCATTGAACACACACATCTGATGGATCATCCAGTAATGGCGCATCGGAATGAGATTGGCCACACCTTGTAGCATCGTATCCATGGCAAAGGCAGGGAAGGTTGCCCCACTGAGCGAGAATCCCAGCACGCCCCACAAGCTACAGATGCTCATTGACATGCGCAACGAAGGCATCAGTCCGAAGGCAAAGATGCCGAAGCCCTCACACGCCAGCACCATCAGCAACGACAGAAGCATCACCGTGCCAAAGCCACCAGGGTGCGGGAAACCGAGATGGCAGAACAGATACCAGTCGTACACCAAGAAGATGGTGATGAAGACCAAGAACTGGGGTAAGATCTTGCCCGTGATAGCCACCACGACGTTGTTCTTAGCCAGACGCATCCATTCCTTTCCACGACCAAACTTCAGTTCGGTACCTATCGAATAGACCGTTATCAGGAAGATAAACAAGCCTATCACACCCGGAATCATCACCGTGCTGAGATAGACGTTATAGTTAGAGTAAGGGTTGTTGATCATGTGCACATCTAGCGCGATGGGCTGCAGGAAGGTCTTGATCTCATCCGTGGTCTTACCCAGCATCTGCAGTTTGGACGATCCCACCGCCGCCTCACTGAGCGAGGTGATGGTCTTCAGATCCTTAAACACCATGCTACCCGCAAGGATGATGGCATTGCTGTAATAGTAGGCGATGCGCGGTTGACGGCTAGCATAGACATCCTTGGTGGTGTTCTTAGGCAGATAAAGGAAGCCATAGATCTCTCCGCGCTGGATGGCTTTGCGTGCATCATTCACCGTGGGATAATAATCTACGACCTTCGTCGACTGAAACGCGTCAAGCTTGTGCACCATCGAACGCGTCATGGCGGTGTTGTCCTGATCCACCACACCGATAGGGATCTCCGTGGGTTGCCCTTCGTTGAGCATAGAGGTGAAGAGAAACATCACCACAATCGGGAAAATGATCATACAGAAAGGGTATATGGGTGTCTTAGCCATCCATATACACTCACGCACTGCTATTTTCCAGAGTCTTTTCATCCGTTTCCGAACTTATCGCTTTAGTACCAACGACATACCTGGACGCAGACCCTCAAGCTTCTCTATGGGTCGCGCCTTCACCTCAAAGGTCTTCAGGTCATATTGGCCCGTGGTCTTTGTGGCTTTCCATACGGCATAAGAGCCCTGATCCTTGATGGCATACACCTTCATCTTGATGCTCTTATTGAAGGCTGGAACATAGGCGGTAAAGGTGTCACCGACCTTCATTCCCTGCAGTTGGTCCTCACGAATGTTGAACGAACCCCACACATCATCCATCATCGAGATGCTCATGATCGGACTGCCCAGTCCCACCAGCTCACCCACCTTGGGATAGATGTTGCTCACCTCGCCGTCAGCTGTGGCACGTTGCACGGTCTCTTTCAGCACCGACTTGACCACATTGACCGCGTCTTTGGCAGCTTGCGCCTGTTGTGCGGCTGCTCTCTTCGACTCTTCGCGCGATCCCTTCTGTGCCAGCTCCCATTGAGCCTTGGCCGTTTCGACCTGCGCCAGCGTCACCTGATACGCTCCGTAAGCCTCATCACGCTTCTGCGCCGTGGTCACACCCTCATCAAAGAGGCGCTGCATACGTCCGTAGGTCTTCTCAGCCACGTCCTTTGCCGCCACCGCTTGTTGGTATATCTGGTACGCGCTCTCCACCGTCTCCTTTCTTACCGGTGCTGCGGCTAGATCGCTCAGCGCCTGTGTAGCATTGGCAGTGGCTTGTGCCACCTTCTCCTGAGCATCAGCCTCAGGTATCTCCAGCACGGCGAGCACGTCACCCTTGTGTACATAGTCGCCCTCCTTGACCTTGATGTCGGTCACACGACCCGGCAACTTGCATGCTACGCGATACTCGCTCACCTCTATTGACCCTTCGATGATCTCGGGATCCTTCTTTAAGGCAAACGAACCGATGATTGCCACGATGACCACCACGAGCGTAAAGCCCACAATGGCCAGTAAGATACTATTGTGTTGTGATTTTGCTGACATTGGTTTATCTCTTTTTTTATCGGTTGCTAATCGTTAGTTGTTGCTTCTGCCCAAGGCTTTATTGAGGGCGACATTGCCTAGACGCACGTCTATCTCGGCATCCAGCGCCTGTGTCTGAGCCGACAGCCAGGCGGTCTGCGCGGTCATCACGTCGGTCACAGTCATCACTCCCTCCTTGAAACCCACGTTGGCACAGCGCAGATTCTCTTCGGCGTTGCTCATGTTCTTACGTGCGGTGTTGAGCTTGCGGTGCGCTTCTTTCAGCCGGAACTTGCATTGTTCCACCTCTAGATCGATCTTGCTGCGCAGGTCTTGGAGCTCCATATTGGCTATGGCAGTCATGGTACGGGCTGACCGTACACGATATTTGCTCTCGCCCCAGTTCCATATAGGTATCTGTGCCACGACCCCGATGTTCCACACACCGGCAAATTTCTTCTCAAATCCGTTGAACACATTGGGGTTGGAAACGGTGTATCCGCCTGTGAGGAGCACATGCGGGAGGTAGAGCGCCTTGACCAGCTTGGTGTTTTGCTCGGTCAGGCTCACCATGTTTTCCATCATTCGCACCACGGGACGCGCCTCATAGGTAGAGTCGGTCTCGGTCGCAGGCATGGTGATATAGTCGGGGATGAGTTGACCTTCACCCTCGTCAGCCAGCACCATGTTGCCATCTAGCGGCAGACCACATAGTTCGCAGAGCGCCATCTTGGTCAGCGCCACAGCGTCTTCGACCTGTGACACCTGCATATCGGCGGTGTTCACGGCCACGTTAACCTTCAGTCCGTCAGAGCGTGTAGCCACCCCTTCGCGTATCATCTTCTGCACATCACCTTCCAATTTCTGAATCAGGGCGAGGTATTGCTTGGCCAGTCGTTCCTTGTTCTTGAGCGAAACGGCTAGCCAGTAAGCGTTGTCCACGGCAAAGAGCACGTTCTGTCGCTTGGCCTCCACGTTGTTACGCGCCAGGTCTTCAGATATAGCGGCAGCGTCATTGGCAGCCTTGATAGCCCCACCCATATAGATAGGTTGGGTCATCATAATGCTTCCCGCGTACATATTCTTGTTGTTGGTGCGGAAGGCGTCACGGATGCTCTGCCCCACATTGTTGCCGGCTTGACCTATCGAGCCCCCCACGCTACTGAGCACCTCGGACAGTCGTTGTGCCAGATCGCTGCTGATGAGCCCCTGCTGCACCATATTGGTAAGGTCAGTGGTCAGCGACGATGTGATCTGACTTGTGGCATTGGTTCCTAGATTGGACAACATCGACTTCTGATTGTTGTTCAGCAACGACACTTCCTTGGTGAAGTGTTCGTAGCCAGCCATTCCGTCCAGGTGGGGCAGATACTTGGTCTTAGCCACCTTGTGCGTGTTCTCGGCAATGTCCACTGCCATCTTGGACACTTTCAGCTGCCTGTTGTTCTCCAAAGCCAGCCGTCTGCATTCGTCTAGCGTCAGCGTTCCTTGCGCCATACAGGGCATGCTGGCGATGATATAGATAACGGCTATGATGAATTTCCTCATTCTTACCTTATATTATATAGGCGCAAAGGTACTTGGTTTTGCTTAATTACTACCCTAAATGGCTGTACGAAATTGTTAAAGTTATTTTTTTCGCCTATTTTTTAGGAATTAAAGAACACATCGTCGTTATTTTTTCTTACTTTTGTCTTTTGTAAATCTCATCCTCTAACCATCCTCGTTATGAACAGACTCATCACCCTTGCCGTCCTATGGCTTTGCTGGATAGGCTCATGTACGGCCCAATCGGCCATCACCTCGATTATGCGTCAGGCTTATGCCAAGCCCGACCGCATCTACCGCTACTATGTGCAGCACCAGCCAGACAGCATCTATGAGGCGGGGCGTTCGCTCTTTGCCCACTACTTCACGCCGGAGCAGTTTGCTGAGCAGGTACAGATGCTCGATCAGAAGCTAGGCGATGTCAAGCAAGCCGACCTCTGGCAGCATCAGAAGCAGATGCAGTATGACATCTACTCGCGCCAGCTTCACTATTCCGCCTATACCGCCACACTGGTTGTAGGCTTTGACGAGGAAGGAGGACTGATGGCGTTTCAGCTCACCAACGAGCAACCCATCCTTGCCGAAAACGAGCGCGAGATCACCATCGAGACCGATGGACTGAAGCTCCCGGGGCGTCTCTCGCTACCCACATCGGGCTCAGCGAAGAGTCCTGTCGTGATTCTGGTTCACGGATCGGGCCCCTGTGACATGAACGAGAGCATGGGTGCGCAGATGCCTTTCAAGGATCTGGCTGATGGTCTGAGCCAGCAAGGTATCGCCGTGATACGCTATGACAAGCGCACAAGGGTCAGTCCCACGGGATGGATGCCCACAGGCAAACCCGGCAATTATGACACCGAAACCGTGGACGATGTGCTTTCAGCCGTCCATCTGGCGCAGTCGTTACCCGAGATCGACTCCACGCGGATCTACATCCTAGGTCACAGCCTTGGTGCAGCCCTTGCCCCACGCATCGCCCAGCGCTGTCCCAGCGTCAGGGGCATCGTGCTCATGGCGTCTCCCACGCGCAAGCTCATCCCCACGATAGAGGAACAGCTCCGCTACCTCGGTATCTCGGCTGACACCATCGCCCTTCAGGTCAATCAGGTCAAGGCTTCGCTGCCCGAGGGTTACCTCGACTTTGACGCACAGTATGACCCGATAGCCACTGCCCGCAAGCTCTCTCTGCCCATGCTCTTGTTACAAGGTGAGCGCGACTATCAGGTGACCCAGACCGACTTCAGCGCTTGGCAGAAGGCAATGAAGGGTCGGAAGAATGTCACCCTGAAGCTCTATCCCAAGCTCAACCACCTCTTCTCGCAAGGCGAAGGCAAACCATCACCCGACGAGTATATGAAGCCTGGGCACGTCGATAGCGCAGTGGTGACAGACATCGTGCAGTTTGTCACCTCCTCTGCCCACCGCTAACACCCACCAAGCCTTATCATCTTATCTGCCAATAGCGGTGCTTTGACATCGCCATATCGGCACTGCCACATCCCGAAACAAACGCTTTCGGATGAAGAAATAAATTGTTTTTCGGTAAAAAATAAATTAATTTTGTCCGAAAAACAATTTATTTTTTATTGCCATCAAGCCGCTTTCGGTTTCTCTCTGAGCCTATTTTATGGTCTAAAACACACTCTAAAGGGTGATTATCTTGACTTTGTCAAATATTATTCTTACTTTTGCATACCATCAATCATATCACTATCAATACAGATCTACTATGAAACGTACCCTTCTTTCCGCCCTGGTGATGCTCTTGGCGCTATGCCAAAGCCTATCAGCACAGGTCACCCTATGTCACGTCACCACCGTTGACCGCATGTATGGAGCTAGCAATGCCAGCTACACAGCCCACACCACGTTCTCTCCAGCACGTCTGGCACCTTACGTAGGAGCCAAGATCACTGCCATCCGCGTGGGCATAGGCACCGCCGCACAAGGTGTAACGGCATCTATCCGTCATCATGCCACAGATCGCAATGCGCTCTGCTCGCAGTCAATGGGCGACCTACGCGCCGGATGGAACGAGGTAACGCTGGACAATCCCTATACCATCACGGCCGACGATAGCCTCACGCTGAGCTACAGCGGTACGTTCCCCATTGGCGGCGGTGTGGGTCTGTCAGTCAGCCCCACCCCCGATGGTTGTTCACGGTTATATAACAACGCCACCAAACAGTGGGAGAGCATCTCTGGATCGGTCTGCATCCAAGCCGTGGTGGAGGGCGACGATCTGCCTGCCACGGACCTTGCTGCCAACATGATGGCTGACGTGATCGTGCCCGAGCTGCAAGAGACCGCCGTGTTTAAGCCTGTAGTGATAGGCAGCGGCACGGAGACAGTGCAGAGCTACACCCTACGTTATGGCATCGAGGGTGACGAGATGCGTGAAGAGACGTTCTCAACCAACCTCACCGCGGGTCAGAGCGACTCATGCAGTTTGGCTATTTGGGTTCCCAATCCCGGCACTTACACCGTGGTAGCAGTGATCACCGCGGTCAACGGAGCACCCGACGCGTGTGCCAAGAACGACACCGTGAGGGCCTTGCTGCGTGTACACGACGAAGGATTTGAGCAGCGTGTGGTGTGTGAGGAATACACCGGCACATGGTGTGGCTATTGTCCGCGCGGCATCGTAGGTATAGAGACCGTACGCGCCGCCCACCCCGATCAGTTTATTGTGGTATCGGCGCATGGCAGAGATGACCTCACCATGTCAGACGAAGCGCCAAGCTATGCCGACTTTATCGCCCGACAGACCAAGGGTGCACCCTCCTGTGAGATCAACCGCTGTGAGCAGATGGACCCCAACGCCACCACGCTCACCAAGGCTTTTGACAAGTATGTAGCCCTGAAGAGCAACGTCGGCGTGAAGGTGGAAGCCACGTTGGATAAGGAGCAACACACCGTTCATGCCACAGCGCATATAGCCAAGGACAAGGCTTGTGACGAGGCTACGTTCCAAGTGGTGCTAGTGGTGACCGAATCGGGTATCACCGGTTACTCGCAGAAGAACTACTATGCTGGCGGAAGCTATGGCGTCATGGGCGGATGGGAGAAGAAAGGCAATCCTACCTACGACGTAGTGTTCAACGATGTGGCTCGCGCCGTCAATGATTTTTATGGAAAAGAGGTGACCTTCACGCAGATGCAACCCGCCCAGTATTATCCTTACAGCGAGGATGTGGACCTCTCTCATGCTACGATAGCTAACCACGACTCGCTTCAGGTCATCGCACTGGTGATGCAGAACGGACAGATCCTCAATGCTGCCATCTGCCGTCCTACTCCTGCTGACGTCAATGGCATCATCTCTACCGAGGGTCACGATGCAGCTTCAACGGCTACCGCAGCCACCATCTACACCCTTGACGGTCGCTGCGTGGGCACCACCACAACGACAAGTGGACGCACCACGCTTTCATCTAGTCTCCCTGCAGGTATGTATATCCTCCGTTCTGGTCACACCACGACCAAGATGGTTAAGCAATAAATAGGCTTCGGGCGCAGCGTCATGTGTTGCGCCCGATAGCAGAATAGCCTCAACGATGATCACACTGACATACATCTACGGTCTATCAACCATGTTCTTTGGGCTGACGGCTTGGATCTTCTGGCGCAAAGGCGAACGTCTGAACAAGCTAGTAGCACTCCTTACGGCTATCATCAGCCTTGAGTATGTCAAGGATTTTGCCTTGATCAGCATGGATCTCTTTGGCGATGCTTTCTTGTGGAACGCCATGACGAGCATCGATATGGTTGCCGTGCCGTTGTATGTCTTTATCCTTAGGGAGCTGATCACCCCTGACAGGTTGTCGCTTCGCACCATCGTGCTACAGGAGTTGCCCTTCGTTGTGATACCCGTGATCTATATCTTGACGGGCAAAGAATGGCTGTTCAGAGCATTGGCTATATGGGCAGGGGTCTATGGCACGTCTTATCTGGTGTGGTCGATGATTCATATCCCACGATACAATCGCCATCTCAAAGAACTTTATTCGTACAAGGAGAACGTCAGTCTGAACTGGCTCACCACTATCCTTTGCACGTTCTATGTGATTCTGGCTATATGGATATTGGATTGTTTCGTGATCCACACGGACATAGAGTGTGTCTATGCGGTATGCAACCTTGTCATGTGGATGTTTATCGCCTACTTTATCTATCGTCACGAGTCGGTCATCAGCGA
Source organism: Bacteroidaceae bacterium (assembly GCA_963654235.1). Taxonomy (GTDB): domain Bacteria; phylum Bacteroidota; class Bacteroidia; order Bacteroidales; family Bacteroidaceae; genus Prevotella. Next base: position 84,661 of record CAVJZR010000003.1, on the reverse strand, counting down.
ACTGGAGGAAACGTCCACACCGGTAACGGATGCGCTGGAATGTAACGTGTCAGCACTGGGCGTAAAGATCGATGCCTATCTCGTCCAGGAGAAAGCCTTTCTCAACCCTCGTCTCAAGCTCTCAGATGTGGCTCAAGCCGTAGGTTCTAACCGCACATATGTAAGCAATTATTTCAACCGAGAGCTCAGCACGACGTTCTACGACTATGTCAACGCGCTGCGACTCGACTTTGCTTGCGAGCTACTTCAGAAGAGCAAAGATAGCCTTTATGCGATAGCTATCCATGCGGGATTCAACTCGCTTTCTACCTTTCACCGCGTTTTCTCCAAGAGCAAAGGCACCACACCCACCGAATATCGTAAGAACGTAAGCGCCTGAGGTTCAAAAGGGTTTACCTTTTGACACAATCTTTTTACCCATTGCGACGCCGGATTGACGATTCAAGACAGCTTTTTTACGGCTTGCGGAGCAATGTTTGTGTATTTGTTGTACTTTTGAGCAGAGCTTCTCTCCGCTATCTTGATAAGCTACAAACCTATCAAGGCACGAGAGGGGCATATTATTGACTAACCTTTTAAAAGTATTACATCATGAAAAAATCTATTTATTGTAGTCTGGCTATTATCCTTATTCTAGGAATCACCGCATGTTCTAACAACAAAGCACAATCTGATACCAGTGAGCAAACGGAGACAACGGAGAAAGCCAAGGTTGATAAAGACAAGCTAGGGCTAGATGTGGAGCGTGTCCAAAAACTAGTCAAGCAGGATGATATCAGCGAAGACGATTGCGACTTCCTCCTAGACCAGATGGAGCTCTTTGTGGACCAAGTGGAAGGAAAGAGCAAGGAAGAACGCGAGCAGTATCTCAAAACCCTTCCTCAAGATGAACAGGAAGCGTTGATAGTGGCGAGCCTTGGACTGTCAGCAGCTAAGAAAGGCGGAAAGATGACGGACAGCCAACAGGAAAGATTTAACGAGATGGAAAGCAAATGCCAATGAGAAACAAGGTCAACAACAAACCTATACTGACGGCATTGCTTGTGGGGCTACTCGCCGTGGGGTACCCCCAGAATGCCGATGCGCAGTTTCTGAACAAGCTCAACAAAGGACTGGAAAAGCTCAATAAGGGGCTGGACAAGGTGGAGAATGCGCTCAAGGGCAAGAAATCGAAGAGCAAAGCAAACGCCACCCAGCAAGCATCTACTCAGCAGGAGGCGGTGAAGGCTTCGAGCAATGCTACTTCTGCCACACCTACGGCAAGCACTTCGCGTGACCAGGGCCCAACGATGACGGGCATTCATCTATCCAAGGGCACCCGACTGGTGCAACGCAAGGCTCCGTGGGACCGCATCTCGGACGTGAGCGAGGGCATCTTCTCCCTACAAGAGTACAACCGCAAGATAGGTTATAGCAGCTATTTCGGCTTTTGGACGGTGGATGGGCAGTGTCTCTTCCCTGCCCAATATGAGATGTTTGGCGAGAAACCGCGATTTGATTCGGGTGCTTGTGTGGTGAAGAACGCCGACCGCAAGAACCAGCACGGCATCATCCTATATGCCGATGGACGCACGCGTGAGCTCTCCAAGGAATGGACTCAGGTCACACAGTTTTATGACGGGGTGGCAATGGTGAGCGAAGCAAGCAACGGCATCAACCATTTCTACATCAATACCAAGGGTGAGAAGATTTGGCCACACCTCTCTGACAAGGTGAACATGACCAACAAGGGCACCAATCACACTTATATGCGACACGTCAAGGAGGGTCTGAGGGCTTATTACAGCAACATCGAGAAGGCATGGGGCTTCTTGGATGAGAAAGGTAACGTGGTGATTAAACCGCAATATAGCGAGGTGCGCGACTTTGCAAATGGTTATGCGTTGGCTTTTATACCCGAGTATAAGGGTTCGCGCGATGGCAAACCGGTGTTCATCGACCGCAAAGGAGCTACCACGATTGAGGTGCCAAGCAAGGCGCCCAACCTCCAATACGCCGTAGGCATCAGCGATATATCTGACGGCTACTTCTCTATCGAGACCGCAGACGAGGGTACGGTGTTCTACGATATGGCTGGAAAGGAAGTGAAGCGTTATGCTTATGCCTCATGGTTTCACAAAGGCACATCGGCAATAAGGGCTGATAAGTACGACTTTGAAGGTCCTGTGTATATCGTCAACAAGAAGTTTGACATCGTAGGTCTGTTCCCGATATGGGATAGCGAGTTCGGTATCAACCTTCCAAGGTTTGACCGCGCACCCTACTACACGTACAGGAACCGCATCGTCCTGAACGAGCAGTACCAGCCGGTGCTATATGTTCCCGAGCGATTCGACTCAAACAACGCCATCGGGCAGTTTTCGGCGGATGGTTATGCCAAGGCTTCAATGGTCATCAAGGACGAGAACACCAACAAGGAGTATCTCTACACGGGTATCATAGATCCTTCGGGAGCTTTCACCATGGCGTTCAACGAGGACGAGAGAGCCCGTGGTCCATTCGAGAAGCGACTGGACAATCGCTGGCCGTACATCGGAATTATCATTAGCGACCCACCACCACCTCCTGGGCAGCCCGATGATGACACGGAGGATGACTTGCCTCACATCCTCTTAGCAGGTGATACAATCCCCATCGGGCCCACCGTCACCACTCCAGCAACATATGACGTCACAGTGAAGGCCTACCCCGAGGGAAGCGCAAAGGTGTATGGCACGGGCAAGTATGCCTATGGCGACACGGTGCGCGTGACGGGTTCAATCACCAAAGGATGGGAGCTGTCTACCATCGAGACCAGTAAGGCTTCCTCTCGCACCCAGACCTTCAACAAGTTTGTGGTCAATGGGCGGCTTGATATCACTTGCTACTTTGTCAAGGAAGATACCATCGACGAGGTGCCAAACAAGTGTCTTACTGGAAAGATAAAGGGTGCGGCGCTTGACGACATCGATCTCAGCAGGACAAACGTCAAGGAACTGGATGTCTATCTGCAACTGGACGACCCCACCGGCAACGAATATGCCACGGGACAGACGCGCGGCTTCCTCGCCGTCACGCTACCATCGGAGAAGGTAACGCTGGATATGGAGGATGTGGCAGGAAGCGTCAACATATTCTACGTACCCATGAACGTGGTGGGACAGATGAAACAAGATGGCAAGCAGTGGCTTGTCGTGGAAGGAGGCGTGGTGAAATATGGTAACATGAAGCTGGCTGACATGAGCAACTTTGGTAAGTCGCCACTGGGAATGATCAACAATGTGCTGGTCAATCTGATGATGATGTTTGACGGTATGGACTCTGGTGAGAGCGAATCGGCGCGTTACCGCATTGACATCACGGGTAGCGACCTGGACAAGGGCATCGTAAAGATGGGCACGATGCAGCGGTTCTCACCTCAATATGGTTGGCTTTCGGCCAATGCGGATGCCTTTACCAAGGTCACGCAGAGGATGTTCTGCATGAAGGTGGACCGCGGACTGGATGCCAATATGTTCACGGGCACCACGCTCAACGCCTGTCAGCGCAAGACCATCCCGTTCTATCCGTCGGACGACTTCTACGGAGAGAACACCACCCGTCTAGGTGCTATCGTCAAGCAACTGGGTCAGATGTACCGCGAATCGGACTTCGGCAAGAGACATCAAAACGATTTCAACATCCGGCAGTTTACCACTGACCTGGACAACAACCTCTTTAAGCCCAAGCTAAAGCTATAACCAGCTAGTGGTCCATCTGAGTTTAGAAGATGGATGGACTATATAATAAGGTAAAGGGCTGAACTCGCAAGATGGAGTTCAGCCCTTTTCGGCTTATTCTTCTAAAAGATATTTTCAGTCATCTGGCTGCTTCTCTAGATGAGAAAAGGTGTGATGGCTGATGGGGATTAGGGGCGAACGACCACTTTCACAACGGCTTGTTGACCCTTCTGTGTTGCCTTCACAAGATAAAGGCCAGGAGCTAGACCGTCCAGACTGATGCTATGCGCATGAGGCAGACGCTGGATGGCTGTTCCACAAAGGTCGGTCAAGGTGAAGCTAGCAGCCGATTCGCCTTTCACGCTGACACGTGTGGGCTCAACAAGAAGCTTCAAGCCGTTAGCTGCGCTTGCCGCATGATAGATGGAAGCAGGCACGTGGGTGTTCTTGATAAGGCGTACCTGATTGAGGCGCGCTGATGCCATAACGTTTGAGAGGACCACTTCTGCCTCATCGCCATTATAGAGGGCGGTACGAGGATCATCGGTTGCGGTGGCAAAGAAATAGACATCGTCAGTCTGCTCGCTATCCATCTTCTGCGTCATGATGCACAGATTGCTACCCGTATAGACAAAAGGTGTATGGAGCGGAAGCACCAACGTGTGCTCACCAGAGAGGAAAGTAACCGCCGTATCGAGCACCAAGGTCATATCGTCTTGGGCTATCCAACCGCTCGTAACATCGCGCTGGTCGGTATTAACCATATAGATCTTGATGGATTTGTCGGTCAGAGCCTTTCCATTATTGACATAATCGTACTGCAGTTGGAGAATTTCGCCAGCCTCTCCGCCTACCTCGTCCTTGAGATAAAGGGCTTGCGCGTAATTGTATTGATAACCGCTGAACCAGAAGGGGAAGTCGGTGTAATAGTCTTTGCCGCCCATTTCGACGATGCTCTCATCTGCTCCGAGCACATTAAACTGGCTCGTCACGGTGTCATTGTCCGCATGGCTGTCATCCGTAGCGCTGACAACGGCTTTCAATGTGAGCAATCCGATGGTGCTTGGGGTATAGGATAGTTCCACCGCCTTACTGCTATTGTTATCCAAAGCCTCATCCACGGTCTTGGAAGCGAGCACCTTATTGTCAGCATCCAAGAGTTTCACAACATAAGAAGAAGCCGCTTCTGAACCCACATTCTTCACGTTGACCTTGAAGGTAGCGGCTTCGCCTTGATGGAGTTGGCCCTCGGTGGTCAGAGCAGTAGCCGCCAAATCGGTATCCAGTTCGGCTTCCACACTGAACGCAGAAATCTTAATCATAAACTGACCCGCATCCGATAGGGCTGCCATACACACTTGGTAATCGCCCTCCTCGTTCACCTCGAAAGGAACGTTACGGCTCTCGGGGGTGGAGAAATCGGAAGTGGTAAACTGATTTAGATCCTCCAACACTTGCTCGCCATTGTTGTCTTTGATGGACAAACGGAAGTGTTCGGCTGAATAAACGTTGGGGGCAAGGATGTCATACCTTATTATATAAGGGGTGTTAGCTTGCAGATGGAAGGGCACGGATACCAAACTATCATCGCCTGCGGATGCGTAACTGGTGTAGTAAACGAAGCCGTCACCTTGCGTAGACCACGTATTGCCATCTGCATTATGGTCAACGACAAGCCACTGGTTGCGCCAAAGGGTGCCATCAAAATCGAGTGTGTAAGGCGGAACAAGCGATTGGCCAGCAATCAAGGGGCTTGTCTGCACTGCATCACTTTCGCCGGCATCGTTCTTACACGTCACTTGCCAGGTGTAATAGCATGCTTGCTCGGAGGACATGTCATCGGTAAACTGCGTCGTTGTCAAGTTGCTATAAACCTTGCCGTCGGGTTGACGAGTGACGTTATAGGTCAGATGATCTGGTGTAATGTTGCCGCCGTTCTTACCATTGGTAGGCGCTGACCATGTGAGCAGGACGTTATCGCCTTGTTTCTGAGCCGTCAAGGCGGTCACAACGTTAGGTACGTCCTCGCCAAGCATCACCTTCACGGATGCGCCTTCGCCCTTACCGGTCTCGTTATAAGCATAGACGATGTAGCGCACATGGCCATTGGCTGTTGCGTCAGCATCGGTATAGGTCATCGCTTGACCCACTTCGGCTTGGTCAAAGGTCTTGACGAGGGTGTTGTTACGCCATACCTCTACACGGGTAATGGCTTGGAGAGCTTGCCCATCGTAGGTTGTGGTGGGGTTGGTCCAAGTCAGCGTGGTGCCTTGATCGCCCATTGTGGCTTGAAGATTCTGCGGTTTGGTGGGCGCAGCGGCTTCTGCTACAACGAAGGGGATATGCAGACCAACGATGAGGGAGTTGTTATCGAGTTGGCTGCGCTTGATGATCGCACCATTGTCGGGATTGATTTGGCAGAAGAAAGTATAGTTGTTCTCGTCCAGTCCTGCCCAATAGAGTTCGCCAGTGGCGCGGTCAAACTCCATCGATTGGGCTTCGGAGGTGCTCGCTTTGAGCCCCGTGCTACCCAGCAGAGTGAGTTCGCCAGTGGTCTTATTTAGCTCATAGAGGCTGCCTTCGTCACTCATGGCATATAGATCACCAAAGTAGGTACAAGCAAGGGCTACGATCTTCTTGTCAAGAGCAGCTACCTTGGTGTAGCTTCCGGTCTGTGTGTCAATCTTGATAAGCCGCGGTGTGACTTCCTCGCCCGTGTTCTTAACCATCACACCATACAGTGTGGCGGTGGAATAGTCGTAAGTCAGGTCGGAGCATTGGTACGGCTGTTGTGCATAACGCAGTTGGAGAGCATTGGTTTGAAGGTCGTAAGCACAGAGACCTTCGGTCAGATAACCCGTCGCATCATCTGAAAGGATCATCAGATACTGATTGCCCACATAGGCTCCACCCCAAAATGAGTACATCATGGAGGTGAGGAGTTGCGGTTGCAACGCATCCGTGTCAAACTTGTACATACCAATAGGCACTTCGCCATCACTGCCATTGCCCGTCATGAACCCATAAACGTCCTTGGCTTGAACCATTGACTGGGCGCCGAAAAGCAAGCAGAGCAAGAGCAATCTGAACAATTTGCTTGTCTTGTTAATCATTTTTAGATTTATAGACACGTATTCATTAATTTCCCTACATGGCGTTTCAGACCGTGTCTATGATTAATATCTGAAAGCCATGTCTCTTATTTTAGCGGCGCAAAGGTACTGAAATTCTCGACGATTCTTGCATATTTATAAACATTAACAACCCTTTTGCATTGCTTCCTATAAGGAGATGATATTCAAAACATCCTCTACGCTGTAACATAATACTACAAACAGGCAAGAAATGACTACTATTCTGATTTTATCAGAAGCTTTTACGAACAAATTAATAGGAACATACGACTTCTTATTTTTAGACTTTTGACCAGTTCATAGACTGTTAAAAAAACTGATAAAAGCAAAAGCAAAATAATATCATAAAAAGACATTTGGGTGCAGACAGCCAAGATATTGCACCCTGATTGATACTATTTAATGCGCTTATTTTTGCAAAATCTTTTAATAAATGTTTGCATCATATAAAAAAAGAATGTACCTTTGCAATCCCAAAACCTAAAGAATTTGTAACCGAAACAATAGACAATTCACCTAGAGAGGACGAAGATTTGGAATCTTCTATATCTATAACAACTATACTTACTTAATTAATAACGCATGAAAAAGAAAGAAAATGCCTTTCGCTTCTCAATGAGAGGCAGCATGACAGCTTTACTCATGATGTTTGCCGTTGCTGTCAACGCGCAAAATCAGACTGTCAAAGGTACGGTAACAGGACCTGATGGACTTCCTGTTATTGGTGCTACGGTTAAAGTACAAGGTACGACAATGGGTGCGGTTACCGACCTTGATGGTAACTACGAGCTCAATTGTCCTCCCAATTCAAAGCTCGAAATCTCTTATGTAGGTAGCAAAACGCAAGTGCTCAGCGTAGGAAGCAAGTCGACAATCAACGTTACCTTGCAGGACGACGCGCAGAGCATGGACGAAGTTGTGGTTACCGCTTTGGGTATTAAGCGCCAAGCTCGTTCACTGGGTTACTCTACAACAAAGGTCGGCGGTGAAGATTTCACCCTCGCACGTGACCCTAACGTGGGTAATGCCCTCTCAGGTAAGATCGCAGGTGTAAGCGTTGCAGGTAACGCTACTGGTTCTACCGGTTCTTCACGTGTTGTCATTCGTGGTAACTCATCTATGACTGGAAACAACATGCCTTTGTATGTTGTAGACGGAATCCCATTCGATAACACCAACCAAGGTTCAGCTGGACAGTGGGGTGGTTTGGATATGGGTGACGGTTTGTCAAACATCAACGCTGACGATATTGAGAGCATCCAGGTGCTTAAAGGTGCTGCCGCATCTGCACTCTATGGTTACCGCGCTGGTAACGGTGCTATCTTGATCACCACTAAGAGCGGTCGCAAGAACCAGCCTGTACAGATCGAGGTTAACGAGAACCTTACATTCAACTCTATCTACGACTACCGCGACTGGCAAGACGTCTTCGGTATCGGTCTTGATGGTGTGAAACCCACTACCGCAGCTGGTGCTAAGGAAGCTGAATCAAGCTCTTGGGGTGCTGTGCTCGATGGTTCTGAGGCTGTAAACTTCCTCGGCAACACATACGCTTACTCTAATGTAGACAACTGGAAGAAGTTCTACAACACTGGTGTTACCACTAACACATCGGCTTCTTTCTCTGGTTCTGCTGACAAACTGGTTTATCGCTTCGGTGTAAGCTACAATCATGAGAAGAGCATTCTGCCTAACTCACGCAACCGCCAGATTGGTTTGAACATGAACACGACCTATGACATCTTGAAGAACTTGCACTTGAACGTTACAGCCAACTACGTTCAGGATCACGCAAACGGTCGTTCTAACTTGTCAGACGGTAACGGTAACACCAACGCTTCATTGATCTATCGTGGTAACTCATTCGATGTAGATTGGCTCAAGGGCACATCTGACAAGGGCTGGGGTGCTAACGCAGACGGAAGCGAAATGATTGGTGGTACCAACGTGTACTTCAACAACCCTTATTGGTTGCAGTATCGCAAGACCAACAATAGCGATCGCGATCGTCTAACAGGTGGTTTGAACCTCCGTTGGGACATCTTCGACTGGTTGTACGCACAAGCTGGTGTGAGCCGCGACGCTTACAACTTGCAGTCACAGGGCGTTACACCTGTTGGATCAGCTGCCGATCCTAAGGGATTCATGAACGAATACGAGAAGAACTACTACGAAAACAACTACAACTTCCTCGTTGGAGCCAACAAGACGTTTGGTGATTGGGATCTTGGAGCTACCGTAGGTGGTAACAAACAGTACAACGATACCAAGTACTACTATACTTCTGACGGCGGACGTCCATTCACTGTAGACGGATTGTGGTCAGTGAACAACCTCTCTGCATCAGGTCAGTCACCTAAGAAGATTCACCAGCGCTATCAAGTAAACTCACTTTACTTTACAGCAAACGTAGGTTGGAGAAACCAATTGTTCTTGAACGTTACCGGACGTAACGACTGGTTCTCTACATTGGCAGACAATAGCAACAGCGTATTCTATCCTTCAGTAAACCTCTCTTGGGTATTCACCGATACCTTCCGTGAGAGTTTGCCAGAGTGGTTCGACTTTGGTAAGGCTCGTGTAGGTTGGGGTGCATCTTCAAACGGTACATCTGCATATCAGAACCTTTTGCTTTATCAGCTCCGCAACTACACCATCAATGGTCAGAACACCATCACTCAGAACAACAGCGATACATATCCTAACGCTAACTTGAAGCCTGTTCACATCTCTGAGTTCGAGGTTGGTTTGAACCTTTCATTCCTTCAGAACCGCTTGAGCTTCGACCTTGCATGGTACAACAAGCGCACCACTGACGATATCGTAAACGTTTCTACCTCTTCAGCATCAGGTTATAGCTCTAAGGTGGCTAACGTTGGTAAGATCAGCAACACTGGTTTCGAGGCTATGGTAGACGCTTATCCTGTAAAGAACGCTAACTTCTCTTGGAACACCACATTCAATATCTCTTACAACCACAACAATGTGAAGGACCTTGGTGAGGGTGTTGACCGTCTGAACATCAACGGCGCACAGAGCCGTAGCGGTAACGTTTACATCTATAACGTTGTAGGTCAGCCTTACGGTGTAATCATTGGTAACAAGTACAAGCGCGATGCTAATGGTAACATCTTGCTGAACAAGGGTCTTCCACAGACTGGTGAGCAAACCGTTCTTGGCAATGGTGTTTACAAGTGGACCGGTGGTTGGCGTAACAGCTTCACCTATAAGGGTGTAACCTTAGGTTTCTTGATCGACTTCAAGTTTGGTGCTAAGCTCTTCTCAGGTACCAACTACTCTCTCTACTACTACGGAATGCACAAGAACACCCTCGTTGGTCGTGACGCAAGCAACCCAACAGGTACATACGTATTCCCAGGTATCGACGAGACAACAGGTCAGGCAAACACCACTGCAGTAAAGGCTCAGGACTACTATCAGGCTATCTGCAACGCCAACATCGGCGAGGAGTTTGTTTACAGTGCCGACTTCGTGAAGCTCCGCGAGCTCTCATTGGGTTACACCTTCCCAAAGAGCGTTCTCAAGAACGTAAGCTGGATCAAGGGTTTGAGCATCAACTTGGTTGGTCGTAACCTTTGGACAATCATCAAGCATACTCCTAACATCGATCCAGAATCATCTATCAACAACACCAATGGTCAGGGCTTGGAGCTCAATGGTTATCCAACAACCCGCAACATCGGTTTCAACGTGAACGTGAAATTCTAAACAACTATTATCAAATAACTGACAACAATGAACAAATATAAATATTTTGCATTGGCTTCGGTAGTCGCTCTCGGCTCACTTGGCATGACAAGTTGCGGCGATTTCGGCGACACCAATATCGACCCCGAGCACCTCAACGAGGGTAACGTGCCTTACGAGATGGTCTTCTCTAATGCACAACACCAAGCATTAGGCTCTGACTGGGATATGTGGCGTACTGGTTGCATCTACTCATCTCAGTTTACCCAGCAGCTCACCTCTATTGACTGGTGGGACAGCTACGGCCGTTACAACTATAGCGATGGCTACTCAGCATCATTCTGGGACACTTACAACAGCGACCGTGGTGCTATGCGCGACGTGACAACATGCTACGATCAGTGGGAGAACAAGGAAGGCTACGAGGTAGATTTCAACATCGCTCGTGTGATGCGCATCTACGCTTTTGCTAAGATGTCAGACCTTTACGGTGACATCCCTTACTCACAGGCAGGTCGTCCAAGCCTCTACTCATATCCCGTATATGACAAGCAGGAAGACATCTACAAGAGTATGCTTGCTGAGCTAGACGAAGCTCAGGGCAAACTCAGCGGTGAAGCTAAGATGGGTCAGCACGACCTCTACTTCCAGGGAGATGCTTCTAAGTGGAAGAAGTTTGCCAACTCTCTGATGCTCCGCTTGGCTATGCGCCTTGTTAAGGTAGACGAAGCTACCGCTAAGACCTACGCAGCTAAGGCATACGCTAACGGCGTGATCACCGATGTAGCTGACAACGTGATCTTGAACCACTCTGATGGTACTACCTCTAACGACTCTTCAGAGCCATTTGCAAAGATTATCGCTCACGAAGACCGCGAGTTCTACCTCAGCCAGTTCTTCGTAAACCTTCTTAAGGACGCTAAGGATCCACGTATCTGCGCCATCGGTACCGTTGTTACCAGCTCTACAGGTAGCCAGGTATCTGACGTTCAGAAGGGCTGGACCACTGCCGACTATGGTGATATGAGCTTTGCTACACAGGACGGTCTGCTCCAGGGCGGATACGGAAACAACCCTGACCGTGAATACTTCATCGGTAAGGTGGACGCTCGCTTCAATGACAACGACTTCTTGAACAATTACAGCGCTCACTTCTCTACTCCTAACCGCTACACCTATGCAGATCCAACCGCTCCTACATTCGTTGTAACCGCTGCGCAGACCTACCTCTTGCTTGCTGAAGCAGCACAGCGTGGATATATCAGCGGTAGCGCAGAGCAGTTCTACAACGCTGGTGTGAAGGCTGCTTTCCAGCAGTTCTCTCAGTTCCCAAGCGCAGACAAGGCTCTCAAAGCACTCAACAATGATCCTACTGTAGGTCTTTCTGACGGTTCATGGGAGGCATATGCCAACGCATACCTTGCTAAGAACCCATTCAATACAGCTAAGGCTCTTGAGCAGATCAATACTCAGTACTACATCACAACCTTCGGTGATCCTCACGAAGTGTTTGCTAACTGGCGTCGTTCAGGCTATCCAGTGCTCACACCTAACGTGATGGCACAGAAAGATGGTCAGTGTGCTACTGCTAACGATGGTTATTCTATCCCTCGTCGCTTCCGTTATCCTACCAAGGAAGCACAGGTTAACAAGACCAACTATGATGAAGCAGTGAGCCGTCTTAACCACGGTGATGAGTTCTACAGCCGCGTTTGGTGGGACAAATAAGCCAAAAACAGATGAAGGCTTGCACACCACCTGACTAGCTCAGAGGCACAAGCTGGCATCAATCAAACTATAAGCAGATCGCTTCCAAGGTCATCAGCACTTTGGAAGCGATTTTTTCTTGACTCGCTCTAAGGCTCTTTCTCGGTTCTGCATTGGGTAGAATGGATTTCAATAGAGCCAAAGCTAGAGGCTGTTGAAGGCGACGATACATTGCAATAGGGGCATGCTTATCATCTAAGCATGCCCCTATTATGTTTCCATATAGATGGTTTGAGAATGATTTTTAATTTATTTTTCTGAGAAAATTAAATTGATTTTGTCTGAAAAATAAATTATTTCTTTAGCCGAAACGATTGGTTTCACCTCATGAAAGAGCCTTCATTGAATCTTGATATATTATCTGTTGATTAGCTTAAGGGGCGTCGCGACCTACGGACAGAAGCGCCATTAGGCTCTCTTACGGCTAGCTACACACTCCATCTCGATAAGCCACTGGGGGCGGCAGACCTTAGCCTCAACAATGACGGTAGGCGTATCGGGGAAGCGTTGCTGCATGTAACGAGTGACGAAGGGATAGTCGGACAGGTCACGCAGATAGACGATAAAATAGCGCACGTCCTCTAGCGAAGCCTCCCCATCGTGCAGCAGCGCATCGATATTCTCTAGAAGGCGCTCCGTCTGACGGCGCACATCACCTAGGTAGACCACATGGCCATACTTGTCGATGCTTGCCGTGCCTGAGATAAAGTACTGATAGCTATCGGGTAGCGTCACGCGCGTACCACGTTCGAACGCCACACCATACTCGTGCGTGGGGTTCAGATGTTCCAAAGCCTTAAGATAGAGCTTGTCCTGCTCCTTGATTTCGGGCATGGTAAGGAAGTCGATAGCCACCGAAGCGTGCCTTGTGGCACTGCGTCCGCCGATGCCCGTGCTGGCGATATAATGGGTCTCGGCAGTGAGACCATAGCGGCGGAAGATGTCGTTGCGCGCCTTGACCACCCCTTCATAGTTGACATCGATGTCAGCGACATAGATCCAGGTGCGCACTAGGTGTGTGGGCAGATCCAGACCGGTACCTTCGAGCGTCTTGATATACTTCTCAAAGAGCATCACCGTCTGCATATAGCTATTAGCCGCACGCGTTTCGGCCTCGGTCAGGCGCATGCTTTGGAAGATGTGGTGGGTGGTGTCAGCGGCGGTCTTGACCAATAGCTGCACCTTGGCGCCGCTCAATGGGGGTTGCTCCACGATGGTTAGGGCTGCCTTAGAGAGGAACTGCTGATAGAGATCGCTCTCGATGAGTTGCTGATATTGGTTTTGCGCGTCGCTCAGGAAGATTTTGGTATATTGCAAGCGACGCTCGGCTTGAAGTTCGTCAGTTAGAAATCGGGTAGTCTGGTCTTTGAGGTCAGAGAGGCGTTGGGCAAAAGTTTCTGCGTCGTTAGGCGTCAGAATCACATAGTTTTCCATTTGTTTGCTGTCAGTTTTTCTTTATTTGCGATGCGATGGGCATCATTTGCATTGTGCTCCAGTTCGGTGGCACATCATAGATCTAGGTGCAAAGGTAACTATTCTAGCTGGAATAAGATTGGGATTAAGGGCAAATGAGGGTAAAATACCCAAATATGATTAACGCACCACGCGCAGTCCTTGCACGATTTGGGATAGGCTTTCCATGACATACTGCATGCTGTATCCTTCTCTTATCGCCACGAAGAGGGTGTTGTCTCCAGCCACCGTTCCCATCACGCAGGGCAGATGAGCCTCATCTATGTCAAGCGCCACCACGCTGGCATAGCCTGGACGTGTACGGATGACAACGGTCTGGGCTGACACACTTGCATAAATATCACCTCCAGTGGACTCTGTGTTCTCCGTTGACTTATTATATAGGCGCTTATACATCGTTTCGTTAGGAAGCACATAGATATATTTGCCGCCCATAGTGGCAGCTTTGGCTACCTTAAGTCGCTTCATATCACGGCTTAGAGTGGCTTGCGTCACTTCGAATCCCTTATCGTAAAGAGCCTCTAGGAGGTTAGCCTGATTACTAAACTCGCCATTGGTGATAAGCAGTTTCAGCACGCTTAATCTTTCGTTCTTTGGTTTTGTCATTATCGATTAATATTGGGTTAGCATGCAAATATATGCAATTGTTTTGAAAAAGACAAATATTTCACTAAAAAAATCTCCCATAACGTGTCATTATACGTCATGGGAGATTATTGGTTTATACTTTTTCCACCCTCTTGGGGCTGCTATGAGGCAAGTCGATTAATTGTTGCGGTTGCCTAAGAAGCGCAGCAGATAGAGGAAGAGGTTGATAAAGTCGAGGTAGAGATTGAGCGCACCGATAAGGGCAACCTTCTGCACCGTCTCGCTCGTAGCGTCGGGCTGAAGAAGCAGCGCACGCTTGATGGTGTTGACATCCCAAGCGGTAAGGCCGGTGAAGATAAGGACACCGAGACCGCTAATGATCAGTTCGAACATCGAGCTGCGTAGGAACATATTGACCAGTCCGGCTATAATCAGACCGATAAGCGCCATGAAGAGGATGCTACCCATCTTGGACAAGTCTCTCTTGGTGGTATAGCCTAGCACCGCCATTGCACCAAACGTACCAGCGCAGACAAAGAACGTCTGCGTGATAGATGTTAAGGTGTAAGCCAAGAAGATGACGCTGAGGGTCAGGCCGTTGAGCACGGAGAATGCCACGAAGCAAAGCGTAGCGGTGAGAAGCGACATCTTATGAAGGCGTGCGGAGAGGAATAGCACCAAACCAAACTCGACAACCAATAGCACCAGTGGCGTATAGCCCGTGAAGATAGTCTGCAACAGACCAGGGCTCGAAGCCACACCATAAGCCACTACGCCTGTAATGACAAGCGCCATAGCCATCCATGTGAACACCTTACGCATCAGCAAAGGCATGGAGCGTGATGCTTCGAGCTCGCGTTCACGCTCATCCACGTAACCTTGATAGTTAGTAAAATCCATATTCTAATCTTTTTCTAGTTAATATCTGATACTCTTCTGACAACTAATATGCCAGTGAGCGGCAAATATATAACTTTCGGTTGGATTAATAACGAAATCCTTTTACTTTTAAATATTTTTGTATATTCTCCTTATTTATTTCGTTTTTCCGTCACTTCAGTGTCATGACAAGATGGCGTCCCTTGACTAGCTGGTCATGAGAGATGCGGTAGCTGCCTAGCGATTTGCCTCCTAAGGTCATGTTCTTGATATAGATCTGAGACGAAGAGGCATGGGGAGCGCTGATCGTGATGTCGCCGTTGGGATAGTATTGGGGATCGAGATGCAGCGTCACCTTGTCAAAGACGGGTGTGGTAAGGGTGTAGTAAGGGCTGCCTGGGCAGTCGGGATAGAATCCCATCATCGAGAAGAGCACCCAAGCCGACATGGTTCCGGTATCGTCATTGCCCGGTATGCCATCGGGTTTGTCGGTGTAATACTTGGCGATAATCTTGCTGATTTCCTTCTGTGTGCGCCATTCCTCACCCTTGACGTATGAGAAGAGGAACGGATAGGATATGTCTGGCTCATTGGCGGGGTCATAGAGACCTTGGTCAAAGACGCCTTGCAGCTTCTGAATGAAGGCTTTGCTGCCTCCCATCATCTTCATCATGCCAGCCACATCGTGGGGGATGTAGAAGGTGTAGTTCCATGCCGAACCTTCGTGGAAGCCTGGCGCATTGGAGAAGTCGGCTCCATCTTTAGGATCGAACGGTGTGATAAACGAGCCATCTTTCTCGATAGGACGCAGCGTACCCGATTCTTTGCTGTAGTAGTGCTTATATCCCAAGCTGCGTTGACGGAAGAGTTTGGCGTCAGCGGGCTTGCCCAGCGCCTGTGCGAGCAGCGAGAGGGCATTGTCAGCCACATAGTATTCGAGGGCGTGTGAGACGGAGTTGTCACCAGAGTTGTCCGCAGCAAAATAATATAGAGGTATATATCCTTTCTCTATATAGGGATCGTTGTCCGGGCGCATCTTGTTATCCTTGCCTGGAAGGGTCGCGCTCTTATAGAAAGCCTCGTATGCTGCGTTGATATCAAAGTCGTGGAAGCCTTTAAGATAGGTGTCGGTGATGACCGGAATGGCTGGATCGCCTTCCATTGTCCACGTTTCACGACCGAAGAGTTCCCATTTTGGCATCCAGCCCCACTCCTTATACATATCTATCATGGTACGAATCATGTCCATCTGACGGTCGGGATAGAGCAAGGTCTCTAGCTGATGCACGTTGCGGTAGGTATCCCAAAGCGAGTAAACGGTGTATCTGTTGCCCTTGGTGTTGAGCACATCGCCTCTCTCCATGGCTGGATAGTCGCCGTTAACGTCCTGAAGGATGTTGGGATGAATCTGCGAATGGTAGAGCGCGGTGTAGAAAACGCGGCGCTGACTCTCCGTGCCGCCCTCAACCTCAATGCGGTTCAGGGTCTGCTCCCAAGTGGATTCGGCTTCTTGGGCGATAGCGTCAAAGGATTTGCCGGCTTGCTCCTTCTCTAGATTCTCGCGCGCATTGGCTATCGAGACAAACGATACACCCATGCTCACCTCGATCTGTTCGCCCGCAGTACAGTCGAAATCAAAGTAATAACCGATCTCGTCACCCGCGATTTCCTTAGCATAATTGCGGTAGAGTTTGCGCTTACCATTGTCTGCATCCCATTCGCCCTTGACGCCGGAGCGGTTGGGTTGCTGTTTCCAACAGCCTGTGGATTTGGGCACCTTGTTCACTTTCATCACAAAATAGATGGGGAACACGGCACCGGGATTGTAGCAGAACGTACCCAGTTGGCGCATACCTTCGATCTCGGTACTGCTCACGCGACGCACCATACCGCCAGTCTCGTTGGTCAGTCCGTCACCGATGTTGAGCAGGATGTGTGCTTCTCCTGCAGGGAAAGTGAAGCGCTCACATGACGAACGCAGCGTGGAGGTCACCTCGCAACGCACACCATACTTATTCAGATCCACCGAATAATATCCCGGATGAGCCTTTTCGTTCTTATATTCGGAGCCGTAGTGATGGTAGTCCACATCCAGTTGGCCTGTCGTTGGCATAGTGAGCAGCGTACCCATCTCGGGGCATCCCACACCACTAAGGGTCACATGGGCAAACCCGGTAAGGAATTTGTTATTGTATTCGTAAGGAGCTGACCACCAGCGGGCATCCTTATCATACTCGTTAAGGTCTGACCCCATCACGTTGAAGGGTACCACGGACATCAAACCATGGGGCATCACGGCACCAGGATTGCACACAGAGAAGTTGGTTGTACCGATAAACGGGTCCACATACCGCGTCAGTTTCTGAGCTGTAGCGCTCATTGCAATCATCCCGAGCAACACCGCGCCAAGCAATTTCGTTTTATTCATTATTTTGTTTAGCTAATAGTTTCAAGGCATAAAATTACATAAAATCCCCTCACCTACCAAATTTTTAACTTGAATTGATACTATTTTTGCCAATTATTTCGTAAATTTGCATCTGTAATCAACTATTATCTTAATCAAATATGAAACTTAAAACTATTGCGATTAGCTTGCTTTCGCTAGCTCTTTTGACTGCAGGCACATCGGCAGTACAGGCGCAAAACCTCACAAAGTATGTCAATCCGACCATCGGAACAGGTGGTCACGGACACGTATTCCTAGGTGCTAACGTACCATTCGGCTACATTCAACTCGGCCCAACGCAGAATACACGCGGTTGGGACTGGTGTTCGGGTTATCACGATAGCGACTCTATCCTCATCGGATTTGGTCATCAGCACCTCAGCGGTACCGGTATTGGCGACTTGGGTGACGTGGCTTTCCTCCCAGTGGGCTGTAAGAATCAGAAAGAAGTGAAGTTCTCACACGCCAGCGAATACGTTGTTCCTGGCTATTACAGCGTAAAGCTCAAGCAGCCTAACGTGTTCGTGGAGCTCACCGCTACCCAGCGCGCTGGCTTCCAACGCTATACTGCAGGCGCAGACGCTAAGACTTGCCTCTTCCGTCTAGACCTCAGACAGGGCATCGGATGGGATCACGTGTTCAAGGCTGGCTTCCATCAGGTGGGACAGAAGGCTATTGCAGGTTACAGAGAGTCTAAAGGTTGGGCCAAACACCAGTACGATTACTTCTACACAGAGTTTAATAAGCCTGTGACTTTGGTCGAAAGCAAGGACACTATCGCCATCTTCAGCTATGAAAACGACGGCACGCCATTGCTGATCAAGACGGGTCTGTCTGCCGTTAGCGAAGATAATGCAAAGCTCAACCTCCAAGCAGAGATTCCCGGATGGGACTTTAATGGTGTTGTGGCAGCCGCTGACAAGGCATGGAACGAGCAGCTTGGCAAGGTAGAGATAAAGACCAGCGATGCCGATGCACGCACGGTGTTCTACACGGCGATGTACCACACCATGACCGCACCATCGGTTTTCAGCGACGTCAACGGCCAATATCGTGGTGCAGACCTCCAGGTTCACGACGGCAACTTTACCAATTACACCACCTTCTCACTGTGGGACACTTACCGCGCAGCCTATCCTCTGATGACAATCATCCACCCCGAGATGATGAAAGACCTGGGCGAGACCTTCGTTCACATCTTTAAGCAGCAAGGCAAGCTCCCCGTTTGGCACCTCATGGGTAACGAAACCGACTGTATGGTGGGCAATCCTGGCATCCCAGTGCTTGCCGATATGGTACTCAAAGGTTTTGTAACTGACAAGAAGGGCGCCCTTGAAGCAATGAAGACATCGGCTATGCTCGATGAGCGCGGCATGAATTCGCTCAAGAAGAACGGCTATGTTGCCTTTGATGAAGACTCTACTCACGAGACCGTAGCTAAGTCGTTGGAATACGCTTTGGCGGACGCTTCCATTGCTTGGGTGGCTAAATCGATGGGCAATAAAGCCGATTACAACTACTTCTGGAAGCGCAGCCAGTCATACAAACAGCTCTTCGACAAGCGCGTTGGCTTCATGCGCGGCAAGAACTCGAAGGGCGAATGGCGTACACCTTTCAACCCCTTCCATGCCGTTCACCGCATGGACGACTACACAGAGGGTAACGCTTGGCAGTACACCTGGCTCGTACCACATGACGTTCACGGCTTGGTAAGCTGCTTTGGCGGCGAGAAGCAGTTTGTCAACAAGCTCGATTCGCTCTTCATTGTCGAGGGCGACATGGGCGAAGAGGCTTCTCCTGACATCTCCGGACTGATTGGTCAGTATGCTCACGGCAACGAGCCTAGCCACCATATATTATATATGTACAACTACGTAGGTCAGCCTTGGAAGGGCCAGAAGCTCATCCGCAGAGTGTTTGACGAGCAATATCGCAACGCCAAAGATGGTCTGAGCGGTAACGAGGACGTAGGTCAGATGTCTGCATGGTACGTGATTTCGTCTATGGGATTGTACCAAGTGGAGCCTGCCGGTGGCAAACTGATCTTCGGTTCTCCGCTTTGGGACGAAGCCAAGATCAACCTTCCTGAAGGTAAGAGCTTCACCATCAAGGCGCATAACAATAGCAAGAACAACGTCTACGTACAGAGCGTGACACTCAATGGCAAACCTTACACCAAATCGTACATCATGTATGCCGATCTGATGAAGGGCGGTACGCTCGAGTTTACGATGGGTTCAGAGCCTAGCAAGTTTGGTACTGCAACCAAGGATCGCCCATAAGCGTTGCCCATACGGCATAAGGAACACATCCTTAAAGCAGCAGAAGGTCTCCTCCCAACACTGGAAGGAGCACCCATATAAGCATATTCATAAATAAGAAACAGATATTTCGATTATGAGCAAACTCATCATTCAGGGTCAGTCACTCCCCAACATACCTTGGGAAGAGCGTCCCGCTGATTGCAAAAACGTCATGTGGCGTTACTCACAAAACCCCATCATCCCTCGCGACTTGCTCCCAACGAGCAACAGTATATTCAATTCGGCAGTGGTTCCATTCAAGGATGGATTCGCAGGCGTGTTCCGTTGCGATGACACCAACCGCCGTATGGTGCTCCACGTAGGCTTCTCCAAGGACGCCATCCACTGGGACATCAACGAAGAACCATTGCGTTTTGAGTGTGATAACGAAGAGATTGGCAAGTGGGTGTACGGCTACGACCCCCGTGTGACCTTCATTGAGGACCGTTACTACGTCACATGGTGTAACGGTTACTACGGTCCCACAATCGGTGTAGCCTGGACCAAGGACTTTAAGACGTTCCATCAGCTTGAGAATGCGTTCTTGCCATACAACCGCAACGGCGTACTCTTCCCCAAGAAGATCAATGGCAACTTTGCCATGCTATCTCGTCCATCAGACACCGGACACACCGCCTTTGGCGATATCTTCCTCAGCGAGAGTCCCGACTTGGTTTATTGGGGTCGTCATAGACACGTGATGAGTCCGGCTGCGTTCGAAGACAGCGCTTGGCAATGTATGAAGATAGGTGCTGGCCCCATCCCTATCGAGACTAGCGAGGGCTGGTTGCTGTTCTACCACGGCGTGCTCCATAGCTGCAACGGCTATGTGTACAGCTTCGGTTCGGCGCTCCTCGACCTAGAGCAACCATGGAAACCAATCTATCGTAGCGGTCCTTACCTCATCTCGCCACAGAAGCCTTACGAGTGCATGGGTGACGTTCCTAACGTTTGTTTCCCCTGTGCTGAGCTCCATGATCCCGACACTGGCCGCGTAGCCATCTATTACGGATGCGCTGATACCGTAACGGGCTTGGCCTTCGGATACATCCCCGAAATCATAGAATGGACCAAACGCACAAGCATTATCTAAACCTTTATATTCACTAAGCATAAGGGAAGGCATGCCCACAACGAGCTACCTTCCCTTATTCACTAAACAATCGTATCAATGAAAAAACTTATCATGAGCATCGCTGTGGCACTGTCAGCGCTGACTATGCATGCAGGAAATGCTGATTTCAGTTTGGTGGTACCTTTGCCACAAACCATCCAGGCACAGAAAGGTGCTGGCTTCACCCTTGACGCTACTACCGTGGTAGATGTTCAAGGCGATGACGCCACCTTGCAACGCGACGGACAGTTTCTCATCGACTATGTAAAGGAAGCTTCAGGCATCCAGCTCACCACCGGAAAAGCCAAGAAGAACGTCATCGTTCTTAAGCTCAATCAGAAGCTTAGCGGCGATGAAGCTTACCAACTCACCGTGAGCGAGAAGAGCATCATGCTCGAAGCCAAGACCACCAAAGGCATCTTCTATGGCATCCAGACGCTCCGCAAGTCACTGTCATTCACTCAAGAGGAGAGCATTACGTTCCCCGCTGTGAAGATTAACGACCAACCTCGCTTTGGCTATCGTGGTATGCACCTCGACTGCGCACGCCATTTCTTCCCCATCGAGTTTGTCAAGCGATACATTGACATCATGGCTTTGCACAACATGAACACCTTCCACTGGCACCTAACCGACGACCAGGGATGGCGTGTAGAAATCAAGAAGTATCCCAAACTGGCTCAGCTGGGTTCAGAACGTCCACAGACGGTAATCGGTCACAATGCCGGCATCTTCGACGGCATTCCTTATGGCGGTTATTACACCCAGGATCAGCTCCGCGACTTGGTGAAATACGCTGCCGAACGCAACATCACCGTCATCCCAGAGATTGACCTTCCTGGTCACATGCTAGGTGCATTGAAGGCTTATCCCGAACTTGGTTGCACCGGAGGAGCCTACGAAGTGGCTACCGAATGGGGTGTCTTTGACGACATTCTCTGCGCTGGTAAGGAGAACACATACACGTTTGTGAAGAACGTATTGGACGAAGTGCTCGA
This sequence comes from Bacteroidaceae bacterium, assembly GCA_963654235.1. Classification (GTDB taxonomy): domain Bacteria; phylum Bacteroidota; class Bacteroidia; order Bacteroidales; family Bacteroidaceae; genus Prevotella. Next base: position 62,550 of record CAVJZR010000003.1, on the reverse strand, counting down.
CATCTTCCCAAGCAAGTACATCCATATCGGCGGTGACGAAGCGCCACGCAAGCGCTGGAAGGACTGCCCATTGTGCCAAAAGAAGATCAAAGACCTCGGTTTGCAACCCAAGGGCAACTTCCCTGTAGAGGCGCAACTGCAAAACTACTTCATGTCTCAGGTCACCAAGCATCTCGCAGCAAAGGGACGCAAGGTCATCGGATGGGATGAGATCCTCGAAGGCGATATCGAACCCGGTACTACCGTGATGAGCTGGCGTGGCTTGGCAGGCGGTAAGGCAGCAGCAGAGCAAGGCCTTGACGCAATCATGACGCCCGTCGACTACTGTTACTTCGACTATTATCAGACCCCAGAGATGCCCCGCGACATCATGCTCTTCAATGGTTACATCCCCGTGGAGAAGCTTTACAGCTACGATCCCGTACCCGCTGATGCGAGCGAAGCCATGAAGAAGCACATCTTAGGTGCACAAGCCAATCTCTGGAGCGAATATGTCATCGGTCACGAGCTAGCCGAATACCAGGTATTACCACGTATGGCAGCCCTCTCGGAGGTCGACTGGATGGACTTCAGCAAGAAGGATTTCAGCCAGTTTAAGGTTCGCGAGACCCACATGGCAAAGATTTACGACCATTATGGTTGGAAATATTGCAAGCAGATGTGGAAAGATAAGTAAGCCGAAAAGCCTATGGCGATAGCCATAAGGGAAAGAATAAGTCCGCCAAAGGATCTCAACGAAGGTCTTTTGGCGGACTTTTTTATATGCCTTCCGACACGTATGAGACGCTCAGAAGGCAAGCGTTGACACACCGAAGCGTGTCAGCGGAAGCATAGGAGATTATAGGAAGCGGCCCACTACGGATAGTTTCAGCACAGGGTACACCGTCCAGTTGTCAACAAACTTGGACAAGTCGTCATCAGCGCCATTCTCTTGAAGCGCCTTGGTGAGGTCAATCTGCTGATCATTTTGGTACACTTTGAGGTGTCCCATAAACTGACAGCCAGCCTCAACACGGATTCCGAGATAGCTCTTAGGTATCTGTCTACCGAAGCCCAAGCCTAGATAAGGCCGGAAGCCGTTGCATCGCACATCGCCGCTGATATTCGCCTCATCATCGAAACGAACCTGATAGTCGCCCAGTTGGGCGCTGATAGCATCTAGGATCTGCTCCTTCTGCTGCGGATACTGCTCTAGATAACCCTTCAGATCGTCGCAATGACCGTTGATCTTAGCTATCTTGTTACCGCCAAAATAGAATCCCGCAGCTACAAAGAAGCTACTCTTTCCGCCGAAAGGATAGACGTTGGCTTTGAAGTGATACTGCACACGATCAAAGTTGCCCTCTACTTTCACCGTTGTATTGGGCAAAGTGATTGATTGTCCCTCCACGGTGATAGGATTGCTAAACTTCACATCTAGGTCACCTTTAAGCTTGAAGGCAGGCATAACGTCGGCACCTAACTCTAGATCGAGATAGTTGGTCAGGGGAGCGGCTACTCCAACGCTGAGACCTTCAGTGCCGAAGCCGACGTTCATCGATACGTGATTGAACACGCCACGGCCAAAATCGTTCTCGTTCTGTGCGTTCACGCCACAGCTCATTGTCCCAATGAGCAGGGCCAAAATGATAAGTTTTTTCATAAGCGTAGTTGTTTAAAAGATTATAAGTGATTATGAGTAGATATATTTCCTTATTCCTTGAGTGATAGAGGCTTATTCCTTGATGCGTATGCACGCATTAGCGATCATTGCCGTGAGGCCTCCCGTAGTGATGCCACTGGAGAAGATGCTCTTTACAACGGCTGGCATCTGTGAGAGGATGTCGGGTACCAGCTCCACGCTCATGCCCATAGCAAAACTGATAGCCAGCACCAACACCGATCTGCGATCAATCTTTGTAGAAGCGATGATGCGCACACCAGCAGCTGCCACCATACCAAACATCAGCAGCGTAGCGCCACCCAGCACACAGTCGGGGATGAGAGAGAACAGCTCTCCCACCACGGGGAACAAGCTTAACAGTACCAGTGCCACTGCAATGAAGTAGCCCACATATCGGCTTGCCACACCCGTGAGCTGAATCATGCCATTGTTTTGGGCAAAGATAGAGTTGGGAAAACTATTGAACACGGCTGCCAACATCGAGTTGAATCCATCCGCAAGGATGCCGCCCTGTGCTCGTTTGAGGAACACGGGACCTTCGACGGGTTCGTCAGAGATGAGCGAGTTGGCAGTGATATCGCCAAAAGCCTCTACCGCCGTCACCAGATAGATCAGACCTAGACTCACGATGACACCCACATCAAAGCGCATACCATACTTCAGAGGCATGGGGATGTTCAGGCGCTGAGCACCAATGAGACTAGAAAAGTCCATCATCCCCAAGCCATAAGCCACCACTGAACCGATCAGCAGACCCAGTACCACTGCGCCCATACGCAGATAACGGTTTCTGGAACGATTAAAGAAGACGATCAGCACCAGCACCATCATTGCTAGGCCAAGGTTCTGCAGCGACCCAAATGTACCAGCGTCTATCGCCTTCTGTCCGCCACCGCACGACACGATGCCAGCCTTGATCAGACACAATCCTATCAGCGTGACCACCGTACCAGCCACCAGCGGTGTGATCACCTTACGGGCATAAGGCAACATACGGCTCACCACCATCTCCACGACCGATGCCACAAAGCAGCCACCGAAGATATAACTCAGTCCGAGCGACACATCCATCTTGCCATTGACCATCCCCAGCATACCCGCACTGATGATGGGGCTGATGAAGGAGAACGACGTGCCTTGGATGCAGAGCAGTCCTGTGCCGATAGGACCGATGCGACGAGTCTGGACATATGTAGCCAAGCCCGATACGAAGAGCGACATCGACACCAGATAACCCGTGGTAGGAACGTCAAACTTCAGTGCCGAACTGATGATCAGAGCCGGTGTGATGATAGCCACAAAGATGGCGAGAAGGTGCTGCAACGCCGCGAACGCAGCTTCACGGAAGGGCGGACGGTCATTGAGTCCATAGAGAAGCAGTTTCGATTCGGACATAGTGGTTACTTCTTCAGTTTGATTTCGCAGTTGTCCAGCGACTCGATGATAGCCACGCTCTCACATCGTATGCCTTCAGCCTCGATGAGGTCGCGTCCATGCTGAAACGCTTTCTCTATGATAAAACCCATACCCACGAGCTCTGCCCCAGCCTGGCGGCACAGGTCAATGATACCTTTGGCTGCGTTGCCGTAGGCCAAGAAGTCGTCCACAAAGAGCACTTTGTCATCCGGCGTGAGGTAATCCTTGGATATCACCACATGATATTCGCGCTGTTTGGTAAACGAGAAAACCGTCGTCGAGAGCATATTGCCCATCGTCGACGGCTTTTTCTTCTTAGCGAACACCACAGGAAGGTCGAGCAGGAAGCCCATCATGATTGCAGGCGCGATGCCACTGGCCTCGATGGTGATAATCTTATTGATTTCGGTTGATGCATAACGGCGGATGAGCTCCACGGCGATGCGTTTCATCAGGTTAGGATCCATCTGATGATTGATAAACTTGTCTACCTTAAGGATGCCTCCGGGATAGCACTTTCCGTCTTTGAGGATACGTTCTTCTAATGCGTTCATCGGTGTATAATGTTAATTTTTACAAAAGTACAAAAATCTATCTAAACCGACGAACGTTCGTCCTGAAAACCGTTCTACTTTCCTTCTTCGTGCGCATCGAGCCACTGGCCGAGCATCTCGCAGTACAGGTCATGTTGCTCCACGAACGACATGTGGCGTGTGCCGTCAAAGAGATGCCATGTGGCATGGGGTATGCGGTCATACATCGTCTTTGCTACGAGGGGCGTACACATATCATTGGTGCCGCTCGTAATGAGGCAAGGACAATGGATCTCACCCAGGCGGGCTGTGTAATCGAAGTCTTTCAGGTTACCCAGCGGGGTATATTCGTTTGGTCCCCAAGCCACGAGGTAAGCCTCCCCACCAGCTCGTTTCTCACGGCGGAGACATTCGGGGCTATCCATATTGACCTCAGGAGCGCAGTGTTGCTCCATGAAGTGGTCATTGGCTTCGACATAATCGGGCTGGGTATAGTCGCCTGTGGCTTCAGCGCGAGCGATGGCAGCCTGGTCCTTACTGCTCATGAAACCGATCATGCGGTGCTGCTCACGTCCCCAAAGCTGGCTGCTGGACAATGTGCTAGCAAGGATAGCCGATGCCACGCCCTCGGGTTGGTGGTCGATGAGGTAACCGATGAGCATCATGCCACCCCACGACTGTCCCAAGATATGCACACGGTCTAGGTGCAGATGCCGACGTAGCGCGATGAGTTCCTCGGTCCACACGTCTAGCGTGAACAGCTCGGGGTGACCCGAGACGAACGAGTTGCCGCAGCCTATCTGGTCATAGCTGATCACCTGACGACCGGTTTGGGCAAGGCAGTCGAGCACCTCAAAGTAGTTGTGTGTGCTTCCTGGTCCACCATGGAGGAGGAGCAAAGGCGCCTTATCGGTTGCTTCGCCCACAATGCGGTAATAGGTCTGAAAGCCCTTGAAGGGCATATAGCCTTCTGTTATCTTCATAGTTGTTGGTTATTTGACGATGTCTTTGGTGACCATCCCCTTATAGGTGTTCACCTTTAGGGTGATGCTGTCGCCCAAGGCGATGCTGTCTAGCGGCACACTGACATAGACCTTGGACGTGTAATATTGGGGTTGATTGTTCTGTTTGTGGAACAACGTGAGCCAGTGATGGGCTTTACCATCGGGGAGCGAGGTCACCGAGTCGCACACCACAGCCACCTGTTGCAGCTGTTTCTCGCCCTCGGTGGCACCCGTCTTGAGCTTGAGCGCCATGTTGAGGTAGCGCTTGTTCTTACCCACCCAGGCGCTTTCTAGGTCGATGGGGTCGGTAGCGATGGTCACGTCGGTGCCTGGACTGACGATGGGTGTCATGGTGACACGGTGCAGGGAGATAACGCTGGTGGTGCCATCGGTCACCTGTCGGTGATAGAGCAAGGCGCGATAGGTGGTATCAGCCACCGTTGCCCAGTCAGCGGCATAGGACGGGCGCAGGGTCAGCGTGGTGCCATCATCGGTTGTGGCCTCAGTAAAGAGCGCCTCGCCGTTGGTCGAAGCGTCAACCAGCTCGGTGGTGAGATAGGACAACGAGGTGTCGCCGCTCTCATAAGGATCGTTCTGACATGCCGCAAGAACCATCGTTGCGGCAAGAAGGAGGTATAGCGTCTTCATATTGCAGACTTTACAATGTGTCATGCAAAGATAATGGTTATTTTCGGTTTTCGGTCGTTTTAAGCGCAAATAATAGACCTCTTGTGTGCTAAAAGGGGCTTTAATAACAACCCAAAGGATACCTTTCACAACCCCAAAGCTATGCTTTCTGATGGAAAAATAAATTGTTTTTTGGAGAAAATTAAATTGATTTCTGATGAAAAATAAATTAATCTTCAATCTAATAGAATCTCTTTCGGAAGATGAGAAAGCCGATATGGGCAGAAGAAAGGATAGTTATTAATTACCAAATAATGCGTGAATCGGAATAAATAGTATCTAAACGGCCCTATTTCCGTATTTTTTAAGTATCTTTGCAGATAAAATAACTATTATCAAACCCAATGAAGAAAGCGCTATTAACAACCTTATTGGGGCTTGCTGTGCTTCAATCTGTCAACGCAGCTAAGCCTGGACCTGTGGATTATGTCAATCCGCTCGTTGGATCAGAATCTAATTACACCTTATCCACCGGTAACACCTACCCTGCCATTACCATGCCTTGGGGTATGAACTTTTGGACGCCTCAGACGGGCAAGATGGGTGACGGATGGCAATATTCGTACACGGCTGAGAAGATCAAGGGCTTCAAGCAGACTCACCAACCATCTCCTTGGATCAACGACTACGGCCAGTTCTCTATCATGGCAACGACCGGCACACCCGAGTTTGACGAGAACAAGCGCGCCAGTTGGTTCTCACATAAGGCTGAGACCGCTACCCCTTATTATTATAAGGTGTACCTAGCCAACTATGATGTGGTGGCTGAGATGGCACCTACGGAGCGTGCTGCGATCTTCAGCTTTACCTTCCCGGAGACCGACCAGGCCAATATCCTTGTGGATGCCTTTGACCGCGGTTCATCGATCACGGTCATTCCTAGCCAAAACAAGATTGTGGGTTACACCACACGCAATAGCGGTGGCGTGCCAGACAACTTTAAGAACTACTTTGTCCTTGAGTTTGACCATCCTTTCACGGTATCTACCACAGGTGAGGTGGACAAGGACTACCACTTCACCGCAGCCTCATCGAACAGCGTCACCTGCGATCATGCGGGCGCCATGGTGCAGTTTAAGACTCGCCGCGGCGAACAGGTGCATGTGCGCGTGGCTTCTTCATTCATCTCTTCAGAGCAAGCCGAGCTCAACCTCAAGGAGCTAGGGACACGTTCTCTAGACCAGGTGAAAGAGGCAGGACGCCAGCGCTGGAACGACGTGCTGGGCAAGATAGACGTGAGTGACGACAATGTGGATCACCTACGCACGTTCTACAGCTGTCTGTATCGCAGCTTGTTGTTCCCAAGAGCGTTCTATGAGATCAACGCCAAGGGTGAAACGGTACACTACAGTCCGTATAACGGCGAGGTGAAACCCGGATATATGTTTACCGATACGGGCTTTTGGGATACCTTCCGCTGCCTGTTCCCACTGATTGATTTGGTTTACCCATCGATGGGCGAGAAGATGCAAGCCGGTCTGGTATGCGCCTATGACGAGAGCGGATTCCTCCCTGAGTGGGCTAGCCCTGGTCATCGCGGATGTATGGTGGGCAACAACTCGGCTTCCATCGTAGCTGACGCCTATCTGAAGGGGTTGCGCGGATATGATGCAGAGAAGCTTTGGAAGGCCGTGGTGCATGGTGCCAATGCGGTGCACCCCACGGTCAACTCTACCGGTCGTGAGGGATACCAGTACTATAACAAGCTGGGGTATGTGCCTTACGATGTGAAGATCAATGAGAACGTGGCTCGCACGCTAGAGTATGCCTATGACGACTGGTGCATATACCAGTTTGGTAAGGCGCTAGGAAAGAGCGAGAAGGAGCTCAAGCCCTTCAAGCAGCGTGCGATGAACTACCGCAACGTCTTTGATCCTGAGACCAAGATGATGCGCGGCCGCCTAGAGAACGGCAAGTTCCAGAGTCCCTTCAGCCCTTACAAGTGGGGTGATGCGTTCACCGAGGGTAACAGCTGGCACTGGACATGGTGCGTGTTCCACGACCCACAAGGACTGATTGATCTGATGGGCGGCAAAGAGGCTTTCAACCTGAAGATGGACAGCGTGTTCACCGTTCCACCTATCTTCGATGAGAGCTACTACGGACAGGTGATACACGAGATACGCGAGATGCAGATCATGAACATGGGCAACTATGCTCATGGCAACCAACCCATCCAGCACATGCTCTACCTTTATGGTTACAGCGGACAGCCTTGGAAGGGACAATACTGGATTCGTGAGGTGATGGACAAGCTCTACACACCTGCACCTGATGGTTACTGCGGTGACGAGGACAACGGTCAGACCTCAGCTTGGTATGTGTTCTCAGCAATGGGATTCTATCCTGTATGCCCTGGCAGCAACCAGTATGTGCTGGGCGCGCCCTACTTTGACAAGATCAACGTGCATCTAGAGAACGGCAAGACCCTCTCTATCACGACCAACTCACACGATACGTATGTGCAGAGCCTAAAGCTCAACGGTGCTGAATACAATCACAACTACCTCAATCACGAAGACCTCGTCAACGGCGCAAGCCTCCAGTTTACCATGAGCACACAGCCTAACAAGCAGCGTGGCACTGCCGCTGATGACGTACCTTACTCATTCTCTAACACCAAACGCAAATGATCAAGACATCCCTCACCGCCCTCGCACTGCTCTTCGGTGCGGGTGTGGCGCTAGCTCAGAACACAGCGCCCGCTCCAGTAGCACCATTGCCTACGGAGAATCAGGTCCACTGGCAACAGATGGAGACCTATGCTTTCATCCACTTCGGCCCTAACACCTTCGGTGATCGTGAGTGGGGCTATGGCGATGCGCCGCTCAGTTCGTTCAACCCTACCCGTCTTGACTGCGAACAGTGGGTCAAGACCATCAAGGAAGCGGGTATGAAAGGCGTGATTCTCACGGCTAAGCATCACGACGGCTTCTGTCTGTGGCCCACCAAGTATACCGACTACTCGGTGCGCAACACGCCTTACAAGGACGGTAAGGGTGACATCGTTGGCGAACTGGCTGCTGCCTGTAAGAAATACGGGCTCAAGCTGGGTCTATATCTCTCGCCTTGGGATAGGCATCAGGCCTTCTACGGCACGTCGTTCTATGTGGAATACTTCTATGCGCAGCTGCGCGAGTTGCTCACACAGTATGGCGACCTGTTCGAGATATGGTTTGATGGCGCCAATGGCGGTGACGGATGGTATGGCGGAGCGAAGGAAACGCGACAGATAGACCGCCGTACCTACTACGATTTTCCACGTGCTTGGAAGATGGTACATGACCTGCAGCCTAAGGCTATCATCTTCTCAGATGGCGGCCCTGGCTGCCGCTGGGTGGGCAACGAGAGAGGTTTTGCCTTTGCTACCAACTGGTCGTTCCTGCGTTTCAACGATGTGTACCCCGGATATGACAAGTACTGGGAGCTGCAACAGGGTCACGCCGATGGCGACACGTGGGTTCCAGCCGAATGTGACGTAAGCATCCGCCCGGGATGGTTCTACCATGAGAAGGAGGACGGAAAGGTTAAGACCGTTGACCAACTAGTGGACCTCTACTATCGCAGCGTGGGGCACAACGGCACACAGCTGATCAACTTCCCCGTAAACAAGGATGGCTTGATTCATCCAATCGACTCTACCAATGCGGTGAAGGCTTACCAACAGATCAAAGCCGAACTGAAGGACAATCTGCTCAAGAACGCCCGCGTCAAGGCCACCGATGTCAGAGGAAAGGATTATGGCGTGACGGCGCTCACGGATGACAACTTTGACACCTACTGGGCTACACATGATGGTGTGACGCAAGCCACGCTGACCTTCACGTTCAATAAGATGACCAAGGTGAACCGACTGAAGCTACAGGAGTTTATCCCGCTAGGACAACGTGTGGAACACTTCACCGTGGAGTATCTCGACGGAAAGAACTGGATGCCTGTGAACGCGCATGAGGAGACTACGACCGTGGGCTATCGCCGACTGTTGCGTATCAACACCATCAGCACCAAGCAGCTACGCATCCGCTTTGACAAAGCCAGAGGACCACTCTGCATCAACGAGCTCGGCGCTTACTATGCTCCCAACGCCAAAGAGCCTCAACAGGAGAAAGCCGCTGAGGTAAAGGGATTGGATTACAGCGTGGCGAGCAACACACCTGACGCGGTGACGCTGGATCTAGGCAAGGCGCAGACGGTGAGCGCTTGCTTCTATCAGCCTGACCAGACGGCGGCGCATGAGGGTATGATATCCAACTATGAGCTATATCTAGGCACGAGCACCGATAAGATGGAGAAGGTGGCGGAAGGCGAATTCTCTAATATCCGTAACAATCCGATGATGCAAGAGGTCTACTTCACGCCCACCACGGCACGATATGTACAACTGCGTGCCACCCGTATGGTCAAGAGCGGTGAAGCAATCAAATACGAAAAACTCGTAATCAAATAATCTAAACAATGAAGAAGATACTGATCATGGCGATGGCAGTGGCTCTCGCCATAGGACAAGGTAACGCGAAGAAGAAGGAAGTGCTACCCTATCAGAATGCGGCCTTACCCATAGAGCAACGTGTGAACGACCTGCTCTCACGCATGACGTGGGAAGAGAAGGTGGGCCAACTGCGTTGTACGCTAGCTTGGAACTACTATGACATCGTGGGAAAGAACGTGGTTCCGTCTGCGTCTTTCAAACAGGATATAGCCGAAGGCAACATCGGTATGCTCTGGGCGACCTATCGTGCCGACCCCTGGACGCAAAAGAGCCTAGACAACGGACTCAATCCGGAACTGGCTGCAAAGTGTGGCAACGCGCTGCAGAAGTATGTCTTGGAGAACACCCGTCTGGGTATCCCCTTGTTCCTAGCCGAGGAAGCGCCTCACGGACACATGGCCATAGGTACCACGGTGTTCCCCACTGGTCTGGGAATGGCTGCCACTTGGGATCCCGCCATCATTGAACAAGCTGGACAGGTGATAGGTAAGGAGGTGCGTCTGCAAGGCGGTCACATCAGCTATGGACCAGTGATGGACCTCAGCAGGGACCCACGATGGAGCCGTGTGGAAGAGAGCATGGGCGAAGATCCCGTGCTGACGGCTGCCATCGGTGTGGCTATGGTACGCGGTCTGGGCGGTGGCGATCTGTCAAAGCCTTATAGCACCATCGCTACGCTGAAGCATTTTATCGGCTACGGCACCACGGAGGGGGGACAGAACGGCAATCCGACGTTCCTCGGGGTGCGTGAGATACATGAGAACTTTCTCTATCCTTTCAAGAAAGCGATAGACGCTGGCGCGCTGTCGGTGATGACGTCGTACAACTCGCTGGATGGTATCCCTAGCACGATGAACGACTATTATCTCAAGGATGTGCTGCGCAAGGACTGGGGTTTCAATGGTTTTGTGGTGTCGGACCTATACAGCATCGATGGCATATGGGAGACTCACCACGTCGCTGCCACTCGTCAGGAAGCGGGTGCGCTATCGCTTCAGGCGGGCGTAGATGCTGACCTGGGCGGCAAAGCGTACGCGCCATTGGTGGACGCGCTCAACAAGCACATGGTGACGGGGGCGCAGATCGATTCGGCTTGCGCTCGCATCCTACGCATGAAGTTTAAGATGGGGCTCTTTGAGCATCCTTATGTGGATCCGAAGGCTGCGGCTAAAGAGGTTCGCACTGAGGCTTCGGTGGAAGTGGCGCATCGTATGGCGCAGGAGCTAGTGACGCTATTGGAGAACAAGAACAATGTGTTGCCGCTATCTAAGAGTGCTCGCGTGGCGGTGATTGGTCCTAACGCGGACAACCGTTACAACCTCCTAGGCGACTATACCGCACCGCAAGAGGATAGCAACGTAAAGACGATCCTTGACGGTATACGCACCAAGGTACCCGCAGAGAATATCGAGTATGTCAAGGGATGTGCGGTGCGTGACACCACGAACACAGAGATTGACAAGGCTGTGGAGGCTGCTCGCCGAGCCGATGTGGTGGTGGTAGCAGTGGGCGGTAGCAGTGCGCGCGACTTTAAGACCTCTTATAAGGAGACGGGTGCTGCGGTAAGTGACTCGAAGAGCCTTGCTGACATGGACTGTGGTGAAGGTTTTGACCGTGCCACACTGGGGCTCCTAGGCAAGCAGGATGAGCTATTGAGCGCCTTGAAAGCCACTGGCAAACCGCTGGTGGTGGTGTATATCGAGGGCAGACCGCTGATCAAGACTTGGGCGGCAGAACATGCTGACGCGCTTCTGACGGCATACTATCCCGGACAACAAGGTGGACAAGCCATCGCCGACGTGCTCTTTGGCGACTATAACCCCGCCGGACGTCTGCCGGTGAGTGTGGCTGCCAACATCGGACAGCTCCCCGTCTACTACAACAAAAAAGCGCCTGTGCTGCACAACTATGTGGAGATGAGTGCCAAACCGCTCTATGCGTTCGGTTATGGTCTGAGTTACACCACATTCAGCTATGCCAATCTGAATCTGAAAAAGGTGGGTGAGAACACTTACGAAGTGACGTTTGACGTGACCAACACGGGCAACCGCGACGGCGAAGAGGTGGCGCAGCTCTATCTGCACGATGAGGTGGCTAGCACATCGCAACCATTGGAGCAGCTGAAGCACTTTGAACGTGTGATGATCAAGAAGGGCGAAACACATCATTTCACCTTCACGCTCACACCGGAGGACCTCAGCATCATAGACCGCAACATGAACCGCGTAGTGGAGAAAGGCGACTTTAAGGTGATGGTGGGTTCGGCTTCAAATGACATCAAGCTGCAAACAACGCTCACGCTGTAAGGTATTAGCAGAAGATTAAACGCCGCATAACAAACAAAAATCCCGAAAAGCCAAGTGGTTTTTCGGGATTTTTGTATCTATCTGATATCCTAATAAGGAACGGAAGTGGTATCTTGGAACAATGAAGAAACGCTTTGGAATCACTCAAGATCTAGGTGCTGCACGTCGATTCCTTCGGGAAGGAAGATGCGGGCGTTCTCTCTGAACTTGTCTGCGTTCTCCGTGGTGTAGTAGGTCACGGTGCCTTGATGCGTACAGGAAGCCTCCATCTCGGGATGACGCTGCAGATAGCAGGCTAGGCTCTTGGCGACATACTCGCCTTGCGCCATCACACGCACACCACGAGGGACGTGCTTGGTGATCATCGGCAAGAGGATGGGATAATGGGTGCAACCTAGGATGAGGGTGTCAATCTGCGGGTCTAGGCGCATAATATGATTGATGCGTTTGCCTACAAAATAATCGGCACCCGGACTGTCGGCCTCGTTGTTCTCAATGATGGGTACCCAGAGAGGACATGCCACGCCTGTGACGCGGATATCGGGCCAAAGCTTTTGTATCTCCATGGTGTAGCTCTCGCTACGCACGGTGCCCTCGGTGGCTAGCAGACCTACATGCCGTGTCTGCGTGATGGTGCCAATCACTTCGGCTGTGGGACGAATGACGCCTAGCACACGGCGATGGGGATCGATGGTGGGAAGGTCATTCTGCTGGATGGTGCGGAGCGCTTTGGCTGAAGCGGTGTTACACCCTAAGATGACAAGATGGCAACCTAGATCGAAGAGCTTGAGCACGGCTTGGCGGGTAAACTGATAGACCACGTCAAAGGAACGTGAGCCATAAGGGGCTCGCGCATTGTCGCCGAGGTAGATATAATCGTACTGCGGCAATAGTTGACGTATGCCGTGGAGAATGGTCAAACCTCCATAACCCGAATCGAAGACCCCTATCGGTCCGGGGGTATCCTTAAATGGCATCATAGGCATAAGGAGTTAGGTGAGCGATATGGGGGCTGATCACTTGCGCAACGCTTCCTTGAGCGCCTCAGTGATGTTGTCGCCTTGCTGCGCATCAACGTATGGCAAAGCATGATTGTCGGCATTGAGCACAAAGGCATAGCCCATCTCACGTGCCATCTCACGCACAGCTTGCTCGAGCTTTTGGTGCACCGGGGCGTAGACTTTCTTTTCAGCTTCAGCCAACAAACGGTCGCTCTCTGCCTTGAAAGCCACGTTACGATCCATCAGATCTTGGAGTTCGGACTGGCGTTTGCGGAGAATGGAGGGTTGAAGGGTGCGCTGATCCTCAAGAAACTGCTCATACTTGGCGCTGAAATCGTCAGTGCTTCGCTTGGCTTCTTCCTGGTATTTGGCTTTCAGATCGTCTACCTGGCGCTGAGCGGTGGTGTACTCGGGCATCGAACGGAACACTTCGTCATAGCTGAAGTAGGCGAAACGCAAGCTCTGAGCACTCATCATCAGCGGCATGAAAGCACACAACAGGATAAATAAAACCTTTCTCATGGCAATAAAACTAAAAAAGGGCGGGCCACAGTAAGCCCGCCCACGTTATCAATGAATGGTAATCGAAGTTGCTTATTACTTCGTCTTGTTAAGCTGAGCCTTTACCTGTGCGGTGATATCAACACTGAGTTTGTCGTTGATATACAAAGGCTGACCAGCTGCTTGCTCCATGATGTAAACATAACCGCCGGCCTTAGCTACTGCCTCGATGGCGTTGCGAACCTTCTCAAGCACTGGGCCGAGTTGCTTCTGCTGCTCCTCTTGGAATGCCTTCTGGTTGTCCTGAGCGGTCTGCTGAATCTTCTGATACATCTCGTTCAGCTCTTTCTCTGTAGCTTCTTGCTTGGCTGCAGGCATTGTGCTCTTAGCCTTGTCATACTCTTCTGCCTTGGTTTGGAGCTCTTTCTGCATATCCTCAAGCTGCTTCTGATATTCCTGGCCTTTAGCTTCGAGCTGCTTCTGTACAGCTGTTGCCTCAGGAAGAGATTGCAAAAGGGCTTGTGAGTCAAGATGACCAAACTTCTGTGCAAACATTGTCATTGGTGCAAGGAGCATCAACATTACAAGTAATTTCTTCATTTTTCTAATATTTTTAATTGATTTATTATTTCTTTTGTTGTTAGTATCCGCATCGTTGAGGATCACTGATTGCTATATCCAAGCTTCTGAAGCACCTCGTTGCTGATGTCAACCTTAGGTGATCCGTAGATGATACCGGCGCTCTCGCTAGCACGATCGATCACTAAGCTATAGCCACGCTGGTCAGAGATATCCTTCACAGCGTTATAGATCTCGTCCTGGATAGGCGTCATGAGCGACTGGCGCTTCTTGAAGAGTTCGCCTTCGGGGCCAAAGTACTTGCGCTTAAGGTCGGAAGCTTCCTTCTCTTTGTTCATGATCTCTTCCTGACGCTTCTTCTTTTGCTCCTGCGAAAGGAACACAACCTCGTTCTGATAGTTCTTATACATCGTACCAGCCTCGGTGTTCAGCGCTTCAACCTCGGCTTGCCACTTCTTGCTAACCTGGTTGAGCTGTTCATTGGCGCGCTCGTATGCGGGAACATTCTTGAGGATATATTCCATATCAACAAGGGCAAACTTCTGCGCATTGGCGTGGTTTGGCATCGCAAAGGCAATGCTGAGAAGGAGCAGTGCCTTGAATATATGATTGCGAAACGTGTTCATATGTCGTCTTCTATTTGAATCTTTGATCTCTGTTCGATTATATTATATCATTCCGTCAAGCCTTAGAACTCTTGTCCGAGGATGAAGTGGAACTGGCTGCCGCCCTTCTTGTAGCCTGTGGAGTCGAGCACTTTGTCGAAACCGTAAGCCCAGTCGATACCCATCAAGCCGACCATTGGCAGATAGATACGGACGCCGACACCAGCTGAACGCTTCATGTCGAATGGGTTGAAGCTCTTGGTCTCGGTCCAAGCGTTACCGCCTTCAACGAATCCTAAGCCGTAGATGGTGGTGTTGCCGAGCAAGAACGGATAGCGGAGCTCAAGCGTAAAGCGGTCGTATGCGTAACCTTCCATACCGTATGGAGTAAGCGATCCGTTGTCGTAACCACGCAAGCCGATGGTCTCTTCGGCATATCCGGTAGAGTAACCGCTCATACCATCACCACCCATATAGTAGGTTTCGAATGGTGATTTCTTATATTTGTTATACGAACCGAGCAATCCCAGCTCCACACGCGTCATCAAGACGAAGCACTTCTGACCCGATGTGAGGGCGGTATAGGTGCGTGCCTTAAACTTCCATTTGTGGTATTCGATCCATGAGTACTTCTGTTCCATCTCCTTCTGATAGGTCGCTGAACGACTGTTACGGGCGAGATGCTCATAGTCTTTGCCATCCCACTTGCTCCAGGGCGGTGTCAACGTAACGCTGGCGGTGAACTCTGAACCGCGACGAGGGAAGAGTTGGTTATCCGTTGAAGTACGATTGAGCGAGATGCTAAGGTTCAAGTTGTTAGCCGAACCATTGGTCATAAGGAAGTAACTCCAGTTTTTCAGCATGTAACGCTGGTAGTTCAACTGCAACGAAAGGGTGAAATAGTCGTCAGGCCAACGCAAGCGCTTACCCCATCCGAGGTTCACACCAAA
This sequence comes from Bacteroidaceae bacterium, assembly GCA_963654235.1. Lineage (GTDB taxonomy): Bacteria > Bacteroidota > Bacteroidia > Bacteroidales > Bacteroidaceae > Prevotella. The sequence goes on along the minus strand of CAVJZR010000003.1, from coordinate 46,816 downwards.
GAGCTTCACGTACTTATCGGGGTCATAATAGCTCTCGTAATTGTTGTAATTGTAGTTTCCGTAACCATACATATAGTTGTAATAGTTGGTTAGATAACCACTGCTGTAATAGTTGGATGACACATCCGTCTGCTTACTGAAGTAGGCACCAACACTGAACTGGATAGGTCTCTTACCGCCAAACCAGTTGGTGGTGTAGCTCGTATTGTAGCTTTGGTAGTAAGAACCATTGGTGCGGGCAGCGATAGAGAGCACCTCGCCATCACCCACAGGCATGATTCCGTGGTGTTCTTTGTTCTTATTGAACAGGTTGGCCATAGAGAAGTTGTTAAGCTTCAAGCCTACAGAACCAATCACACCGGTCTGTCCCCAACCCAAGGAGAACTCTACCTGGTCATTGGATTTCTGCTTAAGATCCCAGTTGATGTCCACCGTTCCGTTCTCATAGTTAGGCTTCACGTCTGGATTAACGGCTTCCGGATCAAAGTGGCCCATACTAGCAAGCTCACGAGCAGAACGTTGCAAGGCTTCTTTAGAGAAGAGATCACCCGGCTTGGTACGTAACTCACGACGGATAACGTTCTCATACAAGCGGTCGTTACCATTGATTCGGACATGGCTGATGTGTGCCTGTGTACCCTCAGTGATACGCATCTCTAGGTCAATAGAGTCGCCTACGATGTTGACCTCGGTGGGTTCAAGGTTGTAGAAGAGGTATCCGTTGTTCCAATAGGCGTTTCCTACGGCGTCATCATCTTCTGAAAGACGTTTATTCATGTACTTTTGGTTGTACACATCGCCCTTCTTCATATCGAGCAACGCTGACAGATAGTCGGTAGAATAAACGGTATTACCTACCCAATTGATATTGCGGATATAGTATTTCTGGCCTTCATCCAGCTTCACATAGACGTTAACGTGCTTATCATCTACGTTCCACACACTGTCTTTGAGGATAATTGCGTCACGATAACCATATTCGTTGTACTTCTCTATGAGCTTTTTCTTATCCTCTTTCCAGCGTTCTGGAGTGTATTTCTTGGCTTTAAGGAAAGAGCTAAGTTTGCCCGCTTCGTGCGTTTTGGCAAATGCGCCCTTCTTAAAGAGCCCACCTTTGATCTTCGAATCGGAGAGTTTCTCGTTGCCTTCGATGATGATCTGACGCACTTTCATCTTCTCCTTCTTGTCAACATCAACGTCGAGGATCACTTGGTTCTTCCCCGTGACGTCCTCGCGCTGCGTGATGGTGATCTCAGCGTTCTTATATCCTTTATCGTCAAAGTACTTCTTAGCAAGCAGTTTGGCACGATCGAGCATGTTAGGGGTTATCTGTCCGCCCTTGAGCAAGCCCAACTTGTTTTCCATATCGGTGCGTTCGCTCTTCTTCAGACCAATGTAGTTGATGGTGGAGACGCGTGGACGGGGCTTGAGATGGATGTGCAGGTAGATGTTATCGTTGACAATAGAGTCGGCAACGATTGATACGTCAGAGAAGAGGCCGTGCTTCCAATATCGTTTTACGGCATCAGTGATAGCCGAACCTGGCACATCGATATCCTGTCCGACGCTCAGTCCCGAGATACTAGTGAGCACATAGTCTTCGTATCCTTCTATACCTGACACGGCAATACCTCCAATGTGGTAAGTCATTGGAATGCCGGCATAGCTGATAACAGGGTTGACAACTTTCTCTTGGGCACTTGCAGGAAGTTCACATCCTAACACAATGGCCAACGAAAGCCATACCTTATTTATATTGTTCATCCTTTGTTGTTTTCGTTCTCTATTTGTTTCTCGGTCTTACCGTATCGTCTTTGTCTGTTCTGATAGCTTAGAATAGCTTGATGTAGATGTTCTTCGGCGAAGTCGGGCCAGTATGTATCGCAGAAATAAAGCTCCGAATAGGCGATCTGCCAAAGCAGATAGTTGCTGATGCGAAGCTCTCCTCCGGTGCGAATGAGCAAATCTGGGTCGGGCATGAAGTGGGTATCCAGATGCTTGCTGACCAGTTCCTCGGTGATTTCTTGGGGTTCCTGATGATTGGCAATGGCTTCTTGGTTCTCCTGTACGATGGTTTTCAGGGCATGGGTGATTTCCCATCGGCTGGAATAGCTCAACGCCACCACCATCGTCATAGCGCTGTTGGCAGCAGTGTGCTCCATCGTCTCTTGTAGCTTAGCCCTCACCTCTTGTGGCAAACGTCCGATATCACCTATCACTCTGAACCTTACGTTGTTCTTCATGAATATCTCATCCTCCAACGAAGAGAGCACTAAGCCCATCAAAGCCTGCACTTCGGCGGCGGGGCGACCCCAGTTTTCGGTGGAGAAAGTGTAAAGCGTGAGATACTTCACACCTAGACGTGTACACTCAGAGGTGATGCGTCGCACAGCCTCCACGCCAGCTTGATGTCCATAGGAGCGTGGTTTGCCTTGTTGTTCAGCCCATCGTCCGTTACCATCCATGATGATAGCGATGTGCTGGGGGATACGATTCATGTCCAAGTTGTTATTCATCTTCGTTGTGACAGGTTCTACATTTTGCCATGAAACTGTAAGTCAGCGTGCATTGAAGGGTCGAGTAGCAATCGGTGTTCTTAAACATTCCGGTGCTTTGGATGTCGTATGGATCCTTCTGACCATCGAGTTCGTCGCTCAACGAGAAGTGCATCGCCCATTCTAGACCTAGATTCACGCGCTTTCCCACCTTGTATTTCAGTCCGATACCTAACGGCACATTAGCCGAGAACACGCTTTTCTTCTCTGCGTTATCCGTTTTCACATAGGTAGCACCTATGCCGATGAGGATATACGGAGTAAGTCTTTGTGCGCCTCGGTAGTCGCGTCCTGTGCCATAGGGCCAGAAATTGTATTCGTAAGTGAGTCCGACGTCTACCAACGTGTTGTTGAACGCGTAAGGATTGGCGTCAAACTTGGGATAATAAGTCTGCACATCAGTCGATGAACCTTTGAGTTTGCCATAGCTCACGTTCATCTTCAACGCCATATAAACGTTGAGATTGTACCGCCCAACGAGCGATACCATCGGTTGCAAGTCCTTTGTCAGCGACCCATTAAAGTCGCCAAGGTATCCCATTAAGCCTGCTCCACCTCCTACTTCCATCAGGTAGACGGGCTCGTCTTGTGCTTTTGCCGCAAACGAGGCCATCATCATACAGAGGTAAAGCAGTAGTTTCTTCATTTGATATGTGTGTTATCAATATTCTTTATCTACGCTAAGGCTCATCGGAACGTACCGTAGCTTCTTAGCGAAGGGCTTTGGGCGACTGGTTTACTCAGTCACGTTGCGTTTGTTGGTAGCCCATCCCAACTTGTTGAGACGACCGCGCCACACCTTGCCCGTGCCTTTTTCGATCAGCCAAATGTGGTTCTCGTTATCTGTTGCAGCCGCAAATACGCCGTTCTGTGGTGCAAATGCGGTAGGAAGATAGAGATAGATGTTCTCCTTCCATGTGATACCGAAGTCCTGACTGAACAAGCATGTGCTGGTAGTACCGTCGCTCTGCATACCGAAGGCCAGTACGCCGTTGTTGTAGCTCACCACCGACAAGCAGTCGTAAGCGGGCAAAGGATAACGCTCTTCAGCACCCGAATTGACAAAACTCCAAGGGTATTGCTCGCTATTATCGCCATAATCGACAATCTTCGTCCATGAGATGGCACGTGAGAGATTAGCGTTCTTTGCCACGAGGAGCACCTGTTCCATATCGCTATTGGTGCGAACAGACTGGCAAACATAGCTGATATCAGTCTGAGGCAAGTACTGCGAGTCACCAGAGACCTGATCTGCCTGCCAAGATGCGCCTTTATCGGTAGAATAGAGGAAGTCCCCATCGGTGCCGAGCGCATAAAGCTGCGTACTGGTAGCACCCACAAGCTGCTTGAGCTGGGTATTCGTTGTTACCTGTTCGTAGTGCTTTCCGTCTGCGGTACGAAGCACAACGCCATTTGTCAATAGGTAGATATAAGCCCCACTGACCACCATGCTCTTGTAAGCCTCGGCGCTGAAAGCCTGATTGATGTCAGCCGAGAGTGCCTCCCAATGGGTTGGATCATTGATAGCCGTAGCCGTCAAGTAGGTCGTTTGGCCGTTGGTACCAGCCACGTACACGCTATCCCCCTTGACAAGAGCTTTCATCTTGGTATATCCATTGAGCGTACCATTGGTCTCATAGCTGCTCCACACCAAGTCGTTAGGCTTCTGCTTGTGCACATTAACCGTCACGGTGTAGTCGCGCCAAGTGGTTCCGTTGAGGGACACCACGCGCAAGATACGAGGTTGGCGAACGTCGATGGAGTCGCCACTGCTACAATATGTCAGCGAATCGCTGGTCAAACTCTTCAGATAAACGTATGATGAGTTCTTAGACCCCGTGCTTAGCGCCACCTTGTCAAGGCGCGTTCCGTAAGGCAAAGAGTCGACATTGTATATCTGTGCGTTAGCTTGATCGATGTAGAAGTCGTAATCTGATGCCGAGAGCGTGGTGGTATAGGTGCTATCTGCGCCGCTTGCTGTCACCGTATCTCTATCCCATGTCAGCGTGCCGAGGGAGAAAGAGGTCAGTCCCGCATCGTCATAGAAGGTATATCCATTGTCCGTATCGTCGTCGGTGCTGCCCAAACATGATGTAAGGAGCGTCACAACGGCCACCAAAAGGAGCAATGGTGAAAACTTATGTGCCATTAACTACTGTTTAATCTGGTTTTTGCTTGCAAATTTAAGGAGAAATCTTCAGATATAATATGTTTTACACGTTAATAATGTAAAATATCTCCCATACATCTATATTTTGCGCATTAATCCTCAGTTTCGCGTTTTAAGGTATGCAAAATAGGCTTTTAAGCTCAGTCATAACAACATAGAAAGGCGACGCATCGTTATGGATGCGTCGCCAAAAGGTATTTGAAGGGATGCTTAGGATAAGGCGTTACACCTTATTATATATATAAGCACCGCCTACGATTCGATTATTAGAGCTGAGGACCAGCAGCTACGAGAGCCTTACCAGCTTCATTGCCTTCATACTTCTTGAAGTTCTTGATGAAGCGAGCAGCCAAGTCTTTAGCCTTCTCTTCCCACTCAGAAGCAGCAGCGTAAGTGTCGCGTGGGTCAAGGATGTCCTTGTTTACACCCTCAAGCTCTGTTGGAACTACGAAGTTGAAGTAAGGAACAGTCTTGGTAGGAGCTGCGTCGATAGAGTGGTTGAGGATAGCGTCGATGATACCACGAGTGTCGCGGATAGAGATACGCTTGCCTGTACCGTTCCAACCAGTGTTTACGAGGTATGCCTTAGCACCGCTCTTCTCCATGTGCTTAACCAGTTCTTCAGCATACTTTGTTGGGTGAAGCTCCAAGAAAGCCTGGCCGAAGCAAGCTGAGAAGGTAGGAGTAGGTTCAGTGATACCGCGCTCTGTACCAGCGAGCTTAGCTGTGAAACCAGAGAGGAAGTAGTACTTAGTCTGCTCTGCGTTAAGGATAGATACTGGAGGAAGCACACCGAAGGCGTCAGCGCTGAGGAAGATCACTTGCTTAGCAGCAGGACCCTGTGATTCAGGACGCTGGATATTCTTGATGTGGTAGATAGGATAAGACACACGAGTGTTCTCAGTTACGCTCTTATCAGCGAAGTCGATCTTACCATTAGCGTCTACAGTTACGTTCTCGAGGAGAGCGTCACGTGTGATAGCGCCGTAGATATCAGGTTCAGCTTCCTTGTCGAGGTTGATTACCTTAGCGTAGCAACCACCTTCAAAGTTGAACACACCCTTGTCGTCCCAGCCGTGTTCGTCATCACCGATGAGCTTACGCTTAGGATCGGTAGAAAGAGTAGTCTTACCTGTACCTGACAAACCGAAGAAGATTGCGGTGTTCTCACCGTTCATATCGGTGTTAGCAGAGCAGTGCATAGCAGCGATACCGCGGAGTGGCAAGTAGTAGTTCATCATTGAGAACATACCCTTCTTCATCTCACCACCATACCATGTGTTGATGATAACTTGCTCCTTAGATGTTACGTTGAACACTACTGCAGTCTCAGAGTTCAATCCAAGCTCTTTGTAGTTTTCTACCTTAGCCTTAGAAGCGTTGTAAACGATGAAATCAGGTTCCTGTTCGAAGTCAGCTTCTGTCTTTGGACGGATGAACATATTGGTTACAAAGTGTGCCTGCCAAGCTACTTCTACGATGAAACGAACCTTCATACGGGTATCCTTGTGAGTACCGCAGAAGCCGTCCACTACGTAAAGCTTCTTGTTAGAGAGCTCTTCCAAGGCAAGTTTCTTCACTGCCTTCCAAGCCTCTTGGCTAGCGCGGTGGTTGTCGTTGTGATATTCTTCACTATCCCACCATACTGTATCGTGAGAAGTTTCATCGTCAACGATGAACTTATCTTTAGGCGAACGACCGGTGTAGATACCTGTCATTACGTTTACAGCGCCTAATTCGGTCTCCTGACCCTTTTCGTAGCCAGTCAAGCCTTCTTTAGTTTCCTCGTCGAACAATACCTCATAAGAAGGATTGTACAAAACTTCTGCAGTGCCGGTCTGAATACCGTAGCTTGCTAAAACTTGTTTGTCAAACTTTGCCATTTTAGTTTAAATGTATTTAGTTGATAATAATCGCTATGTTAGTGCATCTCCGGAAGGTATCTCGCATCATGCTACAATATCCCCATTGTGCACGGCAAAGGTACGCTTTTAATAGCATTCAGCCAAAACTGCAAACTTAAAAAAGTATCAAACATGGTTTGTTCATGGTTAAAGAATTTAAAATCGCCCATCGCGCATTGTGTTTTGCAATATCAAGTTTGCAATGAATTTCGCTTATCCGATTGTTTTCCATCCGCTTATTTCACCTTATATATATAGTAACACGCTTCATTCTGAACCTCTAGATTGCTTCGGGCATACATTCTACATCAGCCAAAGGTTGTACATTCTGACCACTTTTGATGATTCTATTTGCTTATTCCAAGCGTCAATCTTACTAATCCAGACTTCTCACCTAGCTTTCGTTTCATCACGACATAGTAATTAATACTTTCCGCAATAGTTCTAAACAAATCCGCATTTATATGTTAAAAGTGTTAATTTATTACCCCCCCCCTTAACTAAAACGTTTAACTTTGCAACGAACAACAACCCGAAAGGAGGCGTTAATGATAAGAAAACACGGCTAAAAGGAGAAAACCTCTGTTGTTAATAACAGTTCCGAAACTTTCTAAAATTATCCTATGATGAGAAAAACATTATTATTCAGTGCAATATTTGGGCTTTGCTTAGGTAGCCTTAGTCTCTCTTCTTGCTCTCAAGAGGATGAAAACATCGTAGCAACTAACGTTCAAAAGGCATGCGCTCCAGCTAAGAAGCAAGTAGCAGCTGCATCTCCTACGTTGGGAGTAGACACGCTGATAGCTCAGATCGTTTCCGATCCTGACCTCCAAGCAGAGAAAGTAATCATCAAATGCGACAACGTCACAGGCAACATGGAACTAGCTTTTTATCGTTCTGCCGATGACGAAGACCCGGATTTTTAATAACTTTTGACTTATGAAAACCAAGATTTTACTCCTCCTTAGCGCATTGGTATCACTTGGCGCAAGCATATACAATCTGGTCACAATACCTGCAGTGATTACGTGCGCATCTATTTTGTCCTTATTCTTTTGCACGCTGGGTGCATATCTGGGCAAAACAAAATATGACAAATATGACTTTTGGGCTTATCTAGTATCCTTTGTATTACTTTTACTTTGCGTTTACGATTTTTATTTTAAACCCCTATAACCAGACGTAACCCATAAATTCCATAAAATCTAGAAATCGGATTGTATCTTAGCCGAGCCTTGATACAATCCGATTTTCATGTAATACCTTTTATATAGAGTGGTCTCTTAGATGATGAGACCGAGCTTACGCTTCACAGAGATTAGTACTTTGTGTTCTGTGGATCAAAGTTGGTCCAACCCGCAGTCCAGTTGTCACCCGTGTTAAAGCAACCGATGTAAGACACGCTTGAGAACCAACTGTCCATTCCGCTGAACGAAGCTGCGCTGAGCAAGGGGCTACCTGCCTGTGGCATATAGTTGGCATCGAGCAACAATGAAGTCCAGCTGTCAAGATACTTGTTACCCTGCTGTGCCTTAAAGAAGGTGCTTGAGAACGAAGCTTGGCTATTGTCAAGCACAGCCTTCTTGTTCTCGTCATATCCTGTTACCAAGACATCATCATAAACCTTGTTAGCATCCGTACCCACGGCATCCATTCCGGCAAACCAGATGTTCTGCAGCTTGAGCGTGCCAGCCTTAGCTTGATCCTGTGTGTTACCCTTTTCTTGGTCAAGGATGAGACCGATGGGCCATCCGATGGCTAGCGAGTTGACGCAGTTGAGACGTGAGCTACGACGAATCTGCATTGCTGCCTGGAACTTGCCAAGGGCAGAACCATTGTTAGGATAGACGCTACCAGCGGTGATATAGTCGGTGGTATTCTGGAACTGATTATCGAGCTTAGGTCCTACGAAGGTGATGTTGGAGAATGTGGCGTTGGTATAAGGATCTACGAGAGTACCATCTGCGCAGTTGTCGCTCTCAAAACCATTGCTCTGTGACTTGTCTGCAATCTTCGAATCGCGCACTGCTAGACCAAACTGCACCTTACCTGAGAAGCCGTTATCGGTATCAAAGTCATCGTCCCAGCCTTTATAAGCGATCAGATACTTACAGTTGACCGTACCACCAAACCACTCGAAGGAGTCGTCGTTGCTGTAGCTCACCTGCACGTGGTCAATCTGCGTACCGCTACCCACTGATCCGAGGGTCAAGCCATTGATTTCCTGATCGGGACGGAAGGGATAACCCGCAAACTCGATACGCACATAGCTCAGCACACCCGAGTTGTCTGCATCGTCATTACCGCCGTGCTTGGTGCGTGGACCACCTTCGATCTGCATCTCTTGTTGGTTGTTACGTGCCTTACCGCAGAGGATAATGCCACCCCAGTCGCCTGGTTTGCGTTCGCCGGCAGCCTGTTCTGAGGTGAACACGATAGGCTGGTCAGCCGTACCTTTGGCTATCAGCTTACCGCCACGTTCAGCGATGAGTGACGCCTGCGTATCTTTGTCACCCTTGATCACGGTTCCCGGCTCGATGGTTAGTTCGGCACCGCTAGCGATATACACCCAACCCTTGAGCAGGTAGGTACCTTTCTTCAGGGTCTGCTTGCCCGTGAACACAAATTGCTTATCTCCGTTGCCAATCTCGGTACCATTGGCATCTTCCTTTCCGTTGTTGAACAGGATGTGATCGCAGGCCTTCAGTCCGCCATCAGTGGTCCATGTGTAAGTGGTAGTGCTACCATTGTTATCGGGTGTAGGCACTACAGGGTCATCATTGTTGCTGCAAGCGGCCAATGAGGCAGCCAGCGCGAGGATGGCAAAGCATCCAGCGATTTGTTGTTTTTTCATCTTGTTATTGTGTTGATAAAACGTTGTCAGAATTGGTAAGTGGCTGTAACGGAGATGTTACGACCAGGTTTGTAGCGGCGGACAATCTCTTCCACCTTCTTGGTAGAGCCGTCGGCGTAGGTCACATCAGCAAACTGCTTGTAGCTGACCGCCTGGTTGAGGATGTCACGTACGGCGCATTTCACCTCCCATCGTCCCCATTTCTTTGATGCGGTGAGGTCAAAGGCGTCACGCGGCATCTCATAGCTGTCGGGCACGCGGGCGTTCTCATCGCTGCCGGTGGTTCCCTCGCTGCGTCCCACACCGATGATGCGCTTGCCTATGCGGTTATAGAGCAACGACACGTCTAGCCCCCAAGTGGGATGCTTATAGAAGATACCCGTATTGATCAGATAAGGCGACTGTCCCTGCATGGGGCGATTGTGCTCGCGAGCACCAGCCTCAAAGCTCACTCGGCTCTTGATCAGCGCACCGTTGAAGCTCCACGAGAAGTGGTTCAGACCGATGAACGACAGATCCTTGCGCACGTCGACCTCAAGGCCATAGGTGTTAGCTTGCTCGGCGTTCTTATAGCTATAGATCAGTTCGGTACCGCCCGCCACGGTGTAGGTCCACTCTATGGGCGAATCAAAATGCTTGTAGAACGCTGCCACGGAGATCTGCTCACCACGTGAAGGATAATACTCGTAACGCAAATCAAGGTTGTCTATGTAGCAGTTGCGTAGCTCGGTGTTACCCTGTACGCTCGATGCGAGGTCAAAGTCGTAGTAGACTGACGATGACACCTCCCTAAACTCGGGTCGGTTCACGCTTCGTCCATAGCTCAGACGCAGCTGGTTCTTGTCGTCAATCTTATAGGTGGTGTTGACCGAGGGAAACAAGTCGCCGTGGGTGTAATAGCGGCTTGAGGGACTCACCTCGTTATCCTTGGTGTTGGAGATAAGCTCCATTCGGTTAAATTCGTAGCGGACACCGGCATTGACGTCTATCTTACCAAAGGGGAACAAGGCTGATAGGTATGCCGCCCCAAGGGTGTTGTGTCCGCTGTAGTTGTTGCGCATCTGCACCTGCTCTAGCAGATAGAGCCGCGAAGCACCATAGTTGGCCTCATCGCTCAGCAGCGTAGGCAGGTCAGCATGACGGAAGTCGGCAGGCATATCATTGTCTGCAACGTTCCAGTTGTAGATAAACTCACGCGTGTTATACTTGCGGGTGCGATACTCGCCGTAAGCTCCCATCTTGAGATGGGGTTGCCATGAGCCGAAGCTGAACGTGTGATCGTCGTTGATATTGGCCGACATGATATGTTCGTCGAGTTGTGTCCATTCGCGCGAGATATCGTTTCCCGTGCTCAGGGCATAGACGCCACTTTCCAGGGCATCGTCCTCGAGGTATCTCTTACGGTCAGGCAAGTGCCGATTGGCGTACGCGTAGCCGACGCTCCAGTCAAGGGCATCGCCGCTGAAGGTATGCTTACCGGTTATCTGACCGTTATAGGTGGTGCGGCTGCGGTAGTAGTACTCCGCTGACCGTTCCAGATTGGCTTGTGCGGTGACGCCCTGTCGCCAGGTGTAACGGCTGTTGCCTATCTGGTTGAAGATGTTCTTTAGCTGATACTTGTGTCGTCCCGACGCACTGAGCAACGTCACGTTGTACATCGCGCCTAGACGCACGTTATGGTTATATTGGTCGTCGGTGGAATGGCGAAGGTAGTTGGGGCGATCATTGGCCACGTCATACACACCGTAAAGGTTGTTTTCCATGCCCTCGTAGGTGCGGTAGTCGCTGCTATAATTGACGGCGGCTAGCATCCCTAAGCGATAGTCGCGGATGGTCCAGCTATGGTTCCAGTCGGCTGAAAGCTTCAGATCGCCCAGGGGTTTAGAGTCGGTCACCATCCAGTTGTTGTTCAGATGATTGCCACTCAGGTCCGTACCCGTACTAGCTATCGGGTTCAGCGATGCGCCTATACCGCCATGCAGCGAGCGCAGTCCGTTGTCGAAGCCTAGGAAATCGGTGCCCGAGCTATTGGCAGAACGAAAATTGCGGAAGGCAGAAGCCGAGTTCCAGCTACCGCCTACCGACACATGAAAAGAGTTAGTTACGGGAATTTCTTTTGTGTTTACCAGAATAAATCCACCAGTATAGTCGGCTGGATATTCGGCTGTTGGGGTCTTGATGATCATCAGATTGTCCAGTTGGGAACTGGGAATCATGTCAAACGAGAACGCTCTAGAGTCGGCCTCGCTAGATGGCACGGCGCCTCCGTTAACCCAAACGTTATTGTATCGCTGCGAGAGACCGCGCACCATGACAAACTTGTCATCGATAAGGCTCACTCCGGGTACGCGTCTGATCACCTCGCCGGCGTTAGCATCTTGTGTGCGTTGTATCTCTTGAGCTGAGATGTTGCTCACGATGACGGAGCTGTTCTTAGCTACCTCTATCATTGCGGCTTCCGTGTTACGACGTTGTACAGCCGTGACGGTAACCTCGTTCAGCTTTTGTTCATCCGCCTTCAGGGTGACCTGCATGTCATCTGCCGCCTCGGGCATCGCCTGAACTCCGTCAATCTCTTGGGTTTGATAGCTCACATACTTCACTATCAAGGTATATCGACCCGGCTCCAGACCGGTGATGGAAAATCGTCCGTCGATGTCAGTCACCGCACCTACACTGGTCCCTTTGACCTGAATGGTGGCGCCGATGAGTGGTTCGTGTGTCTGCAGATCAGTCACGGTGCCTTTGATGTTCTGTGCCTGCACCGCTGAAGCCGATCCTATAAGCAGCATAAGCGCTGCCGTTCCCCTTTTGATTCGCTTCATATAGTCATATCTTGGTTCACGGTGCAAAGGTAGACAGTCGTTGTTACAGGTAGATGTACATCGTATGACGAGCCGTTGAAGGGTTCATTACAAGCCTGTTACATCACGGAAGAGGCGTTGTTACGTCCTCATAAAGGCACCATCACATCCTCAAAGAGGCTCCGTCATGACCTTATATATATGGGGCGGGATGGAAGAATAAATTGTTTTTCTCCAAGAATTAATTTATTTTTCTGTGAAAATCAATTTATTTTCTCTTGTCATAGCAATGGTTTCACCTTGTGAAAGGGGCACGAATAAAAGGTCAGTAAATTTGTTTGGCGTCGTAAAAATAGCTACCTTTGTCCTTAAGAACCGATGAAACCTAAGACGATGCAACTACTCAAACGATATTATTCCCTTGTGGTGATAGGGCTATGGGGCTTGGTGTGCTTTGCATTCTTTGCCTTCTGCTATCCTCACCACTTGTTCTATCAAGAGCAGAACCAGCTGTTTCTGCTCTCTTCCAGTTATCTGCAGACCTACCTCAGCAAGCCCGCTTGGATGGCATGCTTGGTGGGCGACTTCCTCACACAGCTCTACTATTACCTCTACGTAGGTCCGCTGGTGGTCACGCTGGTGCTGCTCACGCTGGGCGATGTGCTCCGGCGCGGCTTGGAGAAGGCGGGCGTGCGGCAGCTGTGGGCGTTCATCGTGGCGGTGGCGTGTATCACCATCGAGGCGTTCAGCGCCATGCAGCTAGGCAGCAAGCTCAGCGAGATAGTGGCGCTCACGGGAGGTGCTACGCTGTTCTGGCTGAGCTGCTACGGCAAGCGCTACGCTCGCTACCTGACACCGGTGCTGCTCATCGCCACATTCTGGCTCTTCGGCGTGGGCATATGGGTGTATATCGCCTTGCTGATGGTGGCTGTGTGCTGTGACCGCGAGCGCCGATTGCAGATCATCACAGTGGCGCTGACGGTGGTAGCGGTGGCGTTGCTATGGCTAGCACGGGGTATCTACTATATGGATTATGGCGCATTGCTGACCTACCCCACCCTGCATCAGCCTACCCTACCCGACTTCAGAGTGGAGCGCTACCTTGCCGTGGACGACGAATATCGCTGGGGCCACTACGCTAAGGTGGTGAGCATGGTGGAAGCGATGGATCAGCCTGAGGAGCAGATCACCTTCTACTATAACCTAGCCAACGCGCAGATGGGGCAGCTACCAGACAAGTTGCTCACCCTAGACCATACGGATCTGGGGACATTCAGGCGCATCGGACCCTCCACGCCCATCAGTATCATCAAGAATATGAACGAGCTCTACTATGCCTTGGGGGATATGACCTTTGCCGAACGAGCTGCGATGATGGCCAATGTGTTCTCTAGCGACAACCGCAACGTGCGGATGATGAAACGCCTTGCGGAGACGAGCATCGTCAGCAGTGACACGGCGGTGGCGATGAAATATATCCGCTTGCTGCAGCAGACGCTCGTCTATCGTCCTTGGGCAGATGCGCACGATCTGAGCAAGGGGCCCATCAACGATGCCGCGCTGCTGGAGAAGCGTGCCTATACCAACAAGAAGGACACGCTACGGGTGAACGACAATGCACGTATGCTAATCATGGAGCTGCTCGATAGCAACCCGAAGAACATCCTTGCGCTGGACTATCTGCTATGTAGCGACTTGCTGCTGAAGGACATCGAATCGTTCAAGGCCGACTATGATCGCTACTGCATGCAGCAAGGCGAGGGGCGCAATCGGGCCATCTATCAACAAGCGTTGATGATATACCTTGCTGGAACCAATGCACCACAGGAGCAATGGGAACGCTACATACGCGATAACCAACAGCTACAGCAGTTTAACGCCTATAACAACGCGCGCGGAAGCGAAGCCTTCAAGGGCACTTACTGGTACTACTTTGACAAGGGGCAAGCACCACGCACCGACTATTGATTGCACCTTATAGGCCCTACCACAACACATCTAACAACTGACAATGATGAGAACCAGATACCTGTTCATGATAATCACGGCTTGCATCGCCCTGCTCTATGGCTGCAAGCCCACGGTGGAGAACGCCACTCAGGTGGCTACGCTGCCGAAGATGTACCCCGACTATACCGAGGTGACAATACCGAAGAACATCGCACCGCTCAACTTCTTGCTGCGCGACCAGCCCGAAGCGGTGGCTGTGCGCATCAATGGTGCCGACTTTGACGCATGGGACGGAAGCAAAGCAACGTTTGATCTGACCCAGTGGCGCGAGCTGCTAACCGCTAATGCCGGCAAGACGCTCAACGTAGAGGTGTCAGCGCAGTATGACGGAGCATGGAAGACGTTCAAGACGTTCCACTGGTATGTGGCCAATGACACGATAGATCACACGCTGACGTATCGTCTCATCGAACCCGACTATGAGATATGGAACCATGTCACCATCGAGCAACGTGACATCACATCGTTTGAGACCAGCCCCATCGCCAATCATGAGATGCAAGAGAATCGTTGCATGAACTGTCACGCCTTCAGCAACCAAGACCCTGATCTGAGTATGGTGTACGTGCGCGGCAAGGACGGAGGTGCCATCCTCAATGACCACGGCACGCTGCGCAAGCTGAACATCAAGGCGCACAACGACCGCGACTCGATGGTGTCAAGCAGCGTCTACTATGGTTTCAGTCCGTCGGGGCAGTACATCACCTTCTCTACCAACGTCATCATTCCTGCCTTCCACGCCCGTGCCAACAAGCGATTGGAGGTGTATGACAAGGCGAGCGACGTGTATGTGGCTGACCTGAAGAACGATGTGATCTACCACTCGCCCTTGCTTGCTGACAGCGCACATCTAGAGACGTTCCCTACATTCAGTCCGGACGGCAAGTATATCTACTACTGCGTGGCTGACGCCAAAGGCTTGTTGACGGACAACCTGAAGGGTCTGCAATACAGTTTGGTGCGCATCCCCTTCAACGAGAAGACGGGACGCATAGGCAACAAGGTGGATACGCTGCTCCATGCCGGTGCCATCAAGGATAGCACGGAGAAGCGCAGCGTGTGTCATCCGCGCATCAGTCCGGACGGAAGGTACATCGTGTACACGGTAGCAAGCTATGGTACGTTCCCCATTTGGCATCCAGAGGCTGACCTCCAACTGATGGATCTAGCCACGGGACGCATCGACAGCATGGCGATAGCTAACAGCGACAAGAGCGACACCTATCATAGCTGGTCTAGCAACAGCCGTTGGCTGGTCTTTGCAAGCAAGCGCGGTGATGGCGTTTACGGCAAACCTTACTTCTGTTACATCGACCGCAACGGGCACGCACACAAGCCGTTTGTCTTACCACAAGCTGACCCTGCCTTCTATGACAACAACCTCAAGAGCTTTAACGTACCTGAGCTAGGTCGTGGCAGCGTGCCATTCAATCCGCTAGACGTGGAAAGGGTGATGAAGCAGACGGCTGAACCATTCACGCTGAAAGACTTTTAGCCGATAGACATAAGAAACGCAAAAGTCCTCTCGAGATCGTTCTCGGGAGGACTTTTGCTATTGATGGATTCTTAGTTGTTTATATCCGGGCGGATGCAAATACCTATCGAAGGTCTTATTTCACCTTGGTAGGAACACGGTCGGGTGCAAGCAATGCGCTGCCCACGGCACGATCGTCTAGCTCTACGGGGCGAAGGGTGAAGTCGGGCGTGTTAAAGCTATTGACGGTCTGGTCATAATACTCCCACGGATTGCGCTGTGGGAGAAGGAAGGGCTTGCCCATTCGGCCCTGAGCGTCCACGTGTGCGAGGTAGAGATTGGTGTAATAGCCATTCAGACGACGCGAGGTGAACACAATCCAGTGGCTGTTGGCGCTCCAGTTGTGGTACGAGTCGGCATCGTCACTATTGATCTCGGTGAGCGGACGAGCCTTCAAGGTACGCAGATCGAGCAACCACTGGTCGGCTTCCTTATGCCAGATGGGGAAGCAACCATAATCGCTCATGGTGAAGAGGATAAAGCGGCCATCGTAAGAGGGGCGAGGATGATTGGCGCTCTTGCCCATCTGACGGGCATTGAAGATGGTGTCGACCTTGCCCACGGTGCGTCCGGTCTGCGAATCAAAGCCCACACGGCAGAGGTTGTACTGGATGTTCTTATAGTGTTGAGGGATGTCCCACGCCTGAGAGGACACGAAATAGAGGGTCTTACCATCGGGTGAGAACACTGGATAGTTTTCGAAGTGGTCCGGAGTCATCACGTCGGGGTTGAGCACAAGCTCATGTGTGGACGGATTATAGATGAGAACGTCGGACGACTGGTCAAAGACCTCGATGCGTTCGTTCTTCACCGCATGGAAGCTTTGGTGGGTTTGGTTGGTGCTATAAGCCACAAACTTGCCCGAAGGGAGCCAGTAAGGATAGACCATAGAGCCCTTGATGGAGTCGTTCTTAGCCTTGAGCACCTCAAACGCGCCATTCTGCTGGACGAGCGTAGCGCCATTGGCACCACGGATATGGAAGGTGAAGCGGTCCGGATTGGTGCGGTTGCTCATGTGGCAGTTGACACACGCGCCTGGCACAGCGGTGTTTTCAAAGATCGGTTTCTCGTCAAACGTACTCAGGTCGCGCTGGTAGATGCCGTGCTTACCATAGACCTCATAGCCGGGAGGGATGAGTCGGTAGGTGAGTCCCCACTCGCCCAAAGGGTCAGAGGAGACGTTGACGGTGAAGGCACGGTATTGTTTCCACTGGCCGTCCTTCTTGATGGCAACGGTGAAGGTGAGCGTTCCGCCTTTGTTAGCTGCGGTGAGCGCATGCCAGTCGTCCACATCGAAGTCGGCATACTGACCATTGGCGTGCAGAGAGCCGCCCTTTGAGCCTTTCACCTCTACATCGAGCACGTCTGCGTCGTTGTCTTTGGCATTGAAGTTGAGCGGTGCTATCTCGGCAGGAATGGTCACGCCGGCATAGTCGGGAAAGATATTGGGTAGGGCATTGACCTCAGTGACATCGCTGGGGGTGTCAGAGCAGGAGCCCAAAGAGAGCACTGCGCCAACGAGGAGCGACAGCACAAGCGGGGTGCGGGGTATAGATAGATGTATCGTTTTCATTCGGAAGTGGTTCTATAGATATGACAGATGAGGGGCGAAGGATCAATAGATGTTCTTCATCTTTTCCTTACCTTTCTTCTTGGCGTTCTTTCCTGACATGAGATAGTGCCATGCGTTATAGCAGAGAGGGGGTTGGGAAAGAGCCGGACTGGATGGGTCAGCCATGTAGGTTTGGATAAACTGGATGGTGCTCTGCACGTTCTGCTGGTCCACGCTGTAAGGCATGCCTTGCAAGGACTGGTGGGTCTGCAACCAAGAGCCTACCAACACCTGTTGGATAGCATAGGGGATATGCTCAAACTGGAAGTATCTGCCCAAGGGATAGTACTGCATGAAGCGAGCCACATCGCGTTGGAGGAGTTCGTAAGCCACCAAGTATTCGTATGCCATGCGGTTGTTATACTTCTTATTATCGATCAGAAGCATACCGAGCATTTGGTCCATCTCTTGGTCAGAGAACAGATAATCGGTGTGCTTGATACGCAAATCGCGTAGGCGCCCGTACTCTTCATCGGCATTGACAGCCTTGTCGTTACCGATGAAACGCATCTGATCGTCAGCCCATGAACGATAGAAGAGACTCTTCTGCAGCATGTGCAGGTACTTCTCGGCTACCTTATAATTGCCATTGATGATATTGGTTTGCACCAAGCGCTTCATCATTCGACCACTCTTGCGGTAGTTGGGAATGGCTTCCTGTGCCTCGAAGGTGTAGCGTTCGGCATCATTGATCATACCCAATTGGTAGAACACTTCGCTCGTGGGGAGTGGTGAGGTCATGTCGCGAGTGAAGGTTGGGAACAATCCTTCGGCTCCGTTCTGATAGAACTCGAACAGACGGTCGTCCAACTGGTCGGTCATGGCAAGGGCAAGGTTGACGCATGACACGCTGAGGGGTGTGGTGGCGGGTTGGCGTTCGGCTTTGCTGATGATCTTGTTCCACTGGTGTGTGCGTACAAGATAGTCGTAATCGATCATCTCATAGGTCACGGGGCTGAAGCTATAGCGCACAAAGAAGACGCCAAAGACGGCGAGGACTATCGTTTGAGCCACACCGCTGAGCACGGCTTTGCGGCCACCTGCGATGCGCAAGAGGCTGCTCACAAAGGGCAAGAGGGCAAACGCTGCCATGACTACCCACTGCATCCAAGGGATGAGACCGGGATAACGGAAGTAGTTGATACCGCCAAAGAGCTTGTAATAAGGGTATTGCAAGAAGGTGGAACAAGCGCCCACGCTAGCTACCGCCAACACGATGACTCCCAAACTGAGGAGGTAATGGCGTGCGGAAACCAATTGGTGGAGCGCCACAAAAGCCACATATACCCACACCACGGCGCCTAGCAACCAGTAAGCTGTAGGGATGGTGATGAGCAGGAATAGTGGCAGTGACCACTTGTCGTGGCGATGTGTGCTGATGGAAAGGTAAAGGAGGGAGAGGAGTTGCACCCCGAAGAGGGCGACAACAAAGGCGAGCAACACGTTCTCGTTGCCCATATAAGCCCACAAGAGGATGGTGGGTAGGAAGCTGAGGGGGTAATATTGGGAGTGGGCACCACTGCGCTGCATCAGTTGCCATGTGGTGCGTTGCAGTCCGAAGTAGAGCAACGCAAGGCAGATAGCACCTACAACGTAGACGTAATAGAACTGGGTGAGAAACTCGGCAACGTAATCTGCCAAACCTCCAGGTACGCTGATGCGCTCCGTGAAGTAGCTGCCGTCAAAGAGGAAGAGCTGATATTGCTCTTGATAACTGAGGGCGCTCATGTATGGGAAAACCCAAAAGAGCACCACACCAAGGGCAAAGAACAGGGAGAGGGCAAGCTTCCAATACTTTTCTACCAAGTGTTTCATGAGGATGGGGTTAACGTTTTATATCGAGAGAGGGAGCCTGTGTGGATGCGTTGGCAGCGGATGGGGCGGACGCATTGGCTTTCTTGGCATTGGCATTAGGGGTCTGCGAGGTGGCTTTTGGGCTCTGCACAGATGCTTTGGAGGCTTGGGTGGATGCCTTGGTGGTTGACGTAGAGTCGGGAAGCATCTTTTCGAAGAAGTCATAAAGCACACTAGGCTTCACATTGGCTTTCATCTGACGGGTGCGAGCAAGGTAAGCGTCTTGGATGGCAATAGCTTTTTGCTTGGCTTCCTCTAGCTTTTGTTTGTCCTCAAAGTACTTTCGTGAGCTGACATAAAGATCTTTTTGCTCTTTCTTACAAGCCTCGGTGAGATCTTTCCACGCCTGAAGTGAGTCGTTAAGGGACGTACCTCCCGCATGGCTCAAGGCACCAATAGTGGCATGAATCGTGCCATCCTCGGTCACAACAAGCAGATCTTGTGTGCCAAAGCGGTACTTGAAATCCACACGAAGCATCGCCATCATAAGGGTGTCAGTGCTGATTTGGAACTTACCATCGGTGATAACGGCAGAGTCGACGTGCGCTTTGTCACGCGGACCAAAGAGCGGAACGAGGTAGATCTTCTTACCATTAAGACTCGTGGGAGCCGTGCCTTCAATGTTACAAGAGACGGTGGTGGAGGTGTTGCTACAACTCTCGGTGAACATCATCGATAGTACCGCACAGGCGATGAGCAACAATGATGTTATGATGGGGCGTCTAGATGATTTCAATTTCATTGGTTGAATGTTTTGTTAGGTTTTATTTTGCACATGCAAAAATAACAAAAATAAACAGGAACAACAAAAAACTCGCTGACAATTTAAGCATTGTCAGCGAGTTGAAACTTATCTTTGGATAACGAACTTTGGCGTTCTTACGCTGCGTTCATCTCCTTATCTTACTTTGCTACCTTTACGAAGCGCCAGAAAGTACCTTCCTGCCAGCTGCCTTCAGCACCGTCTGTACCCTTAGCATAGTTAGGATAGCAGAGTACGAGGTTGTTATCGTCGAAGTAAACAACGTCAAATTCGTTAACCGTTGTACCTGCATTGACACGTACTGGGAACAAGATACCGTCACCAGTGGTGGTCAAGCGACCCCAAGTGGTGCCTTCGTTCCAGCCACCGAGGTCACCTGTCTTAGTGCCATCGAAGCTAAAGGTACCCTTACCACCGCTGCTCTTAACGAGCTTGCCGTCAGAGCTGAAGGTCATAGTAGCACTCTCATCGTCGTTGAAACCATAGCCGTAATTGGTAATCTGCTCTGCAAGACCCTTGTCTACGCACCACCATGTGTTGCCAGTCAAGCTTGATGCACCACCAGTAGCGAAGCCTTCGTAACCGCAGTTACCCCATTCGGTACCAGCTTCTGCCCAAGTCCATGTTGCGCTATCATAGTCGGTGAGACATCCGAAACCATCTTCTGTGCTCTTGAACATCCAGAATGTACCTTCCGTCCAACCTGAACCGTCAAAGTTCCACTGACCATTGTCAGGATAAGAGAGAACCAAACGACCCGGTGAAAGATAAGCAATCTCGAAGTCGGTAGGCATGTTACCACCCGAATTGATCTCGTATGGGAAGAGGATCACACCTGGATCGGTATGCAAGATACCTACCTTCATGGTGCTGTTGCTGTATGTAGGATCGTAATTCTGTACGGCAAACTTACCCTTACGGATTTGCTGACCTTCTGCATTGTAGCAAGTCACAGTTCCATCTTCGCTGAACACCATGGTAGCATCCATGCTTTCGTCACCGTGTGCCTTACCATCTTCAGTGTGGTTAACCTGTCCAAGGAATTCTTCCTCGTTAGTAACACCCCACCATTCGCCATCGCCTGTGAGGGCAAGTGACTTACCTGATGAAGCGCCACCGCTACCCATGTTACCCCAAACACGACCGTTAGGAGCACTGGTATCCCACTTCCAAGTCTTGGTACCATTCTCGCTGCAGAGCAACTTAGCTGATGGTTCAAGCTCGGTAGGAACATATACGGTTACGTCCAAAGACGATTTGATGTATGTTCCGTCAAAGTTGTAAGCACGGAGGTAGATAGTCTGCTGTGCGCTAGAGCCACGTGAAGGAGCGAGCTTGAACGTTCCTTGAACGCCATGAGCCAAACTAGTCTCGTTGCCATCGGCATCTACCTGATAGATCTCTACTTGACGAGAAGGACTTGTGGTAAATTTGAAGTAGTTACCATCAGCCTGCTCTGTGGTACAAGCTTCGTCTGCATACTGCGTATAGCTGAAACCGTCATGCAGTTGCTGCTCGGTGATATTTGAACCGGGAGCTGTAACATCGTCCTTTGCTGGGTCACAGGCTGTAAGAAGGCCGATAACAGCAAGCGAACATAATAATATCTTTTTCATAATGATAGTCTTGTTAATAATAACTGATAGTTAAATTTTAGTTATTGCTATCTATCCAGCCAGTGTACTGACCCTCTGTGCCAGACCAACCTGGGTTCTGAGTCATTGAACCACTGCTAAGATCGATTGCTTGTTCAGGAATCTTGAAGAAGCCAGCGGTAGCATTGTAACGTGCCTTATAGCCGCCCTTCTGTGCATAGTTCTTAGTTGCTGTACCGAGATAGTGTACTTCTACGTCGAGCTGCTTGTCGAGACAGTCGGCTGCAATGTGCCAACGACGGATGTCATTCCAACGGATACCCTCACCTGCGAACTCCCAACGACGTTCATCTTGAAGTGCTTTGAGAGAGTAAGAGCTGATTGCTGGGAGGCCAGCACGAGCGCGAACGCGGTTGATACCACTAACGTCTTCCTTCAACTCGCTCTGCATCAAGAGTACATCAGCGAAGCGGATGAGTACCAAGTCGTGGATGTTGTCCAGCTGGAGGTTAGATCCGTAACCACCACTTTCACCACCGGTGTTGCCATACATAATCTCCTCGAAGCAAGGAATGTCCACTTTGTTACCATCAGCGTCGGTTACAGAACCGTCGTTATAGGCTGTGATAGGAGACCATTTCTTTGAGTGGAGAGCTGTTTCCTGTACGTTGTTGTCACCACCCCACTTGTATTCAGCGTATGAAGAGAGGTCAGCGATAGTAGCATCGCGACGTACGTCACGGCCGTCAACGGTTGATTGTTCTGCATTCCAGTCGCTCAGCAAGTTTGGTGCGATAGGTCCTGCACCCCAACCCGTACCGAATGGGAAGCAAGTGTAGGTACTCTGACCACGAACACCGAAGTGGAGAGCGTATCCATTAGCGTAACCGATGGTGGTAGACCAAGAGGCACGCTTGTTATAATGGATGGCGAACATTGACTCAGGGTTCACGTTGTTGTCGTTTTCTGCCCATTGTAGACCCTTACCAGCGGTGTAGCTATAGTCCTCAACGGTGCATCTGTTGGTGTAAGCCCAAAGGTTACGATAGTCACTAACGAGGCTATAGCCAGAGTTGTTGACACAATCGTCGATGTAAGAAACGACCTCTGACTTGGTCAGCGTAGTTCCATCAGGAAGAGCGACGCTCTCAAGAGGCTTATAGTTGGTGCTTGTCATTCCTTCGAGTGACTCACCGTTGCAGTACATACCAGTGTAGAACAACCATGCGCGGCACAACATTGCCTCAGCAGTGTAGCGGTCCACGTGACCATCGGTCTTTCTTACAGCAGGCATATTCTTAGCTGCGTCACGGAGATCCATCAGGATATGACCCCAAGTATAAGAAGGATCGGCCTGTGAAATAGAATCTTGTGGTGTTGAAGATGTTACCACCTTGATGCGTCCGTAGAACGAAGCGAGTTCATAATAGTAGAAGCCGCGGAGGAATTTAGCCTCACCCAGCCACTGCTGCTTATCAGACTCGTTTTCTACGGTGATGTTATTGAGCGCGTCAATCAGTGCGTTAGCACGGTTGATACCTTCGTAACGATCCTTGTAGAACTGCCAAGTCATGTCAGTACCAGAGTTAAGGAGCAAGTCCTCAGCCTGCATGAGTTGGTCGTTGCTACCGCCGCCGCCCAAGCAATCATCACTAGCGAGTTGTGCTGCATATAGGAATGAGCACTGAGGGTTGGCGTTTACTTTGTTCAAGTTTTGATAAATACCGGCCAACGCCTGCTGAGCGTCCGAAGAAGTAGTAGGGTAGTTCTCGGTGCTCTTTTCTGTATAGTTGACAGCATCGAGCGTACAAGAGGTCAAACCGACGCCCAGTAATGCTGCACCTAATAAATATTTAATTGTCTTCATTTGTAGTATCGATTTAGAATTTAATGTTTACACCAACCATATAGGTGCGAGGTGTTGGGAAGTTACCAACGTCAACACCGATCTGCCATGGGTTAGAGCTGTTAAGTGCAGTACCGCATTCTGGATCCATACCATCATAACCAGTGATTGTGAAGAGGTTCTGAGCGGTAAAGTAGAGACGGAGTTGCTGGAATGGACTGTTCTTCCAAAGCTTTGTAAAGTCGTAACCTACGGTGAGGTTTTGTAGTCTCAAGTAGCTTGCGTCTTGTACATAGATGTCAGAGATGTTGATGAAGTTAGCGCCATAGTTACCTGCGGTCAAGATTGGCAGGCCAGTAGCGGTACCTTCTCCGTTCCAATATTTGTAGAATTCGGTAGTGGTGAAGTTGTCCACAGCGCCATCACCGAAGCGGCGATAAGACTTAGCAACCTGCTGACCGAGAGCTGCATAGAATGTAGCGCCCAAGTCGAAGCCCTTGTAACCGAGAGAGAAGCCGAAGCCCATGGTTACGTCTGGGTGAGGATTACCGATCTCAGTCTTGTCTTCTTCAGAGATTTTGCCATCGCCATTAACGTCGAGATACTTCAAGTCGCCTGGCTTAAGAGCTGATCCTTGGAGAGAGTTAGCAGCGTCACCGCTACAGTTTTGCTCGATATAAGCCTGAAGATCAGATGCGTTCTGAATCACGCCACCAGTCTTGTAGCCGTAGAAGAAGCCGAGAGGATGACCTTGTTCGAAACGAGAGATCTGTGTAGTACCCTGTGAGAGGAGGTTCTGGTCACCGTTGATGTAACCATTAGCGTTGTTCACCTCAGTCACATTGTTCTTGTTGTAAGCAATGTTCCAGTTGAGAGAGTAGTTGAAGTCAGAACCGATACGATCACGCCAGTTCACAGCAACTTCGATACCCTTGTTCTCTACAGTACCTGCGTTGTCATACCAGCCGTCGAAACCGTTTTCAGGAGACAATGGAACGTAGAGCAGAAGGTCCTTGGTCTTCTTGTTGTACCAGTCGAAGTTCAAGCCCAAACGACCTGCGAGGAAGCGTGCATCGAAACCGATGTTAAGCTGTTCAGATGTTTCCCATGTTACGTCAGGGTTAGCAAGACGTGCGGGATAACCACCCTGTGTACCGTTTTCCTTATCCTGGTTGAAAGAATAGAGACCGTTAGCACCGAAAGCGAATGTACCTGAGTACATGAACTGACCGATGTTCTCGTTACCATTCTGACCCCAGCTAGCACGTACCTTCAAGTAATCGAGCCAACTGCTGGTGTTCTTCATGAAGTTTTCGTTGGTAACAACCCAACCAGCACTCACTGATGGGAACCAACCCCAGCGGTGTCCGTCGGCGAAGTTAGAAGAACCATCGGCACGCAGAATCAAGCTCAACATGTAAGTTTCCTTCCAGTCATAGTTGACACGACCGAAGTAAGAGAGCAGTGAGTGGTCGTTGCTTGCTGGTGTACCAGTTACAGAAGCAGATGAACGACCGGTGAAGTTAGAGAGGTAAGCATACTTAAGGCCTTGTCCTTCGAAGAGGAAGCCCTTAGCGTTAGCAGACATATAGTCGCCCATATCGTTACCTTCGCGAGAGTACTCCATACCTACCAATGCGTCGAAGTGATGTTCTTTCACGTCGAAGATATAGTTTAAGGTATTGGTAGTAGCCCAGTTCCAACCGATAGTTTGGTTCTGATCGAGATATGCATCCGAGTTCATACCATCTGAAGAGTCATTGATATGGAAGGTGCTGGTCAATCCTTTGTAAGAAGAAGCGTAAGATTTGTATGCGATCTGTCCGCGGTATTTCAAGTTCTTAATAGGAGAAACCTCTACAAATCCTACAGCGCTGAGGTTGAAGTTACGATTCTTGTTGTTAGATGCAGATGTATAAGAGAGCAATGCTTGTGGGTTGCTGCTGTACTGATTGTACTTGAACCAACCGTTAGAAGCAGTACCTGAAGCTACCAAGTCATCGTAAGAGAAGAATTCGCCATTGCTATTGTAGATAGGAATACATGGGTTAGCGCGCAATGCGGTAGAGATGGTGTTGCTGTATTGGTTACCATTCTGGATACCCTTAGTCTGTGCGTGCTGGTAGTAAACGTTCTCACCTACCTTGATGACGTCGCGTCCATCAGCTGCGCGCAGTATCACGTGATCCGAGTTGATACGGAAGGTGAAACGACGATAGTTAGATGGAGCAGGGTTACCGAAGGTACCTTCCTGGAGCTGATAACCTGTACCGATGCTGAAGTGGCTACGATCTGTACCACCAGCGATGTTCAGTGCGTGGTTTGTGGTGATAGCGTTCTTGTTGCGAAGAGCCTCGAGCCAGTTGGTACCAGGGTTGGTTCCGTTCTGATAAGCCTCAAGCAAGTCAGCGTCGATAAACTCGCTCCAGTTGTAAGGAGACAAGCCTTGGTTGAAGCGCATCATATCCTGAGCGTTCATATATTCCTTAGCTGTCAATGGGGTAGCCATCTTGTAAACGTTCTGCCAGCCGATATTGCCGTCGTAGCTTACAGAGATCTTACCTTCCTTACCTTGCTTTGTGGTCACGAGGATCACACCGTTAGCAGCACGTGCACCGTAGATGGCAGCCGAAGCAGCATCTTTGAGCACGTCGATACGTTCGATGTCGGCAGGGTTAAGTGAGTTGATATCGCCACCAGCTACACCGTCGATAACGTAGAGAGGAGCGGTGTTACCATTGGTACCTGCACCACGGATGTTCACGTTGAAACCGTCACCAGGCTTACCAGAGTTGTTCATGATCTGCACACCAGGACTCATGCTCTGCAAAGCGCCCAATGCCTGTGTTGTATTCATCTTGGCAACGTCGTCGCCCTTGATCTCTACAGTAGCACCGGTAACGAGCTTTTTCTTCTGAACACCGTAACCCACAACTACCACTTCGTCCAAGCTGGTGTTGTCTTCTTCCAGTGTCAGGTTGAAGCTGCTGTTGTTTCCCACAGCCACTTCTTGTGTTTTGTAACCCACGTAAGAAACCACGAGCGTTGCTCCTGGCTTAACGTTCAGCGTAAAGTTACCGTCTAGGTCGGTAACTGTTCCATTACTGGTACCTTTCTCCATGATGGTGGCTCCGATGACGGGACCATTGGCATCACTTACCGTACCCTTAACAGCTTTCTGTTGCTGCACTGCCTGAATAGCAGTACTCTCACCTGCAGCATACACGGATGGCGAATAAGCTACACCAAGAGCCGTACATGCGCTAGCAAGCAGCAATGTCTTTCTGAAGTTCAAATTCATAATTCTGTATTTCTAGGTTGTTAGTATGTTACAGTCTTCCTAATTAGATGGCATTATCCCATGACGCAGGACGACACAGGACGTTGCTACACCTTATTTATATAAGTGCTTCCAGAGTTGTAAACGGATGGCGGCGATATCTGTTTTGTGTATCGGATATGCTAGTTTTGGCTCCGGTAGTATTGTTATAATTTAGGTTTTCTTCACTTAACGCTGCAAAGATAACTTAATTTAAGCAATTTATACAATACTTTTTTGGTAGCATTTAATACTATTTTAGCACGTTATCAACTTTCGATTAAAAACCTTTGATTTATCGAAAGCATTGACCTACGTCAAGTCAAAATAAGATTTGCGAGTGCTATAATAAGCCAAAGACAATAGATGAAAGGCTATTTAACATAGAAGATAGGAGATAGAAAGTCGGTGTTTGAGGTCAAATTTAACATTCCGCAAGTCCTATCTAATACTTAACCCACCTTTGGGTTGTCTTTTCTTGACACACTCTTTTGCCCTATCTTAGCATCTTTTGCAGAATTGTACCATTTCAGCCATCTTGCGGAACGGTATCTTCGACCTAACCGAACAGTCCCTTTGATCTACTCGAACAATAGCTTTGACCTATCCAAACAGTATCTTTAACCTACCCAAACAGCCGCCATTATCTTCCGAAAGAGGCGCTATGAGAATGAAAAATAAATTGATTTTCAGCAAAGAATAAATTAATTATCACCGAAAATCAATTTATTTTCTTCTCCGCCCGAGCCGCTCCCATCAGACAATAGGTAAGCTGATACCGTTTATTTTCTGGTATATGTCAAGGGCATAGATATCCGTCATGCCCGAGATATAGTCGATCACGGCCATGATTCGGGTCTCAAGGTTGGGGCTAGAGATATCATACTGGCTGGAGAAGCGGCGTATCAGTTGCTGACTATGAAACTTCTGCGGCTCCACGGCGGCTCCGACGAGTGCCTCCATGAGCGTTTCCATGATCTTATAACCCGATAGCTCCACATCGAGAACAGTCTTGGAACGATAGATCTTCTCAAAGGATGTAGCCTGGCAGCGGCGATACGCCTCTCGCTTCATGGGCGAGATATGGTCAATCAGCGCACCGGTGAAGGTTCCATCGAGAATCTCGTTCTCATGCTCCACAAAGCAGCGAACACACTCGCGCTCAAGCGTTCCCACGGCACAAGCACGAAAGTAGACCACCTTCTCGTTATCATCCGTAACACCCTCGTCCTCAGTGCGCTGACGAATGGTGCGCCGTGTGTCTTCATCAAAGAAACCAAGGAGCAGATCGCTGGTCTCTTCGAACGATAGCAAGCGCAGCTTATGCGCATCCTCGATGTCCATTATCTCATAACAGATATCGTCAGCTGCCTCCATCAGATAAGCCAACGGATGGCGCGCGTAGCGGATGGAGTTGCCCTCTGAGTAAAGGCATCGTATGCCGAGGTCATCCGCAATCTGCTGGTAGGTTTGGCGCTCGGTCTCAAAGAAGCCAAACTTCCCATGTTTTCCGGCGAGGTCGGATGACACTGGATACTTCACGATGCTGGCAAGGGTGGCATAGGTCATCACGAATCCACCCTTTCTACGTCCGCAAAACTGATGTGTGAGCAGGCGGAAAGCGTTGGCGTTACCCTCAAAGTGGGTGATATCGTCCCAAAACCTGCCACTCACCTTGTCGCGTAGCGATGCGCCGGGCCCCTCGGTGAAGAAGCTCTGAATGGCTTTCTCACCACTATGACCAAAGGGCGGGTTACCCATATCATGCGCCAGACCAGCCGTTTGCACGATGGTACCTATCTCCTCGAAGAGCGTACCACGCAGTTCGGCATGGCGCTCCACCAACACACGCATCACGTCATCGCCCAGCGACTTGCCCAGCGACGACACTTCGAGCGAATGGGTGAGGCGGTTGTGCACAAACACCGACCCCGGAAGGGGAAACACCTGCGTCTTGTTCTGCAACCGACGGAAGGGCGCCGAATAGATCAGTCGGTCACTGTCGCGCTTAAACTCTGATCGGTCGTCATAGCGCTCGGGGTGACGCTGCTCTTGCCCAAAGCGCTTATTGGATATCAATTGGTTCCATTTCATCTTCACATATCCTTTGTCTGCAAAAGTAATTAAATTTGGTTTAAATGCGCCTTTTTACCCTAATTAATTCCGGTTTCTGCTTATAAATCCGTAAATTTGCACCTTATATATAATAGAAATGAAGATACCCGTAATCAACAAGAGCCGCCACGCGCTGCCCGCCTATGCCACCAGCCAAAGCGCCGGAATGGATTTGCGCGCCAATATAGATAGTCCGATTGTGCTTCAACCCATGGAACGATGCCTTGTACCCACTGGGCTGTATATCGCTCTGCCCGAAGGCTATGAGGCACAGGTACGCCCCCGCAGCGGACTGGCTTACAAGCATGGCATCACGGTGCTCAATGCGCCGGGCACTATCGACGCCGACTATCGTGGTGAGATAGGTGTGTTGCTGATCAATCTCTCCTCAGAGAGCTTCACGATCAACGATGGCGAGCGCATCGCGCAGATGGTCATTGCCCGCTACGAGCAAGCCACCTTTGAGCCTGTGGACACCCTCGACGAGACCGAAAGAGGCAAGGGTGGCTATGGTCACACCGGTGTGGAATAAGCCAAGAGGCGTTTCCGCCTGGTTCTGGCAATGAATATACAAGTTATTTAATAGGGCGTGGCTTCTTCAGCGCACGCCGTAAGCACAAGGAAGTGAACACATACATATACTCATCAGCTCGTTGTGGCCGACATGCTCGGCTTCATTGGCTCTGCCTCATGTTGCTCTGCCTCATCTGCACCACCCCATTGCAGGCACAGCAGACCACAAGCAGCCTCAGCAACAACGACGCTCGGCGATACCAATACTTCTTCTTTGAGGGCAACATCAAGGAGATGCAGAATCAGACCGAAGCCATGGATCTGTATCTGCATGCCGCTGAGATCAATCCGGACGCACCCGAGGTGTGGTTTGCCTTGGTGTCCTACTACTACAGTTTGGGGCAGAACGACAAGGCGCTAGAGTGTATCGAGCGTGCCGCAAAGCTTGACCCCGACAACAGCGCCTACCAAGAACGTCTGGCACAGATATACATTCTGAACAAGAAATACCCCGAAGCAATCAAGGCGATGGAACGTCTCTACACCACGGACCTTAGCCGCACAGACGTGCTGCGTCATCTGCTGCAGCTCTATGGCACGGAGAACAACTATGACAAGATGATCGATGTGCTCAATCGCATAGAGGTGGTGGAAGGTCCGAGCGAAGAGACCACGCTGACCAAGATGCAGGTCTATGACATGCAGGGGAAGAAGAACAAGTCATACGATGAGCTCCGCGCCCTCTGCACCAAGTATCCCGGCAACCTCAACTATCAGATCATGATGGGCAACTGGCTCTTGCAGAACGATCGGAAAGCCGAGGCGCTGAAGATCTATCAGCAGGTGTTGGAGAAGGAACCGGACAACGAGCTGGCCAATATGTCTATCCTCGACTATTATCTGGCCATTGGTGACACAAAGCAGGCTGATCAAACGCTGAGCCAACTGCTTCTGAGCAGTGCCACATCCATCGAGAACAAGGAGGCGCTGCTTAAGCAGGCATACAACCGCTATTGCGAGATAAGCGATAGCACCACGATGTTGCGCTTTGTCAATGAGGCGCTATCCACCCCACAAGCCAACGATGACATCTATATGTTCAAGGCGGCATGCTTGACCTACTATAAGAAATCGGAAGCCGATATCGTCCCAGTATTGGAACAAGCATTGGCCATTGAGCCCGACAACTCAAGCGCGCGCCTTCGCGTGGTGATCTATAAGGCACAGCAACGGGACAATCAGCGCGTGCTAGAGCTATGCGAGCCTGCTATCGAGATGCACCCCGACGAGATGGCGTTCTACTTCTACAAGGGTCTGGCCGAATATGAACTCAAGCAGAACGATGACGCCCTCACCACCATACGTAGGGGTTTGGCATGCAGCCATGAGAACCAGCCCACCGAGGTAATAGCTACAATGTATAGCATCATCGGCGAGATTCTTTATGACAAGGGACAGCATGACGAGGCTTATCAGGCTTATGACAGTTGTCTGCAATATCGCCCTGACGATGCGCTGACGCTCAACAACTATGCTTACTATCTCTCCTTGGATCACAAAGACCTCAAGAAGGCTGAACAGATGAGCTATAAGACGGTGCAAGCCGAACCCACCAATAGCACGTATCTAGACACTTACGCCTGGATTCTGTTCTGCGAGAAACGCTATCAAGAGGCTAAGATCTACATCGATCAGGCCATTCAGAACGACAGCACGCTCAGCAACGTTTACGTGGAGCACGCCGGTGACATCTACTTCATGGCTCAAGAGACCGACAAGGCTTTAGAACTATGGAAGCAAGCCGCCAAGAGCGATCCTGACAACGCATTGCTACAGAAAAAGATTAAACTTCAGAAATACATAGAAAAATGAACATAACCCACTCTCTTACGCTCACCCTAGCTACGGTTGCCCTGCTCTCTTGCAGCACCTCGCGGGCTTCGGTAAGCAGCAACGAACCCAATATCACCACCCACAGCACCAAAGGTAACACGCAGAACCTGACGGTGCTACACAAGATCACGGATCAGAGTCTGTATCAGCAGAACGTGGTGGCCAATCTGGAATTTACCCTCAAGAAGGGCGACAAGACCATCAAGGTACCTGGACAGCTACGCATGCGCAAGGACGACGTGATCAGGTTGCAGCTTCTTCTGCCCATTATCCGCACCGAGGTGGGCCGTGTCGAGTTTACACCGGACGGGGTATTGGTAGTGGATAGGCTACACAAGCAGTATGTAAAGGCGAGCTATGATGAGGTGAGCTTCCTCAAGAACAACGGCATCACGTTCTATTCGTTGCAGTCGCTCTTCTGGAATCAACTCTGCATGCCAGGCGAGAAGAAGGTGAGCGAGGACCAGTTGCGCCACTTCCAGGTAGCGGATGCACAGGGAGACAACGCCATCGTGAGTCTGACGGACGGGCAGATGTCTTACCAGTGGACCGCCGGCAAGACCTCAGGGCTCATCTCACAAGCGATGGTGACCTACCAAAGCACGCAGCACGGGACCTCTTCGCTCACATGGCAATATAGCGACTTCAAGACGTTCGGGTCTAAGCAATATCCCTTCACACAGGTGGTGACCGTACAAACCAGTCTGACGGACAAGGCCAAAGGTGCTTCAGCCACATTCAGCCTAGACGATATCAATAGCAGCGCCGACTGGGACAATCGCACCACGCTATCCGATCGATACACACAAGTGAGCGCCGAGGAAGTGCTTGCCAAACTAATGAGCATGTAACATGAAACGATACACATTCTTACTACTTATAGCGTGTCTGTGCTCACTGACCTTATCTGCTCAGCAAAAGAAGAAGAGCACACAGAAGAAGGCCGCCGTGGAGACGACCACCAAGAAGGCTACGGGCAAGAAGGAAACTGCCACGAGCAAGAAGGAGGTAACCACTAACAAGAAAGAGGCTGCCACAAGCAAGAACAACAAGGCTCAACAGAAGACGCAGAAAGCCGAGACCAACAAGCAAAACGCTAAGCAAGCCAACAAAAATGCGGCTGCCACACAAGCCTCCAACAAGCAGAAGGGGGGCAAGCAAGGCAAAGCCGCACAGCAGAAGAAGGGTGGCAAGCAGCAGAACAAAGCACCCAAATACCAAACAACCAAGGAGATCACCACGCTGCAGCAGGAGAACCAGCGCATCAAGGCGGAGATCAAGCAGCATGAAGAGGAGTATCAAGCCAAGCAGGTGGATGTGGATAACCGCCTCAAGCGCATCATCACGCTGGACACGGAGATCGATCAGCACCAGAAGAGCATCGAGAACATCTCCTCAGATATCGAGGGGCTGGACAACAACATCGGTATTCTGAAGAGTCAGTTGGCCTCGCTTGAAGCCCAACTGGGTGAGCGTCGTGACCGTTTCATCAAGTCGATGCGTTACATGGCACGTCATCGTAGCATCCAGGACAAGCTGATGTTTATCTTCTCAGCTAGCAATCTCACGCAGATGTATCGTCGTCTGCGTTTTGTCAGGGAGTATGCTGCCTACCAACGCGCACAGGGCGAGCTCCTCATGGAGAAGCAACGACAGGTGGATACCAAGAACCAGCAACTGAAGCAGACGCGCTCTGACAAGAACACCTTATTATATAAGGGTCGCGTGGAGAAGGCGCAGATAGAGACCAAGAAGCAAGAACAGCAACAGGTGGTGGCTTCGCTGCAACAGGATCAGCAGGTGTTGCAGGGCGTGATAGCCGATCGTCGGAAGAAGCAACAGGCTCTCGACGCACAGATTGACCACCTCATTGCCATCGAGATACAAAAGGCTAGGGAGCGTGCCGCCGCTGAAGCCAAAGCCAAAGCTGCCGCTCGTGCCGCCGAAGCCAAGGCTCGTGCCGCCGCGCTAGCCAAGAAAAAAGCGGCAGCCGAAGCTGCCGCTCGTGAGAACGCACGTCGTATAGCCGAGGCTAAGAAGCGCGAAGCAGAGGCGAAAGCAAAGGCTGCCGCTGAAGCTAAAGCCGCCGAGGAGGAGCGTCAACGTGCCGCCGCTGAAGCCAAGGCAGCCAAAGCTGCCGCTGCACGTGAAGCCGCTGAGAAACGCGCACGCGAGGCGGCACAGCGAAAGGAACGTGCTGAGCAAGCTGCACGTGAGGCACAAGCCAACCGTGAAGCGGCTGAGCGCAAGGCCAACGCTGAGAAGGAACGTGCTGAGCGTGAGGTGGCTGCCGAGCAGAAAGCTGCCGAGGCATCACGCGAACAACTCAGTTCGGCGGACAAAGCCGCATCAGGAAGCTTCGCCAACGCCAAGGGTCGTCTGCCTATGCCACTCAGTGGACGTGTGGTGAGCCATTTTGGCAACTATAACGTGGAAGGTCTGAAGGGCGTGCAGCTCAACAACTCGGGTATCAACATCAAGGGTTCGGCTGGACAAGCCGTACGTTGTGTGTTCAAGGGTGAGGTGAGCAGCGTGTTCAGCTATGGCGGAACCACCGTGGTGATGGTGCGTCACGGATCGTATATCACCGTATATGCTAACCTGCACACCGTCAGCGTACACCAAGGACAGCAGGTAGGTACAGGTCAGACCTTGGGTACAGTGGGATCGAACGGCGTACTGCAGTTCCAGTTACGCAAGGAAACGGCCAAGCTCAACCCTGAAGAATGGCTCAGATAAGCCTCCGGCTGACCACGGCTATCTGTTCTAAACAACCCTAAAGGCTATATATAACGTCTGGACTGACAAAAAAATGTCAGTCCAGCGAACGTCGTTCGTAATAAATTTGCTATATTTGCACATAACAAAAAACGAAGCCGAATGCAGACTAACTGTCATCTTTCTGTTCTCATACACGAACAAGCAAAAAAATATGGAGCTAAGACCGCTCTCACCTTTCGTAGCTTTGGTAGCTTAAAATGGAAGAGTGTGTCGTGGAATCAGTTTTCCACACGCGTCAAACAGGTGTCTAACGCATTGCTCAATCTTGGCATCAAGCCACAAGAAACGATAGGTGTCTTTGCACAAAACTGCATCCAATATCTATACACCGACTTTGGAGCTTACGGCGATCGAATCATAAGCATCCCCTTCTACGCCACCAGTTCGGAGCAACAGATACAATATATGATCCATGATGCGGGCGTCCGCCTGATCTTTGTGGGCGAACAAGAGCAGTATGACAAGGCTCACAGAATCTTCTCTCTCTGCCCTACGCTGGAACGCATCATCGTGTTTGACCCAAGCGTACGGATCTCTTCACATGACCCTAACTCGCTCTACTTTGAGGATTTTCTTAAGCTTGGCGAGGGATTACCACGTCAGATAGAGGTAGAGAAGCTTTGGGCTAGCGCAAAGGAGGACGACATCTGTAACATCTTATACACCAGCGGAACCACCGGAGAAAGCAAGGGCGTGATCCTGACATATAGCCAATACCTTGCCGCTCTGGACGCTAACGATGACTGCGCACGACTCACGGAAGAGGATCGCATCATCAACTTCCTTCCCTTCACGCATATCTTTGAACGCGGATGGGCTTATCTGGCACTCTCGGAGGGTGCCGAACTGATCATCAACACTTACCCCAAGGAGATTCAACAAAGCATGCGCGAGACGCATCCTACATGTATGTGCGCCGTGCCACGATTCTGGGAGAAGGTGTTTGTGGCGGTAAAGCAGAAGATGGACAGCCTCTCACCGATGAAACGCAAGCTGTTACAACATGCCATCGAGGTGGGACGAAAGCGCAACGTGGGCTGTCTGAGCAAAGGAAAGCGCGTGCCGCTACACCTAGAACTGGAATATCAGATGCTCAACCGCACCGTGCTGAGCCTCATCCGCAAGGAGATCGGACTGGAGAATGCCAACTTCTTCCCAACCGCCGGGGCTTACGTGTCACCTGCCGTAGAGGAGTTTACCTTGTCCATCGGTATCCTGATGATTGTGGGATACGGTCTGACAGAGAGTCTTGCCACCGTATCGTGTGTGCGTAAGAAGCGCCCATTCAGCATCGGATCAATCGGTTATCCTATCAAGAATATCGAAATCAAGTTTGGTGAAAACAACGAGATCCTTCTCAAAGGGCCTACCATCACTCAAGGTTACTATAAACGTGACGCCATAAACGCCACCGCCTTTGATGCAGATGGATTCTTCCACACAGGTGACTCGGGCTATATGAAGGACGGAGAACTATTCCTCCAAGAACGCATCAAGGATCTCTTCAAGACCTCCAATGGCAAATACATCGCCCCACAGATGATAGAAGGATTGCTGCTCGTGGACAAGTTTATCGACCAAGTGGCTATCATCGCTGACCAACGCAAGTTTGTCTCTGCACTGATTGTACCCGAGTTTAAAGCGCTAGAGGAGTGGGCACAACGCCAAGGCATCGAGTACAGCTCTCGCGAAGCGCTCTGCGCCAACCCCATCATACACGAGATGATGCACGATCGCATCGAGACCTTGCAACAGTCATTGGCCCATTATGAGCAGATCAAGCGTTTCACGCTCCTAGCCCACCACTTCTCTATGGAGAACGGGGAGCTGACTAACACCCTCAAACTCAAACGATCGGTGGTATACAAGAACTACGCCGGAGATATAGACAAAATGTACGAAGAATGATAACAGCCGAACAGCTTAAAGATATACAACAACGCACAGAAGCATTGCACCGCTACCTCAACATCGATCAGAAGAAGATAGAGTTTGAGGAAGAACAGTTGCGCACCCAAGCACCCGACTTCTGGGAGGACCCTAAGCGTGCCGAGGCGCAGATGAAGAAGGTGAAAGGTATAGAGAAGTGGCTCAAAGGCTACGAAGAAGTGAAGACTTTGACGGACGAGACCGCTCTTGCCTTCGACTTCTTTAAGGAAGAGATCGTCAGCGAAGAGGAGGTTGACACCAACTATAATAAAGCCGTCAAAGCCATAGAGGACCTTGAGCTACGCAATATGTTGCGTCAAAAGGAAGACCCAATGGAAGCCGTGCTCAAGATCAACTCAGGTGCTGGAGGTACGGAGAGCCAAGACTGGGCGTCAATGCTGATGCGAATGTACATGCGTTGGTGTGATGCACACGGCTATAAGGTCACCATCACCAACCTACAAGATGGCGACGAGGCTGGCATCAAGAGCGTAGAGATGACCATCGAAGGCGGCGAGTATGCTTACGGATACCTCAAAAGCGAGAATGGCGTGCACCGATTGGTGCGCGTGAGTCCGTTCAACGCACAGGGAAAGCGCATGACGAGCTTTGCCAGCGTGTTTGTCTCACCGCTCGTCGACGACACCATTGAGGTGTATGTGGACCCCGCGAAGGTGAGCTGGGATACGTTCCGATCAAGCGGCGCCGGCGGACAGAACGTCAACAAGGTGGAGTCGGGTGTGCGTCTGCGCTACCAATATGAAGACCCCGACACCGGAGAGCACGAGGAAATCCTCATCGAGAACACCGAAACGCGTGACCAACCCAAGAACCGCGCTAAGGCTATGCTCCTCCTCAAGAGCCAACTCTATGACCGTGCGATGAAGAAACGCATGGAGGAACAAGCCAAGATAGAGGCTGGAAAGAAAAAAATAGAATGGGGAAGTCAGATCCGAAGCTATGTCTTCGACGACCGACGGGTGAAGGATCATCGTACGGGCTATCAGACATCTGACGTCGATGGCGTGATGGACGGAAAGATTGACGAGTTTATCAAAGCCTTTCTCATGGAATTTCCCAGCGAAGACGACACGGAGCAATAAGCTCTGCTGCACCCCACCACACAACTATTCAATAGCTTAAACGGGGTCACACGTTGACCCGAATCTATACATTTACTGCCCTCAAGCCAAGTAGCGGCAGGGCGACCTAACCTAAAACAATAAAGCTATGAGTGAAAAGAGCAAAGTGAATCGCAAGAAACGCGATGAGCAACAAGAGAAACAAGCCAATAAAGTGGTAATCGGACTATTCGGAGCATTGGTCTTTCTAGGATTGTGCTTCCTTGTTTATAGTTTAATAATTTCGGCTTAAATGAGCGGATTAGAAATAGAACGCAAGTTTCTTGTACACAAACGCATGCCTTGGAAAGACCAAGCCATGTCTAGCACACACATCACGCAAGGCTACTTTGCGGCCGAAAACACCGTGCGCATACGCATAAGGGACAACGAGGCGTACCTTACTATAAAGGGACGCTCACACGATGGCGGGCTTTCAAGATACGAGTTTGAGAAGCAAATCACCCTTGACGAAGCCCAGAACCTCATGAAGCTATGCGAACCGGGCGTGATTGACAAGCGCAGATACCTGATAAAGCATGGCAATCACACCTTTGAGGTAGACGAGTTTTATGGTGACAACGAGGGCTTAGTGATGGCGGAAGTGGAGCTTGGCAGTGCTGACGAAGCCTTTGAGCGCCCCGACTTCCTCGGCCAAGAGGTCACTGGTGATGCCCGTTTCTACAATCGGGGAATGCGCACCTACCCTTTTAAGCTTTGGCGCGACACCTTACCAGAAGAATACCGATAAGCAACGCTATCGTCGAACCAAGGGCATCAGCCGCAAAATCAAGCCATTCGCCACTGCGGCGACCACCCGTACAGGTGGCTTGCAATATTTCTATGACACCTCCCATCACCACGGGGAGCAACCACGCATACAGAGAATACTTGGCAACAAGATTGTCTGTATGCGTTTTTTGGTACTCGTACATCACCGAAACCGACAAAACAAAGTACATCGCGATGTGCGTCCACTTATCAATGAAGCTGACATGACTAAGCGGCGACTCGGGTATGGGGATGAAACAAAGCACCCAAATAACCACTAAAAGTATCGTTGTAAATGGGTATTTCGTAGCTTTTTGAAACATTTTTCTATATTTTGTTATCAAATTGAGCACAAAAGTACAAATTATTTATTACTTTTGCAATGTTTTTTAGGATAATAAATTATGGCAAAAACAGAACGAAGTAACTTTGGAAGCAAGCTCGGCATGATTCTCGCCACGGCTGGAGGAGCTGTTGGCTTGGGTAATGTGTGGCGCTTTCCGTATATGGCTGGTCAGAACGGAGGGGCTGCCTTTATCCTTATTTATTTAGGTTGCGTATTGCTTCTAGGCATCCCTTGCATGATCAGCGAGTTTATCATTGGACGACATACTGCTGCTAACACTGCACGCGCTTATGCCAAACTGGCCAACGGAAAGGCGTGGAAGTGGATTGGAAGTCTCGGAGTGCTCACCGGATTCTTGATTACCAGCTATTACGCCGTGGTGTCGGGATGGTGCTTGCAGTATATCTTTGCCACCTTAACGGGCCAACTTGGCGGTACGTCAGCGGAGGTAACGCAGTATTTCAGCGACTTCAGCACCAACCCTTGGCAGCCTGTGGTATGGACGGTGATGATTCTGGTGGCTACGCATTTCGTCATTATCCGCGGTGTACAAGGCGGTATCGAACGTGCATCGAAGCTCTTCATGCCGTTATTGTTTGTATTATTGCTGATCGTTGTGGTTGCATCGTGCTTGCTGCCGGGGGCAGATAAGGGTATCAGTTTCCTCCTTAAGCCCGACTTCAGCAAGGTGGATGGTAACGTGTTCCTTGGTGCTTTGGGCCAATCGTTCTACTCTCTGAGCATTGCGATGGGTTGCATCTGCACCTACGCGTCCTATTATAGCAAGCAGACGAACCTATCTAAGTCGGCCATACAGATTGCCGTGATTGACACGATAATCGCTATCTTGGCGGGATTGATGATTTTCCCGGCTGCCTTCTCGGTGGGTGTGAACCCTGATAGTGGTCCTTCGCTGATCTTCATCACGCTCCCTAATGTGTTTGCCAAAGCGTTCAGCGGTATGCAAGTGGTGGGATTCGTCGTGTCATTGGCGTTCTACGTGTTGCTTTCACTGGCTGCCATTACATCTCTTATCAGCTTGCATGAGGTGAGCACGGTGTTCTTTGAAGAGGAGCTACACCTGAGCAGGAAGCGTGCGGCAACGCTTGTTACAGTATCTACAAGCGTTTTTGGTGCGGCTTGCTCGCTCTCGCTGGGTGTGTGGAGTGGCTTCACGGTATGCGGCAAGACCTTGTTTGACCTATTCGACTTTGTTACCGGACAGATCTTCTTGCCGTTTGGCGGTTTCCTTACCTGCTTGTTTGTGGGATGGTATATCCCTCGCCAACTGATCAAAGACGAGTTTACGAATAATGGAACGCTCAGAGGCACCTTGTTTTCGCCTTGGCTTGTGCTGGTGAAATACTTCTGTCCGGTATGTATTCTGCTTATCTTCCTACACCAGTTTGGTGTGATCTAGACATTCGTTAGCACCATTTAGCGCATCACGCGAGCTGCTTCTTGAGGTGTAAGGTCCACGCGTCCCTTCATCAGTTCGGGTATATTATAGCTCTTGAGCAGCTCATGTGCATAGCCTGGGTCGCTTTGTGGCAACTCAAAAGGTTTGGATGCGTGCCCGTTGCGGTCGATATGCGTGAAGTAAAGACGCGTGTACACACCATCATCACGCCTTGATGAGAACACCACCCAGCGTCCATTGCTTGACCAGGTGTGGTAGCTCTCAGCCTCAGGGGAGTTGGCTTCGGTCAATGGAGCAGCCTTCTTGCTCTGCAAATCCATCATCCATAGGTCGGCATCCTTATGCCAAATATGGAAACAACCATAACTGCCCATCGAGAAAAGGAGCCATCTGCCATCAGGAGAGATCCTTGGCAAGGTGGCGCTTTGGTGTATGCTATCGGCTGCAAACACCAGTTCGCGAGGGCCAAATTGCCGAGTCTGCGGATCAAAGGGCTTCCGGTAGATGTTATACTTGATTTCCTTGGCGTGCTGCAGGGCGTAGGCGATGTCAATGGTATCGCCCGGATAGACGAGATGCGCACTGCTATAATAAAGATATCTGCCGTCGGGTGACCACGAAGGATAAGTCTCAAACTCATCGTTTCGGGCTTCTATGGTCGTAATCTTATCCGTATCCACATCGTAAAGCACCAAGTCGCTAGCGCCATCAAGCACCTCTATCTTGTTGATATCGCGTGTATGGAAACTCTGCACGGTCTTATTGGTCGAATAAGCAATCAGGTTGAGCTGCGGATGCCATGCCGGATAGACACCTGCTGAGAGCATATTGTCATCCTTGAGCGCCACTTTCTTACGCGTTTCGCCCTCCATGATGAAGGTGCCGCCGTGGTTCTGACGTGCATGAAACTGCATTCGGTCGGGTCGATAGTTCTGATAGCTATGGCAGTTGACACATTGTCCTTCCTCCTCTGTGCTACTAAGCATATTATCAACCATCACTTCCTCCTTGTCATTCTCTAGGCAACGCTGGTTGAGCGTGAGTTCTTCGTAACTCACATACGACGGCGAAATCAGTCGATAACTCAGATATGGGTCTATCGAATCGTTGGATATCGTCCATGCAAAAGGCTTATAGGCACGCCATTGGTCACCATATTGAGCATAGACTTTGACCTTAATGGCCTGTCCGCGATGGTTTTGGAGCAGTTGTTTCCAGTCGTCGGGATCAAAGACAGCTTTGCTTCCGTTGTTGCTAAGGATGGTTTCGCCATTGATTTCCACGCTCACTGCCGATGCCGAATCGGTTAGTTGGAAGTTGAGCGGGGCGATATTCGGAGGCAACGTCACGTCCGTGTAGTCGGGGAAAATGCTCGGCAGCTGATTGACCGAGGTGGGATGGTCGGGTTGTGGGGCACATCCTACGAGTGCACCGAGCACGAAGAGCCATGCCAAAACCGCTTTACCAACGCACAAGGGGGTATATATAAAGGAGAGAAAGTGTTTCATCATTCCGCTTTTTGAGGTGAGTTGAGTAGATACTCATAATAGTAAGTGTTGCCAAACGAGGGGTATAAAGCATTCTGAACCTCCGCTAGCGACATGCCGCGATACTGTTGTGCCGCTTGCATAAAGGACGCATAGCTCTGCTTTACCTCTTCGCTGACGCCTGATAGATCCAGTTTGCCCTCGCCACCTTGCTGACTTAGCAACCACGCCGCTTCTTGGTAGTGTGTGGGAATGGCGCTATGAGGATGCAACCGTACATATTCTTGATACTGAGGGATAATCAGCGCCGAGTCTTTCGATTGTAATGACCATGCCAAAGCTTGTTCCTGCAACACCGGATCAGTGCTCTTAACATGCACAAAGTGGTTGAGCAGATAGACCGTTGCGGTCATATTGTCGCTCGTCAGACGATTGTCCGTACCCATAAGATGCTTAATCAGCGCTAGCTCGGGGTCGTTCTTCACCCGCTCGGGATGCTGGATGTATGTTGCATAATGGTCGGCTAGGCCTTTATAGAACCATGTCTTCCTTAACAAATCTACGTATTTGCGTGCTGCAGCGTCCTCGCCATTAAGCAAAGAGCACTTGAGCATGAGTACCAAATCTTCTATTCGCCATCCATATTCGACCCCATCTTCCATGCACCAACGGTAACAGTAGTTGACTTGACCATAGCTAAGGTACACCCATTTGCCCACGGTGTGCACCATCTTCACATCGAATGGCGCTTTGCTTCGGACACTTTGGTTGGGATAATGGTACATCTGATTGCCCAGTTGGCCCTTGTTCATGAGCGCAATGTTCTTCATCGTCCATATAGCACGGGTGGGAAGATGTGCCTGTGAAGCAGCCTCCAGTGCCTCAT
Organism: Bacteroidaceae bacterium; assembly: GCA_963654235.1. Lineage (GTDB taxonomy): Bacteria > Bacteroidota > Bacteroidia > Bacteroidales > Bacteroidaceae > Prevotella. The sequence continues at coordinate 4,734 of CAVJZR010000003.1, read as the reverse complement.
CATACTGGCGTTGCTCGATGGCACGGCTCATGGCGAGTTCCGTATGGAAGTTGGTATCCTTGTACCAACCCGTCCAAACGTATGCCACAGAGACGAGAATAGGAACGAGATATAGAGCGATGGCCATTCCGCGGTGGCGCAACTGCGGTTTGCGATGAGCCACAACGCACATCAAGAGTAACACCACCACCATATAAACATAAGGCAGATAATAAGGCAGATACCACTTGCCATCCACACAGAACAGCGGTATGCCCACCCAGTAGAGACGCCACAAAGCCGTACGGCAATATATCCACTGATAGCAAACCTGTGGAACGACGACACCCGCAAGCACCGCACAACCCACATAGATGGCTTTCTGCTTGGTTGATAGCCCACTGAATGCGGCAAGCAAGGCCATCAGGAGCAATGCCATTTCGCCATAAGCGCCCACCAAGACATAACCCACGATGGCGGCAACAAGGATATATAAAGGTGCAAGGATGCTGCGATGTTCCACCCATCGATAACCTTTTACCAGTCCTATCATGCATAGCGAACCTATAGTACCGGCGAAGAAGTAGCCTTGAAGCTTCAGATAATAGATCCAATAGTCTAGGTGAAAGCAACTGATCACAAGGAAAGCAACTGGCAAGAGCGCCCACGTGGACCATCCACCCGATAGACTAAAGGTGTGCTTAATGAGCGAGATGAGCGCGCCCCAAAGCACCACCAACGCGGCGATACCTAACCAGGGGATGTAGAATAGCTGCGTGAGCATAGAGCCGCACCACGACAACCAACCTGCGGGAGCTGCCATCTGATCGGCAAAATACTGCCAAGAGGTGAGGAAGAGATTGAGTTCTTGCACCCTATAAAGGTAGTCGCTCTCTGCCACGAGCGCCACTACAGCCACTGCCACAAGCAGCAACACGCTCACCAAGGGGGTGAGCCAGCGACACAAGAAGAGGTGTAAGGGTTTGGGTATAGATGTCTGAGAGGGTGTTGTTTGGGATAGATTGTGCATAGATAGGTGTATTATGGTCTTGTTATCACACTTTGCCGTGGTCGTGATAACTATAATATCCGCCATCGGTGATGATGAGATGGTCTAGGAAATAGATACGCATCAGCTCGCAAGCCTGCTTTATTCGTTGGGTCAGATTGTCATCTTGGGTGCTGGGATGACGATTATTGCTAGGATGATTGTGACAAAACGCAATCACGGTGGCGTTCTTCATGAGGGCTTCACGGATGATGATGCGCACGTCAACGGCCGTTTCGGTTAGTCCGCCGTGCGATATGCATTTGGCTTCGAGCAGTTTACAACTGCGATTGAGCAACAGCACCCATCCTTCTTCTACGTCTAGGTCTTGCATTTTGGGGTGCATCAGCGCATAGATATCGTCTGCCGAGCTCAGCGTGAGACGTTCCTCGGCTGACGAGGCAGCCCGCCGCTTACCCAGTTCGCATGCCGCAAGGATGGTCATCGCTTTGGCTTCGCCTATTCCCTTATGCTGCATCAGCTCGTAGAGCGTTTTCTTTCCGAGGGTGTTGAGATTGTTATTGCTCGCTGCTAGCACCTCTTGCATCAGTTCCACTGCGGTCATCTTAGTGGTTCTAGAGCCTATGAGGATAGCCAATAGTTCGGCATTGGACAGGCTTCCGACGCCCGAGCGGAGCAGTTTCTCGCGCGGACGATCATCCTCTGCCCATTCTTTGATACCCAGTTTCTTTTCCATCTATTATCCTAGAATGTATCAATGGTTATGCGTAGAAGTTGTGTTGATAAGCCGCAAACTCGTCTTGGCCTTTCACGCAACGCTTCCACCATGCTTCTAAGAAGCCACAGCCATAACCCGTGAGTTGGATAAATGCGGCACGAATGCTCAGCCATCCTATCTTCATACTATGATTCAGCCGTGCACTATCCACACAGATTAGCAACGAATAGAGCACCAAAGGCAGCAACGCCACGCCCGCCAACGTCCATCCAAGAGCTGAAGAGGTTCCCTGAACAAGGGCCGCCAAGCCTAGCACTATGCCCACAAGACATAACAACAATAGCCCCGCCACACCCAACGTGAACACCATGGGTAGCAGATGCACTAGCTTTAAGGATTCGGGATATTTCTTATAGAGATTGATTCGGGCTATTCCGCTATTGTAGACCTGCCGCCAAAACTTCCTGAAATCGGTACGGCGCTTATGCCAAACCCATGCTTTGGGGAAGAGACGGCATTGACATCCGGCTTGAAAGATACGGATAGAGAAGTCGATATCTTCTCCGAAGCGCATCTTGGAGAATCCTCCCAGTTTGAGATAGACCTCCCGTTTGATGCCCATGTTGAACGAACGGGGATAAAACTTGTCCAGTTTCTTTTTGCCACCGCGGATACCTCCGGTAGTAAAGAAGGAGGTCATAGAATAAGAAATGGCTTTCTGCGTCGGCGTGAACGAGCTATGCGCGCAGTCTGGACCACCAAAGGCATCAGCCGGTTGACGTTCAAGCTCTTCGCTGATAGCCTTGAGATAACCCTCGGGGAGCACCACATCCGAGTCGAGAATAAGCAGATAGTCGCCCTGTGCACGCTCTGCGCCATAGTTGCGGCTCTGTCCTGGACCCGAATTGGGTTTGGGATAATAACGCAAAGGCAGTTTGTCAGCAAAGCTTTCACACACGTCCTTACACGTCACTTGTGATCCGTCTTCAACGATGATCACTTCGAACGAGCGCTCTTCTTGCTGTGTAAGGCTCTCCAGGAGCTCCTTCACCTCATCGGGACGGTTATATACGGGAACGATTATGCTGTATTTCATAGGTCAACTGGAAAGAGAGTCAAGGATAGGCGAGGTCAAATGAAGACCTCAAATAGGTAAAAAAGAAAAACAGATGCCTGGCTCAAGGACATGCTTTCACACTCCTTTGGCGTCAGACATCTGTTTATATCAATTAAGCATTGACACGACCGAGGTAGCTTCCGTCGCGTGTATCAACGAGGATAGTTTCACCTTCATTGATAAACAAAGGCACGCGTACCTCTACACCTGTCTCAAGCGTAGCTGGCTTAGTGGCGTTAGTAGCGGTGTTACCCTTCACACCTGGCTCACTGTGAGTGATGGTAAGCTGTGTCTTCACAGGCATCTCGGCAAGCAGGATGGTACCATCAGAGGTATCGGTAACCACTTCTACCACGTCACCTTCCTTCATATACTCTACACCAGTAATCTGATGGTTAGGGATAGGAATCTGTTCGAAGGTCTCTTGGTTCATAAAGATACGACCAGTAGCGTCTTCATAGAGGTACTGGTAAGGACGGCGCTCTACGCGAACATCCTCAAGCTTGAAGCCAATCTGGAAGGTACGTTCCAACACGCGACCATCAGACACGTTCTTAAGCTTGGTAATCATCACGGTGTTACCTTTTCCTGGCTTTCTGTGTTGAAAGTCAATGCAAGTCCAAATCTTTCCATCAAGACGGATACATGTTCCGATTTTGATTTCCTGTGAATTAATCATAACTTCTTTATATCAAAATTTATTGTTTGTTGCAAGTCTGTGTTTTGTTTGCGTCTGCAAAGATACTGCAAATCCGCTGAAATACAAAGAGAAATGCTTACTTTTATCATGACAAGACCGTTCCTATCAGACTAAAAATGGAAAGAATCACGATTATTTACTCAAAAAAACGCTTTTACATTACTAAAAAACATGGTTTGTTTGGCGAGATAAAAAAAAATAAGTACCTTTGCAGCCCGTAACGTAGACTCTTCTTAAGGTTGCGTCACGCTCAAACAAGTAATAACAATAAAAAATAAATAAAGCAAAATGAAAAGAACATTTCAGCCTCACAACCGCCGTCGCGTAAACAAGCACGGCTTCCGCCAGAGAATGGCAACTAAAGACGGCCGCCGCGTGTTGGCTGCTCGTCGTGCTAAAGGACGCAAGAAGTTGACCGTTTCTGACGAACACCACGGAAAATAATCCGCATCCCCCGTCAGGAGAAACAGGAGATAAGCACCGTACATGGATGTTTATCTCCTGTTTCTTTTTTCTATAACCACTCCGACGCCATGGCATGACGATGGTATACAACAAAAAAGCAGAGCTTTGTAGCTCTGCCTTATGACGTTTTGAATTACTTTCGTTTAAAATCTGCGCGATTGTTGGTTCACGCCTCTCGGCGTTCCCCATTAATCTTGCATCTTACTGTTATCCTTTTTCACTAACAATCTAAAATACCTTTGAACTTAATAACCTATCGGTTACCTGAACAATCGCCTTTGTTCTACCTTAATAAAATAACTAAAAACCTAAAATCTATTACTACTAACCTAAACAATCTTTCGTCTTATGACACTGCAAAGGTACACACTCCTGCAGACCTTGACAACATTTTCAATGATAGATTGTAAAAATCTTGCTTCTTTTTGACGTGCGTCAAGACTCTTGACGCTTATCAATGCATTTAGTCAGAGTTCATTGCGATATCCTTGACATTTGTCAAGTGGAAGCCGATAAACATCCTCTCATCTATCCAAAACGTTTCCACAAGATTTCAAAACGATTCTGCAAGATTCCCTAAACGTTTGCTTCTATCCAACACAACATCATCACCAAGTGCCGGAGAAAGCTTGAAGAAGGCATAAAAACAAAAAAGAGAAACTTTATAAAAAGCTTCTCTCTCGTGCAACTTGTACACCCTTAGGGATTCGAACCCTAGACCCACTGATTAAGAGTCAGTTGCTCTA
>CAVJZR010000002.1:0-97389 GCA_963654235.1 Bacteroidaceae bacterium | reverse complement strand
GGACATTTTTATCGCTCCACAAGTTTGCGCACTCGGAGTTAATTAGCAGACCCTATTTAAAGGCTAAGGTACAAATAAAAATCGGAGAAATCCTTTGCTAAGAATTAATATTCGGTTTGTGGATTTATATTTTGTTATTGCTATTCGGTAGAACTTTGATATTAAGGTAGATTAGGGCTGAAATCCTCGCATGGATTTCAGCCCTTTTTAGTTACCTTTGTTATTGTAAAGTAAATACGTAACTATGAGCAAAGGCACACATTTTAATGGAAACCGCTTTATGGTCAGCAATCATATTTTGTACACTTTGAAATTCTTTTCTATAACGAGTAGCAATTCTGTCTTTCTCTATTTTGCTAGACAACGATTTGTTAGACGCCAATTAAGGCTGGCACTTCTTATGGCATGTCAGCCTTTTTTGGCTTCATAGTCAATGCACACGCTAACGAAGTTAGAGCTTGAGATGCACTTGAAGCGTTGTGATACAAGATTCTGAGAATGGGAGCGCTAACTGGTCGAAGGAGCTGTTTCGTCTTATCATATCAGTCCTTTGATGTAGCTAAACGGAACGTCCCTTGAGGGAAATTAAATTGATTTATAGGAAGAATTAATTTATTTTTGGAAGAAAAATAAACTAATTTTGTTTGCAGAAGAGCCGCTTAGAGGATGTCATGCTTCACCTTTGATAAGATGAAAGCAATCTTATAGGATGTAGATAGGATGATTATGAGGATTCGTCAAAAACGAAAATATCGGTTTCCATACTCATTGCTTAGTGATGGAAACCGATATTGTTGTTATTCTGTTGGCTAGAAACCTATGCTAGCTCAAACTCTCTGAGGAATCGTGTATCGTTCTCGGAGAATAGGCGGAGGTCACTAACACGATATTTCAAGTTGGCGATACGCTCTACACCCATACCGAAAGCGTAACCCGTGTAGACGGTAGAGTCGATGCCACAAGCCTCTAGGTCATGTGGGTCAACCATTCCGCACCCCAGGATCTCAACCCATCCGGTGTGCTTGCAGAATCCGCAACCTTCACCACCGCAGATGTTACAAGAGATATCCATCTCAGCGCTAGGCTCAGTGAATGGGAAGTAGCTTGGGCGAAGACGAATCTTGGTGTCAGCGCCAAACATCTCTCTAGCAAATGTCAAGAGCACCTGCTTGAGGTCAGTGAAGCTTACACCTTTGTCCACATATAGACCTTCTACCTGGTGGAAGAAGCAGTGGGCGCGAGCAGAGATGGCTTCGTTGCGATATACGCGGCCAGGGCACAATACGCGGATAGGAGGCTCGTGTGTCTCCATATAGTGGGCCTCGTCGCCCGAAGTGTGGCTACGCAGAAGCACATTCTTCGTTACATCGTTCTTGTCGCTTTGCTCGATGAAGAATGTATCTTGCATATCACGAGCTGGATGGTCTGCGGCAAAGTTGAGCATCGTAAAGACGTGCTTATCATCATCGATCTCTGGACCTTGATAGAGGGTGAATCCCATTCTGCCAAAGATGTCAATGATCTCGTTCTTAACGATAGTCAGTGGGTGACGTGTGCCCAAAGCGACAGGGTAGGGGGTGCGAGTCAGGTCGATATCGCTGCTTTGAGCTTCTTGTGTCTCCAGTTGGCCTTTTAGTTCGTTAAACTTGCTTTGAGCAAGAGTCTTGAGTTCGTTAATCTTGATACCGATAGTTTTCTTCTGATCAGAAGGTACCTCGCGGAAAGCGCCCATTAAATCGTTGATAAGTCCCTTACGGCTAAGATATTTTATACGTAGCTTTTCGACATCTTCAGACGTTTGCGCCGTGAGATTATTTACTTCTTTGATAAGAGTTTCTATCTTTTCTAATAACATATCAATTATCTTTTTGTGCAAAGTTACTGAAATCGGATGAATAACAAAAAATAATTGGCATTTTTATTTTGCAGTGTCTTTAGTTTACTCTAACTTTGCATTTCAAATCATATATTAGTACGTTATAATAATGAGAAAGTTATTTTTACTATTCATTATGGTGTGGGCTTTTACACTCTTTATGTCAACGGGGTGTACAGATAAGAAGCCCGAGAAGGTGGAGGACACAACGGTTGTGGTTGATACCGATACGGTAGCCGACACCACGCATGCTGATACCATAGCCAAGATCATTGAAGAAACACCGATGCCAAAGGCAGCCGACCAGTTGTTTGACGATTTCTTTTTCAATTTCATAGCCAATAAGAAGTTGCAACGCAGCCGTATCGTCTTTCCTTTGCCAGTGATCACAGGTAACAAGGTAAGCTACCTACAACGCAGTCAGTGGAAGACGGACCACTTCTTTATGCGTCAACAATATTACACGCTCATCTTTGACAATGCAGCTCAGATGGCAGATGCCAAATCCACAAAGCTTGATAGCGTAATCGTGGAAAAGATACATCTGCATGAAGGAATGGTGGAGCAGTACGTGTTTGACCATCAAGATGGCAAGTGGCGGATGAACAGTATACGCAATATGAGCTTCAAGGATCATGCTAACGCGTCGTTCTTAACGTTCCTCAACTCGTTCTTCGCTAGCAACGGAAGCGGTGCTGTGGACGATCCTCTGCGCTATTCGGGTCCTGATCCTAATGGTGAAGAAACCAGCAACATCAATACCACGATTCCTGCCGAGGAGTGGAGCACCTTCTTACCCGAACTGCCTCAAGGCTTGATATACAATATCCGTTATGGACAGAAGTATTCGAAAAACTCGCAGAAGATATTGTCGTTCCGCGGACTCTCTAATGGTATAGAGACTCAACTGGTATTTAAGAAACGTAACGGCAAGTGGAGAATGGTAAAAATCAATGCATTCTGATCACATGAACGAGTATCATCATTACAGCCTATTGTCTCATAACACCTTCGGAATAGATGTGGCTTGTGACACTTTCGTCGAGTATCACAACGTGGAAGAGGCACAACAGGTGGCTCATCGGTTGACTTCCAGCGCTACACCTTATTATATAATAGGCGAGGGAAGCAACCTTCTGCTTACGCAAGATTATCATGGCACCATGGTTCATGCCGCCATTGACTATATCAAACCATTGCCTGACCATTGCGTGGAGTGTGGCGCCGCTGTGAAATGGGTCGATTTTGTGGCCTATTGCGTAGAGAATCACCTCAACGGCGTAGAGAACTTGGCGCTTATTCCGGGCGAATGTGGTTCGAGCGCCGTGCAGAACATCGGTGCATATGGTGCGGAAGCCAAGGACGTAATCAAGGCGGTGAATGTGGTAGAGATTGCTACAGGAGAGCCACGAACCTTTACCAATGCCGAGTGTCAGTACGGATACCGAGATAGCCGATTCAAGAAAGACTGGAAAGCCAAATATCTCATCACCTCAGTGGTGTATCAGTTGAAAGCCGAATTCCAATCGCAGATAACCTATGGCAATATTGCCAAGACCTTAGAGGAGAAAGGTATCACAGAGCCTTCGGCTAAAGATATATACAATGTGGTAACGGAGATACGCCAATCCAAGTTGCCTGATCCGAAAGAAATAGGCAATGCGGGCAGCTTCTTCATGAATCCTGTGGTAGACCAGGATACCTTTGAGCGCATACAACGTCAATATCCCGCCATGCCTTACTATGAGATGGGCGAGGCAAGGTATAAAATTCCGGCAGGATGGATGATAGAACAATGTGGCTGGAAAGGCAAACGTCAGGGCCACGTAGGGGTGTATGAGAAGCAAGCCTTGGTGCTGGTCAACTATGGTGGAGCTACGGGTGCAGAGGTGGTAGCGCTTTATCATGCCATCCAAGATGACGTAAGAGAACGCTTCGGCATAGATATCCATCCAGAGGTGAACGTCTTATGAGCAGTCTGACATTCTTAGGAACAGGTACATCGTGTGGTGTGCCTGTTATTGGATGCACCTGTGAGGTGTGTCAAAGCCGTGATCCGCATGATCAGCGACTACGCACATCGGCTATCATTGAGCATCATCATGCACAGATCCTCATTGATTGTGGACCTGATTTTAGGCAACAAGCCTTGCGGATACCTTTCCAACGGATTGATGCAGTCTTGCTGACGCACGTCCATTATGACCATGTAGGCGGTATAGATGACTTGCGCCCCTATTGCCGATTTGGCGATATTGATATCTTTGCTAACCATGGCACATGTCGTTCCTTGCGTGAACATATGCCCTATTGTTTTGCTGAACATCTCTATCCAGGTGTTCCCAAGCTTGCGCTGCATGAGGTTAAGCCACACCAACCTATCTTGATTAAGGATGTGGAGGTGATACCCTTCACGGTGATGCATGACAAGATGCCCATCTTGGGTTATCGTATGGGTAAGTTGGCGTATATCACCGATATGAAAAGCATGGACCTATCGGAGCTTCCTTATATGAAAGGTGTGGAGACGTTAGTGGTCAATGCCCTGCGATGGAAGAAACCGCACCATTCGCATCAGCTAGTTTCGGATGCCATCAAGTTTGCCGAAATGCTTGGTGTGAAGCACACTTATCTCATTCATATGTGTCACGATATAGGTTTGCATCAGCAGGCAAGCAATTTGCTACCATCCAATGTGCATCTAGCTTATGATGGTCTGACGATTCATTTCTGATTCAGTGTTACATCTTCACTTATCTTCGTGATGTGATAAAATATTTGTCCCATGCCGTGCGATAAATCCGATTGTCATGTGGATGGTTTCAAATCTTTTTACTAAATTTGCATTTCAAATAAGAATATATGCTCAAATACATTTCTTTCGGAAGTGGTAGTAGTGGAAATTGCTATCTCCTCTACACTGAAGACGATTGCTTGATGATCGACTGCGGTGTGGGTGCTCGCACCTTGAAGAAGCATTTTCATAACTATGGAATGCATATATCGATGGTGCATCATATCTTGCTCACCCATGATCATGCCGATCACGTCAAGTCGGTTGGCTCGTTAAGCGGCGAATTTAATATACCAGTCTATTCTACCAAGTTGGTTCATGAAGGTATTATGGGCAACTGGTGCGTGCGAAAGAAGATTGACAAGACCTTAGTAAGGTGCTTTGAGAAAGGCGTTCCTACGCAGATAGGCTCCTTTATGGTGACACCCTTCGCCATTCCACATGACAGCACGGACTGCGTGGGGTATATAATCGAATGTCAAGGTGTGCGCTTTGGTATCGTAACCGATTGCGGCCACATAACCGAGGAGGTGAAACAATGTATCCGTTCTGTGAATTATCTCATTCTAGAAGCCAACTATGAAAGAGAGAAGTTGCTCAACGGACCTTATCCAGAGCATCTCAAGAGGAGAATATTAAGCGAGAAAGGTCACTTGAGCAACGAGGAATGTGCATCTGCCTTGGTGGAGAATGCCACTCCATTGTTACGTAAGGTGTGGCTTTGTCACCTAAGTGATGAGAACAATCATCCCGAACTGGCTCGGTTAACGGTAGAAAACATCCTTCGCGCCAATGGTATTGTGCCAGGAAAGGAGTTTGACCTAGAGGTGCTGAAACGCAAAACACCAAGCGAGATAGAAACGCTAGTCAAATAAAGCCTACGTTAGAATCTTCTAATCATAGGCTTTACATCTTATTCTTCTATCTCCGACATACTCCTAACAAAGTTGGAAACAAAGTTGACCGTCGACTCAATGGGCACATAACTGAAGTATCTCATGTTACGACGGAGGTTTCGGCGCAGGATGGAGGTGTTGTTCTGAACCAGTCCTAAAGAGTTTTCCTTAAAATGCCACTCGTTGGCTGGATCTTTAACCAGCTTGTCCATCGTCTTCAGTGTCAAGCTATATGCTTTGGTTTCTTGATTCTCCACAAAGGGAATCTCATCTTGCTCAAAGCCAAAGAACGTCATCAGAATGTTTCCTTGCAACTGCGCCATGCGTTTGAGTCGTAGTTGTTTTAACCATGAATCTAGTTTTACGAAGTCCACTTTGTCCCCTTTGTTGCGTAGGTATAGACCCAGCATGATGATACCTTTGAGGCTTGCACCATAGTTAAGAAGTATCTGCTCATTGTAAACGATGATCTTTAGCAAGGTCATGGCTTCTAGGGAGGTGTCAATGTTGTGTCGTTCTTGGTCAAGAATGGTCTTCAGCTTATGATTGAAATAGCTGGTGCTCATACGAGCTTGGGTGTTTAGCATCTGCATGAAGTCGTCTTCATGATAGCTAGCTTGGTAGTTGCGTATCTCCTCTATCAGTTGGGTGGATAGGTTTAGCTCCTTGTCTGAGGTATAGCGGTTGATGCCAAGCGTGACAAAACTTACCACATCTTGTACCTTCGCAATCTGAAACAATCTGTTCCACTTAAAGTTGGACATCTTCTCGATGCTACTTACCTCGTTGAAAGCACCCGCACTGAGAAGATGGAAAAAGTTTCTTTGTATTATATCCATAACCGCATTGCAATCAAATTGAACATTAAAACCATATCAGCTGAAACGCTTCGGGTATCTAAACAAGATCGCCAACAAACCGCAAATACCGATGGTGAAGGGATAGTAGAGGTAGGGGACGATATTGATGGGGTTGAGATGAGCCAGTCCGCCAGCCATAAGCAGTTGGGCACCATATGGGATGATGCCTTGCATACAGCAAGAGAAGGTGTCTAGGATGCTTGCCGTTTTACGATTGTCAACGCCAAATCGGTCACAGATCTGTTTGGAAATGCCGCCTACGGTGAGTATGGAAACCGTGTTGTTGGCCGTGCAGATGTCTACAAGGCTTACCAAGAAAGCAATCGTAAGCTCTGCGCCGCGTTTCGAACTGACGTGTTTGGTGATCCTTTGTATGATGAAATCGATACCTCCATTGATCTTGATAATCTCCAACAATCCACCTGCCATCATGGTGATGATGATCAGTTCGCCCATGCCAATGATGCCATCGCCCATGCTTCCAAACCATCCGTAGATGTCGTACGACTGTGTTGCAAGGCCCATGACGCCGGTTAGCGCTAGGCCTATCACCAGTACCACCATGACGTTCATGCCACATGCGGCACAAACTAGCACAACGAGATAGGGCAAAACCTTCAGATAGTTGACCTCTTGGAGGCTTTCCGGTGCATGCACATTGCTCCCCAGCAGTAGATATAAGCCGAAAATCAAGAGTGCAGCTGGTGCTACAATAAAGAGATTGACGCGAAACTTGTCCTTCATATTACACCCCTGGGTGCGTGTTGCTACCACCGTGGTGTCACTGATAAACGAAAGGTTGTCACCGAAGAAGGCTCCGCCCACAATGACGCCAACCATTAGCGGTATGGAAGAACCCGTGGATGAGGCAATGCCGGCGGCAATGGGGGTGAGCGCTACGATGGTTCCCACGCTTGTTCCTATACTTAAAGAGATGAAACAAGCCGCTAAGAACAAGCCGCCAAGAATCATGTGAGCAGGTAGTAAAGCCAAAGTAAGGTTGACGGTGGCATCTATACATCCCATCTCTTTGGCCGAATTGGCAAATGCCCCCGCAAGAACAAAGATCCAAAGCATGAGCATCATGTTTTCAGCGCCAGCTCCCTTGCTATATAACGTGATACGTTTGGCGATGGGCATTCCGCTACTTATAGCCACGGCGTAGATGCTTGAGATCATAAATGCTACGGTTATTGGAATCTTGTAGAAGTCTTGCGCTATAATGGAAGTGACAAGATACAAGACTATAAATAGCAATAACGGACTTAATGCCAATAATCCTTTTTTCTTTCCTATACTCGTTTGTGTCATGTGGTATGAATGTTTTTAAATAGTGGAACGCTGATAGAAGTCGATGTTTTCTTTGGAAAGGAGCTCTATCGGCATATAATTGATACAACGAACTTCTTGGTTGAGCACAATGGAACGGAACATAGAGTCAACAGCTAGGTAACCTTGCATATACCCATGTTGGGCTATCAAGAACGAGATGCTGCCTTCTCGCATACAAGCGGCATTGCGCTGAACAACGTCATAGCCCATAATCTTTATGTCAGTAAGGTTGTTTTGCAGAAGATATTCTCCCACAATCCATGCCTTAGAGTTGAATGTGATGCCATGACGGATTTGCTTATGCGTCTCAAAGAATCGTGTAAGCGCTTTGTTACACGCTTTGGCGTCTCCGCCTAGAGGCAGAAGCAGTTCGTGAATCTTAACTTTTGGGAAATGTTTCTTCATGTAATGTTTGAACCCAACCTCACGATTCTCTTGTTGTTTAGTAGCGGATACACCCTTCTTGGCGCGCTTCATAATCATGAGATCGGTCTCGTTAGGTGCGATGAGCATCAGCATCTTTGCCGCAAAGTAACCGCTATGGAACGAGTCTTGACCAAAGAAAGCTAACGGATTGAGCTCTTCGATGTACGAGTCGAGCAAGATGAGCGGAATGTTCTGTTCGTGTAGGTCATTGGCAAACTGCAATGACTTGTCTTTAGAGGTAGGAACAAGGATCACGCCGCTGGGATTCTGAAGCATACAGTCGCTACAAGCGTCATCAAACGACACTTCGTCCATGCGGTTATAGTAGATCATCTTGAGCTCAACATGGAAGTCGCGTCTGAAGCTTATAGCCTTCATCAGACCTTCTTCCACCTCGTCCCAGTAGGCTTCGCTCTCATGCTGTGGCATCAAACAGATAATGCTAAAAGAACGGTTGTATGCCAAAGCGCTAGCGTAGACGTTGGGCTGGTAGTCCATATCACGTAGCGCAGACTGCACTTTCTTCATCGCGCTTTCTGAAACGTTAGGTCGATTGTGCAGAACGCGGTCTACCGTTCCCACTGAAACACCTGCTCGTAAAGCTATATCTTTGATTCTTATCTTTTTGTTCATCTACTTCTGTTCGTTTACATTCCCCTTGTGATGCAAATGTACTAATAATATTCTGATTCGAACTCAAACCCCGAGCGTTTTTTATAATTAGGTGAAATTTCATAATAAAGTCATTGCTAAATTAAGAAAAATGCCGTACCTTTGCTAATTATGATATCGAAGAGGTTTGACATCCGGTTATTAAGCATCGCAGTGCTCCTTGTCTGCATTGGGGTGGGGTGTACCAATCCCAAGCAGCAGAACACTGATGCCATGAACGATATGTCCTATTCGTATCATTATCGAAGCTTAGATTCTACGTTCTGGTATGCGTTGAAGGCGCAAAAGCAATCCGCTGGCTATTCCTCTGGATATGCGGAAGCCCTTAACAACAAGGCTTTTGTTTATATTAAGCGGATGCGTTATGATAAAGCAAAGGCTTGTCTAGATAGCATTTATGCCTTAACCGATAATCAACTGGAGTTGTTGGTGGCGGATGTACAACAGATGCGGTTGTGTCAACGTAGAGCTCGAAACAAGGAGTTTTATGACTTTCGCCAAGCTGCCTTGCTACGTATAAGGCGTATAGAGGAAGAGAAAAATCAGCTTTCAGAACGGCAAACTTGTCGATATGCCTATGCTTACTCCGAGTTTCAGTTGGTCAACTCGGTCTATTTCTATTATGTCGGACAAGATTATCAAAGCAAATCAGCCGTCAATAGCCTTTCTACATTCAATGATTTGCGATTGGATACAGCCCAATTGGTCAACTATTATTATGCATTAGGTTCAGGTGGACTTATAGACAAAGGCTCGCAGCAAGATATCAGTCAAGCTGAGTTCGATTATTTGATGCAAAGTTATCATCTAGCAGAGGACGCAGGGTATGTCTATTGGATAGCCAATTGTCTGCAAGCCATCAGCGAACATCTGATGATGACTGACGTCGGAGAGCAGTTGATCAAAGATAATCCACGCGATATCAAGACGTTGAACGTTGACAAAATGCCGGAGTCGTTGTTAGCCGGCAACCTTGCACAGCGCTCCCTAAGCCTCTTTACTGAATATGGCGACGTGTATCAGCAAGCTGGTGCGTTACGTACGCTAGCTTCATGTTACTGGCAAATCAATGATTATCCATCGGCTTTGATATGTCTTCAGAACGCTTTGCAAAACGATACCGTTATTAATCAGACTCCTGAAATGGTGGCTTCGATTCGCGAGCAACTCTGTTTGGTTTATTCGGCCATGAACGATAAGCCTTCAAGTGACTATAATCGAAACCTTTACCTAGACCTACAAGAGAACACTAGGCAAGATCGCTTCTATGAATCAAGAGCCGATTATCTTCGCCAAACGGTCCAAGAGCAAAACCGAATGATTATTGCTGTGATCGCAGCAATAATCATTGTGGTGGGATTATTGATCGTTTTTGTTTGGTTAAGATATAAGAATGGGGACCGACAGACATTTAGTAGGCTTCTTGCTCCGCTCCTTCAATGGCAGAAGACTAATCAACAGGAGATGGCAAACCAAGAAGAACGGTATCTCGAAATGGTGGAAAAGAGCGATATAGAACTCATTAATCTAGAAAAGAAAAAGCGTCGATACCTAGAGCAACGTGCTAAAGTGGCGTTGGTTAATAGCGTGTTGCCATTGATAGACAGAATGTTGTACGAGGTGCGAAAGCTGCATGGAGCATGTAATAACGCCACTCCAGCTAGGATAGACGAAGATCGATATAAGTACATCGATGATCTTGTGCAACAGATTATCACCACGAACATCATGCTCACGCGTTGGATTAAGCTTCGTGAAGGACAATTGCAGATCCGTATCGAAAGCTTTAAGATGCAAGAACTATTCGATTTCCTTTCACATTCGCAGGCTAGTTTCCAGCTGAAAGGCATCACCTTAGATATCCAGCCCACTTCCGCTTGGGTCAAAGCTGACCGAACGCTTACGCTATTTATGCTCAATACGCTAGCTGATAATGCCCGAAAGTTTACGCCGAAGGGGGGAACGATAACCATTAAAGCGCTAGAGCAGTCGGCTTATGTGGAGGTTTCCGTCGCCGATAATGGCGAGGGAATGACCGAAGCACAAACCGCTCATCTCTTTGATATCAAACCTATTAATGATAATGATGAGGCTTCTCATAGATCAGAACAGAACCGCTCGCATGGCTTTGGACTGAAAAACTGCATGGGAATCATCAATAAATACAAGAAGACCAGTAGTTTGTTCTCCGTATGTGCATTAGGCGTGGATAGTGAAGAAGGCAAAGGGTCTCGTTTCTATTTCCGCCTTCCCAAGGGCATCGTGCGTGGAATGGTATCCTTGATGGTGATGATGGGTTTGTGTGGAACGCAATCCTATGCTGCAACCGCGGCTGACAGTATCGATCTCTTAGGCCGCGCCAATGCCTATGCCGACTCGGCTTACTTCAGCAACATCAACGGAACCTATGCCAAGACGCTCCTTTTTGCGGATAGTTGTCGTGAGATGCTCAACCAATATTACCTTTCAGAGCATCCCAATGGCAAAAATCTGATGATCAAACAAGGCGGTACATCGATCACGCCAGCCGAAATCAAATGGCTCAAAGATAGCTTGTCGACCAATTTCGGCATTATCCTAGACATCCGAAACGAGACCGCAGTGGCGGCTTTGGCGCTTCATCAATGGGACTTGTATCATTATAATAATAAAGTGTACACCCAACTCTTCAAGGAGATATCATCCGATAACACGCTCAGCAACTATTGTAAAATGATGCAGCGAACCGAGAACAATAAAGAGATAGCCATGGTGTTGCTAGTCCTATTGTTCTTATCCATCTTCCCAGCGTTCTATTTTATCTATTACAAGAACCATCTTTACTATATCTATTGCGTCAATCGTATCAAGCAGATGAACAATATCTTGATTGGAAAAGATTCGATAGAGGTCAAGGTAAGAAAGGTGGAGCAGATGACATTCAGCCGATTGCCCAATCCGTTGTACCGAATAGTGGAACAGATCAAGCAATCGCTTAAAGATTGCTTGGCTTCCTATAAGACGCATAAACTGCAACTAGAGCTCGCCAAGGATAAGATGCACTGTGTCCAAATGGAAAACCAACGCCTCCATGTATGTAACAACGTGATGGACAATAGTCTTTCTACCTTGAAGCACGAGACGATGTATTATCCGTCGCGCATATCCAATCTGTTGGAGAATTATCGAAACGCGATTGACAATCAAACGTTTAATGAGGACGAATACGCTGACTTCTGTGAAGAGCTCAATGGCTTGTCCGTCTATTATAAAGAACTCTATCAGGTGCTTTGTCTGCAGATTATGGAACAAGTCAAGATGATAAAGTTGGCTTGTAAGCCTGTTCCGTTAAAAGAGATTGTACCTAAAGATACTATTCTTAAAGAAAGAAATGATGACGAAACAGACCCCTCCGCTTCAGAGATAAGCCTATTAGGAGATCAAACCATGCTTACCTATCTCTTTGATATCCTCAAAGAGACTAACGACACTCACCCCTTAACGATATATGTATCGTCTCCTAATCCTCTTTACGCCGTGTTGGACATCCCCTTGCCGCATTGGAAATCGCCCTTAGCGGAAGGTCAGAATATCTTTGACGCTGATGTTGCTAACGTGCCATTCCTTCTCTGTCGACAGATTGTGCGCGACAATGGCGAACAGACCAACCGTCGTAGATGCGGCATCAGTATGACGCAAGGACGATACAACGACTTAGATAATATCAACATAATAACTATAACCATATCAAGATGGAACCATTCAAAGTAATCATAGTGGAAGATGTGCCTCTCGAATTGCGTGGAACTGAAGGCATTCTGCGTACTGATATACCTGAAGCTCAGATCATAGGAACAGCTGATAGCGAATCGGCTTATTGGCGTCTGTTAAAGCAAGAGAAACCACAACTGGTCTTGCTCGACTTAGGTTTAGGCGGTTCGACAACGATTGGTGTGGAGATTTGCCGTCATACCAAAGAGCAATATCCTGCTATAAAAATCCTTATCTTCACGGGCGAAATACTGAACGAGAAACTTTGGGTGGACGTCCTAGATGCTGGCGCGGATGGAATCTGCCTTAAAAGCGGGGAGTTGCTTACGCGAAATGATGTCTTGTGTGTCATCAATGGTAAGAAACTCGTTTTCAATCAACCTATCCTAGAAAAGATTGTGGATCGTTTCAAGCAGAGCGTCAATAAGCAATTGATGCACCAAGAGGCGATGATCGATTATGAGATTGACGAGTATGATGAACGCTTCCTGCGCCATCTAGCCTTGGGATATACCAAGGAGCAGATCACCCAACTGCGTGGAATGCCCTTTGGGGTAAAGAGCCTCGAGAAGCGGCAGAACGAACTGGTGCAACGATTGTTTCCCAATGGCGGCGGAAAGGGCGTCAATGCTACACGATTAGTGGTTCGTGCGCTAGAGCTGCGGGTGTTGGATGTTGATAATTTGTATCCGGATGAGGAATAGACCACGATATTTTGCTTATGCACTATTGTTCTTGCTGATAGCGCAACCCATTGTTATTGTGCTATCATGGATGTTTAATGCGTTCTTCCCTCAAGCTGGCATACGCTCGCTAATAACTAGTTGGGGCATGCGCTGGTATATCGGACACTTCGTGGACAATGTTCGAATACCCTTCTTGGTGTGGGCAATCTTGCTTTCAATGGCATTCGGAGCCTATCATGTAAGCGGATTGCATCATGCCGTCGCGTCCCTGTTCAAGCGGCAACCGCTTAAGGATAAGCAACCGCTCGCCCTTCGCATAACGGCTTTGGCTATGTTGTTGCTGGCGGTAACAGTGTTCTTCCTTGCGCTGCAACCGCACGCATTGCTACATAATGTGTCGGGCGGTTTGTTCCCAAGTAGCTTTTCCGAGTTTCTGATACCATTGTTGGCGCTTATCATCATGACCGGTTCTCTATGCTTTGCCTTTGTGAGCGGATGGCTTGATAGTGCTGAAAAGTTTTACCAGTTGCATGTGAATGGAATCAAGCATATAGCTTGGCTTTTCCCTCTCTATATTTTGGCCGCCCAACTCTATGCCAGCGCGCTTTGGGTGCTGGGATTTTCTTAATGATTTCTTGGCTGGTTATTAGAAAATAAGTACCTTTGCACAAACTATATAGAACAAAATAAAACGATATAATGAAGATTTCTTATAAGTGGTTGAAAGAGTACGTTGATTTCAACCTTACGCCACAACAAACAGCTGATGCGCTTACATCTGTCGGCTTAGAGGTAGACGCTTTGGATGAAGTGCAGAGCATTAAAGGAGGCCTTAAAGGATTGTTTGTAGGTAAAGTGTTAACCTGTGAACCTCATCCCAATTCGGATCACTTGCATATCACAACCGTAGATCTTGGTAAGGAACAACCCCAACAGATTGTATGTGGAGCTCCCAATGTAGCAGCAGGACAGAAAGTGATTGTTGCCGATCTCGGTTGCGTGTTGTATGATGGCGATAAAGAGTTTGTTATAAAGAAATCAAAACTCCGCGGTGTAGAGTCTTTGGGTATGATATGTGCCGAAGATGAAATCGGCGTGGGTAACAGTCATGATGGCATTATCGTTCTGCCCGAGGATGCAACGATAGGTCAGCCTGCAGCAGAATACTATCATCTGGAAAGCGATTGGGTGATAGATATAGACATAACCGCCAATCGTGCAGACGCATTGAGCCATTATGGAGTGGCGCGTGATCTGTATGCTTGGTTGGTACAGAACGGATACCAAACCTCTTTGCATCGTCCTGATTGCAGCGCATTTGCTGTTGACAATCATGATCTCCCCATTCAGGTTACAATCAATAACCCTGAGGCATGCCGCAGATACGCTTGTCTGAGTGTGACCGACTGTGATGTGAAGGAGAGCCCAGCATGGCTTAAAGAGAAGCTGTCGGTTATTGGCTTACGTCCAATAAACAATATAGTGGACATTACCAACTATATCATGATGGCCTATGGTCAACCTATGCACTGCTTCGATGCCGATATGGTAAAAGGCAATCACATCGTTGTAAAGGATGAGAACGCCGGACAGAAGTTTGTCACCCTTGACGGACAAGAGCATATCCTTGGTGAGCACGACCTCGCCATCTGCAATGAGGAAGAACCTATGTGTATAGCAGGTATCTTCGGTGGCAAGGGTAGTGGTACATATGAGAGCACACGCAACGTGGTTCTAGAGAGTGCTTACTTCCATCCTACATGGATCAGAAAGTCGGCACGTAAGCATGGCTTGTCTACCGACGCTAGCTTCCGCTTTGAGCGTGGCATCGATCCCAACAATACCCTCTATGCGCTCAAGCAAGCAGCTATCTTGTGCAAGGAGCTAGCAGGCGCTAAAGTGAGCATGGAGATTAACGATGTCTATCCAACCAAGATGAACGATTTCCCTGTTCGCCTAGAATACGAATATTGCGATCGCTTGATTGGAAAGCAGTTGGGCGCTGATACCATTAAGAGTATAGCCACCACGCTTGAGATGAAGATCGAATCAGAAGACGCTAACGGCCTGAATCTCTTGGTGCCAGCCTACCGCGTAGACGTGCAGAGACCATGCGATGTGGTAGAAGACATCCTCCGTATATATGGATATAACAATGTGGAGATTCCCACTACGCTGAAATCATCTTTGACCATTGCTGAGGAAGCCGATAAAAACTATCACAAAGAGAACCAGATTGGTGAGCAGCTTGTTGGTGAAGGGTTCAACGAGATATTGAACAACTCTCTTTCTAAGCAGACCTACTATGACAAGGACGACCTCAACTATTATCCTTGGGGAAGCACCGTTAAGGTGATGAATCCATTAAGTGCCGACCTTGGCGTGATGCGCCAGACCCTATTCTTTGGCGGTATGGAAAGCATTGTACGCAATGTGAACCGTAAGGTGAGCAACCTTCGTTTCTTCGAGGTGGGCAATGTCTACAAGTATGACCAGTCAAAATGGACCGCAGAGGCTCCTATCAAGGCTTATGTACAGGATTATCACATCGGTTTGTGGCTCACCGGAAAGCATACTGAAGGCTCATGGCTTTGTGCTGACCAAGACACCACGTTCTATGAGCTCAAAGCTTATGTAGACAATATCTTGCGCCGCGTAGGTCTAGCTAGCGCTGCTGTTGTGGTTAAGCCTTCAGATAATAACCTCTTCGATAAAGGTTTGCAGCTTCAGACCCGAGCAGGTAAGGTTCTTGTAGATATGGGTATCGTAAGCGTTAAGCTTCAACACCAGTTTGGTTTGGATCAGACCATCTTCTATGCAGAACTCGATTGGACCGCATTGATGAAGGCTATACGTAAGAACAAGTTCCAGTATCAGGAGCTATCCAAGTATCCTTCCGTAAGTCGTGACTTGGCATTGTTGGTTAATGACGATGTAGAATTTAGCCAAATAGAGCAAATCGCTCGTCAGACAGAGAAGAAGTTGCTGAAGAATGTGGTGCTGTTCGATGTCTATCAAGGTGACAAACTGCCAAAGGGAAAGAAGAGTTACGCTGTCAACTTCATCCTCCAAGATGAGACCAAGACGCTCAACGATAAGGCTATTGATGCCATCATGAGCAAGCTCATCAAGAATCTCACATCAAAGCTCAATGCAGAGCTGAGATAATGAGACCATTATAAGATACAAACATAATAATAAAAACTAAATAAAAAAGTCATACCAATGGGTAGAGCATTTGAATATCGTAAAGCGACAAAGCTGAAAAGATGGGGACACATGGCCCGCACATTTACTAAGTTAGGTAAGGAAATTGCTATCGCAGTGAAAGCAGGAGGCCCTGAGCCCGAGAACAACCCTCGTCTGCGTGCAATCATCGCTACTTGTAAACGCGAAAATATGCCCAAGGACAATATCACAAGAGCTATTAAGAATGCGATGGGCAAGGATCAGAGCGACTACAAGGAAGTGCCTTATGAAGGCTACGGCCCTCACGGCGTTGCAGTCTTTGTAGACACATTGACTGACAACACCACACGTACTGTGGCTGATGTTCGCTCAATTTTCAATAAGTTTAATGGCAATCTAGGTACCCAAGGTTCGTTGAGCTTCTTGTTCGATCATAAGTGTGTCTTCACGTTCAAGCCCAAAGAGGGTATGGATATGGAAGAGTTTATCCTTGACGTGATCGATTTCGGTGTTGATGACGAGTATGATACAGACGAGGAGTCAGGCGAAATCACCATCTATGGCGAGCCTACTAGCTTCGGAGAAATACAGAAATACCTGGAAGACAATGGCTATGAGATCACTTCAGCCGAGTTTACACGTATTCCAAACGACTTGAAAGAAGTTACTCCCGAGGTTCGTGAGACCATCGATAAGATGATCGAAAAGCTCGAAGAGTTTGACGATGTGCAGAACGTCTACACCAATATGAAACCAGAAGAATAATTATCTTTCTATACCAAGGAAAGGCTATCACGATACAAAGTGGTAGCCTTTTTTTGATGCTTTACCTTCTATTGAATCCTCGGACCATAGGTTTGATCACACAATCGATAACCTATGACGATGCAGAAAGGTAGGTCTGACAAATAAAAATAAATTGTTTTTTGCCGAAGATTAATTTATTTTTCCTCGAAAAACAATTTATTCTTTGCTCTTATCGTGCCTTGTCAGTCTTTCAAAGGATATGAAACGACGTGTCAAAGGGATGCTTTTTGAGGAAGATTATTATGGTGTAGAGGTGCAAAATGCGCGTAAAGAAAGAGCCGTGCCAAGACTCTAGAGGGAATGGCACGGCTCTTATAAGGTGGATAGTTGTGACAAACAGCTATCTAGATTACTTCTTATTCTTAATCTTCTCTACATAAGCATCAATAGATGCAATAGCGGTGATGTTGACGATATCGCGTACCGAACTTTCAAAGTCGGTGAAATGGATAGGCTTGTTCAGTCCCATTTGGATAGGGCCAATCACCTCTGTGTCTGGCGATAAGGCTTGCAACAGCTTGTAACCACTATTGGCTGAATTCAGATCGGGGAATACCAATGTGTTCACTTTCTTACCTTTAAGGCGAGAGAAAGGATACTTCTCGTCACGAAGCTTACGGTTTAGGGCGAAGTTGACCTGCATCTCACCATCAATAACCATGTCAGCATTTTCCTTGTGCAGTTGTGCCACAGCATCGTGAACCGTCAGAGGAGAACCTTGCTCGTCTGAACCAAAGTTGGAATAGGAAATCATTGCGATGTTAGGAACATCATTAAAAAACTCTACCATTCTAGCCGATAGGCGCGCTACGTCGGTCAGAACCTCAGCATCAGGGTGACGGTTAATCAGCGTGTCAGCTATATAATAGGTACCCTTCTTGGTGTTGAGGATGTGCATCGTAGCAAAGTGTTTGTATTCGGGACGAATGCCAATCACCTCTTTTGCCACCTTGATTGTATTCGAGTATTTGGTATAAAGACCTGTGATGAAGGCGTCAGCATCTCCATTTTCAACCATAGACATACCAAAGTAGTTGCGCTCGTACATCTTATCGTAAGCTTCCTCAAAGGTGTAGCCGGCTCTTGCTCGTTTCTCCGCAAGATGCTTGGCGTATGTGGCGCGTCGTCCTTGCTCCTTATCAGCACGCATGTCTACAATCTCCACGCCTGTTAAGTCGAGTTTCAATCGGTTAGCCAAACGATGCAAACGATCTGGATTGCCTAGCAGGATAGGGTAGCAGATACCTTCCTGACGTGCTTGAACGGCAGCTTTCATCATGGTTTGGTGTCCACCTTCAGCAAACACTACGCGTTGTGGGTGCTTAGCAGCTGTGGCGTGAAGCGTGCGTGTGAGCTTGGTTTCCTGTCCGAGCATCTCCATGAGGTGCTGACGATATTTCTCCCAATCCTCAATTGGTGTACGTGCCACACCGCTTTCGATAGCAGCCTTGGCTACAGCGATACTTACCTCAGTGATCAAACGTGGATCGACGGGCTTTGGGATAAAGTATTTGGGACCAAATGACAGATCGTTAACATGATAAACATCGTTTACCACATCAGGTACAGGCTGCTTAGCAAGCTCAGCAATGGCGTGTACGGCGGCGAGTTTCATCTCCTCGTTGATAGCTTTGGCATGTACGTCAAGCGCTCCGCGGAAGATGTAAGGGAAGCCTATCACATTGTTAATCTGGTTGGGATAGTCGGATCTACCAGTTGACATCAACACGTCAGGACGTGCAGCAACCGCATCTTCGTATGAGATCTCGGGTACGGGGTTGGCCAATGCGAAGACAATGGGGTTCTCTGCCATTGATCGAACCATATCTTGCGAGAGCACATTGCCCTTGGACAGACCTACGAACACGTCTGCGCCCTTGATTGCTTCTTCCAAGGTGTGGACGTCGCGGCGGTCTGTGGCGAAGAGCGCTTTCTGTGGAGTGAGGTTGGAACGGTCTGATGTGATGACGCCCTTTGAGTCGAGCATCACGATATTCTCTTTCTTAGCACCTAAGGCACAATACAGTTTGGTACATGAGATGGCCGCTGCACCCGCACCATTCACCACAATCTTGACCTTAGCGATGTCTTTGCCTGCTACCTCCAAAGCGTTTTCCAGTCCGGCAGCCGAAATGATAGCCGTGCCGTGCTGGTCATCATGCATCACAGGGATGTCCAAGGTCTTCTTTAGGCGTTCCTCTATCTTGAAACATTCAGGAGCTTTGATGTCTTCAAGGTTGATGCCGCCAAAGGTAGGAGCAATGCGTTCCACCACTTCGCAGAACTTATCAGGATCTTTCTCGGCTATCTCAATGTCGAATACATCTATACCGCCATAAATCTTAAAGAGCAATCCCTTACCCTCCATGACGGGCTTGCCACTAAGTGCACCAATGTCGCCAAGGCCCAAAACGGCTGTACCGTTACTTATAACAGCCACAAGATTGCCTTTGTCAGTGTACTTGTATGCATCGTCCGCTTTTTGTTGGATTTCTAAACAAGGATAGGCTACACCTGGTGAATAAGCCAAACTTAAATCAGTCTGTGTGTGATAAGGTTTTGTTGGGGTTACCTCAATCTTTCCAGGCCTTACCGATGAATGGTAATCAAGGGCAGCCTCTTTTGTGATTTTTACCATTTTGAGAGTTTACTTTATACGTTGTTGGGCAGTTAAAGCTATCGGGATAGTAAACTGCCTGGATTTTAATTTTCAGCAAAGGTAACAATAATCCCATAAAACGCTAAGGGATTGATAAGTTTTTTGTAAATTTGCAACCAAAATTAACAGGACTGAACAATGAACGAATCCACCAATTATCGTTTGGAAACAAAGAAGAAAATCCGCTCTGTCGCATTGAAGCTTTTCCTCAAAAAAGGCATACGACAGGTGAAGATGGACGATATTGCGAATGAGCTTTCTATTTCAAAGAGAACATTGTATGAGCTCTACGAAACAAAGGAAGACTTGTTGATGGATGTTGTGAAGCTCCAAGATGAGCTTAAGCGTCAGAAGATGGTGGATAGCATAAAGCCTACTGACGACTGCATAGAGACCTTGTTAAAGGTGATCAGGTTGGCGTACGAAAGCATAACCACGACCTCACCTCTGTTTTTTGATGATTTGCGCAAGTACCCCGTTATTCTGAAGTATATGGAAGATAGCGAGGCTAAGAATGAAGAGCAAAACTACAATTTCTTTAAGAAAGGAGTAGAGGAAGGGTATTTTCTTTCGACGGTCAACTATCCTTTGGTTACTCAGATTAATAAGATGGTCTGTGACAATATGATGGCTTCTCGAATATACAAGCAATACCCTCAACACGAAATATTTTATACTATAATACAACTCTTTTTTAGAAGCATCTGTACCTTAAAAGGTATTGAACGTATTGATAACTTATTAGCATCGTTGCCCACGCAAGAACATGAATAACAATTCAACGAAGAGACCACTGCTGTTGACAGTATTGGTTATAGTGTTTCTTTTAGCACTGCACTTTTTGCCCAAGATTAGTATTGACGGATACGAAATACGACAGATAGATATATTAAGCGACCTCACCGAGAAGAAAGCGGTACATCATGACGATGGCTTGTCGAACAAGGGGCAGGCCGAAACATTGGCAAAGAACGCCAAGGGAGAGACAATTACCTTTAAGGAGGTGTGGCCCAAAGGCGTGCAGGCTATTGTCGACTTCTCTGACGGAGGCGCTAATGGCTTGGATCATTTTTACGCAATGGTCGACTCGGTTGCTCATCATAAACTCAAGGGACGCCCTCTGCGTGTGGCTTATTATGGCGACTCGTTTATCGAGGGGGACATTCTGGTAAGTGATTTGCGCGAGCTGTTGCAAAAGAAGTTTGGCGGAAATGGTGTGGGATGGATTGATGCCGCCAACGATCTTACCCAATATAAGCTTACAATCACCAATCATTTTTCTGGATTGGAGGAGCATATGGCTATGAAAAAGGAAGGCTATCATGCGCAACAAGCTGGTATAGCCCAACGTTATTATACCATGAACGGTGGCGCCGTTAAGATGTCATACGACGGACGAACCGATTATCCGCACACAACCAAGTGGGGAGCAACGCGTCTTTACTTCAGTACGACGTCAGGAATGTCGCTTCAGATGACCCAAGGACAAAACGCACAAACCCAAAGTTTTACTAATGACACTCACGTCCAAGTGGCTGAGGCTAAAGGTGTAACCAGTCATAGTGCAATAAACGTAACAAGTGGAAACGGTACCTTCTTCGGAACGGCTCTAGAAACGGATGGCGGTATCATCGTTGACAACTTCAGTTTGCGTGGCTCGGCAGGTAACACCATCGCTGATTTGCCCTTAACGATGCTCTCCGACTTTAATCGTCTTCGTCCTTACGACTTGGTTATACTGCAGTTTGGAACCAATGCCGTGACCGAGAATAGCAAAGAAAAGCAGTTGCAAGCCTACTCTGCTCAATTGAAAACGGTTGTGGAACATCTGCAGAAAGCATTCCCAACCACCAGTTTCTTGCTTGTAGGTGCACCTGATCGTGGATCGAAGAAAACCGATACGGGAACGATGGAGAGCATCGTGACGCTCAACGAATATCAAGAACAAATAGCAAAAGAATGTAAGATAGGTTTCTATAGCCTATATAAAGGAATGGGCGGAGCTGGAACGATGCGTCGCTTGGTGGATGAACATGGTTGGGGATCGAAGGATTACGTCCATGTAAACTATAATGGCGGTAAGTATATCGCACAAAAATTTTATCATTCCATCATCGCTGCGCTTGATAACTATCATCGTAGAATGAAATCAGTAAACGCTAACTCAACCCCTTCACATCGTAAATAAGCAAAGACATGAACGACTTATACAATTATATACAATCAATTCATTGGGCTCAACTCGGCTCAATGCTCCTTTACAATCCTAAAGAACCATTGTTGTTCTCTTCCGGATTGTTCTTGTTCATCTTCCTCTTTGTTACGCTTGGCTATTTTGCCTTGAGCAAAAAGCTGACAGCTCGTCTGTTATTTGTCACCTTATTCTCCTATTACTTTTTCTATAAGAGTAGCGGATTCTACTTCGGGTTGCTCATGTTGGTGACGCTAACCGATTATTATCTAGCGCGTTACCTTGTTCCAACGATACAAGAACCAGTTTTGGCAGAAGAAGAAAACGATGGAAACGCAGAAGCGAAGAGCGTCCAAGAGACAAAGCCTTCGAAGCCCATTCTTCTCCATTCTACCAAAAGCAAATGGCTATTAGCCCTTTCATTGATTATAGATCTTGGACTCTTGGCTTATTTCAAATATACCAACTTCTTCCTAGGGACCATTGCCAACCTGATTGGCAACAATTTTCAGCCTTGGGATATCTTCCTTCCTGTGGGTATAAGCTTCTATACGTTCAAGAGCGTATCGTATGTAGTGGATGTCTATCGTGGTAAACTGCAACCCATGGACCACTTGTTGGACTATGCTTTCTACGTCAGTTTCTTCCCAACGCTCCTTGCCGGACCTATCACGCGAGCTACCGATTTTGGCCCACAGATACGCAAACCTTTGTGCATCACAAGAACCATGTTTGCTACGGGAGCCTATTTTGTTATCATTGGTCTATTCAAGAAGTGCGTGATCTCGGATTATATATCAATGAATTTCGTAGATCGTGTTTTTGATAACCCTACGTTGTTCTCTGGTGGAGAGGTGCTCTTGGCTCTCTATGGCTATTGCATCCAGATCTATTGCGACTTTTCTGGCTATAGTGATATGGCGATAGGCATCGCAATGCTCCTTGGTTTCAAGATACCAATGAACTTTGATGCGCCGTTCAAAGCCGATTCGATGAGCGACTTTTGGCGTCGTTGGCACATATCATTGTCTACCTGGATCCGCGATTATGTGTATATCTCGCTTGGCGGAAATCGTAAAGGCACCGTACATATGTATCTCAACCAGATGATTGCGATGATAGCCTGTGGACTTTGGCATGGCGCTTCTCTGAGCTTTATCGTTTGGGGCGCATTGCACGGAGCGTTGGTTTGTGTACACAAATTCTTCTCTCAGGTGGTACTGAAACATGACAAGCGCTACCATCCTCACGGAATACGTCGTGTGTTCGCAGTGTTCTTAACCTTCCATCTGTTGTGTTTCACATGGATATTCTTCAGAAACACCAACTTTGCCGATGCTTGGGTTATGATCAAGCAGATGTTCACGAAGTTTAATCCCGATGTTTTGCCTAAGGTGTTGGTTAGCTATAAGTATGTGTTTGGGCTGATGGCTTTTGCTCTTCTGACCCATTATATACCTGACGCATGGCACAAACGTTTTATCGGTGTGTTGCGTCAAGGTGGCGTTTTGCTTTGTGCGGTGGTACTGACCGTAGTGATCTACATCATCATGCAAGTAAAAGGCAGCGATATTCAGCCGTTTATCTACTTCCAGTTCTAATAAAACGATAAGAGGGATTGACATGTACGATTACATTCAATCCCTCTTGTCGATATGCTATATCTCTAGTTCTTGCCTACATGTGGATAGGCGGAATCTTTCTTTATCTATGGATGTATCCTGACAAAATCGCCAATACGCAGTTGATAATCGCGCTTGGCCAATTGCGGATTCATCTTTATCAAGCTCTTTAGTCTTATTCCATATTGCTGGGCAATGTCGTACATGCTCACGGCATTGGTCACATAGTAGTAGGGTTTTTGCTTGAATGGATTGGAAGGAGCACACTTCTTTTTCTTAGACAACCAGATAATCTCTCCTTGACGCAACGTTTCGTCAGTATCTTTCTCATTCCATTTGGCTAGGTGACGATAGTTGATGTCCATCTCTTTACCTATCTTCTTGAACGTGTCTCCCTTCTTTGCCCTGATATAGAAGTTGTCATTGAAAGCCAATACCTGATGTTGCTCAGGCACTTTAGGCACTTTGTTGCTGATGTTGATTTGCGTAGCGGCCAATTGTTGTTGTTTGGTGTCTATCTGCGGACGCACCGTGTCGTATTCGTAGAGACGATAGGCTTCTATGATGCTGATGAGACGGTTGGCATATTGAGGGTTGGTGGCATAACCGGCACGCTTTAGTCCGTGTGCCCAGTTGCGATAATCGGTGTTGCTATAAGAGAAAAGACTCTGATAGCGAGGACGATTGGCCAAGAACTTACTATGGTCTTCAAAACTTTCTAAAGCGGTGTCGTATACGCGAAACTTCTCTCCTTTCAAGTCATCATCGTGTCGCATAGTACGTCCTTGCCACCCATGACTCTTTATTCCAAAGTGGTTATTGCCCTTAACGGCTAAGTCGCTCTCACCCGCGGCGCTCTCGAGCAATCCTTGCGCAAGCGTGATGGAGGCGGGAATGCCGTACTTATGCATTTCGGTGATAGCAATACCTTTGTACTTATCTATATAGTTTTGCCAACGTTGGTTCCACCTTACCTGGGCGTTTAGTGGGATAACGATAAATATGGAACACAATATGATGAACAGAGATTTGATCTTCATTATATAAAAAGGATATTGATTATTTGGACAAAATTAGCAATTTATTTTTTAATGAATACTTGTTTTATGTATAAATTAACTACTTTTGCAATATAAGAGCATCAGGTTCTTAAAAACAAAGCGATTGCCTTTCTATGGATATACGTCTTTCTCTTGGTTCAAACACCAACCAACAACATCATATTGCCGAAGCTCAGAGGATGTTAAAGAGATTCTGTCCCTCTCTTGTTTTCGGTCAGCAGCGTTGGACTACACCGATAGGCATTGAGTCAGACAACTTTCTCAATGTTGAGGCAACAGGCAAGACGGACCTCACTTTGCAACAATTCAAGGCGGGATTGAAGGACATCGAACGTGCTTTAGGTGATAGTCATGACAATCATAGCAAAGGAATTGTGCTGATAGACATCGACTTGATAGATTATGGTAATATACATTTAAAAGATATTATATGGAAATAAGGATAAACAAAACGCATTGGTTGCGCATCGTGATGTTGCTGGTATTTGCTCTAAATGCTTTCAACAGTCAAGCGCAAAAGTTTGATTCATACTTTACGGACGCCACTCTGCGTATCGATTATGTATTTGCAGGCAATGCGGACAAGCAATGGATTGCGGTGGACGAACTCAAGTGTATACCGCGTTGGTATGGTAAACGCACGCGCCTCAGCGAACTTCCGATGGAAGGTAATGGTCAGATTACGGTGCGCGATCATCGTTCTCAGAAGGTGATCTACCGCAATTCGTTCTCCACGCTTTTCCAAGAATGGCTCTCATATGACAAAGCCAAGACGCAAACCCATTCTTTTGAAAACGTTTTCCTCGTACCTTATCCTAAGGATACGGTTGATGTTACCGTGGATCTCCGTAACAATCGAAGGCAGATTATCGCTTCTTTGACACATCAGGTGGTGCCGAGTGATATCTTGATTCGGCATTTGGCAGAACATGGTACCACACCTTATGTCACCTTGCAACAGGCCGAAGACACAAGCCATTGTATTCATATCGCTTACCTTGCAGAGGGGTATACTGAAGCCGAAATGCCTACCTTCCTAGAAGATTGTAGGACAGCAACCGAGGCGTTGTTTGCCCATGAGCCTTTCCGCTCTACGCGCAACCGATTCAATGTCATCGCAGTGAAATCGCCATCGCAAGAGAGTGGAACCTCAGAACCAGGCAAAGGCGACTGGCGCAACACCGCTTTGCATAGTCATTTTAACACGTTCTATAGTGATCGCTACTTGACAACGCTCAACCTGAAAGACTTGCACGACTGGTTGGCGGGTACACCTTATGAGCACATCATCATCTTGGTAAACACTTCTACGTATGGTGGTGGTGGCATCCTCAATAGCTACAACCTTGCTATGGCGCACCATTCGGCGTTTAAACCAGTGGTGGTGCATGAGTTTGGACATTCTTTCGCTGGCCTTGCTGACGAATATGCCTATGAAGAAGAGCAGATTCCGATGTATCCGCACGATGTAGAGCCATGGGAAGAGAACATCACCACCAAAGTCTACTTTCACAATAAGTGGGAAAACCTCATAGGTAAGACGAAGGGAGTGGGTCAGTATGAAGGTGCTGGCTATTCTCTCAAAGGCGTCTATCGTGGGTGTGAGGATTGCCGAATGCGTAGCAACAATACGCCCGAGTTTTGTCCCGTATGTCAACAGGCTTTAAGACGAGTGATCGATTTCTATACCAAATAGCATCTCTCTCTTCTTTTAGTATAATGCATAGTGCTCAATATCTAACGATCATATCTATGTTCTTACGTCTCGAATGGAAGCGTATGGTACTCTTGACGTGGTCGTTTTGTGTAATGAGTTCGGCTTCTACGTTTGCACAATCATCTTCGGCAAACGTAGGAGCAGATGCTTTGGAACATGCTTTAGACTATTTTGCTTCGGGCAAATACCACGAAGCGCTTATTCTGTTTAAGCAATTGAATAAGCAATATAAGCTGAATCCGCGATTCAAAGCCTATACCGCTCTATGCTATTATCATGAATGGGATTACAAAGAAGCAGCCAAATGGTTTGATGAGAATATCCCCCAACTAGAGGGATTAGCTCCTAGTGAACTCTCCGTGTATAGTTTTGCAGCAGCCGAGTCCTATTTTAATCTAAACGAATATGCCAAAGCTATACCTTATTATAATAGAACGCTTGCATTGTGCTACCCCCGCGATCGTGCAGATAATTACTATCGTCTAGGCTTCTGCTATCATTTGCTTCATTTAGATATGACCGCCCAAGCCTATTTTCTGCTTGCTGACTATTATTTCGCCCTGTATCGTAATGGCGAAGAAACCATTTCTAAGCGTGCGCAGATAGCCCATATGGTCAAGGGACTATCTGTTGAAACCCTAAAAAAGCTGAACCGCAACTATGCGCATTTATCTTTGCGGCGTGAAGGACGTGAGAGCTCAGACGAGAAGAGTAACACCACGCAGTAACCTAAGAACGGAATCACGAATGGCAATCCCATCATCTGTGTGCTATCGGCAATAAGTCCCATCAGTAAGAAGCCGCAACCGCCTATTGGAGTCATCATGAGCAGTGAGGAAGCACTCTTGGTTAAGCTTCCCAAACCACGCAGTGAAAGCGAAAATATCGTTGGGAACATAATGGCTTCAAAGACATAGTTGGCCACCAAAGCTACCATGGAGACATAGCCTAGGTTCATCAGCACCAATCCTATGGCGCAAACGCTGCCCGCAGCGCAAATGAGCAACATCGTCTCGGCTTTGATGCGTTGCATAATCCAACTTCCTAGGAAGCGTCCAACCATAAAGAATCCCAGCGCCACAGTCAACACGTCTGATGCTTGGCTATCGTTCATCCATCCCTTTGCGGTTACGTAGTTGATAAAATAACTATTGATTGAAATCTCCGAAATCTCGTAAGCAAGAAGCGTGAACAGTCCAAAGACGAACATAGGATGATGACGGAACAGCTGGATGATGCGTGTCTCTCCCTGTCGGTGCTCTTCCTCCTTCACCTCCTCCGTCTTGATTTCGGGGAGGTCAATACGCGTAAATATCACTGCAATCACGATTACCACAAAGGCAAGGATAGAGTAGGGCAGTACGACATCGTTGCTATTAGCTTCATCACGGAATAAGAACCGCCCAACGAAGAAAGTGGCACATAGTCCTCCTAAGCCATTGAACGATTGAGAGAAGTTGAGTCGCGCTGTGGCTGAGCTCTTATCGCCTAGTTCTGTGGAATAAGGATTGGCCGACGTTTCTAGGAAAACCAGTCCGCAGCCGATGACAAACAATGCTCCTAGATAAGCATAGAACGTTCCAGCCAACGCACCTGGAATAAACATCAGTGCACCGATGGCGAAGAGCATAAGCCCAAACACCACGCCGCGCCGATACCCTCTACGATTGATAAACCATCCTGCAGGGATGGCCATCACAAAGTAGCCCACATAGGTAGTGACTTGTACCAAAGCCGACTGGGTGATGGTGATGTTCAGTTCGTTCTGGAAATGCTTGTTCATCACATCGAGAATAGCTCTTGCAAAACCCCATAGGAAGAACAAGGTGGTGACAAGAATGAATGGTATAAGGAACTTTTTGGTCGTCAGACCGATTTTAGCTCTGCTCATTGTTTGTATTTGTTATTAGTCAATCGTGTTGTTATTATGAATCACTTCCATGATGGCGTCTTCCGTTTTGTCAAATGCGCCCGAGTGTTGCAACTTCAATGTGCACATCGCTGCAGCATATTGGCCTGCTTCTTTGTACGATGCCCCATTCATTTTGGCATACAGATATCCTGCCGAATAGGTGTCGCCGCATCCAGTGGCGTCAACAATATGCTCCGCGTGATAAGCCGGAATGTTGATACACTGCCCATCAACCCCAATCACGGAGCCATAGCTACCTAGCGTGATGAGCACCTCATCCACGCCAGCGCGGTTCAACTGCTGAGCCACTTCGTATGGATCGCTTTGGTGAGCAATAGCTTCCATCTCATGCTCGTTGAGCTTTAGGATATTGATATAGGGCAGCGTGGCTTTCATATCCTTCCATGTCGTGGCCAACACCTGCTCTCCCTCTACCTTACGGAGAAATCCCTGCACATCCACAGATATCTGACCTTTCTCACGCAGGAGCTCAATCACCTCTGTGGAAAAGTCGTCACTGAGCAACGAACCTAGATGGAAGACCTTCGCTTCAAGGTCTTTTACCTCGTCAATGGTGAATGGGTCAGCTTTATCTAGGAGTCGTTGTGTCCGGTGATTGGCATTCTCGCCGTACCGATTTTCGAAGAACACGGTGCGTCGGCTATTAAAACATCGCACCATAGTTCCTTCATCTTGTAGCTGCTCAATCGTTTTACGATCTTCCTCCGCAACTTTCGTAACCAATTCGAAGTTTATTCTTTGTGGCAAATGATTGATTGCTTTTGCAAAATAATAAGACGTTCCTCCCGGAAGGCTTACTGTTTGTTCGGGTGTAATGATACGGTCACGTGTGATGTGGCCAATACAACAGATGTCTATCATGCTAATATTTACGTATATTCTAGTATGCAAAGGTACGGAAAAACTCAAGAAATAACGCCACTGCAACCTGATAGATATGTCGTTTTCGTCCATTTTACACCTTATTCTGACTTATCGACCTATGATTTGTTACCCATTGACATCTGTTAAGCAATCAGATTGGTCTCTTGCTTAGCGGTATTCTATCTATTTGAGCGCTACATAAAAATATACAAAAGTTTTGCGTATCTAGAAATATTCCTTACATTTGCAAGCAACATACTGAATGTAAAACGTTGGACTCGTCTTTTGGATATAAGAAAAGAACACGCAAAGAACGAATACAACCTAATATCATGAACGATAAATAATTATAGAGATGGGAAAGAAAATCTTTACAACACTTTTTTTTGTTGCTTGTTGTGGCAGGAGCGTTGGTCTCTTGTGGAGGTGATGAGATAGAAGATGGTAACTGGGAAGCCATGAAATGGGAGACATCTGTCAAGGCAGGCCAGGATGGCTATATCCAGGTAGATAACACTGGTGGCACATTCGAGTTTAAGTGTACAAACTATTCCAAGCCTTGGTTTGTCGAAGTGGCTCAAAGCGAAGACAACAATACGTATCAGCATACCTACGCTCAAGATCAACCAGATTTCAGATTCATCAATACCGATTGGGTCTCGGCTAAGTTTGTAGGTAATGCCCTCACCGTAAACTTCACCCCGACAACACAAAGTGGCCCTCGATACATCACCCTGATTGTAACGGTTGGTAATACAGGCTATACATTTAAGTTTAAACAAAACTAATCTCTCATGAGGGCATAGAAGAGCTAGGCAATAGTCGTCTTCGTGCCTTCATCTTATACTTTATTAGATACTAGAGCTTGCCGGTATTGGTTTCAGCACAGATAACGTCTGCTGTCGGAACTGATACCGGCAAGTTCTTTTATCCTTCCGATTTCGTTTTCTTCCTTAATCTGCACACAAATTCTTAAGAAATAGGAGGATGTAACGGAATTAATGTGTAACTTTGTCATCGAAGAACGTCCTTTTTTATATACGCACGATACATAAGACGAATGAGCAAGGAGTCAAAGCAGACCTAGGAATGACGTCCGCCGCTTAAAGAATAATGGTTTAAATTATCATACTCTCATGCCAATGTACAAGAAGATTGTCTCTTCCGCCTTCTTCGCACTCTTAGTGACAAGCGGAATCGCACAAACCCAACCCATGAGTAACACGCTCCCCGACTCGGTGCGCGTAAAGATGGGACTATCCCTGCTGGGAAAGCTTAATCAGGTACAAATGAATCTAACACAAACGTCCGCTACCGCCCGTGGCTGATAACGGAATATCAATGTCAACACCTTACGTAGCTGGTGTTCCTTTTGCATGTCTCATAAGCTAGAGATATATCTTTCAGCTTATCATCGATACCCAAAAGGGTTGCAATCATTAACCTTTAACAATCTAATGGAGCTCCTTTGAAAAGGAAAATTAATTTATTTTTCCTCAAAGAATAAATTGATTTTCATCGAAAAATAAATTATTTCTTCTTCTGATCTCAGCCCTCTTGCTTTGTGACTCTTATCGTTTGGATTGATAGTATTAGTCCTTTTGTAACCTCAAATCCACATTGCCATACCTTTATATATGTTCAATGATGTAACGATAGGTCTACCATGATAGGCTTATTTTGGGGCGTTTTGTTCCCGATATGCTCTTGGCGTCATGCCCGTCATCTGTTTGAAGGTACGATTAAAGTGAGGCACATCATTGAACCCACATCGATAGCAACAGGTGGAAACGCTCTCCGTGGTGGAGATCAGTAAGTACTTGGCTATCTCTATCCTAAGCTCTTGCAGATGCTCAATGATGGTTTTGCCAGTGTATCGCTTGAACATTGTACAAAGCGAACTGCGGTTTATGCCAACATACTTTGCCAATTGATCAATGTTGATGTCATGATTGTAGTTGCAACTGATATATATCTTGACCTTCTTAACCTTATCTTCATCGGTGGACGGCGTAGCGAAACGGCCTGCCACGGTGTAGTTTCTGTTTTGCTCGATGGCGACAAGGAGTTGTAGCAATGAGATGATTCGCTCTGATGACGACTCATGTTCCATCCTACGCAGGACGGAAGCAATCTTCTCGCATTCAGAACGATTAAACCTAATAGAGGCGTTAAGGCTTTCATACCAATCCGCTAGAGAACAAAATTCGGGCATGACGCTAGACACTTTCTTCAGCAAATCTGTTGGAAAAGAGATGGTGATGTTCTCGATATTCCCATCTTTGTCAGTCTTGTCAGGGGTAAAGGTCCACTGATGTGGCATCTCCGGCGCCACTAACACGATCTCTCCTTCGCTGAAAGGTTCTTCTGTGTCACCAAGGATGCGCCGACCTTCACCCGAGATGATGTATGACATCTCCCATGAGTTCCAGTGATGCAGACCGATCTGCTCCGTTGGCTTCAGCAGAACGTGGTCGTAACTAATAGAATTGGCCTTTATCATGATGAGCACAAAGATACGACAATTATTTCAAAAAAATCAACAATTCGACAATCAAAACCTTGGTTAACTTTGCAAGCAAATCATAACTCCCATAAGAAAGAGTGGGATTGCAATCATCTAAGTATCAATTAAAAAAATGAGTAACAACGTTTATCTAGCTTCCAAACCACGCTATGAGATCCTTGACGGACTTCGTGGTGTCGCTGCCATGCTTGTCGTGGCTCATCATCTCTTTGAGACCTATTTCCACACAGCGCCTAATCAGCCTATCAACCACGGCTACCTAGCTGTCGACTTCTTCTTTGTGCTGTCTGGTTTCGTTATCGGTTATGCCTATGATGACCGATGGAACCGAATGTCAACATGGAATTTTATCAAACGCCGACTCATTCGTCTGCACCCAATGGTGATATTTGGCACGTTGATAGGTGTGGCATTGTTCTATTTTGGCGATTGTCGGTCTTTCCCTTTTATTAGTAACACGCCTTGGTATATGGTGCTTCTTGTGATGCTTTGGGCTTTCACGATGATACCTGTACCTACCAGTATGGATATCCGAGGTTGGGCCGAGACCAACCCTCTGAATGGTCCTGTGTGGTCGTTGCAGTGGGAATACCTTGCCAACATCCTCTACGCTCTGTTTATCCGTCGCTTGTCTAAGACTGCACTTGCCGTGTGCGTAGCATTCTTCGCAGCCATGACGCTCATCCTCTGTCTGAATATCGATGTGACGGGGTGGTTAGGTGTGCGTCAGTATGCATCCTATACCGTCATAGGAGGTTGGAGTCTTATGCCTGATCAGTTGCAGATAGGTCTTACTCGTCTGCTTTATCCGTTCTTCTGCGGACTGTTGATCTCTCGCATGGGCAAACTGATTAAGGTGAAAGGCGGCTTCTGGTGGTGTTCGTTGATGATCGTTGTGCTCTTATGTATGCCTTGGATGGGCATGGACACGATGGGCGAAGGACGCTGGACCAATGGACTCTATGAAGCGGTGTGTATCCTCGTCTTGTTCCCCCTCATTGTTATGATAGGTGCAGGTAGCTCCGTAAAGGGTAGCAAGTCAGCGGCTATCAACAAGTTTCTTGGCGATATCAGCTATCCTATCTACATCACCCATTTCCCTCTCATCTATATGCAGATGGCTTGGGCGGACAAGCATCAAGACGCTCCATTGGGTACCCACATCTTTGTAGCGGTGAGTATCTTCTTGCTTTCAATCGTTGTGGCATACGCTTCGTTCAAGCTCTACGACCTGCCTGTACGCGACTGGTTGAGAAAGAAGCTTTTCAAGCCCGCCAAATAACACGAATCTATAATCTTAAACTTATCTAATAGCAATGAGAGTAAATCATATCGCCATCAACTGCACTGACTTGGAACAGACCAAGCAATTCTTCATGAAGTACTTCAACGCCCAGGTGGGGGCAGAGTATCGCAACCCCAAAACGGGATTGCATACATGGATGCTGCTTTTTCCAGTGGGTAGTGCGAAGATAGAACTGATGTCGTGGCCGGACACCACACCCGCAGAACATCAGAAGCACGAACAAGGTCTAACCCATATCAGCATGAGCGTAGGAAGTCCGGATGCGGTAAACATCCTCACTAAGCGTCTTGAGTCTAAAGGGTACGAACGTCTGAGTGGGCCTCGGATCACAGGCGATGGCTATTATGAGAGTTGTATCGTCGGACCGGAGAACCTAGAGATAGAGATAACCATATAAGACATATAACAAACAATTCGCCAAGGAAGACCAATCTGTGTATCTTCCTTGGCGAATCTCTTCTACACCTAACTCTTTCTGCTTGGCAATATCCTTCCCCTTAGCTCGCTTGCTTTTTGCCTATCAGCCATTCTGACGTGACGACCTCCACATCACTATTCACATTCAAAGCTTCTGCCACATCATGCGCATAGCTCGTCGTTAGTAGAAAAATCGCTCTTTTGTCAGAACCAAGTGGATTTCTCGGAGTTTTTATTTATATTGCAAAGGTAGTCATTTTTTTTGAATTGACCAAATATAACTAACAGAAAATCAAGGACCTAAACTTTATTTATCTTTAAAACGTCCTTGGTAAAATTTTGCCGACATTTGAACAACTTTAGGAAACTTTTTATATCTTTACAGCATGAATGTACAGGAATACCTAAAACAATGCTCTGTAAAGTCTGTGGACAAACTTTCAGACGAACAGGTGGTTGCTTTCTTCAACCGCCCAGATGTGTATATCGGACAACGTTGTGCTGTAAGGGATGCATTTGCTTACTATAAGCAAATGGGTATATCTAAGGATGAGATTTTCCGTTCACTCCGAAAGTCCATGGAAGGTGCTGTAGAGTTTAGGATTTATCTCGTAAGCAATGAGTCTGCGTATGGTCCGACTGGCAATGAAACGAGATGGGTGATAGAGCCCTAACTCTACTACCTATTTTTCTATTAACTTTGCAACAGAGTCCAAATCCAAATATTCCACGTCAGCGAGATTGGTTCGCTGTTGGTTTATTAGGTTTTGGACTTTTTCTCTAATACCAATATAGGCTTTTGCCTTTGCTAATCCAGTTTGGCTAGAAGAATATATGATGATCTGTGGTTAAATAAACTTAAAACAATCATCGGGGTTGTGATGATGTGGTGGTATTCCATGGAAAATGATTAATTTTGCAGTCAATTATGCCGTTATGGCTCATAGAAGACTCGAAATGGTTTCGAGCGCCAGGCGGTACAAACCGTTTTACAATAAAAAATGTACGCAATTGTAGAAATCAACGGTCAGCAGTTTAAGGCTGAAGAGGGTAAGAAACTCTTCGTTAACCACATTAAAGAGGTGGAAGAAGGCCAATCTGTTGAATTTGACAAAGTACTCCTCGTAGAAAACGAAGGAGATGTAAAAGTTGGCGCACCCGTTGTTGAGGGCGCAAAAGTAGTAGCCGAGGTTGTTAAACCTTTGGTAAAGGGTGACAAGGTTATCGTCTTCAAGATGAAGAGACGTAAGGATTGCCGTCGTAAGAATGGCCATCGTTCTCAGTTCACTCAATTAGAAATCAAATCAATTAACGCTTAAAAACAGGAGGAATCGACAATGGCACATAAGAAAGGTGTAGGTAGTTCGAAGAACGGACGTGAGTCAGCTTCAAAGCGTTTAGGTGTAAAGATCTGGGGTGGTCAGAAGATTATCGCGGGTAACATTATCGTTCGCCAGCGTGGTAATCGTCATTATCCAGGTGAAAATGTAGCACAAGGCAAAGACGATACTCTCTATGCATTGACCGATGGTGTGGTTTATTTCCATAAGGGTCGTGCTAACAAGAGCACTGTTTCAGTCCTCTCTGAGGAAGCTTATGCTGCAAAAACAAAGCCTGAAGCTTAACAATTAAAAACAACTATTCCAAACAAACATACGAGGAGTAACCTAAAAGGTTCTCCTCTTTTTTGTTTATAAGGGAAATAGATTCGACGATTGCTTGCAACAAAGAATATGAAAGCGGAAGCGCAATGGCTTACATACTCTTTGTTTGGTTGACGTAATTCAAGGCAGAACCTATAGCTGTGCAAAACTCTGAATGCTTTGGGATGATGAAATGTACGTTATAAAGCTTTTCCATCATTGAAAACATTGTGCGGCATTGCGGTAACAGGGTGAGGTTGCCGATAAGTACAAAGTTTCGGATGTCGCTGCCGATAGAACTAAGGATTGCTGCAGAGCCTACGGATTGCAGTACCAGGTAGATGATACCTAAAGCGATATCCTCTCTGCTTGCGTTACCCATAGCGTTGGCAAAGAGCGAGGCGGTGGCGTCCATTGGCAGTCCAGGTAGTGGATGGGCGGAGATGTCACCAATAAGCAGGTTGATGTTTCTTATATCGCCATTCATTGCCAAGGTAGAAATCTGTTTGATATCATCGGTCTTAAGAAGCAGACGCGAAAGACCATTAAGCGTACCACCTCCGATACCAATGCCGCCGATGTGGTGGATGTCTTCGTTATCACATTGAACGAGGGAAGTGCCCGTTCCCATAGACACCACAATCATCTTTTTAAGATGAGTCATGTATTGAGCACCTAATCCGTTAGCAAGAAATTCTTCGGTCCTCTCGGTTGGTAATCCATATAGCGGTTTGTCAATATATGCCGCTCCAACACCCGTAAGCATGACACGTTCAACGTCGTCTAACGCAATCTTGTTGTCATAAAGA
Source organism: Bacteroidaceae bacterium (assembly GCA_963654235.1). Lineage (GTDB taxonomy): Bacteria > Bacteroidota > Bacteroidia > Bacteroidales > Bacteroidaceae > Prevotella. Next base: position 61,352 of record CAVJZR010000002.1, on the reverse strand, counting down.
TATTTGCCGAAAGCTCCGTAGAGCGACGTAATAGGGTCTGTGGCTTTGATTCTGAGTGGTGATATGACAAGTCCGTCTTTTACGCCAACAATCTTTGTGGTAGATATACCGGCATCGATACCTATGGTAATTTTCATTGATTAACGATATTTTTAAACGAATGCAAAGGTAATATATAAAAAGGAGAAATGTTGTAAGAGAAATATTTTTTTGCAAAAAACTCTAAATTAATTTCTCTATTTGGCTGAAAATGAGTATTTTTGCATTCCGTTTAGAGATTGAAGTACAAAAAGTAATATTATAACGATCAAACAAAGACATGACCAAGGCTGATATTATTAATGGAATAGCAGAAAGCACGGGAATTGCCAAAAAAGACGTTGCAGTTGTTGTTGAGCAATTTATGGAGTCGGTAAAGACGAGTCTTGTTGAGAAGAAGGACAATGTCTATCTTCGTGGATTCGGTAGCTTTATCGTGAAACATCGTGCTGCAAAGACTGCTCGTAATATATCTAAGAACATTCAGATTAAGCTTGAAGCACATGATTATCCTGCTTTCAAGCCTGCAAAGACTTTCATTGAGAATATGAAGAGTGAGAAATAATATAATAATAGTATAACCATTTAAAACTCGTAAAACAATGCCAAACGGAAGAAAGAAAAAGGGACACAAGATGGCTACGCACAAGCGTAAGAAAAGATTAAGAAAGAACAGACATAAGAGCAAGTAAGCGTTCCGTCTGAAAGCTTGCGTCTTTCGATTTATAACGAAGCTTGTCATCACGAGAATTCATATCCCTTGGAATGTGTTGGCAAGTTTCGTTTTTGTTTTAAACATCAAGAATAGGATATACAGAAGAATCAATGACAAGTGAAGTAATTATTGATGCTCAGCCGCAAGAGATATCTATCGCATTGCTAGAGGATAAGCGACTGGTGGAATACCAGCGTGAACCTAGAGATGCAAGTTTCTCCGTAGGTAATATCTATGTGGCAAAAGTGAAAAAGCTAATGCCAGGCTTGAATGCTTGTTTCGTAGATGTCGGCTATGAGCGCGATGCTTTTCTTCATTATTTAGATCTCGGAAGTCAATTCAATTCCTACGCAAAGTATCTTAAGCAGGTACAAAGTGACCGTAAACGCCTTTTCCCTATCACCAAGGCGTCGCGCTTGCCAGACCTGGTAAAGAGCGGCAGTGTGCAACAAACGTTGTCGGTCGGTCAGGAAGTGCTTGTTCAAGTAGTTAAAGAACCAATCTCTACGAAAGGACCACGACTCACTGCTGAAATCTCTTTTGCAGGACGCTATCTTGTCTTGATACCTTTCGGAGATAAAGTGAGCGTGTCCTCTAAAATCAAAAGTGGCGAGGAACGCGCAAGATTAAAGCAGCTCATCCAAAGCATACGCCCCAAAAACTTTGGTGTCATCGTAAGAACTGTCGCTCAAGGAAAACGAGTATCAGAGCTCGATAACGAAATGAAAGTTCTCCTTAAGCGATGGGAAGAAACCATACAGAAGGTTCAGAAGACCCAGCAACGTCCTCAGATGGCTTATGAGGAAACAGGCCGAGCAGTAGCGATGCTACGTGATTTGTTCAATACGTCATATGAGAATATATATGTCAACGACGACGAAATCTGCCATGCAGTGCGTCATTACGTGTCGTTGATAGCACCGGAAAAGGCAAGCATCGTTAAGAAGTATGATGGCAAATTGCCTATTTTCGATAATTTTGATGTCACCAAGCAGATAAAGTCGAGCTTCGGAAAGACGATAAATTACGGCCATGGGTGTTACCTCATCATTGAACACACTGAGGCAATGCATGTCGTAGACGTCAATAGTGGCAATCGTACAAAAGAGAAAGGGCAAGAACAGAATGCGTTAGATACCAATTTGGGCGCAGCTGATGAACTCGCTCGGCAGTTGCGTCTGCGTGATATGGGTGGAATCATCGTTGTCGACTTTATCGATATGAACCTTGCAGAAGATCGACAGATGCTCTATGAAAGAATGTGCAAGAACATGCAGAACGATAGAGCTCGTCACAATATCCTCCCTCTTAGTAAGTTCGGGCTAATGCAGATCACCCGTCAGCGTGTTCGTCCAGCTATGGATATAGACGTAGACGAGAGTTGCCCTACCTGTTTCGGAACAGGAAAGATACGTTCTAGCATCTTGTTTACAGATCAACTGGAACGAAAGATAGAGCGCTTAGTGAATAAAGTAGGAATAAAGAAAATCTATTTGCATGTACACCCTTATGTTGCAGCGTACATCAACAAAGGCTTTATCAGCTTGAAACGACGTTGGCAAATGAAGTATGGTATGGGGATACACGTTATTCCATCCCAAAAATTGGCTTTCTTACAGTATGAATTCTATGACTCAAACAATCAGTTCATAGATATGAAAGAGGAGAATGATAAGTAAGTCATTGCTCAATTAATCATCAATTCATGCTATTATTAATGGTAAATTCTGAATAAAAGCAGTAGGATAGATCGCAGATATAAATCTAAGAAATTTGTATCTGCGATTTTTTAGTTTCCGTTGCATAGCATTATATAATACATTTTAAACTAATGGATGAATCTATACATAACCAACTTAAGGAAATCAAGCAGTTGTTCCGAAGCGTCATGAGCGGTCCTACGTCATCTTCGATGCGTGAGAAAGGCGTTAATTATAAGATCAACTGGGGCGTTCCATTGCATACGCTGAATGAGATAGCTGACAATTATGGTAAAAACTATGAGCTCGCTATCGAACTTTGGAAAGAGCCAATCCGTGAATGCAAGATATTGGCAACCCGCATTATGCCGCCTGAAAGGATGCTTCCTGAAATAGCGGATCTGTGGATGGAGCAAACACCGACGCAGGAATTAGCCGAATTGTTAGCCATCAATCTGTTTCAATACCTTGAGTTTGCTCCCATTTTAGCTTACGAATGGATTGCTTCCAATAAGCGATTGTATGCCATTTGTGGTTATAATCTCTTGAGCCGATTGTTCAATCAAGGAAAAGAACCCAATGAACGGGGAATCAATGAGTTCCTAGATCAAGCCATGTCAGACCTTGAGGGAACTGATCTCGGTATAAAACATGCAGCTTACAACTGCTTAATAAGGTTTTGCGATATGGGCGAAGAGTACGAACAAATCGCTCAACATGTCTTCAAAGCGATAGAATAGGGCTCTTAATTGTAGAAACGCTATGCCGAAAACGGTCATTTTAACGTTTTTTCATTGGCGCTATATTTATAGCTTTTAAAATTAATGTAACTTTGTAGCAAACAAAACTAAACGTGTGAAGCGTGAACAAATCAAACAAGAAGTAAGATCTATACTAGAAAGTTATTTGGTAAGCAACGCTTGCCGATGCACTCCAGAGCGTTTTGCAATCCTCGATGCAATATGCGATTTGAACGCACCATTTCAGATAGAACAACTTGCTAACTTGTTAGAGGAACGCAGTTTCAGAGTGTCAAGGGCTACCTTGTACAACTCAATGAGGCTGTTCATCAAGCTACGGATTGTCGTGCGACATCGTTTTCTTGGGTGCACCACTTATGAAGTGGCTTATAAGAACGATAGCCACATACAACAAGTGTGTACAAGTTGCGGCAAAGTAGTAGAAATTAAGGATTTGACGCTGAACAACGCGGTAAGCAATGTAAGAACGCCGAGATTTCGTAAGGACGGCTTTTCGCTGTATATCTATGGTATATGTGCACGTTGCCAGCGACTAGAAACGATTAATAGGAATAAGAAACAATAAAATCAAGATAATAACAATCATGAAAACTACAGGTAAAGTAGACGTCTTGTTGGGACTTCAATGGGGCGATGAAGGAAAGGGAAAGGTTGTAGACGTGTTGACTCCTCATTATGATGTAGTAGCACGTTTCCAAGGCGGTCCTAATGCAGGACACACTTTGGAGTTTGAAGGAGAGAAATACGTCCTTCGATCTATACCCTCTGGAATCTTCCAAGGAGGAAAGGTTAATATCATTGGTAATGGTGTGGTCTTGGCTCCAGACTTGTTTATGGATGAAGCTAAGGACTTGGAGAAGAGCGGCCATCCTTTGAAGGAACGCTTGTACATTTCTAAGAAGGCGCATCTCATTATGCCCACTCATCGTATTCTGGACCGTGCATATGAAGCTGCAAAGGGAAAGAACAAGGTGGGAACTACCGGAAAAGGTATCGGCCCGACTTATACCGACAAGATTTCTAGAAACGGTTTACGTGTAGGCGATATCGTTGAAAACTTTACCGAGAAGTATCAGGCTCATAAGCAGCGTCATCTCGATATGCTAAAAGCTTTGGGATGGACCGACTTTGAAGGCTTTGAAGAGACCGAGAAGCATTGGCTTGAAGGAGTTCGTTATATGAAAGAATTCCGTTTTGTAGATACAGAGCATGAGTTGAATCATGTTTTGCGTGAAGGCAAGAACGTCTTGTGTGAAGGTGCACAAGGGACGATGCTTGACGTTGACTTTGGTTCATATCCATTCGTTACCTCATCCAACACCATCTGCGCAGGCGCTTGTACAGGTCTAGGCTTTGGTCCAAACAAGATCCGTAACGTATATGGTATCATGAAGGCTTATTGCACACGTGTTGGTGCAGGACCATTCCCCACAGAACTGTTTGACGCTGATGGCAAACGCATCCGTGATTTGGGTCATGAATATGGTGCGGTGACTGGACGTGAACGCCGTTGTGGTTGGGTTGACCTGATTCAGCTTCGCTATTCTATCATGGTCAATGGTGTAACTGAGCTAATCATGATGAAGAGTGACGTGCTTGATGACTTTGATACTATCAAAGCTTGTGTGGCTTACGAGCTACCTGATGGTACACAGACAACGGAGCTGCCATATTCTATTGATAATGTTAAACCCGTTTACAAAGAGTTTAAGGGTTGGCACACGGATATGACGCAGTTTACATCTGAAGATCAGTTCCCTAAGGAGTTCAAGGAATATGTATCTTTCTTGGAAGAATTCCTAGAGACACGAATCGCAATCATTAGCATTGGGCCCGATCGTGCACAGACCATAGTAAGATAAAAAACATTATTCAGCCCGGCTCCTCTTCCATAGCTGGGCTGATATCATTTAAAGCAATATCATAATATGCCAAATAAACCATCAATACCTAAAGGAACTCGAGACTTCGGTCCCGAGGAAATGCTGAAACGCAATTATATATTCGATACCATCAAGGACGTATACGCTCTCTATGGCTTCCAACAGATAGAAACCCCAGCAATGGAAACATTGTCTACGCTGATGGGAAAGTATGGAGATGAGGGAGATAAATTGTTATTTAAGATTCTCAACTCAGGCGACTACTTCAAGAAGGTCAGCGATGAAGAACTTACGGAACGCAACTGCTTGAAATTGCAAACCAAGCTAAGTGAGAAAGGATTACGTTATGACCTAACTGTACCCTTTGCACGCTACGTTGTGATGCACCGCAACGAATTGCAATTGCCCTTCAAGCGTTATCAGATTCAACCCGTATGGCGTGCTGACCGTCCTCAGAAAGGCCGTTATCGTGAGTTCTATCAGTGCGATGCCGATGTGGTAGGTTCTGATTCGCTTCTCAATGAGGTGGAGTTGATGCAAATCGTTGATACCGTTTTCACCAAATTCGGAATCCGTGTACAGATTAAGATTAACAACCGTAAGATCCTTTCCGGTATTGCAGAGGTGATAGGGGAGAGCGATAAGCTCGTCGACATCACTGTTGCAATGGACAAACTCGACAAGATCGGTCTTGACAATGTGAATAAAGAACTGCGTGAAGACGGCTTACCCGAAGAGGCTATCGAAAAGTTGCAACCTATTATCAAGCTCGAAGGAACCAATGAGGAGAAGCTCAACGTCATAGAAGATGTACTGAAGAACAGCGAAGTGGGTCTTAAAGGTGTAGAAGAGCTTCGATTCATCCTTCAGACATTACAGGTATCAGGCCTGAATAACGAGATACAATTGGATCTCACGCTAGCCCGCGGTCTCAACTATTACACGGGAGCAATCTTCGAAGTAAAGGCATTGGACACTCCCATGGGCAGTATCACGGGTGGAGGTCGGTATGATAACCTCACGGGTATCTTCGGCATGCCAGGACTTTCGGGTGTAGGTATCTCCTTCGGTGCAGACCGTATCTATGACGTGCTCAACGCTTTGGACCTTTATCCCAAGGATACCAAGCAGAGTACGCAGGTGCTCTTTATCAACTTTGGAGATAAAGAAACAGCTTACTGCTTGCCCATAGCTGCTAGATTGCGACAAGCCGGCATTGCCACTGAAGTCTATTCGGATATGGCAAAGATGAAGAAGCAGATGAGTTATGCCAATGCCAAAGCCATCCCTTATGTGGTGCTTGCTGGCGAAGATGAGATGAATGCGGGTAAGGTGACGCTTAAGGATATGAACACAAGTGAGCAAAAGCAAGTGACACCCGAAGAGTTGCTAGCTGTGCTTAAGGCATAAGCCTCTATACATATTATATATAAAGGAAGCTTTATAATCCAACGTTGCGTTCGGTTATAAAGCTTCCTTTTTTTGTTTTTGGAGTTATCCAAACAATACCCTAAGCGCTTGCTCCACCTTTCTCACAGGATGGATTTCTATCTTGAATTGCTTATGGTCAAACCCATTGAGGTTGTATTGAGGAATGATGATATGCTGAAATCCGAGTTTTTCAGCTTCGGAGATACGGCTCTCTATACGACCGACAGGCCGCACCTCACCACTGAGTCCCACTTCCCCCGTCATGCACCAACCATTCTCGATGGGTGTATCTACGTTTGAGGACAACACAGCTGCAATGACACTTAGGTCCATAGCTAGGTCGCTAATCTTCAATCCTCCAGCTATATTTAGGAACACATCTTTCTGCATGAGTTTAAAGCCCACGCGCTTCTCCAGTACTGCCAATAACATATTGAGACGGCGCTGGTCAAATCCGGTAGCTGCTCGTTGTGGTGTACCGTATGCCGCACTTGATACCAAGGCTTGCGTCTCAATCAAGAAAGGACGCAAACCTTCAATGGCGCTGGTGATAGCCACACCGGATAAGCCCTCACTATCTTCAGTGAGCAACAACTTAGAAGGATTGGTCACTTGGTGTAGACCATTCTGCGACATCTCGTATATACCAATCTCCGAGGTGCTACCAAAACGATTCTTGATGCTTCGCAGAATGCGGTACATGTAATGCTGGTCTCCTTCAAACTGTAATACGGTATCCACGATATGCTCCAAAATCTTCGGTCCAGCAATGGTTCCCTCCTTATTGATATGTCCAATCAAGATCACCGGCACGCCACTTTGCTTGGCAAATCGCAATAAAGAAGCAGCACACTCCCTTACCTGACTGACGCTACCTGCCGAACTATCGACCGTTTCCGTGGCTATTGTTTGTATCGAGTCGATCACAACGATCTCTGGCTTCTCCTCCTTTATTGCGGCAAAGATGTTCTCAAGCGACGTCTCGGATAGCACGCGCATATTGTCGTGCGAGAGACCTTCTTGGTTAGCGATGCGATCCGCACGCATACGAATCTGGTGCGGACTCTCCTCGCCGCTGACATAGAGCACACGTTGGTCAATCTTGATGAGTGTCTGAAGAGTCAAAGTGCTTTTGCCGATGCCCGGTTCGCCACCCATCAGAATGATGCTACCTGGCACAAGACCACCGCCCAACACCCGATTAAACTCCTGGTCGCAGATGTCTATCCTTGGCACATCCTGCAACGGAATCTCATTTAACGGCAAAGCCCGATTGTGCTTGTTGTTGAGGCTTGTCAATGATAATGCCGCTTGTTCTGCTGCCACATTGTTATCTTGAGACACACGTATCTCTTTGAACGTGTTCCATTGACCACAGTTGGGACACTTGCCCAACCATTTGCTGCTTTCTTGCCCACAATAAGAGCATACGTATGCTGTCTTGTCTTTTGCCATAGTGTTTACTCGTTGATGCAAAAGTAAGGAAAATATTCTATTTGTTGGGTGGTTTTCGTTCAAAAATGGTTATTTTTGCATACTTAAATACCTACCTATTTATAATAGAGTTCATACATGTTGACCGTTTACAAAGCATCTGCGGGTTCCGGTAAGACCTTCACGCTTGCCGTGGAATACATCTGCTTGCTGATAGATAATCCTGACGATTACCGTACCATTCTTGCTGTGACATTTACCAATAAAGCCACTCAAGAGATGAAATGGCGCATCATCTCCCAACTTTATGGTATAGCCAAAGCCTTGCCATCGTCAGATGCTTATCTGGAGCAGGTAGCCCTTCGCACACATAAGCCTGTTTCGGTTATTCGTGCTCATGCGGCGGCGAGCCTATCATTGCTTACACATAAGTATAACAACTTTCGTGTGCAGACCATCGATGCTTTCTTTCAGAGCGTCTTGCGTAATCTTGCACGCGAGCTAGACCTTACCGCCAATCTCCGTATTGACCTCAACGACATAGAGGTAGAGCAACGCGCCATAGATCAGATGGTACGCAATCTGGATCATCGACACGATGTCCTGACATGGATAAGCGATTATATCGATGATAACATTGCGGAGGATAAGAACTGGAATGTTATTAAGAAGATCAAAGAATTTGGCAAGAATATCTTTGAACCTTTCTATAAAGATCATGAAGCCGAACTGGCTAGATGCTTCCAAAGTCCCGACTTCTTTAAGAACTACACCGACCAACTGCGGTTGAAGCGAGACCGATGCAAGAGTAGCGTTGTAGAAAAAGCACTCCAACTACGTCAACTATTGATAGATCGGTGTGTGTATGAGCCCTCTTACTATAATCGCAGCCTTTATCCCTTTATCCAGCATCTTTGTGATAACGAATATAAGTGGAAGCCCATAGCATCAGTGCTGCTTAGGTGTGCCACTGAACCTACAGCGTGGACTGCCTCCAAATGCCCTGCGGCAGAGAAGCAAGTCATTGTGGATGTAGCTACGAATGGCGGATGTGAGGAGTTTGGGGCTTTGATTCAATTGTATCAAGACAACTGGGCGCCTTATCAATCATGCATCTTGGTACTGGAGAATCTTAGCAAACTGCGCTTGTTGATGGCGATAGCCAATGCGGTGACTGAGAGCAACAAGGACGCTAACCGCTTTCTGCTTTCCGATACGCAGTCGCTCCTACATGGATTGATGAAAGACTCTGATACGCCGTTTGTGTTTGAAAAGATTGGTTCGCAACTCAAGCACATGATGATAGATGAATTTCAAGATACGTCACGTCTGCAATGGAGCAACTTCAAGAAACTACTGGCCAACTGCATGGCGCAAGCGGGGTCGCATGACCTTATCGTGGGCGATGTCAAACAGAGCATCTATCGTTGGCGTCAGGGCGACTGGCGACTGCTCAATAACATAGAAGAACAGTTTGATGCGCAGCAGATAGAAATCAAACGACTGTCCACCAATTACAGATCGTGTGAACGTGTCATCACCTTCAACAATACCTTCTTCCCCCGATTGGTTGATGTTGTTACCCAGTCACTTACGATAGATGATCCCACTAGAACTGAAGAGATCAAGAAAGCATATGGGGATGTGGCTCAGAAAACGGTCAAACCTATAGGCTCAGGTTATGTAGAGGTGGCTTTGCTACCCGATGCCGACTATGAACAACAAGTGTTGGACCGTCTTGTCAGCGGCATCCGAACGTTGATAGAAGCGGGTGTAGCTTATAAAGACATCGCCATCTTGGTGCGTAGCAACAAAGACATTCCTAACATAGCTGATAGCTTAATCACTTCCTTTGCCGGAAAAGTGCCCGTCGTATCGGATGAGGCATTTAGGTTGGATTCGTCCTCAGTTGTTAAGATTATCATCTATGCCCTTCATCTGTTGACACACCCCACGGATGACCTTGTGCGAGCGCAACTAGTAAAAGCGTATCAGCAACAGATACTTGGGAGGAAGGTGGCCGATACCGCCTTGTTGGTTTCCGTTAACCAGCCCAAGACTGCTCCTGAAAGTGATGATGTAGAAACGTCGCCAAGCCAAGCTAAGCGAGAAGAACTGAATCAATATCTGCCTCAAGCTTATGTGCAACATACTGCCAAACTGCGGACGATGCCCCTTGTGGACCTTGTTGACAATCTCTATTCTATCTTCCATCTAGAGCGCATGTCTGGCCAAAGCGCTTATATCTGCACGTTTTATGATGTTATCAACAATTATTTAGCTGACCACGCCTCAGACATCAACGATTTCCTAGACGAATGGGAAGCCCATTTCTCAAGCAAAACCATCCAAAGTGTGGACCTGAATGGTATCAGAGTGATTACCATTCATAAGAGTAAAGGATTGGAGTTCCCCTATGTGTTCATGCCGTTTTGCAATTGGAAGTTGGAAATGGATGGTGTGTTATGGTGCGAAGGGCAGCAGCGCGAGGCGCCTTTCGATGTGCTTCCGATAACTCCTGTGCGCTATTCGAGCAGTCTGAAGAACACCGTCTATAAGGACGAGTATGCCTTGGAACACTTCCAATGTGCCATAGACAATCTCAATATGCTCTATGTTGCCTTCACCAGAGCAGAACGTCAGCTCTATGTCATCGGCAAACGGATGAAGGCGGATACCTTAAAAAAGAAGAAGAAAGATCTCAACTTTACCGATTGCAGCCAAGAGATAGAACTGTGCCTGCCTTGGGTACATAAGGCGTTAGAGGATAGCGAGCTAACGGGACAAGATGATGCCACGCAGCCGCTCTGCTTCTCGATGGGTAGCCCTGAGGTTCAATCGCCTTCGAATGACATGTCTGGCGAAAAGCAAGAGCTCAATCCGTTCAACCAAGTGCCACAAACATTATCTATCAATGTGGAAACATTCCCCAAGCCAGTGACATTCTTACAGAGTAACGAGAGCAGAAACTTCGTAGGCAGCGAGGAAGGTGAGGAGTCATCTAAGACCTATATTAATATAGGTAACGTGTTGCATCAACTGTTCTCTCATATCTATACCACAGATGATGTGGCGCTACAGTTGCGGCAGATGGAGGAAGACGGCATACTGGATAGTCAACCTGAGGTGAAGCAGCAATTGTTTTCTCAGATACAAAGCGCGCTCAGTCAGCCAATGGTCAACGATTGGTTTTCTTCGCGTTGGCAGGTGTTCAACGAATGTTCGGTCTTGGAATATGATGAAGAGACGGGCATCACCGTGGAGCATCGTCCCGATCGTGTGATGAACTGCGGTGACGAATGGATCGTGGTCGACTTTAAGTTTGGTAAGCCGCATCAGTCTTATCATGATCAAGTGAAACGATATATGCGTCTGCTATCCGATATGGGACATAGCCAGAACAAAGGCTACCTATGGTATGTGCTTCAGGGAAAGGTGGATGAAGTGGTGCCCGACTAATACAAAACGCAAAGTATGAAAACATTTCTCGAATATGTTGCCGAAGATATATTGGAACGCTATGGAACCAACCTTAGTCGTGTGGCGGTGGTGTTTCCCAATAAGCGCGCCTCGCTCTTCCTTAATCAAGCTCTAGCTCAACAAGCCGAACAGCCCATTTGGAGCCCTACTTACATCACCATCAGTGAGCTGTTTCGCAGTAGAACCTCGTTGACAGTGGTCAATCCAATAAAGGCGGTGTGTATGCTTCATCGCATCTTTATCAAGATTACAGGCCGTGACGAACCCCTTGATCACTTCTTCGGATGGGGACAATTGCTCATTAGCGACTTTGATGATGTGGATAAGAATATGGCCGATGCCGCCCAACTGTTCAGTAATGTGCGCAATCTGCATGAACTGGATAGCATCGACTATCTTGATGAGGAGCAGAAGCAGCTCATCATGCGCTTCTTCTCCAACTTCTCGGGTGATCCTACGGTCCTTAAGCAACGTTTCCTAGATCTGTGGTGCCACCTCTATGATATCTATGTCACTTTTAGGCGACAGCTGCGCAACGAAGGATTGGCTTATGAAGGTATGCTCTATCGTGATGTGGTGGAGCAAGATACGGGCGAATACCCCTTTGATCATTATCTCTTCATTGGGTTTAACGTGTTGCAAAAGGTGGAGCAGCGACTCTTTCGACATCTCAAAGAGGAAGGTAAGGCTGCGTTCTACTGGGATTATGACGACTATTATATGCGTCAATCAACCCATGAGGCGGGCACTTACCTACGCAAATGGATAGCGCCATTCCCTAATCGGCTCAATGACAATGATGCTGAGATATATGACCATTTAGGCAAAGCCAAAGAACTGACCTTCATCTCCTCCCCAACCGAGAATCTGCAAGCACGATATATCTCCAATTGGCTCAGAGAACACGACCGTTGGCGTGATGGTAAGCGCACTGCCATCGTGATGGCTGACGAGAATCTCCTCCAAACGGTGATTCATTGCATTCCGCCAGAAGTTGAGGCTATCAACGTCACCACGGGTTTCCCCCTTCAGCAGACGCCTATCACCTCTTGGGTCAATCATCTGTTCCTCCTTCAGACATCAGGGTATAGCGACACAGAGAAGAGCTTTCATATGAGTTATGTCCGACGCGTGCTGCAACATCCCTATGCCGTGCTAGTCTCACCATTGGCAACCAGTCTTAGCAAAGAACTCATCGAGTCGAAACGTTTCTTTGCCGATAAAGATGTGTTAGCACAAGACGAAGGTCTGAAACTATTGTTTGCTTCGCTGGGTACATACACCGATGAGTTTCAGCATGCCGAACAGGTCATCAGATGGATGAAACAAGTGGTGGAAGCTGTGGCTTTGGCTGGTGGGGCGCAAAAGGGCGCTTTGTTCCAAGAGTCGGTGTTCCGAATGTTCACCCTCTTGCAACAGCTAGAACAACTCATAGCTGACGCAACGCTCGATTGTGATCTGAATATGCTCAGACGGTTGCTAACCCAACTGGTAGCGGTGACCTCCATACCATTTCATGGCGAGCCAGCGAGAGGCGTGCAGGTGATGGGTGTGCTAGAAACGCGTAACCTCGACTTTGATCACGTCTTGATCTTGTCATGCAATGAGGGCAACATGCCTAAAGGGGTAGACGATTCTTCGGTTATCCCACACGCACTCAGGTCGGCATACGAACTAACGACCATTGACAACAAGGTGGCTATCTATAGTTATTACTTTCATCGGCTCATCCAGCGGGCCAAGGACGTCACCATCATGTACAACAACTCTACCGAAGGCGGCAAGGCTGGTGAGATGAGTCGGTTTATGCTTCAGCTGATGGTGGAATGGCCTTATCCTATCCGCAAATTCTCTTTGCAAGCAGGACAGGAATCGGTACAGACCAGTGCCCTAGCTATAGAGAAAGATGAACGGGTCATGGCGCAATTGGACCAATTGACCAAATTCTCGCCCACGATGCTCACAAAGTATCTGCATTGCCAACTGCGGTTCTATTACAACTATGTGGCGAATCTGTATGAGCAAGTAGAATCTAATGAAGATGAGTTAGATGTGCGTTCGTTCGGTCTGATTTTCCATCGTGCCGCACAGCTTATGTATGAGCAACTTCTGCCTCAGGACAGGATCACTCCCGATGATATCGATCTGCTATTGAAGAAAGCGTCCACCAAGCAAAATCCCCTTTCGGCCATAGTGGAAGAAGCTACAGCCGAAGAGTATTTCCATTTGCCTAAAGGTACAAAGCGGCATCCTAAGCTGAACGGCTTACAGCTTCTCAGTCAGCAGGTTGTGGTCAAATATCTTAAGCAACTGTTGAAGACGGATAAACGGGTGGCGCCGCTACATATCATCGCACATGAGACTGATGTGGAACGCCCAATAACGTTTACCACGCAGGGTACAGAACGCCAAGTGTTGATAGGTGGGCGCATTGATAGAGTGGACGAGGTGTTGCTCGATACACCCGAATGGCATTGGCGTGTGGTCGACTATAAGACGGGAACAAGACAAGCGAAGGAACTCAAGGATATGGATGAGGTCTTTGATAGAGCCAAGATGACAGCTTCTCATGCTGATTATCAATTGCAGGTGATGCTCTATAGTATGCTGCTTTCGCAGATGCGGGAGGATAAGCACCTTCCTTCTTATGCCATCAGTCCTGCTTTGCTTTTCATTCAGCATGCTAATCAAGACGATTATACGCCCGAGTTGTCGCTTGGCGGCAGTCCGATAAACGATATCAAAACCTTAGCCGCTGACTTTGAACAACATCTAAAGCTAGTGCTTTCAGAGATCTTTGATGCGTCAAAACCTTTCTCACCCAATGCGGATACTGCTTCTTGCGCCACTTGTCCGTACAATGTGCTTTGTGGAAGAGAGGTTAAAGGAAAGGAAAGATAAAGGATAAGAGAAGGCGTCGGTGCGTTTGTTTCATGCCTGCCGAGGCCGTTTGTGATAACAAGAAAGGCTTCCTTCAATCGTAGAAGGAAGCCTTTTATAATGTAAAACCATTCTTCCGGCTTAGAAAAATAATTTATTTTTCGTGCGAAATTAATTTAATTTTCCTCTAAAAATAAATTATTTCCGATGCTGATTAGTCCAAGCTTTCGTAGATATAAGGCCCATCTTCCATTGTAAGATCATCGATTGGGAGTGGACGATTAATCACTGTCTTGAACGAAATGATACTTTCGGTGCGTGAAAGACCCAATGGCTGTAGCTTGTCATGAATCAAATCCATCAAGTGATGGTTGTTATGAGCATATAGCTTGATAAACAAGTCGTATTCACCAGTGGTGATGTGGCATTCTACCACTTCTGGAATCTTTTTCAGTGCTGCCACTACGTCGTCGAAATCTTCGGGGTTACGGAGATACAAACCGATGTAAGAACAAGCTTCGTATCCAATCTTCTCAGGGTCAATAACAAATTGTGAACCTTTCAGGATTCCTAGATTGGTAAGTTTCTGGATGCGTTGATGAATGGCTGCACCACTCACGTTACACGCACGTGCAACCTCTAGAAAAGGTATGCGAGCATCCTCTGCAATAAGATGGAGGATCTTTTTATCCAATTGGTCTAAACTTCTGTGTGCCATAAATTAAGAATTTTCAGTGCAAAGATACAATAAAACTAATAATCTGACAAGTATTTTGTCTATATTCTTTCTATATTTTAACGTGTGTTCTGAAAGTTTCTTTAAAGATTCGAAATATAAGCCATTATGTCTTGTCTTATATTCTTTGTGTTCTGCTCTTATTTGTCGTCAATTGATACTCCCTGCCTTAACAGATTCTTTTATTGTTCCAGAGTAGTTGATATGCAATATTCCTGATTTGCGTAAGGCCTGTTTGATCTCCATAATCATCCACATGGGCGTCTGTCGGTCGGCTTTGATGCACGCGTCTCTATCGTTGTTGCCTTTTGGAAGCGCATCGGCTAGCTGCTGTATGGGGACAATCTTATCGTTGACCTGTACCACCATCTCGTTGGCTGAGCCTTGTGCGCCCTTGATAGGCTTACCTATGCAGATGTAAGTGGTTGTGGTCTTTCGGGCGAGCTGGGTGAGTTCTTTTCCTTCGGGCATCTGGTATTTGACCCTAAGGGTCACTCGGCGCATATGTGTCACAATCATAAAGAAGAACAATACCGTGAATATCAAGTCGGGTAGGGAGGCGGTATTGAGTCCAGGTACGGTATGATTGTGTCGTGAGAATAGACGTTCCATGTATGATTCCTATTGTGTTAGTTGCATGAACAGTTATTTGCTTTGAGCTTGGGTGCTCTTGGCAGACAAGTCTTCCATGATGCGTTGGGGTACTATCTCCATGATCTTTTGTTGCTCTTCCATCTTACATTCGACAAATGGATGATGATATCGGCGTTGCGCTTCGCTATTGCGAATGGTTCGGTAGACCTTTATCAGCATATCTTGAAGATGATAATAGACCTCGTAAGGCGCATTGTTGTCAACAGTGAGCAAGATGGTATGCTTGGGGCCGGTGGAGGTAATGAAGTCGATGGTCTGCTTTTGCAGTGCATCAAGGTCAGTAACCTTGTCATTGCATGCCACTTCTCCTTGGTCGGTAAGGTGTAGTCGGAGAACCAAATCCTTGTTGACCTGACTTGGAGGAGTCTGCTCTTCTTTAGGATTGTAGGGGGGCAACTGCCTGTCCAGTCCCTTGTCCATATCCATTGATGTGGTGACAAGGAATAAGATAAGCAACATAAACGATATATCCGCCGTTGATGTTGTATTGAGCTGGGGAACGGTTCGCTTCTTATGAAATAACATTGTTCTTGTCGTTGGTGTTGCGATAGTAGCGTGTTGCACCAAAGATTGCGCTTGCTATTGCGCCGATTAAAAGTATGGTTGCTGTCAGAATGAACATATCAGACACCTTGAGCCATAACGCTTCGTGGTATTTTGTGCCATTGATCAACATCGGTTCGCTTGATGCTGATAGAAACCCAATGACCAAGATTATCACTGTGCCAAGCGTGACGGATAAAGATATACGGCGTGCCGGAATCCCCCAAGAGGTTTGGTTGCTTTCTTTGTGCTTCTTGTATCCGATAATTGCTAATACTACGGTCGTCACTATAGCACCAAGGAATAACACCCACATGAGGATGATTACTAGGTCGGTGAGCAATGGAGCGTTGAATGACGGGTCTTGCATTGTCTGTACGTTATAACCGATAAGGTAGAACGCCGCAAAGACTACCACAATCAATCCTATCAAGAGATAAAGGATTCGCTGGGTGATCTTCTCCGTAGACCATTGCCGTATGTTTCGGATTCCTTTCATGCTTGTTTCTCCTTATACTCGTTAATAGCATCCAACAAGGTGATAACCGATTCTTCCATTTGTGCTGTGATGTGTTCAATCTTGGAAAGAATGTAATTGTAGAACACTTGTAGGATAAGCGCCACGATGATACCAAAGATGGTGGTGATAAGCGCCACTTTCATACCGGCAGCCACGATGGTTGGACTGATGTCGCCGGCTTGCTGTATCTGGTCGAATGCCATCACCATACCAATCACTGTACCAAGGAAACCCAATGACGGAGCCATTGCTATGAATAGGGTAATCCATGAGCATCCTTTCTCTAGGTTGGAGGCTTGAACAGAGCCATAGGATGTGACGCCACGCTCAATGTTGTCAATCGTTTCGTCAATGCGAGACAAGCCTTGCGCACATAACGCCGCTACTGGACCACGGGTGGAGGAGGACAACTGTTTGGCAGTTTCTATCTCTCCGTTCTTTATTGCTTGACTAACCTTGGTCATGAATGATTTGGCATTGATTTCGGACAGGCTCAAATAGATGATTCGTTCGATGCAAAATGCCAAACCCAGCACCAAGGCAAGAGCTACTAGTGACATGAAACCGGCATTACCTTCGATAAACTTGGTCTTGAGTGCTTGGTGGAAACCACCGCTTGAAGCACCAGAGAGGTCGCTTTCGATAGAACCTTCATCTGCATCCCCTGCATCAGCAAGCATATCATCCGTAACGGGTTCGCTTGTGGAAGCGGCAGTGGATGCTTGAGATGCCGTCTTGTCTGCATTTTCTGACTTCTCCTCGTTTGCATCTGCTTTTTGCTCTTCGGCTCTTTCTGCCGACGTGATGGGTTTGGCCTTTGCTCCTGGCTGATCAGCAACAGCCCTTGAAACAGCTTTCTCTTTAAGATCGTTGATGTCTTGATTGGCTTGCGCATAAGTGAAAGTCGTGCAAGCAAGCATGAATGTAACGGCTATCGCTACTCTAAGTTTATTTCCCATTGTGTGTTTGGTTGTCTTTTGCTATTCAATGACTCTTTCAATGTGATATATTAATCGTATCAGTGAAAATATATTTCTACTCATGCAAAGTTATAGAAAAGCTATAAACAAACGATTAAACCGATTGAATATTTTACATTATTTATCCTTTATTCCACATTTAGAAAGGCAATCCCACCGCAAAATGGAACGTAAAGTCGCGTCCCCATTTGGGGTGGAATAGGGGATAATGCTCCTCCGTGGTGGTAAATGCAGGGTTGACGGCCTTCATACCACCATCAAGACGGAGAACAAAGAAACTGAAGTTCAGTCGGAGCCCCAATCCATAAGCTACGGCTAGATCCTTAATGAAGGAATTCCATTGGAATTGTCCGCCGGGCTGTTCGGGATAGTTGCGTAACGTCCAGATGTTACCTGCGTCAATGAAGGCGGCTCCATCAAACTTCCAAAACAAGTGGGTGCGGTATTCGGCATTAAGATCTAGCTTGAGATCACCCGTCTGATTGATAAAGTCGATGCGTCCATCTGTTCCACGATAACGTCCTGGGCCTAACTCGCGAACGCTCCAACCACGCACTGAGTTGGCTCCTCCTGCAAAGTAACGCTTCTCAAATGGCAGAATGGTGCTGTTTCCGTAAGGCCAAGCAATGCCAAATCGGCCATGTAGGGCTAGCACGTTGCGTGCGTCAAACTTAAATAGTCGTGTGAAGTCAACGTCAAACTTAACGTATTGGGCGAATGCTATATTAAATAAGGTGTGTTGATTTTGCTCATTGCGTTTGAATCCCATAATCCCCGATAACCCATTCAGCAGGTTTCCGGCAGTCTCTACGCTTGCACGCAGAGATTGGTTAGCGTCATTGTAAACGGCGCCAAACCCTGTCTTCATGATAAATAGGTCTTCGTAGTTGTATTTGAGGATGGCATTGCGATTGGACAAACTATCGAGATAATCGTGCTTGAACGTTTGGCTGATCCACGGCATATAGACATAGTTGAGGTCTAAAAGGTCTAGATGATAAGCCCAATGCTTCTTGGCATCGCTCCACTTGTATTTCCACTTAACAGAGAAAACGCGACGGTGAAACTCAGGGCGGTTTTGCAGATTCCATGATGCAGAAAGTTCTGAGGTAGCTATGCTGTTGCGACGGAACTTCTTGGTGAGGAATGGAGCTAGGAGTCTAGGAAAACTCAATCGTGCCTCTAAACCATATTCTTCGTAATTGTCTCGTTCGTAACCCTCTAACCCCTTAATAGCTTCAAAGGCGGCTCTCGCTTCAATGCTAAGCAGTTCGCTTCCATGAAACAAGTTCCAGTTCTGATAGGTCAAGGATGCTGCCGCACCTAAGTCGCCCGAGGTGTTCGTTCCCTCTGGTTGAAACGAAATCGAGTTTGGCTTTCGCATGGACAGCGTAATGTCTGTGTTGAGGGCGTTGGGAGAGAGTGTGTCCTCTTTGATGTCGATGTTGGTGTAACTTACTGCACCTAACCGTGCAAAGTGATTATAGGTGTTACGCAATCTGCTAGCAGAATAATATTGTCCTTCTTCCATTAAGCAATTGTCTTCAAGAATGCTGGGTCTCAATGGGTTGGGTATGGAATCTTGATGTAAGAATCGAACCTTCCCAATCTTGTATCGCATATGAGGTTGGATGGGCGATTGGTCGTTCTTACGGTAAGGAAGGATGTGTAGCGTCAAATCGATTTGGCGTGCCGACTTAGTAGAGTCGGCTGTATAGTAGATAAAGTCTTTATGGAAATGGTAAAACCCTGAATCGTTTAATATCTGCGTGATTTGCTTTCTACGATTGTCTAATGATGAGACAGTGAATAAAGAGTCGCTATGCAGTGGAGCGTGGTTCCGATATTGCTCCAAGACCTCAGATATAGCCGAGTCTTGAATGTCGTAGTTTAGTGAATGAATAAGGTAAGGAGAACCTGGGGTGAGTGTATAAATAGCGCTTATACGCTTGCCATGCCTCTTCGTGTCTAGGTCTACCTTTGCATTCATATATCCCATATTCTGCATAGCGGTGCGCAGATCCTCGCACGACAGGGCAGCTTGGAGTGAGTCATAAAGCACAGGCTCCTCGCCTAAACGTCTTAAAGTGCGGTTGAGCCACTTGGTCGAGTCCTTGCCTGATAGCAGATATGTACCCATTGGAATCTTGAACAAAGAAAACCAACGCGAGTTGCCCTTTTGGTGGATGTACTGAGCAAACTGCGAAGCGTCAAACTGCTTGTCGCTGGTTTGCACTTTTACAGATTCAAGAAGGTAATTGTCTTCGGGGATAAATTTGTCAACAGAACATGATGAGAGAAGCAAAATAATGAAGATGGTTGTGGCTTTTGCCCAGGTAGACTTCTTATTTTGAATTATGATTTGTTCGCAGGACTTCTTAAGATGGGATATATATAGAATGAAAGATTCGGCCATTCTGCTTTTTGAAAATTTTCCGCAAAGATAGTAAAAAACTTTAAGCTTAAGAGGGGAAGCCTTGTTGTTTTTTACTAATTTTGCAGAATGATTAGCAAAAAGTCGATTAAGTTAATTCGTTCCTTAGGTACTAAGAAAGGACGATCAGTTAACAATATGTTTGTGGCGGAGGGTCCTAAGGTGGTAGATGATTTGATTGCCGCTGGCTTTGAGGTCGTTGAACTATATGACGAGATAGATGATGTACGAAAGGCTTCTTTCTTGCAACATCCACAAGAGAAACTTGCCGTTTTCAAGATTCCACAATGGCAGATAGAACCACAAATACCAACGGACCAATTGTCGTTGATGCTTGATGGCGTACAAGATCCTGGCAACTTGGGGACGATTATCCGAGTGGCTGACTGGTTTGGTATCACGCATGTATTTTGCTCTCACAATACCGCGTCTTGCTGGAATCCAAAGGTGGTACAAGCGACCATGGGAAGCATCGCACGTGTGCAAGTGACCTACCACGATTTGTTGCCGCTTCTAAGTCATTTGCCTGACAACTTCCCTGTGTATGGAACGTTGCTTGATGGTGATAGTATCTATACGCAACAGTTAAACACGAATGGCGTGATTGTGATGGGTAATGAGGGTAATGGCGTTTCGCCGGAAATCAGAGCAAGAGTCAATCGTCGGTTGCTTATTCCTAACTATCCGCCAAGTCGTGAAACGGCTGATTCGTTGAACGTCTCCGTAGCTACAGCCATCGTTTGCAACGAGTTTAGGCGTGCGTTGGCTTTAAAGTGAGAATACATTTGTACAAGATTAAATTTTGATATCTCAACGGATTGCATTACCTTTGCATAAAAAGAGGACGTTTGCTCTGATAAGATAAAACCTAAAATTCAATGAGGAGAACTATAGTACACTTCCTTTGGGGAACATTGGCGTTTGTTATTGCCTGTTGCGTTTTGTTCTTTATCGCCGTGTGGAACGGATGGATAGGATATATGCCTGACATGGACGATTTGTCAAACCCCATAGATAAATATGCCTCGCAAGTCTATTCGGCAGATGGCAAGATGATGGGCACTTGGAACGCAGATAATGCTAATCGTGTGGCAATCGATTATAATAGTCTGTCTCCGCATTTGATACATGCCCTCGTGGCTACAGAGGATGAACGTTTCTATTACCATTCAGGTATTGATTATATCGCACTGGGCCGTGCCATCGTAAAACGAGGATTGTTGGGACAAACCAACGCTGGTGGAGGCTCAACCATTACACAACAGTTAGCCAAACAGCTCTTCTCTGAAAAGGCACATAGCAAGGTAGAACGTTTGTTGCAAAAGCCCATTGAATGGATTATTGCAATCAAACTAGAAAGATATTTCACCAAGGAGGAGATCATTGCGATGTATCTCAACTACTTTGATTTTCTTCATAATGCCGTAGGTATCAAGAGAGCCGCTTTTACATATTTTGGAAAAGAACCGCGTCAGCTATCTATTACCGAGGCGGCAACATTGATTGGATTGTGTAAGAACCCGTCGATGTTTAATCCGTTGAGATATCCCGAAAGGTGTCTTGAACGACGTAATGTGGTGCTTAGCCAAATGCATCGTAGTGGATATCTGACTGCTGCGGAGGAAAGCGAGTTGCAAGCCAAGCCTTTAGGCGTTCATTATACACGCGAAATGCCTGTTAGCGGTGCTGCGGATTATTTCCAAGTGTTCTTGCGCAGATATATGATGGCGGAAGAACCGCAACGCGACAAATATCCTAAATGGAACAATCGACAGTTTGTTCTCGATTCGATTGCATGGCAGCAAGATCCTTTGTACGGCTGGTGTAATAAGAATCTGAAACGTAATGGCGATGCCTATAATGTGAATACTGACGGTCTGCGTATCTTTACGACAATAGATACACGTATGCAATGCTATGCCGAAGATGCTGTAAGAGAACACGTGGGTGGTTACTTGCAGAACGAATTCAACATTGCTAATAAATATAAGAAGAACGCACCTTATTCTTCTACCATCTCTCGCAAGCAAATAAAGGCTTTGCTCAATCGCAGTATTCATCAAAGCCATCGTTATCTAGCAATGAAAGAGGCTGGTGCGTCACCCGAAGAGATAATCAAAGCGTTCCGAACTCCAGTAGAGATGAGCGTGTTTACTTATCACGGTAATGAGGAACGTGTCATGACTCCGATTGATTCGATTATCTATTATAAGAACTTCTTGCGTTCGGCGCTTATGTGTATGGAACCACAAACTGGTGCAGTGAAGGCTTATGTAGGCGGAATCGATTATGAGCATTTCAAATATGATATGGTAATGGGTGGCCGACGTCAAGTGGGATCAACCATTAAACCTTTCCTCTATTCGTTGGCTATGCAGAATGGAATGACGCCTTGCTCTACGGCACCTAACGTGCAACGCACCTATGGTGGCTGGACTCCTCGTAACGGCTCCCATGCTCGTTATGGCCAACAGGTTCCATTGAAGTGGGGTTTGCAACATTCTAACAACTGGATATCAGCTTATTTGATTACATTGCTCGGACCTAGCCAGTTTGTTAATATCCTTCATGACTTCGGTTTGAACAATCCTGATATAGACCGCAATACCTCGCCTGTTCTCTGTTTGGGTCCTTGTGAAGTGTCTGTGGGCGAAATGGTAAGTGGTTATACCACGTTTGCCAATGGTGGCGTACGTTGCGCACCGCTCTTTGTGACCAAGATAGAAGATAGTCATGGTAACGTGCTTGCCAACTTCCAACCTTTGATGAACGAGGTTATAAGCGAAGACAATTCTTATCGTATGATCGACATGCTTCGCGCAGTAATCAATGGCGGTACGGGATCGCGTTTGAAGAGCCGATACGGATTAGACGGGGATATCTGTGGTAAGACAGGTACTACGAATAACAACTCCGACGGTTGGTTTATTGGATTCACTCCACAATTAGTTTGTGGCTGTTGGGTTGGCGGTGAAGACCGTGATATTCACTTTGATAATGGTAGCATCGGTCAAGGAGCTTCTATGGCATTGCCTATTTGGGCTTATTTTATGAAGCGCGTGTATGCAGATCATCGTTTAGGATATTCTTCAAAGACAGTCTTTGATATTCCAAAAGACTTTGATTTCTGCTCGGCAACGCAATCTATGAATATCAACGGCATACAAGAAGAGTATCAGTAGTAGATGACTATCAGTAAAGAAATAGAAATAAAAGACACTTGCGGTTAAGCAAGTAAGGCAGTATAAGATGGGCAAATGGTTTTGATCATTTGCCCATCTTCGCTTTACGAGTTGGCAAGTGAAGAGTCGTTAAATCTTTTAGGGTTGATTATGTGTCAGCTTTTACAACCACAAAAAGCATTGGAAAGATTTGCACGTATCTATAAAAATGATTACCTTTGCCCCTATAGAATAGTAATTAAGATCCAAATAAAAGATTTTATAAACAATGAAAATTAACGATTTTAACTTCGCAGGACATAAAGCTATTGTTCGCGTAGATTTCAATGTGCCACTCGATGACAAGGCACAAGTAACAGATGACACTCGTATTCGTGGTGCGTTGCCTACTCTTAAGAAGGTTCTTGCTGATGGCGGAGCGCTGATTATGATGAGTCATATGGGTAAGCCTAAAGGCAAAGTAAACGAAAAACTTTCTTTGGGCCAAATCGTTAAGAACGTTAGCGATGCTCTTGGCGTAGAAGTGAAGTTCGCAAAGGACGCAGGTAAGGCTGACGCTGAGGCTGCAGAGTTGAAGGCTGGCGAAGCTCTTCTTTTGGAAAACCTTCGTTTCTATCCTGAAGAAGAAGGCAAACCAGTTGGCGTAGAAAAGGGTACTCCAGAGTTTGATGCTGCTAAGGCTGAGATGAAAGAGCGTCAGAAGGCATTTGCTCAGAAGTTGGCTTCTTATGCAGATGTATATGTAAATGACGCTTTCGGTACTGCACACCGTAAGCATGCTTCTACTGCAGTAATCGCTGACTACTTTGATGCAGATCATAAGATGCTTGGCTTCTTGATGGAGAAAGAGGTTACAGCTATTGATAACGTGCTTAAGAATGCACAACATCCATTTACCGCAATCATCGGTGGTTCAAAGGTAAGCTCTAAGCTTGGCGTTATTAAGAACCTTCTTGATAAGGTAGACAACTTGATTATCGGTGGTGGTATGGGTTATACCTTCATTAAGGCACAAGGCGGTAAGATTGGTAAGTCTCTTCACGAGGATGAATTGATGCCTGAAGCACTTAATGTTATTGCTGCTGCTAAAGAGAAAGGCGTAAACCTCAGCTTGTCTGTAGCTACCGTTTGTGGTCAGGACTTCTCAAATGACACTCCACGTAAGGTGTTCCCAATCAACGATATTCCTGATGAATGGGAAGGTATGGATGCTTCTGAAGAGAGCCTTGAGAACTGGAAGGAGATTATCCTTTCTTCTAAGACTATCCTTTGGAACGGCCCTGTAGGTGTGTTCGAGTTGCCTAACTTCGCTCATGGTACAGGTGAGATCGCACAGTATGTTGCTAAAGCTACTCAGGAGAATGGCGCATTCTCTCTCGTTGGTGGTGGCGACTCAGTTGCTGCAGTAAACAAGTTCGGCTTGGCTGATAAGGTTTCTTACGTGTCAACTGGTGGTGGCGCAATGCTTGAAGCTATCGAAGGTAAGACTCTGCCAGGCGTAGCAGCTATTGAAAAGTAATTTATGTCTATATAGTTAAGAAGCTTTCTGTTTGAAATGAATGGAAAGCTTCTTAATTTGTATAATGATATAATCAGAAAATGAGAAACTTGTTCTGACTTTAACGTCTTACGGCAATACTATGTTTGTCACTCCATAACTATTAAAATTGGTACACAACAGATAATGCCAGAGCAAGAAAACACGGATGATGAAACAAATACTTCTCTTTATTTTAGGCTTGTTCTCGGTTTTGCATTTGCAAGCAACGAATGCGGAATCGTACGACTCGGTTGAAGTTAGCCTACTTACTTGCTCTCCTGGTGAGGAGATATGGGCACAGTATGGGCATACGGCAATCAGATGGCATGATCTAAAAAACGGGAAAGATGTGGTCGTCAATTATGGATTGTTTTCTCCTGATGTCCCTAATTTTATACCTCGCTTCGTGTTCGGCCTGACCGATTATCGGATGGGTGTAGAGTCATTTGAACTATTCTGTTCAGAGTATATTTATCGTCATCGTGGTGTAACCGAACAAGTCCTTGCTTTGACTACACAAGATAAGCAGTCTTTGGCTAAGGCTTTGCAAAACAATCTCCAACCTGAAAACATCGTTTATCGATACAATTTCTTTTATGATAATTGCACATCGCGTGCGAGAGATATTATTGTATCGAATCTACATGGTAAGGTAACTTACCCAGCGGCAAAGGAAACAACGTTTAGAGAAATGCTCCATCGTTGGAACAACGCTTACCCTTGGTCGCAGTTTGGCGAAGATCTTTTACTTGGCGTGTCTGCAGATAGCCCCACAGAGAAAGCCGAACAACAGTTTCTGCCCCATAATCTGCAGGAAGATTTTGCCCATGCTGTCTACAATGGGCACCCTTTGGTGGTTCAAACCCGCGAACTTCTTGAACCATTTCCTTTTGAACCTGAAAGCGAATTCCCCTTAACTCCAGTTCAATGCGCCATTGCTTTTGTCATAGCATTGGCTGTCATTATGGCATATCAGCTTTTTTCCAAGAAGTTATTATGGGGTGTAGACGCTTTGCTTATGTTGTTGGCATCACTCGTCGGCATTGTTTTTACGTTGATGATATTCTCCCAACATCCTTGCGTAAGAGTCAACTTGCTGATAATCATATTCAATCCGCTCCCTTTGTTCTTTATGTGGCGTGCCATTAAACATACCCGCAAACGCCTTGCTGACTATTGGTGGACCTTATGGAGCATTCTGATTTTGGTTGGATTATTAGGACGAATATTCCAAAAATATCCACCTGCCATCATGATTGTGGCACTTGGATTGCTATGTTATAGTGTCGTTCATATATACATACAACGGAATACACCTCTTTCAACGAAAACAATTAAATAACAAATACAGATGATCGGTCAAGCAATGAATAGTTACCTTACCGCCTTACTCGTGCTGTTGACAGCTACGGGTATAGAAGCTAGAGACTGCTCTTTAGCTTTGAAGGTGGTGTGGGATATGCATGCCCTTGATGAGAATTGCTTGAACAATCATCTAGAAGGATTTGATACCGACCTTTTAGAGGTTATCCAGGCTTTTACTCAGTCGAAGCGCAATCATGTAAAAAAGTCGCAAAGCGTTCATTATCAGTCTTTGCCCGTCTTACCTGTAGCTCAACAACGACAAGATAAAAGTCTAGAGAACGATACTTGGTTTGTTGGTTTGTGTATGAAAGCCATTCTTACACAGATTAATATACGAGCACCCAGTTTATAATTAAGCAGAAAGTATACGTGGATTAATAGTCATGCGCCCCTTATTATATATAAGGTGTAATTATAAACCAAGAATCAAATCAGTAAATAATGAATTTAAACAAAATACTAAAGTCGCTTTTTGGTGATAAATCATCACGCGACATGAAACAGATCAAACCCTTCGTTGAAAAGGTTAAGAGTGTATATCCTGAAATCAAAGCGCTAAGCAATGATGAGTTGCGTGCCAAGACTGCAGAGATCAGACAGTATGTTCGCGATTCAGCCAAGGCAGAGCGTGAAGAGATAGAAAAGATTAAGGCAACCATTGAGGATACTCCATTAGAGGATCGCGAGGAGATCTTCAACAAGATTGATAAGCTTGAAAAGCAAGTCCTTGACAACTATGAGGTTGCGCTCAACGAGGTTATGCCAGTCGCTTTCTCTATTGTGAAAGACACTGCCCGCCGTTTTGCGGAGAATGAAGAGACCATCGTTACAGCAAACGACTTCGACCGCGAACTCGCAACTAACCCAGCTAACGACTTCATCACCATCGAGGGCGACAAGGCTTACTATCACAACCATTGGACAGCAGGTGGCAATGATCTCAAATGGGAGATGGTCCACTATGATGTACAGCTCTTTGGTGGTGTGGTTCTGCATCAAGGAAAGATTGCTGAGATGGCCACAGGTGAAGGTAAGACTCTTGTTGCTACGCTCCCTGTATTCTTGAATGCGTTGACAGGAAACGGTGTTCACATGGTCACCGTCAATGACTACCTTGCAAAGCGTGACTCCGAGTGGATGGGTCCTCTCTATGAGTTTAATGGTTTGTCCGTTGATTGTATCGACAAGCACCGTCCTAACTCACCCGAACGTCGCAAGGCATACCAGGCAGATATCACCTTCGGTACAAACAATGAGTTTGGTTTCGACTACTTGCGTGACAATATGGCGGTTTCTCCTGCTGACCTTGTACAACGTCGTCATAACTACGCTATCGTCGATGAGGTCGACTCTGTGCTTATCGATGACGCCCGTACTCCTTTGATTATCAGTGGTCCTATCCCTAAAGGTGATGACCAGATGTATGAGGAATATCAGCCATTGGTACAAAAGCTTTATGAGGTACAACGTAAACAAGCAACCGAACTTCTTGCCGAAGCACGTACCAAGATTAACAAATCAACCAAGGTAGAGGACGCAAAGGAAAAATCTCAGTTGCTTGAAGAAGGTTTCTTGGCATTGTATCGTTCGTATAAGGCCCTTCCTAAGAATAAGGCGCTCATCAAGTATCTATCCGAAGATGGAATCAAGAGCGGTATGCTCAAGACGGAAGAGTTCTATATGGCCAACAATAACCGCGAGATGCCAAAGGCTGTGAAACCTCTTTACTTTGTGACTGAGGAAAAGATGAACTCCTGTGATCTTACCGATAAGGGTGCTGCATGGTTGGCTCAACAGGTAAAGGATGATAAGTTGTTCGTCTTGCCAGATATCACAACCGAGTTGTCACTGCTTGAGAAGGAAAAAGAAGAAAAAGCCTTGGATGAGCAGACATATATTGATCGCAAAGACCAGATGCTAGCTCATTATGGTGTACAGAGTGAACGCGTTCATACTTTGCAGCAGTTGCTCAAGGCTTACACCATGTTCAATAAGGACGAAGAGTACGTTGTGCTTGACGGCGAGGTAAAAATCGTAGATGAGCAAACCGGTCGTATCATGGAAGGACGCCGTTGGAGCGATGGACTTCATCAAGCTGTAGAAGCCAAAGAGCATGTAAAGGTAGAAGCAGCAACCCAAACCTTTGCCACCATTACGCTGCAGAACTACTTCCGTATGTATCATAAGTTGTCCGGTATGACTGGTACCGCAGTGACTGAAGCAGGTGAGTTCTGGGACATCTACAAACTGGATGTAGTAGAGATTCCAACCAATCGTCCTGTGCTCCGTCACGATTTGCAAGACCGTGTCTATAAGACCGCTCGTGAAAAATACGCCGCAGTGATAGAGGAGGTTGAAGAGATGCGTACCTCTGGCAGACCTTGCTTGGTGGGTACCACCTCGGTAGAGATCAGTGAGTTGTTGAGCCGTATGCTCGACATGCGTCACATCCCACATCAGGTGTTGAATGCTAAGCTCCATCAGAAGGAGGCCAACATCGTTGCCGCAGCTGGTAAGAGCGAGATGGGCCCTGTGTTTGTATGTAATGATGGAAAAGCCTTTACCGATAAGACATCCGCTCAGCGTCATGCTAAGCAACTCAAGGAAGATGAGAAGAGCGAGTATACTGAGGAGATAACAACCGAGGAGCGCTTGTTAGGTGCAGTTACCATCGCTACCAACATGGCAGGTCGTGGTACCGATATCAAGTTGACCAAAGAAGTGAAAGACGCTGGCGGTTTGGCTATTATCGGTACGGAACGTCATGAAAGCCGTCGCGTAGACCGTCAGTTGCGTGGTCGTGCAGGTCGTCAAGGTGACCCAGGTTCTTCAGTATTCTATGTATCACTTGAAGATAAGTTGATGCGTCTCTTCGGTTCTGAGCGTATAGCCAAAGTGATGGACCGCCTAGGCTTCGAAGAAGGTGAACGTATCGAAAGTCAGATGATCTCTAACAGCATCGAACGTGCACAGAAGAAGGTTGAGGAGAACAACTTCGGTATACGTAAGCGCTTGCTCGAATATGATGACGTGATGAACAAGCAACGTACCGTAATCTATGAGAAACGCCGTCACGCACTCATGGGTGAACGTATCGGTATGGACATCGCTAACATCATTTGGGACCGAGTGGTGAATCTTATCGAGACCAATGACTATGAAGGATGTCAAGAAGGCTTCTTGAAGATCTTGGCTACTGAGTGTCCTTTCTCTGAAAACGACTTGGCCACTGTAGCTAAAGACGAGCTCGAAGAGCGTGCTTATCAAGTAGCGATGGAATCGTTCGCACGTAAGACAGAGCGCATCCAGCAAGTGGCATGGCCTATCATCAAGCAAGTGTATGAAACCCAAGGCGCCCTTTATGAGCGTATCATGGTTCCTATCACGGATGGACAACGTGTATATAACATCCCATGCAACCTCAAGGAAGCTTATGATTCTGAGGCTAAGTCGGTTGTAAAGCAGTTTGAAAAAGTGATCTTGCTTCATATCATCGATGATGATTGGAAAGAAAACTTACGTCAGCTGGATGAGCTTCGCCACTCAGTACAGAATGCTTCTTATGAGCAGAAGGATCCATTGTTGGTATTCAAGCTCGAGAGTGTGAAACTTTGGGACAACATGATTGACGATATGAACAATCGTTGTGCAAGCGTCTTGATGCGTGGTCAGATTCCTGAGATGCAACAAGAGGAGCCCGTGCAAGAGGCTGCACCTGAAGAACATACCCAACGATACGTTGAGCAGAAAGAGGATCTTGATGCAGAACGTGAAGCGCAAGCTCAAGCAGCAAGTCAGGATACACGTGAAGGTAGCCAGCAAGTGAACCACACGCCTTATCGTGCTGAGCGTATGCCTCGCCCTAACGATCCTTGTCCATGTGGAAGTGGTAAGAAATTTAAGAACTGCCACGGTCGCAATATCCAGTAATTTATTATAGTTTTAAAGTCAAGCAGTGATATGCAAGCGCATTATCTGCTTGACTTTATTTTTTTATATATGATACAGATTAACGCTCTCACCAAGCAGTTTGGTGATAAGATAGCCGTAGATATCCCCTCTTTATCTATCGGTCATGGTGAAATTATTGGCTTGGTTGGCAATAATGGCGCTGGTAAAACCACGCTCTTTCGCTTGATGTTGGACCTGACCGATGCTACAACGGGCAGTATACAATATCATTTCAAGTCTTCATCGACACCTTCGCCAGAAGAAAACGCTTCACCCGAATCATCAGATGATAGCATAGCGGCAAATCATTCTACTTTCGCCTCATCCACAGAAGGTTGGAAACAATATGTAAGCGCTTACCTTAATGAAAACTTTCTGATAGATTTTCTTACACCAGAAGAATATTTTGAGTTCTTAGCAGAAGTGCGTCTTGTCTCCCGTAAGGAGCTCTATAACAAATTAGATAAATATAAGGACTTGATGAATGATGAGATTCTCGGTCAGAAAAAATATATCCGTGGTTTCTCGGCAGGTAACAAACAGAAGATTGGTATCATTGCAGCCTTTCTTCCTCAAAGCCAACTGCTAATCCTAGACGAGCCTTTCAATTATCTAGATCCTAAAGGACAAAATATCTTGAAACGTTGCTTGGTGGAACTCAACCAGGAAACCAATCTCACCATTTTGGTTTCGAGCCATAACCTTCAGCACACCATTGATATCAGCTCACGCGTCCTGTTGATGGAGAAAGGCCATATCGTAAAAGACTTTACGTCTATTGATGCCCAAGCTAAGAACGAGCTTGAAAGCTATTTCATGTAGATTATGCGCCTACTGAAGGCATGTAGCCAATCGATTATTGTTCCTTTGATAAGGAAGAACCATAGGTCTTAGAGGTTATTAATGGCATGATTGCAAAGAAAAATAATTTATTTTTCAGTGAGAAATAAATTATTTTTGGATAAAGAATAATTTAATCTTCTTGCTAGATTAGCCCCTTTCGGCATGTCTTATCGTATCCGCCATTAGGTGAAACAATACGAAATAACATGAAGAAGGATTCCCTGTAGTGGCTGATTGTCATACCAACTTTGTACCAATATATGCAGCGAAGAGTCCTAAAGCTACGCTGCATATAATGTATATAAGGCATAGCAACGTTTGCCCATTTCTCATATAGGTTAAAGCCTCGTTACTGAACGTGGAGAAAGTGGTAAAACCACCACATAGCCCCACAACTAACAGCAACCGAAGGTCGGTAGATAGGCTGTTGCGAACAATCCATGTCCCCAATAATCCGATGAGGAAACAACCAACAATGTTCACAATGAAAGTGCCCCAAGGGTACGTTATTGAACTTACGCATTTGCCTACCATGTAACGTAGCACGCTTCCTGTACCACCACCAATGAATACCAATAGCAGTTGTTTCATCTTTCTTGCTTTATGTCTTATCTTTTACGATATCTTTATACTAACAATAACCATAAGCAAAGGTAATCAATTTGCAGGACAATCGGGCCATTGTTAAGTAATAAAGTGGCTCAACATAGGGTTTCAAAATTCAGGATTGATAGGGCTTAAAAACAAAAGAAGTGACAGTTTGGCCTTTATATTCACTACCATCTATGTGTCTAGGTGTTGCTTCTAGATACAAGGGAATCCCCGATGTTATACTCCTCTAAATGTGTAATAATATGGCCAAATAGATAAATAATTGTGAAAAGCTTTGGTGCAAAGTGTAAAATTATATACTTTTGCAGTATCTAAAGTAAATAAAATATAACGCCTATCGAAATAATTCTACTTAATAGAAAAGAAAATTTAGATGACACTAAGTTTAGAAATGAAGCATTTGGATAGGATGTCAGACGAAGAACTGGCTCTTTGTTATATCAATGGGAGCAATAGAGCGTTTGATTGTTTGCTTGATAGAAACCAACAAAAGTTGTTCGCATATATCGTATTCATGGTGCATGACCATGAAGTGGCTAATGATATATTTCAGGAAACGTTCTTTAAGGTTATTAGCAAACTGCAACAAAGAAAATATTCGCCAAGCGGAAAGTTTGGCGCATGGTTGATGCGTATCGCCCATAACGCCATTATGGACTGGTATCGTGAACAACGCCAGCAAGGGTTAGTGGATGCCTCAAACGAGAACGACTTGTCCAATGTTGGTGGATATGATCTCATTGAAAGCAACCGTGAGAAAGATTTTATCAATACGCAAGTATTAGCCGATGTCAAGCGCATCATGAACCAGCTACCAGCCCCACAAAGAGAGGTGGTGTACATGCGCTTCTATCAGCAGATGTCCTTTAAAGAGATAGCCGAAACGACAGGCGTGAGCATCAACACCAGCCTTGGACGTATGCGCTATGCCATCCTCAACATGCGAAGGATAGCCAAGGAACATCACATCATGCTAGAACTGGCATAACGATTGAAACCTACAATAGCTTAACGTCCAACGGGATAGGGCTTGAGCCGTTTGAGAGCACTGATGGTGGAGAGAGGGTCGGGCGACTTGAAAACATAACTGCCGCTGACCAAAATGTCAACACCCGCATTGACTAGGCGGGGGGCGGTTTCTGCTTGGACGCCACCATCTACCTCAATCAAGGCATGGCTATTGGTCTGCATGATGAGCTCCTTAAGCCTTGAAACCTTGTCAATGGTATTCTCTATAAACTTTTGGCCACCAAAGCCAGGGTTGACGCCCATTAACAACACCATGTCCACATCATTGATAACCTCTTCTATCTGACAGAGAGGGGTAGAAGGGTTAAGTGTGATGCCGGCTTTCATACCAGCCTTGTGTATGTCTTCAATGATTCGGTGCAGATGACTGACAGCCTCTACATGCACATTCATCATCATTGCTCCTGCGTCTGCCACCTGCTGGATGTAACGCTCGGGATGTACAATCATCAGATGCACGTCCAAAGGTTTGTGACAAATAGCAGATACCATCTTAATGATGGAAAAGCCAAACGAGATGTTTGGAACAAAGACCCCATCCATGACATCCATGTGTAGCCAATCAGCTTCACTTTGATTGATCATCTCAATCTCTTCTCTTAGGTTGAGAAAGTCGGCTGACAACAAGGAGGGCGAAACCAAAATGCTCATATCGTTAATTTAGGTTGTAAGGAATAGTCTTTCCTTTGATGGTTATCACCCTATAGGTGTAGGCCATCTGTTTGATAAACTTAATCGTGCGTTCTGCTGGCGTAAGTTTTTCTTGAGTAAATATATTCATAGGCGGTAGCATTTGACTTTTTTGTTGTTCTATTATCTAAACGCAACTAATGAAAGGTTATTGTATAACCGAAGCCGAAAATTTGAAAACTTATTTCTTTCATCGCCCATTAATCCATATAAATGCTTTACCTTTGCATAAGACATATTCTTTATATTACTTATGGAAATCATTTTCAACGGGATATATAATCAGACCATACTGACCAGTTTGCTAGGTTGCGATGTGGCTTACCTTGGACTCGACTTTTTATCGAATAGTAAAAACCGCATTAGGCCGCTCCGCTATGATGCAGGAATCATTCCCGATAGACCATCAATAGATTTGACTGACACTGTAAGAAGCAAACCCTGCTTAATGGGTTGCTTTGATGATGTGTTGCCACAGACCATCGTCACCACTGTAGTGGATTACGGATTGACGGCGGTGGAGCTATGCTCTACTCCAACGGTTGCACTGGTAGATAATCTAAAAAGGACAATCGTGCCCGATTTGAACCCCGAGTTGAGCATCGCTACGCGCTTAAATCTTTCTGAATGTAAAGATTTGGCGTTCTTAGAGCAGTTTGTTGGTCATCTAGATTGGGTCACGTTTGGTATCGGTGAAGTCGATGATTCGATCAAGAAGTTTTTTAGCGAATATGAAGAACGCGTAAAGATACCTTATTATATTGTGCTAGATGAACGTTTGGCCGAGTGCTTGCCTTTCTTTATGAATCTACCATCGTTCCGCGGTTTGCAGATAGATATGTCTTCTTGTCTAGACAACGATAAGCTGTCAGAGAAACTTATTAAGGAACAGGCAGATAGTGTGCTGAAACGATTTGGCAGTTTGGTATAACAAGAAACGCTTTATCGTGGTTGGTACAACGTTGACCGATTGGCGATACATCTTCTTAGCTCTAGATAGGAGTAATGGTTAGAATGAAAATGGAAATTTACCAACAAAAGAAGCCAATTAAGTGTGCGAATGAATGGATTTTTAAAAAAAGTTATTGAATTTGCTAGTAAGATATAATTTACTTAACTTTGCATTGTACCAATACATTCTTTTGAATAATGCGTTGCAGAAACATCTTATATAAAATACTTTTATTAACCATAAGCACCTTTTTCGCAGGTTCGCTAAGCGCACAGAACGTGGTAGTGGGGTCTACGACGACAAAGGACGGAGGCAAATATACGGGCGAGCTGGCTCATGGTAAACCTAACGGAAAAGGAAAAACCTTGTATAAGAACGGAGATACTTACGAGGGTGAGTATGTCAAAGGAAAGCGTCAAGGAAAGGGAGTCTACTCATTTGCTGATGGCGAAAAATATGATGGAATATGGTTTCAAGATCAGCAGCATGGCCGAGGTACTTATTTCTTTATGAACGGCAATCGTTATGAAGGTATGTGGTATCGTGACTATCAGCATGGTGAAGGAAAGATGTTCTACTATAATGGTGACGTCTATGAAGGCATGTGGAGCCATGATAAGCGCAATGGTGAAGGTCGATATACATTTGCTAATGGTGCTTTCTATCAAGGCAACTGGGTGGATGATATGAAAAACGGCCATGGTCGATTTGATTGGCACAATGGTGCATCGTATTCAGGCGATTGGGTGAACAACCTCAAAGAAGGAAAAGGTATCTATATCTATGGAGATGGCGACGAATATAATGGCGAATGGAAGAACGATTTGCAAAATGGTCGCGGCATCTACAAATATAAAGATGGGGATACGTATGAAGGCCAATATGTAGATGGAGAACGTACGGGCGAAGGTATCTTCAAATATAAGAATGGCGACTGCTATTCGGGTCATTTCCTAAAAGGCAAGCGTTCTGGACTAGGAACGATGTCTTGGAAGAACGGTGATAAGTATGTCGGTAACTGGTCCAATGATCAAGAAAATGGACAAGGAACATTGACCAAACGAAGTCAAGGTGTCTTTGAAGGACAGTTTAAAGACGGCAAGATGGAAGGTCAAGTCACCATCCACTATAATGACGGAAGCAAGTTTAAAGGAACATTCCATAAAGGCGAACGTAATGGTCAAGCAATCGAAGAGGACAAGAATGGAATCCGATTCGAGGGAAGCTACCGTGACGACGTTCGTGATGGGAAGTTTGTTGAACGCAATAATGCAGGCGGAGTCACAGCCTCAGGCTATTATGAGAATGGGATTCGCCATCAGCAGTAAAAGCATAATATAGACACAATTATTTTATACTCAGACCTATGACAACAAGAAAACCTAGAACTAGTGCAACAAAAGAGAAGACAGAAGCTCCTAAGATAAATAAAGCCAGCAAAGTAGCGGCGCAAGCCCCTGTTAGCCATATCGGTATAGTGGCTAATGACCCTTATCTAGAACCTTATGAGGATGCCATTAAAGGAAGACATGACCATGCTGTGTGGAAGAAACAACAACTCACACAACAAGGAAAGCAGACGCTTTCCGACTTCGCTAATGGCTATGAATATTATGGTCTGCATAAGGAAGGAAAGAAATGGATCTTCAGAGAGTGGGCACCAAACGCTACCGCCATCTATCTTGTGGGTGACTTTAACAATTGGGAAGAGCGTGAGGAATACGCGTGCAAGCGCGTTGA
Organism: Bacteroidaceae bacterium; assembly: GCA_963654235.1. Classification (GTDB taxonomy): domain Bacteria; phylum Bacteroidota; class Bacteroidia; order Bacteroidales; family Bacteroidaceae; genus Prevotella. The sequence continues at coordinate 25,258 of CAVJZR010000002.1, read as the reverse complement.
AGGCACTGGCAATTGGGAACTTGTTGTGCCCGAATCGTATATGAAGCATGCCCAACTCTATAAGATGCATGTAAAATGGAATGGGGGAGAGGGCGAACGTATCCCTGCATGGGCGCAACGCGTAACTCAGGATGAGCAAACCAAGATATTCTCAGCCCAGGTATGGTGCCCGGAACACAAATATAGTTGGAAGAAACGCAGTTTTAAACCATCCACTACGCCACTACTTATCTACGAATGCCACATCGGTATGGGACAAGATGCCGAGAAGGTGGGTACCTACGCTGAGTTTAGAACCCATGTGCTACCACGTGTTATCAAGGATGGCTACAACGCTATACAGATAATGGCCATACAGGAGCATCCCTATTATGGCTCATTTGGTTATCATGTCAGCAGTTTCTTTGCACCAAGTAGTAGGTTTGGAACACCTGAAGAACTGAAAGAACTGATAGACGAAGCACATCAAAACGGCATTGCCGTGATTATGGACATTGTTCATTCGCATGCCGTTAAGAACGAAGTGGAAGGCTTAGGAAACCTTGCTGGTGATCCCAATCAATATTTCTATCCGGGCGATCGTCATGAACACCCAGCGTGGGATAGCCTTTGCTTTGATTATGGTAAGGATGACGTGATTCATTTCTTGCTTTCCAACTGCAAATATTGGTTGAAGGAATTCCATTTTGACGGATTCAGATTTGATGGTGTGACCTCCATGCTCTATTATAGTCATGGCTTGGGAGAAGCATTTGTCAATTATGGCGACTACTTCAATGGTCATCAAGATGATAATGCTATATGCTATCTGACCTTGGCCAACTGCTTGATTCATGAAGTGAACAAGAATGCAATCACCATTGCAGAAGAGGTCTCGGGTATGCCAGGTCTTGCCGCTAAGTTTGAGGATGGCGGATATGGCTTTGATTATCGAATGGCGATGAATATCCCGGATTATTGGATCAAGACCATTAAGGAACAACCAGATGAGAACTGGAAACCTAGTAGTATCTTCTGGGAGGTAAAGAATCGTCGCTCAGATGAGAAGACAATCTCTTATTGCGAAAGTCATGACCAAGCATTGGTGGGAGACAAAACCATTATCTTCCGCCTTATAGATGCTGATATGTATTATCACTTTAAGAAAGGTGATGAAAACGATATGGTGCATCGCGGCATTGCTCTTCACAAGATGATCAGGTTGGTAACACTTGGTGCTATCAATGGAGGGTATCTGAACTTTATGGGCAATGAGTTCGGTCATCCCGAATGGATCGATTTCCCACGCGAAGGCAATGATTGGAGCTACAAGTATGCTCGTCGACAGTGGAACTTGGTGGACAACAAAGAGCTATGTTATCATTATCTAGGCGACTTTGATCAGCAGATGCTCTCTGTAGTTAAGGAAGAACCCAAATTCAACCAAACTCCTCTGCAAGAGATATGGCACAATGATGGTGATCAGATTTTGGCTTTCCAGCGTGGACATTTGGTCTTTGTGTTCAACTTCTCACCGACGTGTTCGTACACCGATTATGGCTTCTTGGTAAAGAAAGGCTCTTATCGCGTGGTGCTCAACACGGATGCACGTCAGTTTGGTGGATTTGGCTTTGCGGATGACTCAGTAGAACACCTCACATGTTTTGATCCTCTATATAAGAAGGATGGTAAAGAATGGCTGAAGCTCTATATCCCTGCACGTTCTGCGGTGGTGCTACGCTTGCAGCCTACTGAAAATAAAAAGAAGAAATGAACAAAAGCCTTACGCAGCTGATACTTGCGTTATTCTTTAGTCTGTTCTCTTTTTGCTATTTGTATTGTTATCAACCAGATGTGATGGTGGTAACTCAATTCTTAGCATCAGGGGGACAGACTCATTATGTACCATTGGTTGGGGCAATACTGATCACGTTTGTGCTACAACTGCTACAGATGTTTGTACAACATTGTGCGCAGATACGCAAACGAACAATGGCTCTGACCTATCTACCATCTGCACTATTGCTAGCACTGGTTACAAGCGTCCGGTCGGATGTTAGTAGACAATTGCTGATGAAAGGCTGGACATGGACGTTCCCGCTTTTGTTGGTTATCGCATTCTATATGATTTATCAAGCCAAACGATATCAAGCATATGAACCTGAAGAACGCAAGCAAAGCCTCTTGTCTCAAATATTTTGGATTAACGTAGGCGAACTGATGCTTATCGTGCTTCTAGTGGGGCTACTTGGTAACTCGGATAAGTTGTTTCATCAAAAAGCAAAGATGGAACACTTGATTGATAATCAGCAGTATGCAGAGGCTTTGCATGTAGCAGCACGGATGCAACAAACAGACTCTGTAACCTCGATGATGACCATCTACGCTTTAGCAAGAAGACAAAAGCTAGGTGATAGTTTGTTCTGTTATCGTCTAGTAGGCGGAGCAGACGCGATGCGTCCTTCAACCTCTGTACACTCTCTGCTGATGCCCGATAGTCTGCTTATAAAGGTTACAAGGAAGAGCGCTAACTATCAGTTGTGTGCTTGTTTACTTAATCGTGATCTCAAACGCTTTGCTCATTATCTGCCGATGTATTATCGGACAAACGAACCTATGCCAAGGTATTATGTTGAAGCTTGGAATCTCTATCATGATATACAACAAGGACACACTCCCAAACCGCCATACAAGCAACAGAGTTATGCCATGTATTATTTTAAAGATTGAAGAGAGACTAAGAACGAATTGGGTTAATGAATGAAGAGATTTGATTTTTAGCAACAATGACACGAATTCCATTTCAACAAAATAAGACCATTATCTTTCAGGTGCTGCTTTGCTGTATTGCGGTAGCAAGTATGCTATCGTGTGGTCCAAGCCAAAAAACAAAGGAGCAGCAGATCAAACAGAAGGAAAAGGCAGAGCGGAAGGCTTATCAAGAAGCATTGAAGGTGGGCGTGCTACCTACGCTTGATTGCTTACCTATATATCTTATGTGTGATAGCATGCTTTACGACACGGCACATGCCGATATACGCTATGTTAAGTTTACCTCTCAAATGGATTGTGATACAGCCATCGTAGGCGGAAGTGTGGCTATAAGTGTAAGCGATCAGGTAAGAGTACAGCGCCTTAAATCCAAAGGAACCTATTTGCAGTATCTTACTTCAACCAATGCTTATTGGGATCTATATGTCAATAAGACTGAGAAGATAGATTCGTTGTCGCAGTTGGGTGATAAGATAATAGCTATGACGCGTTATTCTATTACGGATCGGCTCACGACTCACGTCATCAAAAAAGCCAAGACCAAGAAGCACATTCTTCCCGTGCAAATCAATGACGTGGATATCCGTATGCGCATGCTAAACAATAATGAGATAGATGCGGCGTGGCTAACAGAACCTTATGCAACACAAGCCCGATTAGCGGGTCATAAGAAATGGTTCTCTTCGAGCGATATTCCAGCCAATGCTGGGGTGTTCGCCTATAATGCAGAAACTCTGAACGAGCTTCCTCATAGCGAGGAACAGATGAAAGAGTTTGTTCAGGCCTATAATAAAGCTGTGGAACTGATTAATAAACGTGGCATCGTGTACTATAGTGACTTGATGTACAAATATCTACACGCCAGTAGTAACACGATTATGAATCTTCCAAAGATTCGGTTTGCACCAGTAGATAACAATGTCTATCCTATCAAAGCATTATGAAAACAGAGGAAACACTTTTACGGGTCGAATCAGCAATCTTTGAAGGAAAGATGGAGGAGGCGATAGCGTTGCTATCACCTATCTATAAAGCCAATCCGTCTCTTGTACATGCAGAGGCTTTCACGTCCATAGCAGAAACCTATACCACCTTGCTGACATATATGATAAAAGGATATGACGATCCAGATCGCCATAAACTTTATCATAAAATGCTTCATGAGCTATATCGTGTGACGAGTGACGTGCTCGTCTCATGGAGGTGTAAACACATAGACGCATACATTGAGGCATTTCGCACAGATGGGATGTTGAATCGCAGCCATGATTTTATTAGCAACGTACTAGAGAGCTTTGTTGCTGATTTGGCCATCTGTTCTTTATCTTCTGAAGCCGAACAAAAAGCTAAATACGCTGAATTGTTTACGAGACATGAGAAGTTTATGGTACGCTTGTTCTGTGCCCTCTTTATCTCGTTGCAATGGACAGAGCAAGATGCAACGTTCTATGGTCAGCTATTGCTTTCACCGATGATAGAAGCCGATGACAGTCTGCTGTTGGTGAGTGCGTTGACATTGGCTAATATGTATGTGTATGATGAGCGCAAATGGTTGACACTATATCATATATATAGTCAAGCGGAAAATGAAAAACTTCGCCAAAGAGCACTTGTGGGGTGGGCTATCTCTCTTAGTAAACAAAGCCAATTCTTTACAAAGCAAACGCAAACCCTTGCTAAAGCGCTTGAAGACGAGGATGTTTGTAAGGAACTACTCGAGTTGCAAGAACAGATGTACCTCTGCACCAATGCGGAAGCAGATAAAGCTAAAATCGAAAAAGAGTTGATGCCTGATCTGCTTAAGCAATCGCAACTGCGTATCACCGATTATGGAATTCATGAAAATGAAGAAGAAGCCTTGAAGAATATTCTACATCCCAATGCCGAAGAGGAAGCAATGGAACGTATGGAACAAAACTTTCAACGGCTCAAAGAAATGGAAAAGGCGGGCTCTGATATCAATTTTGGCGGATTCTCACACATGAAGAGTTTTCCTTTCTTTCATGAGATTGCGCATTGGTTTGCTCCTTTTAGCTTTCATCATCCAGCCTTGGGTAACGCAAAGGAGAAACTGCCAAGCACTCAGATCTTTGAGGTGTTCTTTGCTAATGGCATGTTTTGTGATAGTGACAAGTATTCTATGGTGCTAGGGCTGGGGCATGTCTTTGATCGTTTGCCTAGTGAAGCCAAGCAGTTGATAGACGATAAAGGTATCCCAGCAATGGTAGAGTTGACTCAAAAAGAAGAAACTCCCGCCACAATACGTCGGCTTTATCTTCAAGATCTGTACCGCTTCTTTAATCTTTACTCAAAGCGTGCTGACCTCTTGTCGCCTCTTACCAATGGTATAGCATCTGAGAAGCGATTTCTCAATATTCCAATATTCTTAGGAACTGACTTCAATAGATACAAATTGCGCTTGGCGCAATTCCTATTACGCAAACAAATGTATCAGGAATTAGGCGTGTTATTGCAAACAATGCCTTCGGATAAGATTCCACAATCAGAATCTTGGGTTATAGTTATGGGAAGTTATTATTATCATTCTCATGATTATGAACGTGCAATAGGTTTATTGCAGAATGCGCTAAAGACATCGTCTGCTAATGTGCGGATACTTCAGTTGTTGGCTAAGGTGGCTATGGATAGTAAGCGTTATGAGCTAGCTAGTGCTTGTTATGAACAGATCAATGAAGATCAACCAACGCTTCATACGATGCTTAATAAGTGTTTGGCTTACATACATATAGGAAAAACAGATCAAGCGGTGAAGCAATCCTATGAAATCTATTATAAATATCCCGAGGAATCTCTAACCCAACGTGTGCTTGCATGGAGCTTACTTAATGATGGGCAACCACAAAAAGCAGAGAAATATTATCAAAATCTCCTAAAAGCAACTAATCCCAAGAAGGAGGATAAACTGAATGCGGCATATTGTTGTTGGGCACAAGGCAACCTTGCAGAAACGCATCGCTTGTTGATGTCGATTAACGACTTTGACTTTGTGACCCGAGAAATAAATAAAGACGAAAGACTTCTCTCGCAATATAAAATAGAAGCAACGGATTGTCAACTTATGATAGATGCTCTTAAACTCATAAATCAGTAACAGAATAGCTATGCCAAATAATACAAGAAATAGATCAGCTAAGTCAAAAGCCCCGATAGATAATACGTTTGGACATTTGGCACCACAAGCCGTAGATATCGAACGCGTGGTGCTTGGTGCTCTTATGATTGATAAAGACGCTTTCACCGTGGTGTCAGAGATTTTACATCCCGAGACATTCTATGAGGCGCGTAACCAAAAAGTGTATAAGGCTATTCAGACATTGAATATGGAAGAAAAGCCTGTTGACATCATGACGGTTACAGAAGAGCTGAAACATGAGGGTGAAATAGAAAATGTCGGAGGACCTGCTTATGTTGTAGAACTTAGTTCGCATGTGGCTTCGTCGGCACATATCGAGTATCATGCTCATTTACTTCAACAGAAGTATATGGCACGACAACTGATTCATATAGCGTCAATGATAGAAACGGACGCGTATGATGACACCGTAGATGTGGATGATTTGTTGCAACGTGCTCAAGGTACGCTTTTCGAACTTTCGCAGCGCAATATGGTGCAAGACTATCAGCAGATAGACCCTATCGTGGCGAAAGCTCATGAGATCCTGCTAAAGGCTTCTAGTAATAAAGGTGGATTAACTGGTGTTCCTAGCGGATTTACAAAGCTTGACGAGGTGACCGCTGGTTGGCAAAGCTCTGACCTTGTTATTATAGCAGGGCGTCCTGCCATGGGTAAGACGTCATTTGCCTTGAGCATCGCCAAAAATATTGCTGTGGATTATAGGAAACCTATTGCCTTCTTCTCGCTTGAGATGAACAACCTACAGTTGGTCAATCGTCTGATTTCGAATGTTTGTGAGGTGCCAGGTAGTAAGATCCTCAATGGTCAGCTCTCGCCAGATGAGTGGGATCGGTTCGATAAAAACATTCGAAAGCTAGATGGCGCACCTTTATATATAGACGACACTCCAGGTCTGTCAATCTTTGAACTACGTACCAAAGCTCGTCGCCTTAAGCACGAGCATGATATACAACTCTTGATGATCGACTATCTGCAGTTGATGAATGCGAACGGTATGCGATTCAATAGTCGACAAGAGGAGGTGTCTACCATCTCTCGTTCTCTTAAGGGATTGGCAAAAGAACTAGACATTCCAATCCTTGCCCTTTCCCAGCTCAATCGTGATACGGAGAAGCGAGATGGACTTGAAGGTAAACGCCCCCAATTGAGCGACCTTCGTGAATCGGGCGCCATCGAGCAAGATGCCGATATGGTACTGTTTGTCCATCGTCCCGAGTATTATCGTATCTACCAAGATAATAACGGAAACGATTTGCGTGGTAAAGCACAAATCATTATAGCAAAACACCGTAAGGGTGCTACAAAGGATGTGTTGCTCTCATTCCGTGGTGAGTTTACACGTTTTGCCAATGCAGAAGACTTCGATCCTCTAAATGCAGTTCCTGGTGATATGGGTGGCGAAATCATGTCTAGTAAGATTAATGATGACCCGTTCCCTGCCGCTGCGCCACTCCCCGAATTTTAAACTGAAGCCAATATAAATATAAAAACTATCAAATATGAAGACAAAATTTATTATTCTAGCCGCCCTACTTCTGCCTTTAATGACTTGGGCGCAAAGCATCTCCATCATTGGAGATTCCTATTCGACCTACGAAGACTTTATGACACCCGAAACGAATGAATTGTGGTATTATGCAAAGAATGATACGGCTAAGACGGATGTAAGCAGCGTGAAGCAAACGTGGTGGTGGAAACTATGTAACGATAATGGTTATAAACTCATGGTGAACAACTCTTATAGCGGTTCTACCATTGGTTATCATGGCTATGACAACAATAACTATGCTCGCCGTTCGTTCATTACCCGAATGAACAACATTGGTCGTCCTGATATTATTCTGATTTTTGGAGCAACCAATGATAGTTGGGCAGGTGAGGCAGTAGGAGAATATAAATGGGCAGATTGGCACGAAGCCGATTTCTGGACATTCCGTCCAGCATGCGCTTACATGTTGGATTATCTAACATTGCATCATCCCAACGTTCCTATTTATTTTATTATAAACTCTGATCTGCGTACAGAAATAACAGAAAGTATCTTAAAGATATGTGCTCATTATGGCGTTGAGCCCATCCAATTGAAATCAATTGACAAGAAGAGTGGGCATCCTTCGGTTAAAGGAATGGAAGCTATCGCCAAACAGGTTGCACAAGCAATTAAGAAGTAATATCCTTGTTTGGTTATAGTTTGGAATGTATTTAACAAAATTTAGGTGTTTGCAGTTCTTGTTTTCGTGCAAAAATCGTAATTTCGCAAAATCAATTACATTCCAATCGTTGATTTGATTAAGAAGGTAAAACATTATAAATAATAGAAACTTAACCATAATTATGAAGAAGTCAATAGTAGCAATGACTGCTCTTTGTGCAGTCGTAGCCTTAAGCAGTTGCAGTTCGAGTAAAGAAAGTGCCTTTAAGAAGGCGTATGACAAATACAAGACTCAGCCTCAAAATACATATGCAGAGACTACTACGGAAACTCAAGTTCCTGTGGTGACTCCTGTTGAAGAACCAACAACCACCGCACCTGTAACAGACAATTATGAGAACGAATCTGTACGTCGTGAAAGTCTTGATGTAGTTAATGGTGCCGGACTTAGCAACTATAGCGTTGTTGTAGGTTCATTTGGCGTACGTGCAAACGCAGAAGGTCTTCAGCAACGTCTTAAAAACGCAGGATATGATGCTCGTCTTGCATACAACTCTGCAAGAAATATGTACCGCGTGATAGCATCAAGCTATGATAGCAAGGCTGCTGCTGTACAGAGCCGCAATCAGTTGCGCTCACAATATCCTGATGCTTGGCTCTTGGCTAAGTAATGGGACGCATCCTATCTATCGATTATGGCAAACGACGCACGGGATTGGCAGTGACCGATCCCCTGTGTCTGATTGCTAATCCCCTTGATACAGTGCCAACGGCAAATCTCTTGGCATATCTTCAAAACTATTGCGACAAAGAAGAAGTGGAGCAAGTAGTTATAGGTCGACCAACGATGGTCAATGGACAACCTAGCGAGAACTTGCATCGTGTGGAGATGTTTGTTAAGCTATGGAAAAGCAAGATGCCGTCAGTGCCAATCCACTATTATGATGAACGCTTCACGTCTGTGTTAGCCCATCAAGCAATTATCGAAAGTGGGGTTAGGAAAAAAGTCAGAAGAACAGACAAGGGGCTTGTAGATAAGATTTCTGCAGCCATTATTCTAGAAGATTATCTCAAATCTCAAGGTCGCTAAACCTAAGACAATGGTATAGCGACCTTGTTATTAAATATATTATTAAAAACGTTTTATACTCTAAAAAAATGATATTGCCAATATATACATATGGTCAACCTGTTCTGCGTAAGCAGGCCAAAGATATTGATACCGACTATCCCGAGCTCTCACAACTCATCGATAATATGTATGAAACTCTTTCTGCAAGTGAAGGCATCGGGTTAGCCGCACCACAGATTGGCCGTGACATACGGCTTGTTGTGATCGACTTAGATGTGCTTAAGGAAGATTTACCCGAATATGCAGGCTTCCGTCATGCCTTTATCAATCCACATATTTTGGGATACGATGAAGAAGCCCCACGTGATACAATGGAAGAGGGTTGCTTGTCCATACCAGGTATACACGAGAAGGTTACCCGTCCCACGCGCGTTCATGTTTCATATATGGATGAACAGTTTCAGAAGCATGACGAATGGGTTGGAGGTTATTTGGCTCGCGTAATGCAACACGAGTTTGATCATCTTGACGGAACTATGTTTGTGGATAGAGTGTCGCCATTGCGTAAAAGCCTTATAATGGGAAAGCTTAAAGCAATTCAGAAAGGAAAGTTTCGTTGCACGTACCGCGTCAAAGTGCCCAAATAATCTTTGGCTTGATTCATAATCGTTTGCGCTAATCGGATTATGTGGAATGTTAAAGATGATAGCGTCAGGCAAAAGATATTCTGAATTTATGCAAGAATAAAGAAATAGTTGTATCTTTGCAATCAATAATTGATTTTTAAAAACTAATTTGTATCATGGTTAAAATCACTTTTCCCGATGGCTCTGTTCGTGAATACGAACAAGGGGTTACCGGTTTGCAAATCGCTGAGAGTATTTCACCAGCTCTCGCCCGTGACGTTGTATCTTGCGGGATTAATGGTGAAACAACAGAACTAAATCGTCCAATAAACTCAGACGCAACGATTGCGCTTTATAAGTTTGCTGACGAAGAAGGAAAGCACACATTCTGGCATACTTCTGCTCACCTTTTGGCAGAAGCACTCAAAGAACTCTATCCTGGAATTCAGTTTGGTTTCGGACCAGCTATTGAAAATGGATTCTTCTATGACGTAATGCCTGCTCCTGGACAAACCATCTCTGAAAACGATTTCCCCAAAATCGAAGCAAAGATGAAAGAGCTTGCCAAGAATGATGAGCCCGTTGTGCGTCACGATGTGTCAAAGGCAGATGCCGTTAAAGCTTTTACCGAAGATGGACAGACATATAAGGTAGAGCACATCGAACAAGACTTGGAAGATGGCACTATCTCAACATATACCCAAGGCAACTTTACCGACCTTTGCCGTGGTCCACACCTCGTCTCTACAGGAGCAATTAAGGCAATTAAGATTACAAGCGTAGCAGGTGCTTTCTGGAGAGGTGATGCAAAGCGTGAGCAGATGACTCGTATCTATGGTATCAGCTTCCCTAAGAAAAAGCTATTAGACGAATATCTCGTAATGCTTGAAGAAGCTAAGAAGCGTGATCATAGAAAGATAGGTAAAGAGATGGAACTCTTTATGTTCTCTGACCGTGTCGGCCGTGGCTTACCTATTTGGCTACATAAAGGTACGCAATTGCGTTTGCGTTTGCAAGACCTTCTTCGTAATATACATAAAGCATACAACTATCAAGAGGTTATTACTCCAGGAATAGGTTCTAAGAATCTTTATGTTACTTCCGGCCACTATGCTCATTATGGTAAGGATGCTTTCCAGCCCATCCATACGCCAGAAGAGGATGAAGAGTATATGCTTAAGCCAATGAACTGCCCTCACCATTGCGAGGTGTATGCACGTAAACCAAGATCCTATAAAGACTTACCATTGCGTATCGCTGAGTTTGGTACTGTGTTCCGTTACGAGAAGAGTGGTGAGCTCCATGGCTTGACACGTGTGCGTACCTTTACTCAAGATGATGCACATATCTTTGTTCGCCCTGATCAGGTAAAAGCAGAGTTTGAGATCGTAATAGACATCATCCAGAAAGTGTTTGGAACCTTTGGCTTTGACAACTATGAAGCTCAAATCTCTCTGCGTGATCCAGCTGATAAGGAAAAGTATATTGGTAGCGATGAAATCTGGGAAGTAAGTGAAAACGCTATCCGTGAAGCTTGTCGTGAGAAAGGACTCAAGGCGCGTGAGGAAATTGGAGAAGCTGCTTTCTATGGTCCTAAGTTGGACTTCATGGTTAAGGATGCAATCGGACGTCGTTGGCAGCTAGGTACAATCCAGGTCGATTATAACCTTCCTGCTCGTTTCAAGCTCGAGTATACAGCAGAAGACAATTCGAAGAAGACTCCTGTGATGATTCACCGCGCACCATTCGGATCACTTGAGCGTTTTACGGCTGTGCTTATTGAGCATACTGCAGGTCACTTCCCACTTTGGTTGACACCTGATCAGGTAGCAATCCTTCCAATCTCAGAGAAGTACAACGAGTATGCAGCTCATGTGAAAGCATGTTTTGATAAGGCAGACGTACGTGCCTACATTGATGACAGAAATGAAAAGATCGGTCGAAAGATTCGTGACAACGAGGTGCGTCGCGTGCCTTACATGGTTATTGTAGGCGAAAAAGAATCTTCAGACGGCCTTGTTTCAATGCGTAAACAGGGTGGTGGAGAGCAAAGCACGATGACTATCGACCAGTTTGTTCAACGCATCAATGACGAAGTGGCAAGTCAATTGGCAGGCGTAAAATAATCATTTGTAATAAAATTAAAAACTTAGTGTGTGAATCCAACACCTAATTAAAAGATAAAAGGAACCGCGTTGTCTATTATGGCAATGTGATTCCTTTTTGTCTTTATAGCGATCGAGTAATTTAAATGTTTTGTTTGTCATTGTGGATTAAGGATATAACGAGTCAAACAAGCTTAATATCAACAAGAAAATAAACCATTAAAAATTTGCTGCTTCGCAAAAAAAGTAGTACTTTTGCAGCCGATTTTGAACAAGAATAGCTTAATGAAGAATGACAAAATGAAATTCCAGTACCGTGTGAATGAGAAGATTCACGTTCGGGAAGTGCGAGTAGTATCAGAGGATGGTGCTGAAGTAATGCCTACAAAGAAGGCACTTGACTTGGCACGTAAGCAAGGTGTGGACCTTGTCGAGATCTCTCCTAATGCTCAGCCACCTGTTTGTCGGTTGATAGACTATTCTAAGTTCCTTTATCAGCAGAAGAAGCGACAGAAGGAAATGCGTCAGAAGCAGGTAAAGCAAGAAATCAAAGAGATACGCTTCGGACCTCAGACCGACGAGCACGACTATCAGTTTAAGCTCAAACATGCACAAGAGTTCCTTAATGAAGGTAATAAGGTGCGTGCTTATGTGTTCTTTAGAGGTCGTTCAATCTTGTTCAAAGAGCAAGGAGAAGTGTTGCTCTTGCGTTTCGCAAATGACCTTGAGGATTACGGAAAGGTGGAACAACTGCCTAAACTAGAAGGCAAGAAGATGTTCCTTTACCTTGCGCCTAAGAAAGTGGGTGTAGCAAAGAAGAGTCAGCAAAAGCGTGATCGTGAAGAGGCACAGGCTAACGCAAAGATTGCAGAACAAAAGGCAAAAGAGGAACAGGATGCTCTGACAGCTGAATCGGGTGGCCTTTTCGCAAATGCAAAGATCGGCTTAGATGCCCTTAAAAAACTCACAGAGGAATAGTTTCATTTCATTGTGACTAATAAGAACGACTAAGGAGCGCGTAACGTCTTGGTATATACGTTGCCGCTAATAATAATAACAATTCAAAACTGTTTAAAAAATGCCAAAACAAAAGACAAATTCCGGTGCTAAGAAGCGTTTTACACTCACCGGTACAGGTAAGATTAAGAGACATCACGCTTACCACAGTCACATCTTGACTAAAAAGACAAAGAAACAAAAGAGGAACCTCGTTCATCAGGCTATCGTTGATCGCACTAACCTCAAGCAAGTTCGTGATTTGCTAAACTTGCGTTAATCTATTAGTCAAACAATTTAAAAAAGAAAGAAAACTATGCCAAGATCAGTAAATCATGTTGCTTCTAAAGCAAAAAGAACTAGAATTCTTAAGCAGACCAAGGGTTACTATGGTGCTCGTAAGAATGTTTGGACGGTAGCCAAGAATACTTATGAAAAAGGTTTGACTTATGCTTACCGTGATCGCCGAAACAAGAAACGCAATTTCCGCGCTTTGTGGATTCAGCGTATCAATGCAGCAGCTCGCCTTTATGAAATGAGTTACAGCCAGTTGATGGGTGCTTTGCATAAGAAGGGTATCGAGATTAACCGTAAGGTTCTCGCTGACCTCGCTCTTAATAACCCTGAAGCATTCAAGGCTATTGTAGACCAAGCAAAGTAAATTGAATTAGGTCAATCTCTAAACGGATATAGCTCCCTAAGAGTTTCGTAGAAGCTCTTAGGGAGTTTTTCGTTTCGTTGAGCTTTGTTTGAGGCGAACGAAATTCTGTAGTTCGAACGTGATAATCCGATGGATCTAGCTAGTAATCAACAGAATGATTGCTGGAAATATAGCGCGGGATGTGCCATTGAACCGTTAGGTTAGGGTGGTTCAAATGTTTATCTATTCTCGCGACTGATAATCTGATAAATAGAAGGGGTCATACCCTTTATATTCTTGAAGGCTCTGATAAAGCTGGCGGCATTACGATATCCTACGCTTTCATATATAGTCTTGATGGTATATTGCTCATAGTTGGGGTCGGAAAGCATCTTGCAAGCCTCCTTTACCCTATACTCGTTTAGAACGGTCTTGAAACTTTTACCATATTTCTCGTTGATAACCGTTGATACATACTTCACATTCGACTCAACCAGCTCTGCCATCTTGACGAGGCTAAAGTCAACATCCGAGATGATAGGAAGACTTTCAAAGACGTGAGTGATCTCCATTAACAACTGTTGCTTCTGATCGATAGGTATGGAGTAAAGTGGTTTGTTCGTTTCTTGTGAATCAGTGACTTCGGTGTTATGCTTCTGCTGTTCTAGTTTGATAATTTCTTTATCATTGTTCACCACGATGGTTTGTGCTTTTCTTAGCGCTTTGTTCTTTCCTACGATTACGAGCAATAAGAATATAAGAATGGTGGACAATGCTGCAACGATGGATATAACCAAGGTTAGCGTGTTGATCTTGTGCTGATGTTGCTCAGTCTCAAACTGATATAAGTCGTTCTGCAGAGCAAAGAACTTCTGCATGTTGTAAACACCTGCGTTTTGTTTGTAATATTTTTCTAGATATTCGTAAGCCGAATCCTTGTCATTCTGTCCGACGTAAGCATCTGCAAGCATCTTATATGCGTTCAGCATCAACTCTTTGTCTTTCAGCCTCAAAGCCTCGTTCAGACAAGCCTTTCCCACATTTATAGCATCTAGGTATCGGTGTTGGAGCACAAGGATGTTGCCAATCTCGCTATTTTGAAATAGTTTAAAGCTATCATGCAACTTATTTTTCTCGGCATACTCTAGCGCTTGTCTGTGGATTTGTATTGCTTCCTTGTAGTTGCCAACGCACTTCATGATACGCGCATGCTCGTATAAGCAGAAATACTCATGCTTTTTCCGGTCTTTTGGCGGAGTCATATGGATGAGTAGGTCGTAATATTTTCGTGCATTGACAGAGTCGTTGGCGTTACAGTAATAAGTGACATAATTGGACAGGAATGACGATGTAGCTTTGCTATCATGGAGCTTAATAGAGAGCTCATAACCTATCTTATTGTATTGTAAGCTTCCATCTATGTTTCCGAATCCGTTATAGAGAATGCTGATATTTCCTGCGCTACGCATCGCAAGATAGTCGTTCGACTCATTCTTGGCAGCAATGAGACCTTTTATATAATACTGTAAAGCCATCAAAGAATTGTCCGCTTTTTTGCAACTATCGGCTATGGCAATTATTTGTTCGGCTTCGTTAGTATGTGTGGAGCATGACTGAAAGACGAATACTAAGGCAAAAATAGTAAAATATATAAACTTTTTCACTGCTGTCATTATGTAAGATTATTACGGCACAAAGGTAATTTAATTTTTTATAAATACCTAATACTTATACCAATAAGATACTTTTAAACTTTTATTTCATGAAATATAAAACAAATTGACGCTGTTTTATTGTCTGAAAAAGATAAAAACGTACCTTTGCAACTACATTTTAAAACGTTCAACAAGATAACAAGCAAGTATGAAAAAAGTTTTACTAATTATAGGATTGATTATTTCTTGTTTAAGTATTTACGCAGATGGAGATATGAAAACAGCCAAAAGCGTTCAGATTACGCCGTCCGATCTCCAGTACTATGACAAGGATATGACCCGAAACAGTGACGGCATCACATATATCTTATTTACATGCCCATCTTCAGACGATGGTATCTGTTATCGTTTGCAGATTCTTGACAAGGATGGAAACAGGACTTTAGGCCGTGGAGGTAAAGTGATTTCTGCAGAAAAGAATCGTTCATGGACCACATGGAACCAATATGTACAAACCGATCAAGAAGGAAATGCGTTTGTTGCAGTACAAGATATGCGATTCAATAATGACACCACGCTGGATAGTCTCAACTACACCATATATAAATATGCGCCTACAGGAGACCTTCTTTGGCAAGGTACAACGCTAAACGGATGCGTTGGCGAACCTTTATCGGCAGGTTTGGTTATGGTAAATACTGAAGACAATGGCCTTCTCTGTGCTTATCGCTACAGCGATAAAGATATGGTCTATGACTATGCTCATATCGAGAAGCTAGATAAGGACGGAAACTGTGTTTGGAAGAAGAACGTGTTTCAGACCGAAAGAGATTCATATACACATCCGTATCCTTTCTTGTTGAAGACTGGCGAGAACGAAGTAATGATGCTTTGGACAGTGGATGGTAATATCCTAGCCAATATCCTCAATACGCAGACCGGTGAATTCCAATTGGAGAATCCCAAAACGATATACACCGGAGGTTTTGCTTCCTCTAAGATTATGGAGGTGATTGACGTGCAGCCTGGTCCCGATGATGGCGCTATGATATCCGTTATCGATGGGAATATGCAAGGACGATTGGTCTATGTGGATAGCGACCTTATCATTGGCCTAGATGGAAAGACCTCAGGCGTACTTCTAGATTATAGTGGCAATACAGGTTATGTGTCCAACTGCCCTGCGGTCACCTATTGTCCCGATGACAATACGTTTGCATGCGTATATAAGAGTTTCGACTATTATAACAAGAAGAGCCAAGCTGTCTATTACCAGAAGCTAGAGATGGATGGTGAAGCCGTATGGGCTAATGGTGGTAAGGCGTTTGTGCCGTTGCAGGAAGCCAATCAGTATGGTTACTTCAAGATTCGTGACCTCGGAGACGGATCTACAGCGTTGTTCTACCTCAAGTATGATAATTCCACGTATAAGGTGAATGGCGAATGGACCGTCTTTGACAAGGACGGAAGCGCGTGCAACCCTGTCGAATTTGCAAAGCAAGGCAATTCCAAGGTAGAGCTATGGGTGTCTCAGAAGTTGGATGGCGACCAATTTGTCACCGCATGGGATCAGAAGAATACCGTAGCATACACATTGTACACCGAGACCGTTACCGCGGATCCTACCCTAGGCATCAACCAAGTGTCTAGCCACGCCACTGCTTCAGATGGAGTAGATATCTATTCAATAGATGGCGTGAAACGCAACCAGATGCAGAAAGGTATCAACATCATCCATCAACATGACGGTAAGACCTCAAAGGTCATCGCACAATAAAAGATAATTAACATGTTTCACCTAATAAAGTAAGGTTTATGAAGAAATTATTACTCACTACAGCAATGGTTGTGTCTGCCGTTTATGCACAGGCACAGACGGTTGTGACCCTTGATCAGGCAGGAACCTTGTCTGAGAAGATCTCCGCAGACGACAAGTATACCATCAGTGACCTTAAAGTTTCAGGTCCTCTGAACGGAACCGATATCATCTTGCTACGCGATATGGCAGGACAAGACCAAGACAACAATACCTCAGAGGGAGTGTTGGAAAGTCTTGATCTCTCTGACGCAAGCATCGTAGCAGGTGGAGAGGCTTATTATGTGTCATATAAAGGTTCCAAGAATGTGGAATACTATACCACGGACAATGAGATGAGCAACGCAATGTTCTTCAACTGTGCTAAGCTCAAGAGCGTCAAGCTCCCCACTTCTGTCACCGCTATTGGCGATAGTTGCTTCTACAAGTGTAAGGCTCTTGAGTCACTTACTATCCCTTCCACAGTGAGTGAGATTCGTAGCTATGCTTTGGCCAACACCGCGTTGACCAGCTTTGAGTTCCCTGAGGGTATGACCATCAGCGATCACGTGCTGTCAGGATGCTCTTCTTTGTCTGAAGTTAAGATTCCTTCCACGGTAAAGGAGATTCCTGATGCAGCATTCGCTAACACCGCTTTGACACAGGTTGAGCTTCCTTCAACATTGGAAACCATTGGTGACGGTGCTTTCTCTGATACCAAACTGGAAAAGTTTACTTGCCCTGAATCGTTGGTAGCCATCAAGTCGTATGCCTTTGAACGTTGCAAGCAATTGACCGAATTCAATTTCAATACCACTCTTCAAGAGATTGGTGATGGTGCTTTCTCTTCATGTACCGGTCTGACCGAGGTGGACGTACCCAACAGCGTGACCACGTTGGGTGGTGCATTCAGCACTTGTAGCAGTCTGACCAAGGCACACATCCCTGATGGACTGACCTCTATCAGTGAGAGCTTGTTCGATCGTTGCTCTGAACTAAAAGAAGTGAACATCCCAGAAGGAGTTACAAGCATTGGTTCATACGCATTCCAGAATGATGAGAATCTGCCTAACATTACCTTCCCAGAAGGTTTGACAGAGATAGGCGAGAACACATTCAATGGTTGTATGGCTTTCACCGAAATCAAGTTGCCTGCGTCAGTTAAGAGCATTGGCTATGGATGTTTCAACGACTGTGAGAATGCTACCACCTTGGAACTATCTCCTGCTTTGGAAGAGATTCCTGAGAGCGGTTTTGCATGGTGTTTCGCACTGACCGAGGTTAATATCCCTGAGGGTGTAAAGACCATCTATGCACAGGCATTCGCTTCATGCAACGGCATGACTAAGGTTACCTTGCCTTCTACATTGACCTATATCAGCGAGGCTGCGTTCTTGACCGACTTCGCCCTCACTGAGGTTCATTGTAGTGCCACCACACCTCCTACCTGTGAGCGCGGTGTGTTCATGGGCATCTCTACGGACGACTGCACGCTCTATGTGCCTACAGGTTGTAAGGATGCGTATGCTGCGGCTGATACTTGGAAAGACTTTACCAACATCGAAGAGGAGACCCCTGCTGGCATTCATCAAACTCAGGCTGGTGACGCAGCAGTGGAAGTGGCACGATACAACCTCTCTGGCCAGAGCGTAAATAGCAACTATAAGGGCGTCAATATCGTAAGATATGCCAATGGCAAGTGTGTAAAGTTAGCTAAATAATTGTTGGTGTGTCTAAGGACACATCTCTATTAACTTAAGAATCCTTTAGGCTCTGCGTCATCGACGCAGAGCCTTTTAGTTTAGATGTATATCTTAGAACACAAGAATGGTGATATTGTCTCCAGAGAGAGTAGTTTTCTCAATACGGCGAAGCCGATATCGAAAGTGAAATTAATTTATTTTTCGGTAGAAAATAAATTAATTTCTTCAGAAAAATAATTTATTTTTTCCTGTTATCAGATTGCTTTTGGCTTGTGACAATGGCTTTATGTCATGGAAAAATAGTAATTTTGTATTTCTATTTGAGCATCTTATAGAATGCGAATGTGTGTTGAGATGCTTCTAGGATGACAAGAAACTATAGTTATAATGGAGAATATACAAGTGATGGTGATCCTATTCATCATCGTAATCGTAGGTTATGTAGCTAACAAACTAGAATATATGGGTGGCGACTTTGATCGCCGGCTGTCCTCAATCGTCATCACCTTTACCTGTCCCGCTTTGGTGTTATCATCCGTGATGGGTGATGAATTGCCTGACCGAACACTCATCCTCCCTCTGCTTGGTGTGGGTTTTCTCACTTATATCATCCTCACCGCAGTGGCATTGTTGCTACCTCGTCTTGTCACAAAGGATAGGGATGAGCGCGGAATTGTAGGCTTTGCGGTGATGTTTGCCAATGTTGGTTTCATTGGCTATCCCATTGTGGCATCCATCTTTGGCCATCAAGCAGTGTTCTATGCAGCCCTCCTCAATATGCCCAACACGTTCTTTATCTTTACCGTAGGCGTGATGCTGGTAAAAGGCGAATATGGCTTGCGGCAGTTTAGTCCGCGTGTGTTGGCTTCGCCTGCGTTGCTTGCTGCCGTGGTGGCAGCCGTGCTTGTGGCGCTAGGTGTGCGTACGCCACATATCATAGCCGAACCGATACAGCTTGTGGGCAACATCACTGTACCGGCTTCGCTGATGATCATCGGCTCTTCCATGGCTAATCTGCCATTGCGACAGATTATGGGCAACGCCAAAGTGTATGCCACCTCTTTCCTACGCTTAGTGGTGGTGCCCTTGGCTTTCTATTATCTGTTTCGTATGATGGGGGTAACGGATACCGTGAATAATATTAACACCGTGGTGCTAGCCATGCCTGTGGCCTCATTTGGTACGATGTTTTGTCTGCGTTATGACCGCAACGTAGCGTTGATGACTGAGATTACGTTTGTCACCACGGTGGCTTCTATAGCCACTATACCGCTAGTGACGATGCTTTTCAGGTAGAGAAATGAACTGAAAATGTATCCAAACAACCAGCCGACGTCATGTATAGTTTCTCATGCTTGCATCGTCTTTATACATGAACAACGGGGATGGTGTTTGGATACTGCGTTCTTTTAATATTAGTATCTGTTCGATGCTTATTATAATAGGCATTCAATAAAATCTCGAATAAGCGTCCTTTGATTCGATTTCGAGTCTTAAGGCTTGTCTAATAATGCGCTAAACAAAATTGTAAACAAAAACGAATATACCTAGCAAAGCGTTATCTTTTTGCGGAAAGATGGCGCTTTTTGATATATTATTTGTACATTTGCATCATAATGATAGTTTGAAACAAACTGAAAAAGGATTGTTATTCAGGACGCATGTCGCCTAAGAATGCAAATGAAAAGGCGTTTTGGCCCCTTTAACGACGACTATATCTTAATCCTTTGGAACGAAAATGAAATGATACAATAAAGGCGAATGGTTCGGCCAGTGGAGGGCATAAAGCTACAACGAATATGAACCAAACAGAAAAAGACTCATCATTATGAAGAAAATGCAATTGCGCATAATGTCGCTCTTGCTTGTTGCTTGTGGTCATGCAACGCTAGGGAATGCAAGTGGGAAGCACTTTGAAACCTTAGTGTTCGACTTTTACGACGGCACCCAAACGGAGTTTATGCTGTCTGAAAAGCCTAGCGTGATTTTTGAAGAAGGTAAAGTAAGTGTGGAGGCTGGCATCACGGTCACGTCGTATGATATGGCGCAGGTGACAGGTTACCATTTCTCGGACATTCCTACCGTCATTAAAGGTAGCGAGAAGAAAACTCTCAGCCTGCATTTTACTGACAATGCCAACATTACCATTGATGGTACCACCGCCAAGAGTGCGTCGCTCTATGATATGAGTGGCAAGTTGCTCACAACACAAGGTGTGAAAGGGGGTAGCGTAACGCTAAGTGTGGCAGACGCAGCAAGAGGAGTGTACATCGTTAAATTGTCCGATGGACAGAGTTTTAAACTATTAAAGAAGTAAAGATGAAAAGATTAGGCATCATATTATTGGCGGGAATGGCTTATAGTGCTACCATCTCAGCCCAGACACAGGTTATGACCGTAATCAAAGCAGACGGTAGTAAAGTAGTATTCAACATGGCTGATGTGGAGCGTGTCAACTTTGATGAGCTTGCAGCAGCGGATAACTTTGAAGATGGCGAAGGCACAGAAGCATCTCCATACACCATCGCCAACACGAACCAATTGCTCCTCATGGCAAAGCTAGTGAACTCAGGTGATGAGGCATACACCTCGGCTTACTATGAGTTGACCAACGATATCGACCTCATGGGTATGGAATGGACACCTATAGGCGAAGGACGGGGAAACACCAGCATTGATCTCGCGGAGAGTGGAGCCTTTAGCGGCGTGTTTAACGGCAATGGCCACACCATAAGAAACCTTTATATCAATGCTACTGCTACGGATCATGTGGCAATGTATGGCCTATTCGGTTTTGTCGGAAGTAAGGGCGTAGTGAGCAATCTGACCGTAACGGGCAGTGTGAAAGCTACTAGCACAGTCAATGATGAGAACGAGAAGAATACGCTGCTTTGCGGAGGAATAGCTGGAGCGGGCGCTTCAGCTACCTTCTCCAACTGTACATTCAAGGGATCCGTGGTGGCCGACTATCCCGTAAGCGAAGCTAGCGTGTCGGTTGGTGGGGTCGTTGGGCACTTGGTGGGTCTGCTCTCCGATTGCTCGGCGATGATAGCCGAAAACGATAGTGTATGTGGTGAGGCTACATACACCAATGTTGGTGCGTTAGCGGGATATGTCAACGCAGGTTCAGTGACCAACTGCTCTACCACAGTAGAGGGAGTGGTCAATGCTGATTGTGGACAATTCACCACGACAAACTCGTCTGCCAATGCTGGAGGAATGATTGGAAACTCATTTGGCGGATCACTTACTGGTAGCACTACAAGTCTGGAAGGTAAGGTGTTGGCCTATGCTGTGCCGGACGCCGATGCTGCTAGCTCCTATGCGTCAGCAAGCGCGGGTGGTATGTGCGGTAGCTATGCGGCTGACCAAAATGCTAATAACACCGTGACTGTGACTGGTGAAGTGGCTGCAGAAGGTTGTGGAACAAGCGCAGCTGGTGGCATGGTTGGCAATCAAACCAATGCCGGATATGGCGCAAGCGGTATTCATACCATTATCAGCGGCAAAGTGTCAGCGCTAAATCATGGCACTGAAGGTAGCAAGATGCTTGCTTATGCAGGTGGCGTATATGGTACGGCATCATTCCAGTTTGCCTCTGCACAATTGGCTGACTGCTCTAGTAACGTGTCGGGCGAAGTCAATGCCAAGGCCAATGTAGCCGCTTATGCTGGCGGTGTGGCTGGTTCCGCTTCTGCAACAGTAGCCGATTATGCTACGATAACTTCTACAGGAAAGGTAACTGCCGATGCTCCATCCTTTGCTACATGCGGTGGCGTGATTGGCAATGCGCTTGGTAGCTCATGCGCTTGTTACTCAATCATCGATGGCTCACTCAGTGTGTCAGCTGCCGAAAGTGGATCACAGGTAGGAGGTGTGTTCGGTTCGATGTCGGGAAGCAAACGCTCACGCAAGTCAGCCTTGGCTTGTTACACCCTTGTTGAAGGTAGCGTGACGGGCGGAGAGGAGTCGGCTATTGGTGCCATCACTGGACAATGCACCGCTTATAGCATGCCCGAGACGTGTTACTGGTGGAGCGGTAATGAAGCCGTGAAGAGTGATACGGGTATTGACGAAGCTGCTGACGGTAAGCTAGAATCGCACGATGAGAGTGCGCTCAAAACCGCAATGGATGCTATGAATGCAGCCATCGAGGATAACGGAAGCTACACTTGTAAATACACATATAACGCCGAAACAGGCACGCTTGAGGTGGTATCAACCAGTAGCGATAGTGCTGAATAAGCTATTGAGTGGTTTCAATGCCTTGAATCGGTAACTCTGCAAAAGAGAAGCAGCTGTGGAGGCTTTCTATGAAATCTTTTGCTGTTACGCAAAAAGACTGCATAGCAACGTTGTAATTTTGCAGCAGAAAACCAAAACAACTGTAAAAAGTGTCTTATTTGCATAAGAATAAGTAACTTTGCAGCCGAAAGGCAGAACTGAAACATGTAAAAATAGAAGATAAGATGAATACGTTTAGGAACATTCATGTCAGTGCGCAGCAGCATCAAAGTGAACGAAGTAGCTTTACCTTCGGGTCGAGCCGCCCAATTCATCGTGCATTGATGGGATTGCTTCCGTACGTTAAATCATCTTCATGGATATCAGCCAGCGCTATGTATAGTCGTAGCTGAATATCATAGAACACAGAGATAAAGGAGAAGTCGGAAGGCCCAGAATGCTTTCCGACTTTTTTCGTGTGTCTGCCGACACTGAATGAATCCTTTATCATAGGCATGGCACACTCAATAGCATAATATCCGAATGGATAAAACAATAATGATTAAAGTCATGCCTGCAAATAAAAATGCGTTAATACGTTACAAGACGATAGATAGATGCCTTAGAAATAGATACAAGAGATGGACCATTGACGATCTAGTTGATGCCTGTTCGGATGCGCTCTATGATATGGAGGGTATCACAAAAGGCGTTTCGGTCAGAACCGTACAAGGTGATATCCAGATGATGCGTTCTGACAAACTAGGATATAATGCGCCTATACAAGTCTATGACAACAAATATTATAGATATGCCGATCCAAGCTATTCCATCAGCGACAATCCTTTCAATGCCGATGATTACGAATTGGTGGAGAAGGCGGTAACGCTAATCAATGAAGTTTCGGAGGATAATACGCTCACAGAGTTGAAGATTGTTCTGTCAAAACTAAAGGGAAAGTTGATGTTTGTATTGTGAAACCCTTGATAGACAAAGGATAACGAGCAAGCCTTCCATGTACAATCATAACCTGGTTGTATATGGAAGGCTTATTCGTTTAGCGCAGATGGAAGAGCAAGAACCTCCAAATGTTGGTGTGTGAGAGCAACGCTCAACCTACTGAACTAAAAACTTGCAAATGATAAGGGAGCGTAATGGGATTCGAACCCATGACCACCAGAGCCACAATCTGGCACTCTACCATCTGAGCTATACGCTCCATCTAGCCATTGATGCTTGTGATGAGGATGGGATTCGAACCCATAACCGATTGCTTCGTAGACAATTGCTCTAATCCGATTGAGCTACCTCACCCTTGGCGGAAGCAGAAGGATTCGAACCTTCGGAGCCTTTCGGCTCGGCACGTTAGCAATGTGCTGGTTTCGACCACTCACCCATACTTCCTCGTTTTGTTTGACGATGCAAAGGTAGAAAGCCGTTATGCAGTCTTTTTGCATAACTCAAAATATTTTCAGAAAGTCAAATAAAAATCGTAAATTTGCAATTATAATGTCGTAAGACGGAGTAGAAGAATATAAAAAAATCAAAGAAAGATGACAAAGAAGATACATTCATGTCCCGAATTGATGGACTATATAGACAAGATAGGCTTTCTTCCTCTGCTTAAAATGGGTATCGATGGTTGGTCAGCAGATGCTGTGCTGGACGAGGATTGTCAGTATGTTGAGCTACCAGAAGGTGGCTGGGAGTGGCCTTTATGGGAATGGAAAGGTGATATTATCCGTGAAATCGGTTGTGCTTATGGTAAGTTTATCTTCCAAAAGGCAACATTTATAAGTCGTAAGTGGTGGCCCGATTTCTGCAATTTTCGCCGTAGCATTCATCCGCGCCCTGAGGAAGGAAGCATAGAGGAAGCCATTCTAGAAGTGTTATCTCAGAATGGCAGTATGATAACACGTGACCTACGAAAGGCATGCGGCTTTACTGGTCCGAAGATGCGAAGTAAGTTTGATGGTTTTATAACACGTCTACAGATGGGAGGATGGATTATTACAGAAGATTTTGTCTATCCACATGATAAGCATGGGCGTAGATATGGATGGGGCTCGGCTTTGCTTACAACGCCTGAGAACATCTTCGGTCGTGATGCTTGTCAGGCCGACTGCACTCCAGAAGAGTCTTACCAACGTCTTGTGGAGCATTTCCGCAGAATCCTTCCACAGTACACTGACGTGGCATATGATTACCTCCTTAGAAGATATTCTTAAAGCCTTGCTTCGGACTGAGTTTCTTTCGCCTTGTCGTTTGGTATGGATGACAAGCCAAGATTGTATATAATAAAATATTGCTGTCCGGTAAAACTTTTAGCGCATGAAAAAGATTGGGCTGGATTCCTCGCTTGGAATTCAGCCCATTTAGTTA
>CAVJZR010000001.1:0-142834 GCA_963654235.1 Bacteroidaceae bacterium | reverse complement strand
AGGCGGGTTCTATAAATTACCTTTGATGGATTTTTGAATTTTAGCCGAGCAGATTTTACTTGCTTTCTGAAGGAGCATAGCGGGCTATGCGACTAAAGAAGAAAGTGAAAGATGCCGGATAAAAACAAAAAGACACAAAGAGAAGCCTGTCTGAAATACAAATTTAATTGTGCGTGGAATTTATAGAACACGCCTTGAAGGACTCGTTCTTCGATGTTATCTCACCACCTTTCGGCTGCCCTTGGCATCTTGCAAGATATACATGCCGGGGCGCAAGGCGGAAGCATCACTACCTACATAGCGTCCATCAAGGGTGTAGACACGTGTGGGAAGGGTGGCTGCGGTGCGGGTTGGCAAGGTGATACCATCCACGATGTCCTTCTGACAAGGCATAAAGATCACTTTACCTAGCGATGCGATGTCAGCTTGGTGTGTGATCACCTCTTCGATATGGGCAGAGTCTTGCACCTCTACGTTCCAGGTGTTACCCTGTGCATAGATGGTTTGGGTGCCATTGTTGTACAAGTCATACTTCACACCGTTGTTACCATTGTTGACAAAGACGTTGTTGCCAGGGTTATAGTCGTCCGCATCCGTGCTGACAGGTACGCCGTCAACAATGACCTTACCCAGATTGACCTCGCCGCCACCGATGACGGTCACGCCCCAGAGGTTGTCTTCGATGAGGTTACCGGTGATCATACATGATGAGCGGTAGTAGGGGTCATAGAGACTGATGCCCGATCCACCGTTGTTGGCGTAGGTCTCAAAGCGGTTGTGACGGATCTTGTTATCACGAATGAGGCTGGTTTGTGGTCCAGTAACGGTCAGACCATAGCGACAAGAGTCGATGGCGTTACCCTCAATCACGGTGTACATATCCGCAGAGAAGCCCATAAGGTTGCTCACACCGATACCGCCGCTATAGTTCATCGTGGAGTCGCCCACGATGGTATTGTTGCGGATGATGACCGAATCGGCCACGGTGAGATTAATCTGTGGCATATTCTTATTGGCCAACACGTTGTGATAGAACGTGCAATCCTCTATCTTCACAATGTTGTTATAGTTGGCTGCGCCACCGATAGCGGCGTGGTCGTTATAAGCGAAGAGCGAATGGGTGACCTTGAGACTGGCTTTCCCGTCCACGAGATGCACGGCATAGTGGGTTCCGGTCTGCGGTTGGAAGTGGCAGAACGAACAAGAGTCGATCTCGAAACCGCCCGAGCTAGCGCTGCGCACACCCGTATAGCTGACGTCAATGTTCTTCCACAGAGTGGGCTCAGCGTTGTCATAAAGCGTGATCAGCGCTGGCACAGCATCCTCATTGGCACGTGTGATCACCAGTCGGTGCCCCTCTGCTTGCAGATTGGCTTTGCCACGGAGTTCGAGCGCAGCCCCATCAGCGAGGTAAAGGGTGTCTATGTCATGGTCAATGACCAACTGGTCGCCCTCAGCAAGGGTCAACGTGTCAGCCACACAGTAGGCATGGTCGCTGACGGCTTGGACACAACTACCTTCAAGGGCAGCCAATTGAGCAAAAGTATAGGTTGTTCCGTTTCCTGAAGTGATAAAATTGCCGGCATGAGCCACTGCTACCATCGCAATGACACTGCTCAGAAAAGTAAGATTTTTCTTCATCTGAATGTGTATATAAGTGTTTTATTGCGATACAAAGGTACGAAAGAGTCATGAGAACAACAAATAAATTGGTAACTTTGCAATCACGATGAAAGAATTATTGTGTCTTTTCGGTTCTCTGTTCTCTGCCCTTTGGTTTCTCACCACAGCCTCAGCGCAGAGCGTGCAGCATGGTTTGGAAACCGAGGTGGTCACCGCTGCTGAGTTGGAATCGTGCGATCTGCTCTTTGTGGTCAACCACCAAGGCAACGCCATCACCCAGTCTACTACTCGTAGCGGCAGCCTCCCCATTGACCACGTAGCCATCGTGCTGCGTGAGGGCGACAGCCTTTGGGTATATGAGGCCGCACCCGGCAAGGGCGTGAGCCACACCACGCTCAGCCGTTTTGCTAGCAACTATCTCCTGACGTCAGCCCCTCAGTATGCCATCGCCGTTGGGCGCATCGAGCCTTCCATCGTTGACACCACCGCCACCAAGATGCGTTTCACACAGATCACCGCTCCTTATGACTCGCTTTACCTTCCCGATGATAGCGCTTATTACTGTTCTGAACTGGTGCAAAAGACCTTTGTGAACCATCAGGGAAGCCTCATCTTTCCCACCATCCCCATGTCGTTTCACAACGAGGCGAGCGAGATTTTGCCTTACTGGAAGCGGTTCTATGCGCGTCACGGCATGGACGTGCCGGAGGGAGCGCCCGGAACCAACCCCAGCCAGATAGCTCACAACCCTCAGGTAAGGCTACTCGGTTATCTGAAAGAGGATTTCTGACCTTGCCATAAAGCCGCCTTTTCCCTTATCGGCTTATCAACTGCAAGTGACGCGCCTGCTTTTATATAAAAACGTATCATAAAACCGGAATAGACTTATACATGGAGCGGGCCATCGTATACTTTCCTTCTGAAAAGGAAAGAAATAGCCATTTGTTTCCTTTTCAGAAGGAAAGTATTGTTTATCTCAACCTTTATAGAACGAGACGGGGTAACGGTGGAAGTGGTTCCGATATGGCAAGACTTGCCCGCAAAGCCTTAATCACATCACGAAAAGGCCGTTATCACATCGTTAAAGGAATGGTATGAAAACAAAAAACAATTTATTTTTGGCAGAAAAATAAATTAATTCTCTTCCAAAAATAAATTGTTTTCTTGGTTCAAACGGGCGTTATGAGATTATGTTCGATGCGGTTTGGGGTTGTTATGGTAAGTTGTTGGAAATATAAAACATAGTCAAAAGAATGGCTATCGACTTCTTTTTAGTAAGGTGTTTACCATTGCTTTCGGAGAAAATGCGTATCTTTGCGATCAAAGTTAAGCAATGAATCAATGTACAATATCAAGGATATATCGGAATATATTGTGGCTCTTATTGCCGCTTTTGCCCGTCATTACAAGATGACAGACGTAGAAGCGTATAAGTATCTCAATCATTTCGGTGCCATCAAAGTGGCGCATGACTTCTACGACGTGATGCATACACAGTCAATGGAAGACATGGTACAAAGTATGTCGAGCTATTGCAATAGGAAAGGGGGCTGGTTATGATGCGTGATATGGCGATGACAGCAATGCCACACCATACCTAGCCTTTTCCCAAAAACGCTAGAAAAACCCTCAAAGCTACAGCTGTCCAGCTTCCACCTGAAGCACAATGCGTTCCACCAGACGGTCGGCACCATTGGGATCGTAGCGCTTCTTGAGCGAAGCACCAAACACCCAAGCAAACGCTTGATAGAATCCAGCACGCACAGGACCAAGGAACGACTGTATCAGCTCGTACGAGGTGCAACTGGTTTCGCGGTCGATGAGCTTGATCAGGAGCTTGCCCTGTGAGAAGGTAAGCTTCTTCATGCGTGGGCCATACTGCGCCTTGATATCTTTCTCCACACGTTTGAGGTGCGCCTTACGTTCCTTCTTGTCGGGGATGGTGTTGAGATATTCGTAGGTTTCGATGGCTATCGAGTTACATTCCTTGGCGATAGGTAACACCTTCTTGATGTTATAAAGCAGGCGATAAAACTTCTGCTTCTCTTCTTCGCTACGAAACTCGAGCGGTGGAAAGACGTAGATATTATTCACCTTGACGTAGGGTATGCTGTCGTTGTTGTAAGAGGTCTTGCCTAGATGGACCAAAGGTACAAACGTTGGCGAGGACATATCCACCTCACGATCCTCCGGATTGAGCGGAGTGGTGGTGTTCTGCGCCGCGGTGGGGAGGGCGCAGAGCAAGAGCAAGCACACCAATAGGCATGCTAAAGGATTAGGGGTGGTTATGGAATGGGTGAGTTTCATCTTCTTTTCTCCATGCTTTGGGTGAACCACGATGGGGTGGCTGAACCCGATTGATGGCGACAAAATTACGGAATTATTCCCAAGGAAAGGGCTTTTTTAGCACAATTTACATTTTCGGCTTGCTTTTATGGGAAAGTTAAACTATTTTTGTAGTCACCAACGCAACCTGTATCGTGCTATGAAGATCTATCCCATAATCGTTCTGACAACGTTCTTCCTATGGCAAGGCGTATGCTCCTGCCACGCAGCCTCGCCCACTCTACCTGCCGACTCGCTCTCCGTCCCAGCCGCAACAGCATCAGCTTCTGCACCGAGCAGCCCGTCTTGGCAACAATATCTTGAGCAATGGATGACTCAGGAAGACGATGGTGAGATATCATGGGAGGAGACCTATCAGACGTTGGAGGACCTTATGGCTAGCCCTATCGACCTCAACCATGCCACAAGGGACGATCTGGAGCGATTGCCATTTCTCTCTGACACACAGATAGAGGATCTGTTGGCATATATCTACCAATATCAAGGATTGCGATCATGGGGCGAGCTGATGCTCATCGAGTCGATGGGATACACCGAGCGCATGTTGTTGCCACACTTTGCCACACTAAACAACAACGAAGAAACCCACTTTCCTTCTCTTAAGAATCTACTCACCAAGGGCAAAAGCACCCTCACGCTATCGGGCAACGTGCCCCTCTATACGCGCAAGGGTGACGAGAATGGTTATCTAGGGTATCGCTACCGCCACTCGCTGAGATACACCTATCAATACTCTGACTATCTGCAAGCGGGCTTAGTGGGTGCGCAGGATGCGGGAGAACCCTTCTTCAGCAATCGCAATACTTGGGGATATGACCACTATAGCTTCTATGTGGCGGTGAGAAAGCTAGGCGCGCTGAAGGCGTTAGTGGTGGGACGATACAAGGTGAAGATGGGGTTAGGACTGGTGATCAACAACAACCTGGGTCTAGGCAAGGCGATGGCGATGAGCGGACTATCGCGTTCGGCCACAACGATACGGCCCCACTCGAGTCGATCCAGCGCCAACTATCTGCAAGGTGCGGCTGCTACCATCGCGCTATCTCGCCACATTGACCTCACGGCGTTTGCCTCATGGCGTAAAGCCGACGCCACACTCAGTGACGACAACAGTGCCATCGTGACCCTGCTCAAGACGGGATATCATCGCACCACAACGGAGATGAACAAGAAGAACAACATCGCACAGACGATGGCGGGCGCCAATCTCTACTGGAACGACCACGGATGGCATGCCAGTCTGTCCGGTGTGTTCACCCGATATGATAAGGAGCTACAACCCAACACCACCCAACGCTACCGCGAATATTATCCACAGGGCAACAACTTTTGGAATATCAGCGTCTCATACGGCTACACCCATCACCGTCTGAGCTTCAATGGCGAGACCGCTACAGGAGGATGCCAAGCCATTGCCACGCTCAACACCTTGAGTTTCAAACCCACAAGCAACCTCACGATGAACCTCATACAGCGCTTCTACGGCAAGGCCTACTACTCGCTACAGAGCGAGAGCTTTGCCGAAGGTGGACGGGTGCAGAATGAGAGCGGTGTGCTGGCGGGCGTCAGTTGGAACGTGAACACGCGGTTGCAGCTATCTGCTTACACGGACTATGCCTACTTTCCTTGGGCTCGATACCAAGCGCATCTGGCATCACATAGCTGGGACAACTTCATCACGGCTCTATACACCTACCGGCAATGGCAGATCGCCGCACGTTATCGTCTCAAGACGCGCACCAAGGACAATGCGGACAAGAGCGGAATGACCAATGAGACCACCCAACGGGCACGGCTCTCGGTGAGTTTTGTCCAACCGCAGTGGAGCGTCAAGACACAAGCCGACTATGCCCAAAGCCACTATCTCACCAAGAGCCGTGGGTTCATGGTGAGCCAACAAGCATCTATCCACATGCCTCAATGGTTGCAAGCCACTGCACTAGTGGGTTATTTCCACACCGACGACTATGCCTCACGGCTCTATACCTATGAACGTGGACTGCTTTATAGCTTCTCCTTCCCTGCCTATTACGGCAAAGGGCTGCGCTATGCGGTATTCATGCGGGCAGATATCAATCGGAATCTGATGCTGATAGCAAAGGTTGGGGTGACCGATTACCTTGATCGCGACCACATCTCGAGCGGTCTGCAACAGATCAATCGGTCTTCAAAGACGGACATCGAACTACAACTGAGATGGAAGTTTTAACCCTGATAACAACAAAGAGAATAAGGAGGATAACGTAAAAGCGAAATAATCTATTGAATATTTCCATAGTATCAGAGAATCATATACCTTTGTAGCGCTTTAAAGAATATACCAAATCTAAGAGATAAGGGATTTTTAACAATAGTAATTAAAGGTTAGTTTTCTTCTTTTATGAAACCGCTTGTTTCTATTCTGATACCCTTCTACGGGGTGGAACGATATATAGAACAGTGTGCTGAGAGTGTGTTTTCACAGTCGTATGACAATCTGGAGTTTGTCTTCGTGGACGATTGCTCTCCAGATAAGAGTCGTGCGATATTGGAAGCATGCATAGCTCGGCATCCCGAGTGGCATAGCCGCATACGCATAGTGACTCAAAAATCGAACAAGGGCATCGCTGCTGCACGCCATACGCTGCTTAGCCATGCCAAGGGAACATACGTCTGCTATGTGGATAGCGACGACTATCTGCCTCCAAAGGCTATTGAGCTCATGGCGGAGAAAGCCTTAGAAACGCAAGCGGACATCGTGGAGAGTGCTTATCGGCGCGTGGGCGGTAAGCACGAAAAGGTAATCAGAGCTCAGCATTGCAGCAAGACAAAGCGCGTCAGAAGGGCTATCTGTCATAAAGGAAACGGCTTTATATGGGGCAAACTAATCCGAAAGAGCTTGTTTGACAACAATGATATCCGGTTTGTAGAGGGAATCAACTTTGCCGAAGACTTCTCTGTCTTCCCGCTTCTGCTTATGGTTGGCTCTCGCACTTGGGTGGATGAGGAGGCTTACTGCTACCGTCTAGACAACCAGTCGTCATACACTCACCACATCGATCTAAAGGCAATCCTGTCTGAAGCTCGCGCGGGAGTGATTGTGCGCGACTTCTTTATCCGTTATGATAAGGAGAGATTGTACCGCCGGGCGTTGTTGCTGGGGTTGCTGGTAATCTACCGCAACGCACACAGCAACCACATCAGAACGGAGCATTTGGCTGATATCGATCGGTTGCTCAACTATCATTCTGAGTTTGGATTGGACCAATGGTTCTATCGGATGTTCCATTCCAAACAACAAGCAAGATGGATCTACAAAGCATTTGCCATCTATCGGAAAGCCTATCTGTGCTGTCCGTTTATATAAAGGCTTATCGGCGTGATGGCTTTTCGCCGATAAGCAAACCAAGATACTACTCGATACAAGGAATAAACTGGCGCCAGAAAGCTACGCGGTTGGGCTTGTTAAATCCGTGACAAGCCATCGGAAGCGTTTGGTTATTAAGGGTATAACATAGCGCGGGCTTCAGATCGAACGAGAACTGAAGGGCTTCGTCCACCGTGGGGACATGCAGATTGGGTACCAACGCCCAGAAGAGGTCTTCGTTGTGAAGGTCGTCCTGGTGGTTGTTGTAATAGGCGATGTCGTTATGAAACTTCACGCAAGCCTCACGGAATGCCTGCACTCGGCGCAAACAAAGTCCACCATTGCCTATCCGTCCGAACATTTGGCAATGGAGAATGCGGTGGTGTGGCTTGAGGAAAAGTTTGAGTTGGAGATACTGCTTCAGTGGGAAACGTGTGTAACGGGGGCGTGTAGGCCAAGGTGCGGCTACCAAATCATAACCACGACGACACCATGCTTCCACCTCGTTGCTAAAGAGCCACGCATCCACATGGCAGATAAAGATGTACTCGTAATCGGCAAACAATGCATAAAACGCCTCTGAAAGCATCATCTCGTTGTACCCCTGGATACCACGACGCGTACCCAGCCAACTGTCACTGACGCTCATCACCTCGACATCGGGGTAAATGGTAGAGATGGGAGAAAGGTCGACGTTGGACGGTTTGACAAACACAACGGGCAGTCCGCGTAGCTTTTCAAGGTTGTTACGTAGGGCGGCTTGCTCAAAGGGACGCAGTTGTGCGCGATAAACGGGTATCACGACCTTTACTAAATGGGTTTGATTCATCTCTATATGGATTATTAAGAGGTTGTTAGAATGGTTTGGTGCGTTTGCCTAAGCGCTCGGCTACCCCATCATGATAGGCTTCCCAAAGCATCGAGAGGTCCTTCCAGCGCCACGCTTTGGTAAAGGGCATGCTCAGCACGGCGGGCAAGACGTATCCTATCACGCCTATCCAACTGCGCAGATAGCGCACGCCCCACGTCTGGCCGTAATGGTGATTGAGGTAAGCCTCGTTCCTAATCTGGTAGAACCGCTTCCATTTCTTCTTCTGATTGCGGGTAGTCCAGGTATCGTTATTGAAGAACTGGTGCTTATCCAACAGCGCTTCGGGCACATACATCAGCCCAAATCCGGCTTGATGAGCACGCAGACAGTAGTCGGTATCGTCACAGAAGATGAAGAGATCCTTATTGGGCAAACCTATCTTCTCAACCACCTCACGGGAGATAAATGGCCCTTCAAAGTCGCATCCCACGATGGGTGTGGGTTCGGTCTCGGTGCCGCGTAGCTTCTTGCCGTGCATGCTGGCAAAGGCTCCGGTGAAGTTGTACTGGCAAAACTCATGCGTAAAGACACGTCCTGCCATCATTCGGCGAGGACTGAGGATGCCCAATGGCTTATCCGCAGAGGCGTTTTGGCGCACCACTTGGAGCAGTTGGGAAAGGCAGTCGGGGTGTGGAAACACATCATCATCCATACACCAGATCCATGATGCGCCCCCTTGGTAAGCGGCTTGGATACCGGTATAGAATCCGCCACTGCCTCCGACGTTGTCTTGATGAATCACGTGGAGGTCGGATTGCTGGTCTAGCCATGGTGCGGTACCATCGGTTGAACCATTGTTGACCACGATGATCTCAGTGAGATCGGGTTGTTGACGCAAGCGGGCGATGCTCTTCTGGAGCAGCTCGAAGCGATTGTAAGTAACCACTACTGCCGTAATCTTCATATCGTAGCGTTGTTAAGATTGCTCATGATGACGTCTAACGACTTTGTCGCCCTTCACTTCCCAGTCACGATCAAACTCCTCACGGGTGCGCTTCCAGCGGTTGTGGCTCCACAGCCAAAGCTCGGGTTGACGACGGATGTTCTCCTCTAACAAGCGGAAATAGGCGTCGGTAATGGCAAACTCGGGCTCCTTTGCGGGGTGAGCGGAAATGGGTTTGAGCACCACCTCATAGTAACCACGCTTGACACGGCGTACATCGCCATAGTAACAAGCCTGATCGGTATGACGGACGATGCGCTCTGCACCTGTCAGCACAGGTGTATCGTGATGGAAGAAGTCGATCCAATGATGTATATTGTTCCACATGGGCACCTGATCTGAGATGTATCCCACCACGATGGAGCTATGGTTGCGCTTGAACTCGAGGATCTTACGAAGCGATTCCTGCATGGGGATGCAAAGAGCGTGCTGCCGTTCGCGGACAAACTTGAACAAACGATCAAAGTATTCGTTCTCCAAAGGATGATAAAGTTCGCAACACTGCACTCCCTCCGGAACCCAATAAGGCAACGAGGTAATCCATTCCCAATTGAAGATATGCCCTAGATAGACTGCCACTGACTGGCCCGAAGCCAATCGCTGGTTCATATCGTCGGTGTTCTTAAACTGCAATCGGCGTTGCAACTGGGCGGGACGCATGGTCATCAGCTTGATGGTCTCCACCAGATAGTCGCAGAAAGCATGGTAGAATCGGCGTTCAATGTCGCGTAGCTCAGCCTCCGTCTTCTCGGGAAAGGACGTCGTGAGGTTGTGCCAAATCACACGATGGCGATAGCGAAGCACCTTGGCCGCCAAGAGGTAAAGCGCATCTGAAAGCACATAGAGCACGCAGAAAGGTAAGAGCGAGAGCAGATACCAACCGCCGTAAGCTAAGATGTATAAGGGATAGAGTAGAAGTCGTTTCTTCATGAGCGTGGTGATGTTGGACTGACAACGAGTTGGTCGTTGACCATACGGTACATATATTGTTGGATAATGGCCTTCAGCTCACGCTCCATAAGCGGTTGCTCCTTGCGCAGGCCTAGCAGATTGTGCTTCATCAAGCTGTCCGTAAGCGCATAGAAGCCCTTGGTGCGCGTGCCATCAAACTGTAGCACGTAGCCGTACTTGACGTATTGGTAGGTCCCATCAAGGTAGCTGAGGGCATAGGTTTGCTCCGCTGGTGTGTGGAACAGGTCGCAGCCGAAACCAAAATAAGGTTTGTCATAACCTATCAAGCCCAAGATGGTGGGCATGATGTCTATCTGTTGTGCCACAGCGTTGCGCATTCCGGGTTTGATTTCGCCCGAAGGATCATATATAATAATAGGTGCGGAGAATGTTCCGATGCTGGTTTGGTATTCAGGATGGTCCGACTGGTTGGTGTGATCGGACGTTAAGACAAAGATGGTGTTCTTGAACCAAGGTTGCTTCTCGGCTGAAGCGAAAAACTTCCCGATAGCTTGATCCGTGTAACGGATACACTTGTGGATGGGCAAACCTTCTTCAGGGAAAGTCTGCTTATACAGATCGGGCACCACAAAGGGGTGATGGCTGGACACGGTAAAGATGCCCGTCATGAATGGTTGACGCATCTCGCTCATCTTGGCGCAATAGTATTGCATCATAGGTTCGTCCCAAATGCCCCAGTTGCCATCAAAGTCGGCATCACCGCCGAAGCGCTTATCGGCAGCATAATCTTGTCTACCATAATAATGTTGGAACCCTATCTTGTTGGCAAAGGCCAAGAATCCCATCGAACCACGGTTGGCTCCGTGGAAGAAAGCAGTCTCGTAGCCCCACTTGTCAAGCAACCCCGGCAATCCCACATAGGTGTTCATGGACGATGGCGTGAGGATAAAGGGTTCGACAAACATCGGTATAGAGCAGAGCACGCTGGGCATTCCGTCGATGCTCTTATGTCCGTTGGCATACGAATAGGTGAACACGCAGCTCTTGGCGATGAGCTTATCCACGTTGGGCGTGTACCCTTTGTATCGTCCGCCCTCTAAGGTCTTGTTGAAAGCGCCGATGTATTCGCGACCAAAACTTTCGACAATGATCACCACAATGTTCTTCTTGTTGACCTTAGTACCCGCTGGTTGATGAATGGGGGAGAAGATTTGGGCAGCCGACTGGATATCGGGGTAATAGTGAGGATCAGTGAAAACGTTCTTGCCAATGGTGCGCAGAAGAGCAAAAGGCGTGTTGAGCACGATGGCGCAGTCCTTGGGTTGCTGGACATATTGTTCGGCATTGCTCACCGTGATGGGCCTCACACCCGACTGTAATCCGCCTCGGCAAGCGGCAACACTGGCCACGGCGAAGCACGCTAGCGACACAAAGAGCACAGCGGTGTAACGCAAACGACTCTTGAGGGAAGCGTAACTGCGATGAGAAACCGTCGGACTGACATAGAGAAAATAGAGTCCGATGAAGACGAGAACGCCCGCCAGCACGAGATACCAATGGCTTAGGGCAGCTTGAAAGAAGATACCCGTGAGGTTGTTCTCGTTGTCAAACTCGCGGAAAACGCTTGTAGTGGTGCGGCGAAGGGTGAACGGAAAGTAGACCGCATCCATCATATTGATGGCAAAGCCTAAACCATTGACTATCGTGAAGAGCCACCGGCATAGCTGGTGATAACCCTTCCGTTCCTTGAGCCACAAGGGGAAAAGCATCAAAACGATCCATACCATGTTGGTATAGAAGATAGCTGAGGTGTCAAAGAGGAGTCCGCCGCGAAACAAGGTGGACAAGTTTTGCCAAGAAAGGCTATCCGAGAAGAGGCTTAGATTCTCTAAAATAAATCCCACTCGAGCCAAGAAATAGACGACATAAGCCAACAACAGATTGATCACGACGGCTATTGTGGGCCCGAAGGTGGACTGTAATATGTTTCTCTTCATATCTTGCGTTAAGAAGGTGAAGCCGTGGCTTCATCTAAAGATTAGATTTCCTGCATATCATGCAACTTCTTGTAGTATCCCTCTTGCTGCATAAGCTGTTCATGTGTACCCCTTTCGACGATACGACCCTCATGAAGCACACATATCTCGTCAGCGTTCTTGATGGTAGAGAGGCGGTGAGCCACGGCGATAGTGGTACGCGTCTTCATCAGTCGTTCCAAGGCTTCCTGCACCATGCGTTCGCTTTCGGTGTCCAGAGCAGAGGTCGCTTCGTCCAAGATAAGGATGGGAGGATTCTTGAAGATGGCGCGAGCGATAGACACACGTTGGCGCTGACCACCCGAGAGACGACCGCCACGATCCCCGACGCGCGTCTCATAGCCTTGCTCACTTTCCATAATGAAGTCGTGCGCATTGGCTATCTTAGCGGCATGAATAATCTCTTCATCGGTAGCTGCTTCGTTACCAAAGGATATATTGTTGCGGAACGAGTCGTTGAAGAGGATGGCTTCTTGGTTGACATTGCCAATGAGCTGACGCAGATCGTGTACGCCGAGGTCCTTGACGTTGATACCATCGATGAGCACTTCGCCCTCCTGAACGTCATAATAACGTGGGATGAGGTCGAGCAAGGTCGACTTTCCGCTACCGCTTTGTCCCACGAGAGCCACCGTCTTGCCCTTAGGGATGACAAGGTTGATATCCTTCAACACATAATGACGGTCGGGATGCTTGCGGTTATCGTCCTGATCGGTATAGGCAAAGCTCACATGTCGGAACTCAATCTCGTGTTCTAGGGTCTCCTTGTGTAGCGGTTTGACAGGGTCTTTTATCTCTATTTCAGCCTTCAAAATCTTATCCACGCGCTCCATAGACGCAAGGCCTTTGGGGATGTTATAGCTGGCTCTAGAGAACTCTTTCAGCGGATTGATGATGCTATACAGGATCACCAGATAATAAATAAAGGTGGGACCGCTGATCACGGGGTTCTCTGCAAGCACCAAAGTGCCGCCAAACCACAGTACCACAACGATCATCACGGTACCTAAGAATTCGCTCATCGGGTGGGCCATCTGCTGTCGGACGTTGACCCGAAGGATGTCGTCACGATAGGCAGAGTTGACCTTATCGAAGCGCTCGTTCATCCTTTCTTCTGCACAGAAAGCCTTGATGATACGCAGACCGCCAAGCGTTTCCTCCACTTGGCTCATCGTATCGCTCCATAAGGTCTGCGCCTTGATAGAGTTTTGCTTCAACTTTCGTCCTACATATCCCATGAACCAAGCGAACAGGGGGACAAAGAGCAGGGTGAAAAGGGTGAGCTGCCAACTGATAAACACCAGTGTGCTGAAGTAGATCAGAATCAAGATGGGGTTCTTGAAGAGCATGTCTAGCGACGACATGATGCTGCTATCGATCTCCTGAACGTCACCGCTCATGCGCGCAATGATATCGCCCTTGCGCTCCTCACTGAAGAAACCGAGCGAGAGGGAGGTAATCTTGCGATAGAGCTGGTTGCGGATATCGCGCACCACACCGGTACGGATGGGCATGATAGCGGCTGAGGAGAGGAAATAAGCCGCCGTCTTAAGGAACGTCATAAAGGCTAGAAAGATGCCGATAACGAGCAAAACGGTGGTGGGTCCCCACTCAGTGATGTAGATCTGGGTGTAATAATCGAGGTTATTGGATAGTACATCCTTTAGCGAACCATCCCCCCACGCCATGAGATGGGTGGCTCCCGAACCATTGTCTACCTTGAAAAGGATCTGCAACAGAGGGATAAGGGTGGCAAAGGAAAACACGTTGAGTACTGCCGAGAGAATGTTAAAGAACACCGCCCACATAAGATACATCTTATAGGGAGGCACAAAACGGAGCAATACTTGTCTGAATTCTTTCATCGTTTGGGTTGAAAATGGAGTGCTGTTAGGGTTGAGTGGGGTGGATTATTCAACACACTCGCCAAAGAGGGTGGCTGAGGTTGAATGGGTGATGCGCACCTTTACGGTCTGCCCGATGTGATGATTGCCCTTCGGAATGATCACGGCTTTGTTTTGTGGGGTGCGTCCCATGAGCTGATTGCGGTCGCGCTTGGCAAAGCGTTCTATCAAGATCTCAAACTCTTTGCCCTCGTCTAGCTGGTTGCGACGGGCCGAAATGGTGGTCTGAAGGTGGATCAACTCGTTCAGGCGAGCTATCTTCTCTTCCTCAGAAACATTGTCGGGAAGGTGCTTTGCTGCATAAGTGCCTGGGCGCTCAGAGTACTTGAACATGAAAGCAGAGTCAAACTGCACCTCTTCCATCAACGAGAGGGTCTGTCGGAAGTCGTCTTCGCTCTCATTGTGGTAGCCCACAAAGATGTCGGTAGTGATGCCGCAGTCGGGGATGATGCGTCGGATAGCATCTATCTTCTGCAAGTAGTCCTCACGGGTGTACTTGCGATTCATCAGCTTCAAAGTGCTGTTGCTACCGCTCTGAGCAGGGAAGTGGATATGGTGGCAGAGGTTTGGCTCATCCGCAATGGCATGAAGGATATCCT
This sequence comes from Bacteroidaceae bacterium, assembly GCA_963654235.1. Taxonomy (GTDB): domain Bacteria; phylum Bacteroidota; class Bacteroidia; order Bacteroidales; family Bacteroidaceae; genus Prevotella. The sequence goes on along the minus strand of CAVJZR010000001.1, from coordinate 128,254 downwards.
CAGTCATATCTTCGGGGTTGCTGGTGGTAAAGCGCACACGCATATTGGGCACCGCTTGAGCTACCAAACGGAGTAGCTGGGCAAAGGATGTGCCGTTCTCGGGGCGTGCGCCATTGGGCAACAAACCATAGGAGTTGACATTCTGACCCAAGAGGGTGACCTCCTTGAAACCTTTCTCCTGCAAGTCGCGCACCTCAGAGAGGATGCTTTCCACGTCACGTGAGCGTTCACGACCACGGGTGTAAGGCACGATGCAATAGTGGCAGAAGTTGTTACAACCACGCATGATGCTCACAAAGCCCGACACACGGTTACCGCCGATGCGCTGGGGCATCACGTCACGATAGGTTTCGGTGGTCGATAGCTGAACGTCAATGGCTTCAAGGCCTAGCTCAGCCTGTCCTATCAGCTCAGGCAGACGTAGATAGCTATCTGGTCCACATACCAGATTGGCATGGTGATTCTGTATAAGATCCTCCCGAACACGCTCTGCCATACAGCCCAGCACGCCTAGGATAAGCGGTTTGGGTGCGTCTTCGTCCGCATGATGGGATGGACGACGCGATGCATAAAGGGTGTCCAAGCGGTTATATATCTTGTTTTCGGCATTCTCGCGAACGCTACAAGTGTTGAGAAACACGGCATCTGCTTCGGCTTCTTCGGTTGTTGTTTCATACCCAGCCATCTGCATTATAGACGCAACGACCTCTGAGTCAGCCACGTTCATTTGGCATCCGTATGTCTCGATAAATAATTTTTTCATGTAAAATAGATAGACGTTTGATGTGCAAAGTTACGAAGAAACAAGCACAAAGCAAAGCGATTAGAGTAAATTCGTCATTTCTAAGCGTGCAATCGGCAACTGGTTTGCATATTATGCCTAATGCCAAAGGCTATTAGCCCTCCTCGGGAAGGTCAGTCGGTGAGCTCGTTCACGTTGCGATTGGCCACATACACACCCACCAAAACAAGCGCTGACCCCACCGCTGAAAGCCACGTATAGGGTTCTTGCAGCACGATGGCGCTAATCACCACCGTACTGATGGGGTTGAGGTAGATAAAGTTGCTAGCTTTGATGGTACCCATCTTGACTAGCACCCAGCTCCATACCACGAAGCAGACGAAGCTTGCCACCACGCCCAGATAAAGCAGGTTGCCCCACACCACGGGTTGGCTGAGCACGTCCCAACCGCTCTGCCAAGGACGGATGAGGTAGACGGGCAGGATGGTAAGCAGTCCGTAACCGAACACTTTGCGCGTGATAAACACGGCATCGTACCGCCCTGACACCTTGCGAATGAGCAGACTATACACCGCCCAACACACTGACGCCACCCAAGCGAGCATATCTCCTAGCGGATTGAGCTTGAACGTCACTTGCCCGTTGAAGATAATGGTGGCTGTTCCCGCCAAGGCTATCACCGACCCGACGATCAGCGAGCGTGATGCATGGATGGTACGCGAGGTCATGATGCCAAGCAACGCCGTGAGCAAGGGGGTGGTGCAGACAATGAACGAGACGTTGGTGGTCAGACTGATGCCCACGGCGATGTTCTCACTGAGAAAATAAAGCGATCCACCGGTCACTCCGGCAAGCAACAAGAGCAGTTCGTCACGCCACGAGGCACACCACAACCGCCGTTTGCTGATGCACCAAGTGCAGAGATAAGCCAACAGGAAACGGATGGTAAAGATCTCTTCGGGGGTCATCCCATGAAGCAGAAGCACCTTAGAATTGACAAAAGTGCCACCCCAAACGAGCACCACAATGATAGCTATAAGCGAAAGCCAAACGATGGACATAAATCTTTTTATTAAGAATTGGTTACGAAACGTGCAGAGTTCGTTTTTTTTGCGTAAGTTTGCAGCATAACCTCTATATTATATATAAGGTGTACTGAATAACTAAAAAACCTTACAATTATGATGGAACAATTAATCGACAGACTATATGGAGAGGGTGCTTCGTTGGTAGTATTACACGAAGGACAAGTGGGCGAATATCATCAAGAGGGTATGCGTGAGCTGAAGCGCCTCGCCGAAGAGTCGCCCGAAACGCTGCTGCATGCTAAGATTGCCATTCGCTCAATCCACTGCGCCGAAGCACAGATATGTATCGACAGTGGCGTGAGCGAGGTCTTCGCTGACAATATCAGTCCGGACGCCCGTCAGATGCTTCGCCAAGCCGGAATCACCACTACTAGTGGGAAAGAGACCAACAAGATAGATGCTGTGTACAACGGCTATTTTATCTGACCTTACGCGCACACTCGGGACATAACCCCTTGACCAGCACGTTGACAGCATGCACATGGTATCCACCGCCTAGCGTCACCTCGGGGGTTGGCATGTCGTATAAGCAGATGAGCTTGTGACACTGTTCGCAGAAGAAGTGGGTGTGCTCGTCATCATCCCCTTCTCCTCCGTGGCTCATACAGAGCTCATACTTCTGAACGCCATCGCCATCCTCGATGGTGTGAACCACGTCTTGTGCACGGAACAGGCTCAACGTTCGTGAGATGTTCGACTTGTCTATGCTTTGTATCTTTCGTTCCAGATCCTTCATAGACAGCGGTTTGTGTGCAGCAGCAAGCGCCTTGGCTATCACGATGCGGTTGGCCGTGGGACGTACGCCATGCCTTTGCAGGTAGTCTGCCGTTTTGTTTTCGTCCATAAACGGAATGATTAGTTACTTGCAAAGGTACAAAGAACGCTGTGCAAAGCAAAACGATTTGTTCAAAAAACACTTTCAGTCCGAGCGCATAGACAGCACTTCTAGATGCTTGGCACCCCCATATGTCCTTACAAAAGAAGCTTCTCTGAAGGATCAAACCCTATCGGTTATGATTCATCAGAGAAGCTTTTGTATTAGAAATCAATTTATTTTTCAGAAGAAATTAAATTGATTTTCGTCTAAAAATAATTTATTTTCTATTCCCAAAGAGCCGTCGTCACCTTATCATACGTCCTCCATCATGAGATGAAACCTACGATATCACATGCCGATAACGGCGCCTAGGCTATGCGCCCGATGCGATAAGCGGTGGCGTTCTGTACGGGAGAAGCACCTCGTAGGTTAGGCTCCGGCTTGTCGTACGCCCATGCGAGCCTCAACAACATTGACCACATAGTCGCCAAGCTTTTCACACTCGTTGATGATATCCATATACATGGTACCGATGGCGTAGGTGTACTTGTGCTCGTTGACATCGTTGATGTTCTGCCCTTTGAGCTGATTGCGGTAGTTGTTGATCTCGGTTTCGATGTTGAAGGAGCGGTTGACATCCACATCGGTCTTGTGTTCTACCAGCGTCAAGGTCATCTGTGAGAGGGCATCGTCGGTGAGCTCAAACATCTGATGGATGTGATCATACTGATCATCGCTAAACTCTTCCTTGCCGGTATGCTTCCTACTGATGGTGCGTGCCATGTTGTAGCAAGCATCGCCAATGCTCTCTAGCTCAGAGATCTCACGTAGCATGGCGCGTACCTTGTCCTTGGTCTCGTCGCTAAGGTGCGCATCGCTCACCTCGTCAAGGTATTTGGCTATCTCAATCTCCATGTTATCAGAGATGCTTTCATACTTCTCGATACGTGAGAAGAGCTTAACAAAGGCGTCATTGTTCTTCTCACTAAGCAGCTCGCGTGTCATTCCGAACATACGATGGATACGTTGTGCAAACGAGTGGATCTCCTTTGAGGCCTCAAGCACCGAAAGCTCGGGGGTCTTCATGATACCGCTCTGGATGAAACGAAGGCGGAAGTCGTCCTCGTCCACGTTCTTCTTAGGTTTGATTACCATGCAAACCACCTTTTCCATCTGCGGTATAAACCATATCAGAACAAAGGTGTTGGTCACGTTGAAGCACGTATGGAATGCCGCCAGTACGATGGGCAGAATCTGCGCCTTCTGTGCTGAGGACACGCCAGCGCCCGATGGGTCGTAGCCCACGAGTCCACAGACCGCGTCAACGAACGGATAGAACAGGCAAAGCACCCAACATACACCAAAGACATTGAAGAACAGGTGCGCCATAGCTGCTCGGCGAGCTTGCGTATTGGCTCCGAGGGCTGCGATGTTAGCCGTGGCGGTGGTTCCGATGTTCTCACCCAGCACCAGCGCAATACCTAGATAGATAGGCAGCACGCCCGTAGAGCAGAGCAGAATGGTGATGGCCATCACCGCTGCGGAGCTCTGCACGATACAGGTGATAAACGTACCGATGAGCAAGAACACGACGATATTGAGGTGGCTGTGTACGTCAAACGATGAGAAAAAGTTGATAGCGTCCGGATTATGCTCCAAATCAAGGTCTTTGCCAGCTGCACTGAGCAGCACCAACGCAAAGAACAAGAAGGCGATACCAAACAGAAAGTCGCCGACATAACGCCGACGACGTGAGTAAATCAAGATGATACCAATGAAGAAAGCAGGGAACACCACCATCGTAAGGTCCACATTGAATCCCAAAGACATAATCCATGCCGTGAGCGTAGTTCCGATGTTGGCACCCATAATCACAGAGATGGCTTGGGCCAGGGTCAACAGTCCTGCGTTAACAAAGCTGACCGTCATCACCGTAGTGGCCGATGACGACTGCACTGCGCAAGTGATAAACGTGCCGGTAAGCATTCCTGTAAAACGATTCGTGGTCATTGCGCCTAGGATGTGACGCAATTGTGAGCCTGCCATCTTCTGCAAAGCCTCGCTCATTACCTTCATACCATAAATCAAAAGGGCCAGTGAGCCCAGTACTTTCATGAAGATAATTAGATAGTTACTTGTACTCATAAGTTAAATAAAAGAATGTAATAAATGTTACATTGACGTTGCAAATTTACTAAAATATGTGAAACCATCCTCATTCCAATCCCGTTTTTTTCAGCTACATAGTCACTTTAGGATGATAAATATTGCATATCACGCAAGAATAGGTTATTTTTGCATCATACAGAAGGTGGCCTTCGATAGGTGCGTTGCATCTCATTCGGGGCTGTTCCTGTTATCCGGTGGCAAACATTGTCGCCTACTGAGAAACCTAAAATCGTTCTGTCATGAAAGAATTTGATATCACAATACACGTTCGATGCTACACGAAGGAAGAGCTATCGGCAGAGGATTGCACGCTGATTGATAAGGCTATCGCTGCCACGCAGAACTCTTATGCCAGCTATTCTCACTTTTATGTGGGTGCCGCCGTGCGCCTAGCTGATGGTCGCATCTTCATCGGCGCCAATCAGGAGAACGCAGCTTTCCCCTCGGGGCTCTGCGCTGAGCGCACCGCCATATTCGCCGCGCAAGCCAACGCGCCCGAACAGCCCATCCTTACGCTTGCCATTGCCGCACGCAACGACCACGGACTCACCTCGCGTCCTATCTCCCCATGTGGTGCTTGCCGCCAAGTGATACTGGAAATAGAGGACCGTTACAAGCAGCCCGTGCGCATCTTACTCTATGGCAAGGATGGCATCTATGAGGTGGAGAGCGTAAAGGATCTCCTTCCCTTCTCTTTCGTAGATAGCTGTATGAAAGAAGCGTGAGGAGCACGGCTTACCTTCTGCCAAATCTTGTAATCTTTCAAAGCTAAAGGCTTAAACCTTTCTAAAATACAAATGTTTAGCGGTGAAAGATTACAAAATATTTTGCTGACCCTCAAAATAGCCGTACCTTTGCACCCACAAAAGATTTATAGATTCATAATATGCCATATTTATTCTCATCAGAGTCGGTATCTGAGGGTCATCCAGACAAGGTAGCCGACCAAATCAGCGACGCTTTACTGGACCAGTTCCTTGCTTACGATCCCACAGCTCACTGCGCCATTGAGACGTTTAACACCACAGGACAGGTCGTTATCATGGGCGAAGTGAAGTCGGAGGTGTATATCGACTTGCAGAAAGTGACTCGTGAAACCATTAAAAAGATAGGTTATACCAAAGCCGAATATCAGTTTGACGGTAATAGTTGTGGTATATTGACCGCTATCCACGAACAGAGTACGGACATTGACCGCGGTGTAAGCCGAGAGAAAGAGGAGGAACAAGGTGCCGGCGATCAAGGTATGATGTTTGGATACGCTTGCAACGAGACCGACAACTATATGCCCGTGACGCTTGACCTGGCTCATCTCATCATGCGTACGCTGGCCGACATCCGCAAGGAAGGTAAGCAGATGACCTACCTCCGTCCCGATTCTAAGAGCCAAGTGACCGTGGAATACAGTGACGACAACATTCCTCAGCGCATCGATACCATCGTGGTGTCCACTCAGCACGATGAGTTTATGGATGATGACAAGGCTATGTTGGCACAGATCAAGGACGATGTGATCAATATCCTAATCCCCCGTGTGAAAGCCCAAATCCACTCGGATAAGGTGCTGAACCTATTCAATGACAATATCAAATACTTGGTAAATCCCACAGGGAAGTTTGTCATTGGTGGTCCTCACGGCGACACGGGCCTCACTGGACGTAAGATTATCGTAGACACTTACGGCGGAAAAGGCGCTCACGGAGGTGGTGCTTTCTCAGGCAAAGACCCAAGTAAGGTGGACCGTTCAGCAGCCTACGCTTCACGATACATCGCTAAGAACCTTGTTGCAGCAGGTGTAACGGATGAGGTTCTTGTACAGCTAGCTTACGCAATCGGTGTGGCTGAGCCTGTCAGCGTGTATGTTAATACCTATGGCAGAAGTCATGTGAACATGACCGACGGCGAGATTGCCGAGAAGATTAAGGGCCTATTCGACCTTCGTCCTGCCGCTATCGAGAAGACGCTCAAGCTCCGCCAGCCTATGTATCTAGAGACAGCGGCTTACGGCCATATGGGTCGTACCAACGAGGTGAAGACCAAAGAGTTTACAAGCTACTACCACGAGACTAAGAAAATAGACGTGGAGCTCTTCACTTGGGAGAAGCTTGATCGTGTAGAAGATATCAAATCAGCATTTGGACTGTAAGCCGCAACATGCTCGAAACCGACTCTTTAGCTGACATTCAGACTTACCACGCGCCTGGGTCCAACTTTACGACCACCAGCGACGGTGTCACCCGCAACACATTAGGGATGACACCTTTGCGCGTTATCAATAGTCTGAAGATGTCAGCCACCGAAGAGCAGAAAGACTCGGCTATACAAGCCAACTTCAAGCCGGGACAGATCACCTACAATCAGCGTCCCGACACCCTCGCTTGCTTTGGGTTTAAGCCGTCTAAGCACGACGTATTTAGCAACCCGAAGTTTATGGATAAGGAGTATTTTCCAGCCAATAAGTACTTCCATCCCGAGAAGGGCTTGCCCCAAAATGGCATCATGGGTGACCCCATACCCTACCTCATGCGCAACGACAACACCATCACGTCCCTGCTCTTGGGTTGTTTCGTTGTAGCCATACTCTCCTTCTCGTTTACCAAGGGCTTCATCTTCAGACAGATCAAGCACTTCTTTTACACACCGCGTAGCGTGGCAGAGATGACCGAGACCAGCCTAGAGATGCGTCTGCAGATCTTCCTTGTGGCGCAGACGGCTCTGCTCCTGGGTATGCTCTACTATGCCTACACATCGTGGTACATTGGTGACCACTTTATCTCCGACAACATCCTGACCACCATTGGCATCTTTACGGGTATCACCGCGGCTTATTTTGTGGTGAAAGACTTGCTTTACAAGATGGTGAACTGGGTGTTTTTCACCCGAAAACAAAACGACAGATGGATCAAGACATGGCTCTTCCTCACCGCCTCGGAGGGCGTGCTGCTCTTCCCTATCGTCTTGCTGATTGTCTATTTTAACCTTCCCCTCGCCACTGGGTTGCTCTGCGCAGGAGGAATTCTTATATTAACCAAGATACTGGCATTCTACAAGTGCTTTGTCATCTTTTTCACCAAAACGAGCATCAGTATGCAGATTATTTTGTACTTTTGCACGTTAGAATTGATGCCTGCGCTGACATTGTGGGGTGTTTTAGAACTAATCGGAAATTATTTGAAAGTAAATTATTAGGACAGCGATGATTAAGAAGATTTTAATATCACAGCCAAAACCAACTAGCGATAAATCCCCTTACTTTGATATTGCCAAGGATTTCGGTGTAGAACTGGTATTCAGACCTTTCTTTAAGGTTGAAGGCTTATCTGCAAAGGAATTCCGTCAGCAAAAGATCAATCCGCTCAACTACACTGCCGTAGTATTTACTTCACGCCACGCCGTGGACAATTACTTCAAGCTGGCTAAGGAGATGCGTATCACTATCCCTGAAGACATGAAGTATTTCTGTGTCATAGAGACCATTGCTCTATACATCCAGAAGTACGTACAATACCGCAAGCGCAAGGTGTTCTTTGGCAATACCGGCAAGATAGCCGACTTGCTGCCTACCATGGTCAAGCATAAGACCGAGAAATACCTCGTTCCACAAAGTTCGGTACACAACGATAGCGTCACCAAGATGCTTGAGGAGAAGGGATTGAAGCATAAGGAATGTGTGATGTATCGCACGGTAAACAACGAGCTTACACCCGAGGAGGTAGAAGCATTCGACTATGATATGCTGCTGTTCTTCAGTCCGACAGGTGTCAAATCGTTCATGAACAGCATGCCCAACTTCAAGCAGGGCGACGTAAAGATTGCCGCATTTGGTCCAGCTACAGCCAAGGAGGTTTCCGCGCAGGGGCTCCGTCTAGATCTCGAAGCGCCTACCAAGGAGTATCCTTCGATGACCAGTGCGCTACGCAAGTTTCTTCTTGACCAGTCAGAAGACTAATCCATGACGCTCCATACACACACTTTCAAGAAGGTGGAGCATATCTGTAGCAAGAAACAGATAGATGCGCTCTTCACCAAAGGGGGTAGCAAGGCAATGACCGCCTACCCCATCAGAGTGGTGTATCGTCTATACGAGCAACCCGAGGCTCCCCAACCACACGCCCAAGTGCTCATCAGCGTACCTAAGAAGCACTTCAAGCGAGCTGTGAAACGCAACCGAGTGAAGCGCCAAATCAGGGAAGCCTATCGGTTGCAGAAGCAGTTGCTCCTCACCCAACTACCACCGGAGCAGCACATCGACTTGGCTTTTATCTGGATTTCGGACGACCTTGTCCCCACCGCCACCGTGATGGAGCGCATCCATCTCTTGCTCACGCGCCTTGCCGAGCGCCTCTCTCCCAAGGAACAGCAACCCTAACTAGCAAGCACTACCAATCCTCTCACACCCCACGCCCCCACATAATAAGATAAGCAGAAAGCCCCATGAACATCCTTAAACAAGGATTACACCTCGTCTCACGAGCCCTCACCTGGCTATTGGTGCTACCCATCCTGTTCTATCAGAAGTGTATCACCCCTTATACGCCAGCCTCTTGTCGGTTCACCCCTACCTGTTCAGAGTACGCCCGACAAGCTCTGCTTAAGCACGGACCCATCAAGGGATTGGCTCTCGCCATCTGGCGCATCCTCAGATGCAACCCGTGGGGAGGATCAGGATACGATCCTGTACCATGATTGCTTTCCATCCGAATATTATAAACATACTCAATAATCAATCATCCCATACTAACAACAGGGACAAAAAACAAATTTGAACAATGAAAAACTTTGTTGAAGAGCTGAAATGGCGTGGTATGTTGGCGCAGATCATGCCTGGAACAGAAGAATATCTTCAGAAGAATCTCGTGTCAGCCTATCTCGGAACCGACCCTACAGCCGATTCCTTGCACATCGGTCACCTCTGTGGCATCATGATGCTGCGCCACTTACAGCGTTGCGGGCATAAGCCCTACCTCCTCGTTGGCGGTGCTACGGGTATGATTGGCGACCCTTCAGGCAAAAGCCAGGAGCGCAACTTGCTTGACGCTGATACGCTTTATCACAACCAAGAGTGTATCAAGAAGCAGGTAAGCAAGTTTCTCGACTTTGAAGGCACGGCGCCCAACAAGGCTGAGATGGTCAACAACTACGACTGGATGAAAGACTTCAGTTTCCTCGACTTTGCTCGCGTGGTGGGTAAGCACATCACTGTCAACTATATGATGGCTAAGGATAGCGTGCAGAAGCGCCTCAATGGTGAAGCTCGCGACGGCCTTTCTTTCACCGAGTTTACCTATCAGCTGCTCCAAGGTTACGACTTCCTGTACCAATATCAGCACTACGGCGTACGTCTGCAGTTAGGTGGTAACGACCAGTGGGGTAACATGACCACTGGTACGGAGCTGATTCGTCGCACCCTTGGCAACGAAGCTGAAGCCTACTGTCTCACCTGTCCACTCATCACCAAGGCTGACGGAAAGAAGTTTGGTAAGACCGAGAGCGGCAATGTATGGCTCGATCGCAACCGCACCACCCCTTACGCGTTCTATCAGTTCTGGCTTAACGTGAGCGATTCGGACGCAGAACGTTACATCAAGATATTCACCGACCTTGACAAGGAGACCATTGACGCCCTCGTAGCTGAGCACGCACAGGACCCAGGTCGTCGTCTCTTGCAGAAGCGTCTCGCTGAGGAAGTGACCACAATGGTTCACTCTAAGGAGGATCTCGATATGGCTATCGCTGCCAGCAACATCCTCTTTGGTAAAGCTACCAAGGACTCTCTTGCCCAGCTAGACGAGGCCACGCTTAACGATGTGTTCAAGGACGTTCCTCATTACACCCTCAGCAAGGACCAGCTCGGTCAGCCCGCAGTGGACCTCTTCTGCCAAGAGGGATGGGAGATCTTCCCAAGCAAGAGCGAGATGCGTAAGCTCGTTAAGGGCAACGGCGTCAGTCTGAACAAGGAAAAGGTTACCGCCTTTGACCAGCCTGTCACCGCTGACGACCTCATCGACGGCAAGTACCTGCTCGTTCAACGTGGTAAGAAGAACTATTATCTCATCACCGTGAAATAATCCGTTGGCGGTTCATCCACTAACCATCATCCCGATAGAAAGCATCCATAGCGTATCGCCACCGGCAACGCTATGGATGCTTCTTTGTTTACAATTGATTAAGCATACAAAAAAACGCAATATGGCCAAACTTGCGTTGGACACATTGCGCTAGTGTATGTCTTAGCTCACCGTCGCAGAGGCAGTGTTGCTATGATTAATCGTCATAAAACAAAGCCCAAGCATCACGATAGGAGATCTCGCTGCGGTGCTGATCAATGTATTCGTAAAGTTTAAAAGCCATCTTATACTTCAGTTCGTCAGAGATAGAGTAATCCCACTTGGCAGCCTCTTCTGCTGTGACTACCGAAGAGGTATTTTGCGCATTGCTCAAATAGATGCGTTTAGCTCCCAAATCCTTTACATCCTTTTCGAGGAAGTCGGACACATAACCCTGATAGCTAGGATATAACGACTCATCGGTGAAGAACTTGAATCCCACAATACGGCGCGTTCTCAAGAAACGGTCGCACGCATTGTTAAACGAGGTCTCAGCGTCATTGTAAATTAGGATTACGGTCTGGTCAGTAAATCCTTCCTCGCTCAGCCGATTCAGCATCTTTACAAGCCTTTTACGGTTACTCCATGTCTCATCGAGCACGATACCAGCGTCATTGACGAGGTTCAACACTTCGGGGAACGACTTCACCGCCGTACTCTTACCTGCTCCCGAGTTTCCTGCTATCAACACCACCTTATTGTTACCCTTAGCGTGTGCTCTGGTTATAAGGCTATCAAGCAAAGCATCATCAATCAGAGAGCTGGCACTTAGGAAAGTGGCAACATTGCGTCCGTCGTATCCTTGGCTACGATACACCTCTCGTGTAAAGTCCGGATCACGTGTGTTGGGCGATGTGCTGTTCTGCATCTGTTGCCACACCACGCCTGCCAAGGAGTCGAGATGTGCCTCTGTCCACGCCAAAAGAGCTTCGCTTGAGAGCACATTATTAGTAAGGCGAATGCTGTCTGCGCTCTGCACGCAGGCTTGCATCACACCGTCTTTCCACACTTCGGTGACTTGCGCCTTAGATGATAATACGGCGCAAAAGGTTAAAAGGAAGAGAAATATCTTCTTCATAATACTTATTTGAAAAATATTTTGTTTACTTGTTGAATACCTTAAAAGTGAATTTACCTGCCTGTACAATGGTCATGCCCTTTACAAGAGCCATAGTGGCTGTGCCATCGGTATTGGCACGTGCTGTAGCTACCATGCGACCGTCAGTGGTGTAAAGGCGCACTGTCTGTCCTGGAGCAAGCGCGGTGACCGTAAGCCATCCATCCACGATGCTGAACACGGGGGCTGATGTTTCATCCAAGCCTTTTCCGGCATTAGGCACACCATGAATACCATCCGTCACTTCCTCAAACTTGACGACCGTACCGAGAGCTGTAAACTGGATTTGCAGTTCTTCGCCCACCGAAACCACTAGGTCATCACCGACAAACGTCAACACTGGCTTCTCAGCCAATGCGTACTTGCCCTTCAATTCGCCGTCTTGGTACACGTAAGCAGCATATTGCTGCGCATGCATCACTGTGGCAAGAGCCAAGGCTAAGAGCGTGAATACGATTTTCTTCATATCTTAAATTAGTAGATTTAAACTTTACTGCGAGTACATCTACCGAATAATAAAAAGCTACTCGGTACTTACCTAGATCAAAAGGCCATTTACACTTGTTCTATTTATAGCTTTAAAGCAAGATCCTTAACCTTGCAAAGGTAAAAAAAATATGAGAATATCACTATATCTAAAGCGTTTTAATATACAAAGGAGCTCTTTAAGGTTCTCTCATTTGATCTGATTATCGTTGAAACACGAAGCCTACCCATTGCTATCCACGATCCATGAGTGAACAGCGAACGCTGACTCAAAGCTTCACAAGTGGGTGATTATACTCAATAGGGAAAATATTTATAAGCAGATAAGAGCCCTCTGTCTGGTTGAGGTGGGTAAAATTAGTAAGCAAAAATTTGGTGGTGTCAGCCGAAAGTAGTACCTTTGCACCCGTGATTGTTCCATGGTGTAATGGTAGCACTACAGTTTTTGGTTCTGTCAGTGGTGGTTCGAGTCCGCCTGGAACAACAACAAGCGCGCTAAATAATTCGAATAGAGTTGTTTAGCGTTTTTTGTTATCAGACGATGAGTAACCTCTTGTGATATCAATCATTCATTATTATAAACTTATCATCATTATGAAAACATCCTCATCCCTCCGTTTCATGATTGCGACGCCCCTCATAGGTATGATGCTCATGGCGGTCTTATCATTTAGCTCATGCAGCAAGAGCAACACAAACAATGCTTCGAGCACAGACAGCACCACTGCAAGCGATAGCGGCAGTTGGGCGGCACGCTACGATAGCCTTGCTCCCGACTCACTTCCTGACAACGTTTTCGACCTGATAGGCAACCAATGGATGCTCGTCACAGCAGGTGACAGCGCCAAGTTTAACACCATGACGGCTGCGTGGGGCGGTTTTGGCATGCTATGGTCTAAGCCCACGGCCTTCATCACCGTAAAGGACATCCGCTACACATACCAGTTTCTCAAGGACAAGCACGCTTACACGCTCAGCTTCTTTGACGCCAAATACCGCCCAGCGCTCAACATCTGCGGCACCAAATCGGGTCGCGATACAGACAAGATCAAAGAGGCTAAGCTCACACCCATCGTCACCCCCAGTGGCATGATGACGTTTAAGGAAGCCCGTATGGTCATTGAGTGTGAGGATATGTACGAGACCGAGCTCGACCCCGCAGCCATTCGCCCAGCCTACAAGGATTCCATCGTCAAGGAATATTACACCGCCGACAAGGGCAAGCACACCCTCTTCCTATCCGAAATCAAACATATCTGGGTCAAGAAATAAACCGATAACACCACCGCCGCACCTTCGCTGGCAACCAATATCTACGATTAGGGGTGGCTCTCAAGCTTGAGAGCCACCCCTAATCATATTCTTTATTGTGTAAGCCAAGTGTCTCTTTGCAGGCGAAAGCGGCCCTTTCTCACGCTCATATTGCTCCTTTGATCTACCGAAAGAGGCGTTGCGGAAACAGAAAATAAATTATTTTTCAGAGGAAAATAATTTATTTTTGTCAGAAAAACAAATTGATTTCCTAATCCATAAAGCCGCTAGGAGGTTACTTTACCTTAGAGGAGACCGCACTGCGAAGCCCCTTCATGTTGACAAGGAACGCCTTAGCTGAGCCAAACTTAAGGTACATATCCAGGCGCACAGGCACATGGTTGGCATCATCGGTGACGTAGAAGCGAGCTATCTCGCGCCACTTCTTCCCCTCGTTCTCATAGTAAGAGAGGTTCAGACAGCGATAGGTGTGGCCGTTGTCAGCCTTGACCTTTTCCTTGCCGTTATACACCACGCGGGCAGGATTCTTGCCATTGCCGTCCACGATGGGAAAATTGACCACCTCACCCTTCTTCCACGATTCGGGACGGAAGGAGCGTGCACGGAGGAAGATGCTCATCATGTCATACACGCAGTAGTCGTAGGCGTGCTGTTGCCAATGGTGCTCGCCGTCGTTATCGATGCGGTGCTGCTTGACATGACACTTGTTGCCAGCATAACTGTAGAACACCTCATCCACGGTATAGCGCTTTCCCTCACGCGCACCCTTACGATAGTAGAGCGGTTCCATATCCTTGGAGTTGTAGCAGAGCAAGGTGTCACGGAGAACAAAGTAGTCGTCGAGCTTACCGTTACCCCTTGTGGTGAGGCTGGTGCGGTAAGCCGACTTACCCTTATAGGTGGAAGAGACGGTGTACCACGATGCCGTGCCCGCCTTAACCCATATAAACTTCCAGTTGTAATAAAGGTTATAGGTCAGAAACTCGCCGCTGTTGAAGGCGGTGTTACGAAACGTACACTGTGCGTGCGCCATGGTAGCGACAAGCAACAGAAGGGCTAAAACAAGTCGTTTCATGTGCATATCAGGGTTGGATCTGTTTGCGTTGTAAGTATTCGGGTAAAGCGATACCTAGCTTCTGCGCCCTCTCAGCGTTGAGGTTGCGCACGGTCTTCTTCTTATCGGCTTTCTGCTTGGTGATTGCTGAAGGCTTCTGCTGATTGAGCGGTAGCGCCTTAGGATTCCACTTTTCGCTGATATCCCACTTGGCGCGACACTCTATCTCCTTGGGGTAATAATACACCGCCTCTGCCTGTAGCTGCTTATCATAGTCGCCCGGATCCCATTTGCCGTTATCATTGTCATCCACAATGAGACGGAGATAGTAGGTTGCGGGCTTGATATAGAAGAAGGTGACCTCGTTGTTGTGGGCTTCAGCCACCTTGACCACGTTGTCCTGTCCGTTGAGCAGCTGGACGATGCAGTGCTTACCATCCATATTCTGCAACGTGATGCTGAGCGAAGCATACTCCTCGGTGGCTCGCACCTTGAAGCCTTGCTTATAGGGCACGGATGCCTTACCATAGACATCCACAAACGCCGCGCTATCTATCTCAAGACTGTATTCGCGCCCTGGGGTCCATTCGCCCACAAGCGTATAGTCGCGTAGCGTACCTGGTCGCTGTCCAAAGAGAAACTGAGCATTGTACCACAAGGTGTCAATCTTCTGATAGAGGTGAATCTTAGCCGTGTCAACCACACTCAGCGGTGTGGGCATGGTGACCGAAGGGTTGGCATCCGGGTCTATGGTCGACTCCACATGATAGCTAGGTTCCAACGCCTTAGGAGGCATCACGGTGAGGAAACTCTTCCCTCGCTCCTCACGGCGCTTCTGTTTCTTCTCCCACTTCTGTCGTTCCTCGGTGAGGAGCTTGAGGCGCTTGGCATACGGTTCCTTAGATACGAGGTTGAGCGTATCGGTCTGCTGACGTAGCACACCTAGCGTGTCGGTGATGTTATGAGTCAGTGCTAGGGAGAGGGTGTCCTGATTGACCAGCGTGGTATCGCGTAGCCAATAGGTGATGGTGTCTTGCTCGGCAGATGGCTCGACGATGAACGCATCGTGCGCATCAAAGTTGAGTCCGGTGATCTGAGGCAGATCCTTGTCGCCATAACCATAATAGAGCGTGAAGTGGTCAGCCAGAGGACGTTCATACTTAGCTAGATAACGTGTGGTGAGCGTCTGGGTGAACGACGTGAGCACCACATCGTCGGGATAGAAATGCGTATATCCCACCCTATCGATGCTCTTGATGTGGAGCGAATCAGCCCAAATGGTGTCTTGACGGACATCCGGTCGGGCAGAGGTGGTAAAGATCTCGGGGGTAAAGCCAATAGCTTCGCTCTTCTGAGAGAAACGGAAGTTGGCATCCTGATCTTGCAGCGCATAGACACGATAGTCGCCATCTTTTACGCCTTTGATGGAGAAATGGCCACGGCTATCGGTACGTGCCACACGCAGCATGGGCAGCTTCTGAAATGCCGAATCGTTGAGGTTGCTATACAGGCCCACCAAGATGCCTTTGACTGGCTCAAGGTTTTCGGCGTCAAGGACATAACCAGCCACCTGCATGGTATCGATCTCGCCACCTGTGGAGAACGTGTAGGTGTAGTTGCCCAAGGGGTTTCCCTCGTTGTTATCAGAGATAGCGTCAGAGAAATCGATGGTGTAGGTAGTGTTGGGCATCAGCGAATCTTCCAGACTCACGGTGATACGCTTACCTTGTCCCTTGATTTCGGGTGTGGTGATCTGCGGCGGTGAGACCACCACCTTTTCGCTGGCATTGTCGAGCTTGATATATTCGCTGAAGAGGATGAATATCTTCTTGTTGTTGACATGCACATCACCATCCTGCGGATAGGTAGCAACGACCTGTGGAGGGGTCTCGTCATACCATCCCCCATCGGGTTGTCCCATCTTGGCACAAGCTGACATGAGCAAGGCGATGAGAAGCGCGAAGACGCCGAAAACGTATTTGTTCATTGTTGTTCTCATTCTGGTGTGGTGGTCAAGAGGTGGGTTAAGCCAGTGGTTGGCTATTGAGCGCTAGGAGTTCCTCGATGTTCTTGCGCTCGTTGGACAGACGGGGCACCTTGTGCTGTCCGCCCAGTTTGCCTTTCTGCTTGAGCCAATCGTTGAACAGTCCTTCACGGGCGGTGATGAGTTCGAGCTGTTGCAAGGTGACGTCATGGGAGCGCTTGGCTTCATAGTCGCTATTGATCTCTTGCAGTTTCTTATCCAGCACCACGGCAAAATGGTTGAGGTCATCGGGCATCTTGGCAAACTCGATGAGCCACTGATGGCGACATTTGCCTTGATTGTCCATATACACAGGTGCTGCGGTGTACTCGCTGATCATCGCTCCGGTGGCTTGACATGCGGCAGCAAGGCCTTTCTCGGCATTGTCCATAATGAGCTCTTCACCAAAGGCATTGATAAAATATCGGGTGCGGCCAGTGATGATAAACTTGAACGGATTGGTAGAAGTAAACTCAACGGTGTCGCCTATCTCATATCGCCATAGTCCGCAGGATGTAGAGATAAGCATGGCATAGTTGCGTCCGGTCTCTACACCGGATAGCGGAACGATGTTGGGATGCTCGTTGCCATATTCGTCCATAGGCAGAAACTCGTAGAACACACCATAATCGAGCATCAGCAGCATGGCTTTATCGGCAGGGTCGTCCTGAATACCGAAGAAGCCTTCGCTGGCATTGTAAGTTTCCATATAGTTCATGGTGCTCTTGGTGATGATCTGGTGATACTGCTCGCGATAAGGCGTGAAGGCTATTCCGCCGTGGAAGAACACTTCTAGGTTGGGCCATACGTCCTCTAGATGGCTCTTGCCGCTCAGTTCCAGCACACGCACCAGCACGCTGAGCATCCACGAGGGCACGCCGGAGATGTTGGTGACGTTCTTGTTAAGGGTTTCGTGAGCGATGCGGTCGCGCTTGATCTCAAAGTTGGATAGCAAGGCGGTCTGCTTCTTGGGCACACGAACGAGGTTCACTAGGGGGTTGATATTCTCAATGAGGATAGCGCTGAGGTCGCCTACCAACGAGTTGGGTAGGTTATAGTTGGTCTGATGACTGCCTCCCAGGATCAGGCTCTTGCCCTCAAAGATATGGCTTTCGGGATGGTTCTGCAGATAGAGCGCCACCACATCACTACCGCCCTTGTAGTGGACGTCATGCAGTCCGTCGGCTGACACGGGGATAAACTTGCTCTTATCGTTGGTGGTGCCCGACGATTTGGCATACCATTTCACCTGTCCGGGCCAAAGGATATCCTTCTCGCCATGACGCATACGATCAATGTCGCCCTTGAGTTCTTCATATGTGTTGACGGGTATCTGCTTTACAAAGTCGTCATAGGTGTGGATATTGGAAAAATTATGTTTTCTTCCATATTCGGTGTGCTCAGCTTTCTGCAGGAGTTGTTGGAGCACTTGGCGTTGCAAAGCTTCTCCTTGCTGTTGATAAAGTGCCAGTTGGCGTAGGCGAGGTTGGAAATATAATTGCTTGATGATGGTTGTCAGACTCATCTGTATATTCGTTAATGCGTTAAGAATGCAAATTTACCGCAAAATTAGCGAAATGGTGTACATTTCACGTTTTTTAATCGTAGATTCGTCGATAACTGGGTATAAGAAAACAAACAACCGCCATTTCTGCATGAAGCAAGAAATGACGGTCGAATAAAAAAAGTATTATTATTGTCTTATAACTTATTAGGCAATCTGCTTATACGGCTTATGATTCACGGAAGGCGGCAGCTTCGGCAGCTGCAATGATGTCTTCCTTGCTATCAGCCTCCTTGTTGTGGGAGATGTCAGAGAGGTCAAACTCGTCTTTCTCCTCTTGACTCTCGGGCTTGATATCCACCTTGGGAGTTTCTTTCACAATGGGTTTGTCATCGAAGACCTCCTCTTTGAAGGGGTTGATATGCTTACGCTGTTCTTTGTCAGAACCAATGATAAAGTCGGATGTTTCTTCTGTCTCGGGCACAAGATCAACGGGTTCTTCCTCCATCTTGGTACGGTTGCCCTTGGCGGTGAACACCTGATCGAGCAGTTGGGGTTCTTTGCGCAGACGGCGAAGGGTGTCCTTGGATGCCTTCTGCTGACTTTCTTTCTTAGAGAATCCTGTGCCGCTGCAACACTCGATGCCCTCTATGACCACAGCAAACTGGAAGACGGGGCTTCCTTGTTGGTCTACCTTGTGATCGAGCATCTTAAACTCGAGTTTCACTCTGTTCTTCTGACTCCATTCTATCAGCTTCGACTTGAAGTTGACCTCTTTATATGCTACCTTGTCTATGTTGATAAGCTCACCTAAGATCTGCTTTTCCATAAACTTCATGCAAGCATTGTAGCCTTGATCTAGGTAGAGAGCTCCTACCAATGCCTCAAAAGCGTTACCGCCTAAGTAGCTGTTATGGGAGGTGTTATGACCGTTGGAGAGCACCAGCTTGTTGATACCCATCTCTTTGGCTAAGCGGTTGAGCGTATCGCGCTGTACGATCTTGGAGCGTGTGTTGGTGAGAAATCCTTCACGCTTACCTGGGAAATGGCGATAAACGATGTCGCCCACGATAGCGTCAAGGATAGCATCGCCTAGAAACTCAAGGCGCTCATTGTTCACCGGACGTCCCTTCGCATTACGGCGCGCTATGCTCTTGTGTAGCAAGGCGGTCTTATAGAAGTCGATGTGACGAGGATAGAATCCTATGATTCTGTACAAAGACAGATAAAGCTCCTTGTCTTTTCTGAAAGGGAGCTTTATTCTATCAATGAGTTGTTTTAGCATGCAATGATATTATTCAGAATACTTCTTGAATACAACACAGGCATTATGGCCACCAAAGCCAAAGGTGTTGCTCAGAGCAGCACGCACAGTACGCTTCTGTGCAGTATTGAATGTGTAGTTCAAATTGTAATCCAATTCAGGATCATCATCGCCCTCTTCGTGGTTGATAGTAGGAGGAACGATGTCGTTCTTAACGGCCAGGATACAAGCCATAGCCTCTACTGCACCTGCTGCACCGAGCATGTGACCGGTCATTGACTTGGTAGAAGAGATGTTGAGCTTGTAAGCTGCGTCGCCAAAGACGTCCTTGATAGCCTTAGACTCAGAGATATCACCTACGTGGGTACTGGTTCCGTGCACGTTGATATAGTCGATATCTTCGGGCTTCAGACCTGCATCCTCTAGCGCAGCTGTCATCACGAGCTTAGCACCGAGACCTTCAGGGTGTGATGCGGTGATATGATATGCGTCTGCACTCTCACCTTCACCTACCATCTCAGCATAGATCTTAGCACCTCTAGCCTTAGCGTGCTCGAGCTCTTCAAGGATGATACAACCTGCACCCTCTGCCATCACGAAACCATCGCGTGAGCCAGAGAATGGACGTGAAGCACGTGCAGGATCGTCATTACGGGTAGACAGCGCCTTCATCGCATTGAAACCACCTACGCCACAAGCGCAAACGGCTGCTTCTGCACCACCAGCCACGATCATGTCGGCTTTGCCAAGGCGAAGCAAGTTGAACGCATCTGCTAGGGCGTTAGATGATGATGCACACGCACTGGTAGTGGTGAAGTTGGGGCCGTGGAAGCCAAAGTGGATACTGATCTGACCTGAAGCGATGTCAGCAATCATCTTAGGGATAAAGAAAGGAGAGAAGTGGGGACCATTCTCCATGTGCTGACCATAATAGGTCACTTCTTCTTCGAAGGTCTTGATACCACCGATACCTACACCATAAACCACACCGATGCGGTTCTTGTCAGCTGTCTCAAGATCGATACCACAATCCTTGACACCCTGCATAGCGCTGATCAGAGCCAACTGGGTGTAACGATCCAACTTGCGCGCGTCCTTACGGTTGATCCAATCGTTGACATTGAGATCCTTAACCTCACAAGCAAACTGGGTCTTGAATTGGGAAGCGTCGAACAAAGTAATAGGAGCAGCACCACTCTTGCCTGCCAACATGGCTTCCCATGTCTCTTCAGGAGTGTTGCCAAGAGGAGTAACGGCACCAAGGCCGGTTACAACAACCCTTTTTAATTCCATAAAATTCTTGATTTATATATACATACCAATAGGTGTACGGGATGCCGGCTCGCTGCTGATTGATGTTAAAAGCAAAATCGTCTTTTAGCATCGATTAGCCTACGCCTGTCATCCGGCACACCTATCAATCAATTCGTGTTGATATACGGCTTACTTTTTGTTTTCTTCGATATAAGCGATAGCGTCGCCTACAGTACCGATCTTTTCTGCCTGATCGTCAGGAATAGAAATACCGAATTCCTTCTCGAATTCCATAATCAACTCTACCGTATCCAAAGAATCGGCACCAAGGTCGTTAGTGAAGCTTGCTTCTGGTTTAACTTCAGTCTCGTCAACACCGAGTTTATCAACGATAATAGCTGTTACTTTTGATGAAATTTCTGACATAATTTTACGTTTTAAGTCGTTTAAAAAATAGTTTCTAAAACAAAATTCGGGTGCAAAGGAAACGCTTTTTTTTTATACATGCAAATTATTTAAGGAAAAAAGAGCCTTTCTTTGCACATATACCATCACATTGTGCAATAAATTGGGTCTTTTAGAACCCTATTCGATAGATAATTCGGAATTTGGGAACATTTATTTGTTGAGCTCTTTTTACCGAAAAAGAGGGTCGATTCGGTCTTGGCGAACGTAAAAATCGGGGGAAATTCTTTGTGATTAGCGGATTTTGCTTTACTTTTGCAGAACAAACTAAAAACGATTGAAATGTCATTCACAGAACATTGTAACGAAATTTTTAACCAAGCAATCCGCGATTACCATGTAAAGGATAATGTGGATACACCTATTAATAATCCTTACGATAGAGAGTCGATAGAGAATCGTCTTTACTTGAAATGCTGGATTGACACTGTTCAGTGGCATTTCGAGGACCTAATCCGTGATCCACACATCGATCCTTTGGAGGGTATGAACCTGAAGCGTCGCATCGACAGAAGCAATCAGGATCGTACCGACTTGGTAGAACAAATCGATTCGTACTTCCGACAGTTGTTTTGCGATGTCACTCCACAAGAAGGCGCTACAATCAACACGGAGAGCCCGGCTTGGGCCATTGATCGTCTCAGCATCTTGGCGCTGAAGATTTATCACATGAAGGAACAGACCGAGCGCACGGATGCCTCTGAAGAACACTTGGCAAAATGTCGCACCAAGCTTGCTGTGCTCATGGAACAACAGCACGACTTGGGTTTAGCCATTGACCAACTGCTAGATGACATCAAGGCTGGACGCAAATATATGAAAGTGTACCGCCAAATGAAAATGTACAACGATCCTTCAACCAACCCTATTCTTTATCACCAAAAGAAAGCGTGAAAAGAGAACATCTATTAGTCATTCGTTTTTCTGCATTGGGAGATATAGCCATGACGGTTCCTGTTGTGGCTTCGCTTGCGAAACAGTACCCTGATATCAGAATATCGGTTCTGAGTAGGCCTTTCGCACGTCCATTATTCCAGAATCTTGCTCCTAACGTAGATTTCATGGAGGCGGATCTCAAGAACGAATACAAAGGGATAAGAGGATTGAACACCTTGTTTCGCCGACTGGTGGCGAAGCATCCTACCGCTATAGCCGACTTGCATGATGTGTTGCGGACGCAGTTTCTACGCTTACGCTTTGCAACGGCGCTCTATCCTACAGCGCACATTCACAAGCATCGACAAGGGAAGCGACTGTTATGTGCCAGAAACAACAAGCTGCTAGTGCAGCAACCCACGTCGTTCGAAAACTATGTGGATGTGTTCAAACGCCTAGGATACCCCGTTGACATCTCTTCGTTTCGCTCCATCTTCCCTCCCCAAGGTGGCGACTTGACCTTATTGCCCAAGAATATCGGCACCAAAGGTCTGAAAGAGATATGGATTGGCATCGCTCCCTTTGCCGCTCATCAAGGCAAGATGTATCCGCTGGAGAAGATGCGGACGCTGATAGAACTATTAAGAAAGGAGCACCCTTCATGGAGAATGTTCTTCTTCGGCGGTGGGCAAAAGGAGGAAAAGCAGCTACAACAGTTGACCCAAGGTATAGAACGTACCTTTGTGGTGGCTGGCCAACTGCATGGACTGGGTGAGGAACTGATCCTGATGAGTCACCTAGACGTGATGGTGAGCATGGATAGTGGCAACATGCATCTAGCAAGCATCACCGCTACGCCTGTGGTAAGCATTTGGGGAGCGACCCATCCCTACGCTGGATTTATGGGATGGAAGCAATCTGAGGAACGTTGTGTACAGCTAGGTTTGCCATGCAGACCATGTAGCGTGTTTGGAAACAAACCGTGCTATCGTGGTGACTTTGCTTGTATGAACAATATCAAGCCCGAAACTATATTAAAAAGCATTGAGAATTGTGTAATGAAATAACCATTACACAAACAAAAAAAGCAACCATCGGAATGTATTCTGCTTACGAATAACATTCCGATGGTTGCTTTACGATATGTATCTGACCATTCGCTCAGGTCAGCTATGGATGCCAAGAACGTTTTATTCGAAAAGGATTCGATTGGTTCCCTTTCTCATTTCCTTGATTAGGAATAGCTTGAAGGAGTCGTTCTCCAATATCTCGATATCATTGATAAGGCCCATCACAAAGCGTCCAATGCCTCTGAAGTCGCACACGTCCAACTCTAGAATCCACTTTTCGGGCTCAGTATCTTTCATTACACAACGACGTCCATTGGGGTATTCTTCCATAAAGAGGTTGTAAGCCAATTGCCCCATGCGCATCTTGAGGTGCTGCTGATGCTCGCTACTGAACATAAAGATGTCTGTAAAGATCTGTTTGTGACGCTTCTCGTGCTGCCATGACGTATTAAGGATTTCCACTTTCTCGATACGCATCAGCTTGAAAGTCTTGTTCGAATCGCTTGCCGGCTCATAACAACGCACTTCCTTGTTGTCATTCATCATAAAGAATGGTTCCACAATGCGATCCCGCACGCTATGGCTACTGGGCGAAGAGTAGTTGACTAGCTTCACCATCTTGTGCTTCTTGATAGCCGAAATCAGTTTGCGCGACAAGGCGGGAATCTGTTTTGCTTGTTCATTTATACCATTGAACGATACGTTATGAATCTTTTCCAGTTTCTGTCTAAGCTTCAATACGGCTCCATTCTCATCCCCAATCATGCACAGAAGCTGATAGATCAAGGTCAGTTCTTCATCTGTGAACTGCCTATCAGAGCGTAGCTTTTCAAAGAAAGGCGACTGTGGATCTATCCTATAATAGTGTCCTTGCTTGAATACTACAAAGCCTGCTTCCCTTAGAAAGTCTAAGAAATAATAGAAATTGCGACGAGAGGTGTCCAAGAACGTTGATAGTTCGTCCACCGTCAGTTGGTTATCACCGGCAAGTTGCAGAATCAGTTTGAGTTGCTTATTTAAAGCTTCGTATCTATTGTTGGGCATATAAAAGTCTTGGTTTGATCAGCAATGAATTGTACTGAAGAGTTGGTTTCTATTCCAATCGGAAGGTCATACGATGATATGGCGAAGCTCCAAAGTCATGAATAGCTTGTCGATGTTTCTTGGTGGGATATCCCTTGTTTTGCTTCCAATCATACTGAGGATATTCCTCGGCCAGCCGATCCATATAATCATCTCGGTAGGTTTTGGCTAAGATGGAAGCGGCGGCTATCGATTGGTATTTTCCATCACCCTTCACAATACAAGTATGCGGTAAGTCGTGATAGGCATTAAAGCGGTTGCCGTCTACGATGATAGCTTCTGGGCGAACCGATAGTTGGTCTATGGCTCGATGCATAGCTAGGAACGAGGCGTTGAGGATATTGATTTGATCAATCTCTTCAGGAGTTACCACACCCACAGCCCATGCGATTGCATCACGTTCGATGACGGAACGTAGTTGGTAACGCATCTTGGGGGTAAGCTTTTTAGAGTCGTTGAGCAGTTCGTTCTCGTATCCTAAGGGTAATATCACCGCTGCAGCAAACACGCTTCCAGCCAAGCATCCGCGTCCAGCCTCGTCACATCCCACTTCTATCTTGCCTTCGTAATAATGGTTCTTAAGCATACTAATAATGTTTGTAAGATTAGAATATCAGAACATCTTCACCACTCGTTTGAGTCCATCGACCAACGCATCCACCTCTTCCATTGTGTTATATAAAGCAAATGAAGCTCGCACCGTACCCAAGACGCTCATCCTATCCATCAAAGGTTGGGCGCAATGATGTCCTGTTCGGACGGCTATGCCCAGTTGGTCAAGCAACGTTCCTAAATCAGAATGATGAATATTGCCCACATTAAAGGAAATAACGGCATCGCTCTGAGCCGTGCCATGACCATAGATATGTATCTGATCAATCTCTTGCAAGCGTTGGAGGGCATATTGGGTCAGTTGTTGCTCATGACGATAGATATTGTCTAATCCTATCTCACTGACATAATCCAACGCCTTGGCCAATCCGTGGGTAGCTATATAATCTGGTGTGCCCGCTTCAAACTTCAAAGGAGGACGTTCGAAAGTGGTCTTTTCAAAGCTCACGTGTTCGATCATCTCACCACCACCTTGATAAGGAGGCAGTTGTTCAAGCCATTGCTCCTTTCCGTATAACACGCCTACTCCCGTTGGACCATACACCTTATGTCCACTAAAGGCTAAGAAGTCACAATCAAGATCTTGCACGTCCACCTTCATATGTGGCACACTTTGCGCCCCATCCACCATCACGGGTACGTTGTAAGCATGTGCTATCTGGATGATTTCCTTAATCGGATTGATGGTTCCAAGAACGTTACTTACCGCCGTTACACTAACTAAGCGAGTGTGCTCGTTGAACAACGCCTTGTAAGCATCTATGTCCAGCACTCCGTCCTCGCTCATAGGAATGACCTGAAGCTTGAAACCTTTCTTGCGTTGCTGCAACTGCCAAGGTACGATGTTGGAATGATGCTCCATCACAGACACGATAACCTCATCATCTTCATGAATGAACGCATCGCAGAAAGAGGATGCTACAAGGTTCAGACTTTCTGTTGTTCCTCGCGTGAAGACTATCTCCGTGGTTGACTTAGCGTTGATAAACGCCCGCACGGTCTCACGAGCGGCTTCATGCAAGTCGGTAGCTTGTTGTGATAACCAGTGCACACCTCGATGCACATTGGCGTTCACGTTAAGATATTCATCTCGCATCGCATCGAGCACACAGAGGGGTTTCTGCGTGGTAGCGGCGTTATCTAGATATACTAAAGGTTTACCGTATATCTGTCGGCTAAGGATAGGAAAGTCGGCACGTATCTGGTTGATATCTTTCATTACTTTCTTTGAAGAATTATATGGGTTATTTGCACAGTTTACAACCATCACACTTGTTGAGTTCGCCTCTGAAACGCTTCTCTACTAGATAATGTAATCGATCGCGTAATGGTTCTAAATCCATCTTATCAATCACCTCATTGATAAATGCAAACTCAAGGAGCAACTTGGCTTCATGCTCGCTGATGCCACGCTGACGCATATAGAACAAGGCGGCATCATTGAGTTGGCCCACCGTTGATCCGTGGTTACACTTCACATCGTCGGCATAGATCTCCAACATCGGTTGCGAATACATCCTTGCCGTCTTGGTTACTACAAGGTTTTGGTTGGTTTCCTGCGAACTGGTCTTCTGTGCATCCTTTCTGACGAGGATTCGTCCAGCAAAGGCACCAGTAGCTTCTTCATCTACCACATACTTATATAGTTGGTTACTGGTGCAATGAGGCACTTGGTGATCTATAAGCGTATTGTTGTCTACATGTTGCTTCTTGTCAGCAATCACACATCCGTTGGCATAACACTCAGCTCCTTCGCCCTTAAACACCAAGTCAAGGCGGTTACGGGTGATGCCGTTATGCAGCGTGATAACATTATGATTCACACGGCTATTGGCTTGCTGCTGGATATACACATTGCTGATGCGCGTATTCTTGTTGTGCGTTTCTTCAAGACAATATAGATCCAATGACGCGTTGTTGCCCACATACGCCTCTATCACTTGCGTGGTAAGGAAGTGGCGATCATCGGCAGCATGATCGCAAAACAGCAACTGTGCCTTGGCGTTATCCTCAACAATAACCAACACGCGGCGGTTAACCATCAAGTCGACATCAGCGCGTAGGATGTTGATTATCTGAATAGTACGACTTTCCTGCACATTGCGTGGCACATAGATCAGCAATCCATCTTGTGCAAGCATTGTGTTGAGAGCCGTCACAGCGTCCTCATCTGTTTTGGCTATTTGGGCATAATGCTTGGCTATAATCTCAGGATGAGTCTCTGCAACCTTAGCAAGCGAATCCACAATCACGCCTTCCGTGAGCGATGTGCGTGGCAACTGCTTGGTATAGAAACTATCATTCACCACAAAATAGAGCGAAGTGCTTAGGTTAGGCACGTCACATCTGAAAGCCTCATAAGGATCGACGGGGATTTCCAAGCGGTTGATGTTCAATCCAAAGTCGGGTTCAAACAGTTTGCTAACGTCCGTGTACTTATATCGTTCCACCTTCCGGGTAGGGAAGCCTTGTTTCTGAAAGTCGCTAAAGGCTTTGTCGCGCACATCGTTGAGCACCTTAGCCGAATGGCTTTTGATAGCTTTGGCATTAGCGGTGTACAAGTCGATGTATTGTTGTTCACTGTTCATTGCCATCTACCTCTTCCTTAATCCAGTCGTAACCTCGTTGTTCTATTTCCTTTGCCAGTTCAGGACCAGCAGTCTTTACGATACGTCCTTTGTAGAGCACGTGCACCACGTTAGGTTTGATCATATCCAACAGACGTTCATAATGTGTGATAACAATGGCGCTAGTAGAATCGTTGTGCATTTTGTTTACACCATCTGCCACGATACGCATAGCATCCACGTCCAGTCCGGAGTCGGTTTCATCAAGGATACTTAGTTTCGGTTCGAGCATTGCCATTTGGAAGATTTCGTTTCGTTTCTTCTCTCCGCCCGAGAATCCTTCGTTCACTGAGCGATGAGCAAGCTTCGAATCCAGTTCCACCAGTTTGCGCTTCTCTCGCATCAACTTCATAAAGTCGGCAGCTTTCAGCGGTTCCAAGCCTTGATACTTGCGTTTTGCGTTAACAGCAGCCTTCATAAAGTTGGTCATGCTCACGCCTGGTATCTCCACAGGATACTGAAACGAAAGAAACAAACCTTCACAAGCGCGATCTTCGGGCTTCATCTCTAGAAGGTTCTTACCATTAAACAGAGCCTCTCCGCCTGTCACGGTGTAAAGAGGATTGCCTGTCAATACAGCACTTAACGTGGATTTACCCGAACCGTTAGGTCCCATGATGGCATGTATCTCGCCATCATTAATCGTAAGGTTGATACCTTTTAATATTTCTTTTCCTGCTATCGTTGCATGCAGATTCTTTATTTCTAACATGATAGTATATCGATTACCTCTATTTATATAGATGCTATGTTTATTTTAATTAAAAGAAAGCGCTGATGATTCCGTCAGTCAGTGTTTCGAATATGAACCCAGCAAAGGATGTGTTTGGTTCATTCATATAATCGCAACCCCACACTTGCTCCACTACGGGAATTGGGGGCGCCACCCAATAAGGACCACACTGAAAGTTCTTAGTGTCAACCTTCTTCTTAGGATGATTGCGTAAAGCCATTACGGAGGATGGGATAACGCTATCCTGTTGGCATTGCAAATCTATAAGATAAATCTTATAAGGCTGAGGATGCCAAATATTACACTCGCTCATCGCTGTATTCATAACAAGCAAAAGCAACAAGATTATTTTCCTAATAGCCATACTTGTTTGTTTTTAAAGGTTGATAATATCTCTCTGCAAAGGCTCTTGGATTTTATCCCACAGTACCTTCGAGCGACACACTAAGCAGTTTCTGCGCTTCTACGGCAAACTCCATTGGAAGCTTATTGAGCACATCCTTTGCGTATCCGTTCACGATCAGTCCCACAGCGTCTTCAGTACCAATACCTCGTTGGTTGCAATAGAAGAGTTGATCTTCCGAAATCTTTGACGTCGTGGCTTCATGTTCCACCACTGCAGTGTTGTTACGTATGTCGAGATACGGGAATGTGTGGGCACCGCAGTTTGATCCTAACAGCAAAGAGTCACACGAGCTATAGTTGCGGGCGTTCTCTGCGCTTGACGTTGCTCTCACCAGTCCGCGATAAGAGTTCTGACTATGTCCTGCAGAGATACCTTTGGAAATAATTGTCGATTTGGTGTTACGTCCCATATGAATCATCTTCGTACCCGTATCGGCTTCCTGATAATGATTGGTTACAGCTACCGAGTAGAACTCAGCTTGCGAGTAGTCGCCACGCAGAATGCACGAAGGGTATTTCCAAGTGATAGCCGATCCCGTTTCCACCTGAGTCCATGACAGTTTAGAGTTGTCACCTCTCAAGTCGCCGCGTTTCGTTACGAGGTTGAGTACACCACCCTTTCCGTTCTCATCACCAGGATACCAGTTTTGCACAGTGGAGTATTTCACTTCTGCATTGTTGTTTACGATGATTTCGACAATGGCGGCATGGAGTTGGTTTTCATCACGCATTGGTGCCGTGCAACCCTCCAGATAGGAAACGTACGCATCATCATCAGCGATGATTAAGGTACGTTCAAACTGCCCCGTGTTTCGTGCATTGATACGGAAGTAACTGCTTAACTCCATCGGACAGCGCACCCCTTTGGGTATATACACAAACGATCCGTCCGAGAACACCGCTGAGTTGAGTGCAGCGAAGAAGTTGTCACGATAGGGCACCACCGTTCCTAGATATTGCTTTACCAAGTCGGGATGCTCCTGAATAGCTTCACCGATGGAACAGAATATCACACCTTTCTCTCGAAGCTTATCTTTAAAGGTGGTCTTCACTGACACCGAGTCCATGATTGCATCCACCGCCGTACCACTGAGCGCCAATCGTTCTTCAAGAGGAATACCCAGTTTGTCGAAAGTCTTCTCCAGTTCTGGGTCTATCTCTTTGTTCTTTGGTTTCTTTGCCAATGGATCGGCATAGTAAGATATGGCTTGATAGTCAATGGGCGGCACGTGCACATGTCCCCATGTGGGTTGCTTGAGTGTCTGCCAATAACGTAGAGCTTTAAGTCGAAACTCCAACATCCATTCGGGTTCGTGCTTCTTTTGTGAGATCAGTCTAACGATATCTTCGTTCAGCCCGTTAGGAATAATCTCCGTATGTACGTCAGTTGTGAAGCCGTATTCGTATTTCTGCTCCGCAATTTGCTTGACAAACTCGTTCTGATTGTTATCTGACATTCTTTATTATACATTCTTTATAGTGTGCGGAAAGTCATTCGTCTGTTGTCCGTTCACACTAGGTTGTTGCTCTTTTAATCAAAGAGCAATTACTGTGCCATTAAAATAGGCGAAAGAGGTACGCCTCCAAGCGCCCTCTTTTATATATGGTATTGAAAAGCCCACCCACCCATTGTGGGCAAAGGTGGGCCTTTGGTCTTCCTTATTATATTACAGTTTCTGTTCTACCTCAATCTCAGTGAAGGTCTCGATGATATCACCTGCCTGAATGTCATTGAAGTTGACGAGCGAGATACCACATTCCAAACCTGTAACTACCTCCTTTACGTCATCCTTATAACGCTTCAAGGCACTGATAGCTGCTGTGTGGATCACGATACCATCGCGTACCACGTGTCCCTTATCCTTGTTGTGTACCTTACCTTCGGTTACCAAACCACCAGCAACAGTACCCACCTTACTAATCTTAAACACTTGTTTCACTTCAATCTGTCCAGTGATCACTTCCTTCTTCACCTTATCAAGCATACCGACCATAGCGCTCTTCACGTCGTCGATAGCATCATAGATGATTGAGTAAGTATTGATTTCCACACCCTCGCGGTCAGCCGCACGACGTGCATCGGTTGAAGGACGCACCTGGAAGCCTACGATGATAGCGTCAGAGGCACTAGCAAGCATCACATCGTTTTCAGAGATCTGTCCCACAGCCTTATTGATTACATTCACCTGAACCTTCTCTGTTGAGAGCTTGATGAACGAGTCAGACAGAGCCTCTACCGAACCATTCGTATCACCCTTGACGATGATATTCAACTCGTGGAACTCACCTCTTGCGATACGATGTGAGATGTCACCCAATGTCAAGCGCTTCTGCGTACGCAAGCCTTGTTCACGTTGCAGTTGCTCACGCTTGTTAGCAATCTCACGTGCTTCCTGTTCTGTTTCAAGCACATGAAACTTATCACCAGCGGTAGGTGCACCATTAAGACCCAATACGATTGCTGGGTAAGCAGGACCAGCCGAGTTGATACGAGCGTTACGCTCATTAAACATCGCTTTGATCTTACCCCAAGCAGTACCAGCGATAACCACGTCGCCCACTTTCAGCGTACCATTGCTTACCAATACCGTAGACACATATCCACGTCCTTTGTCCAATGACGACTCAATGACAGTACCGGTAGCCTTACGATTAGGATTAGCCTTGAGGTCGAGCATATCCGCTTCTAGCAACACCTTATCCATCAGTTCCTCTACACCAATACCTTTCTTGGCACTGATCTCCTGACACTGATACTTACCGCCCCATTCCTCAACGAGGAGGTTCATTGCAGCGAGGTCTTCACGAATCTTATCGGGATTAGCTCCTGGCTTATCAATCTTGTTGATAGCAAATACCATTGGAACGCCAGCAGCCTGTGCATGTGAGATAGCCTCCTTGGTTGTAGGCATCACCGAGTCATCGGCAGCGATGATGATGATGGCGATATCGGTTACTTGAGCACCACGGGCACGCATAGCAGTGAAGGCCTCGTGACCTGGGGTATCAAGGAAGGTTACGCTACGTCCGTTCTTCAGCGTCACACTGTATGCACCGATGTGCTGTGTGATACCACCAGCCTCACCAGCAATCACGTTGGTGTTACGGATATGGTCGAGCAATGAGGTCTTACCATGGTCTACGTGTCCCATCACGGTCACGATTGGAGCACGTGACTCCAAGTCGTTCTCGTCATCCTCCTCTTCGCTCACAGCCTCTTGCACCTCGGCGCTGACATATTCGGTCTTAAATCCAAACTCGTCTGCTACAAGGTTAATGGTTTCTGCATCCAAGCGCTGGTTGATTGATACCATGATACCCACTGACATCAAGGTAGAAATCACCTTGGTCACAGGCACATCCATCATCGTGGCGAGCTCACTTACCGTTACAAACTCGGTAAGTTTAAGCGTCTTGCTCTCCTTACGCTCTGCCTTAGCTTCGGCGTTGAGTTTCTCCTGTACAGCCTCACGCTTCTCCTTACGATACTTAGCGCCTTTCTTGTTCTGACTCTTTGAGGTCAGACGTGCCAAAGTCTCTTTTACCTGACGTGCTACTGCCTCGTCGTCGATAGGCTGCGACTTGTTGTTGCGCTTATTATTATTGTTGTTATTGTTGCGCTTCTTGTTGTTGTTATTATTATTGTTGTTGTTCTTCTTCTGCCCGTTGTTATTGTTCTGCTGAGAAGAGACAGCATTGATATCTACGCGTTCTTTGTTGATACGCACGCGTTTCTTTTTCTTTGCTTGCTGGTTCTGCGTTGCTTTTTCTTCGCGTTCCTTGCGTTTCTCCTCCTTCGACTTTTTCTTAGGGCGTGTGCTTTGGTTGATCTGACTGAGGTCAATCTTACCCAGCACATTTACCTTGGGTTGGTCAAGAATCTTTTGTTCATTCTTTGTTCTGAAGAGTTCTTGGCTCTTTTCAGTTCCGCTTTTAACCTCCGTGCTTTGAGTAGCGGGTGCTTTTTCGATGTTATTATTTTCCTTCATAGGTTGATTAATGGCCTGAGGTTGCACCTGCTTTGCCTCAGGTTGGTTGGGTTGTGCCTGTGTTTGCGTATCGGAGGTCTTCTGTGTTGTGTCTGTTGGCACAGCCTGTTCAGCCTGAGGTTGTTCCACCTTTGTAGCTTCGGCCTTCTCTTGCGCTTGTTGTTTCTCAACAGGAGTTTGTACCACGGGATTAGCGGTTTGTTGAGATTCAGCAGAGGTATTCTTCTCCACCACTGCTACTTCGGGTTGTGAAGAAGGGGCGGTGGCCTGTGTCGGACTTTGGGCTACCTCTTTCTGCTGTGTTGTAGATTCTTGACTTGCTGCAGCGACAGTTGGTCTTATAGGATTTCCTTTTGCATCGAGTTCTATCTTACCCAAGGGTTTATAGGTAGGATGATCCTTCAGCAGACTTTCAGCTTTATGGTCGTTCTTTGATTTCGACTTTTTTTCTTTTTGCTTGTCTTGCGTGATCTTTACAGCATTATCCTTGACATCTTTGTCTTTCTTGAATTCGGTTTCCAAGGCTTGGTATTGTTCCTCGCTCAACTTAAAGTTGGGGTCAGCCTTCACCTCACCAAGGGTGGCCTTCTTCTGCAAAAACTCTACTGCTGTCTGAAGTCCTATGTTAAGTACTCTAATCGCTTTATTTAATCTGATGCTCATTCAAATTTTTATTTTACGTAAACTGGGGTGATGTCTGTCTTTAGATTCTCTTCTTGACAAGCGTTCCGAACATGAGTTACATCCCAAAGCCTCACCCTTTTTGCTTTGTTGTGGATCTCGCTCACCACTTGTCTCACGAGCGGTTAGTTGGCAAACTCGGCTTTGAGCACGTTGAGCACATGATCAACGGTCTCTTCTTCCAAATCGGCTTTTTCGATCAGCATCTCGCGTGGTGCATTGAGCACGGCTTTAGCGGTATCAAGACCGATGTTCTTGATGGCATCGATAACCCATTGGTCAATCTCATCGCCAAACTCATCAAGGTAGATATCCTCCTCCGACTCTTCTTCACCCAACTCGCGGAACACGTCAATGGTGTAACCAGTCAGCATACTTGCCAGTTTGATGTTCAGACCATTACGTCCGATAGCAAGACTCACCTCTTCAGGTTGCAGATAGACCTCTGCCTTGTGTCCTTCTTCATCTATATTGATGCTGTTCACCTTTGCAGGACTCAGTGCACGCTGGATATACAGTTTGATATTTGCGGTCCAGTTGATCACATCGATATTCTCATTGCAGAGTTCTCTAACGATGCCATGCACACGACTTCCTCTCACACCCACGCAAGCGCCCACTGGGTCAATGCGGTCGTCGTAGCTTTCCACCGCAATCTTAGCACGTTGTCCCGGCATACGAGCGATGCCTTTGATGGCGATGATGCCATCGTTGATCTCGGGCACCTCTGCTTCGAGCAAGCGCTGAAGGAACATAGGTGATGTACGTGAAAGGAATATCTTGGGGTTGTTGTTCTCGTTGTCCACACGGAGAATCACCGCACGGATGGTCTCACCCTTACGATACTGATCACCAGGAATCTGTTCGTTCTTAGGCAGAATCAGCTCGTTGTTCTCATCATCTACAAGCAGCACCTCACGTTTCCACACCTGATAAACCTCAGCAGAGATGGTTTCGCCCACACGGTCTTTGTATTTATTGTACAAGGTGTCGTGTTCCAACTCCAACACTTTTGAAGCCAAGGTCTGGCGTAGGTTCAAGATGGCACGGCGACCGAAGTCTTCAAATTCGATTTTCTCCGATACCTCTTCGCCTATCTCGTAGTCTGATTCTATCTTCTGCGCAGCGGTCAGGGATATTTCTTTGTTTTCGTCCTTTACCTCACCGTCGGCAACTACGATACGATTACGATAAATCTCAAAGTCGCCCTTATCTGGATTGACAATCACGTCGAAGTTTTCATCCGAACCAAAGAGCTTTGCAAGCACGTTACGGAAACTTTCCTCCAACACGCTTACCAATGTGGTACGGTCGATGTTCTTTGTATCCTTAAATTCCTTGAATGTTTCTATCAAGTTGGGTCTTTCTTCTTTTATCAATTTTGCTGCCATTGTCTTTACTTAAAACTGATGATGTATTTTGTATATTTCACTTTGTCCATTTCGTATTCGTGGTCTACGTCCATCTTCACAGGGCGTTTCTTTCCTTCCACTGTCACCTTTTCATTGACTGTTACCACAAACTGGTTTCCGTCCACGCTTTTGAGGACGCCTTTTACCTTCTTTCCGTCAGCGTCGAGCACCTCCACTTCGTTTCCTATATTGTTGTGATATTGTTGTGGCACTTTAAAGGGTTGACCCAGTCCGGTCGACCCCACTTCCAGTTCATAGTCTTCTTCATCCCGACTCAGGTGTTCCTCGATGTATCTGCTCAGGTCTGCGCAATCGTCAACCCACACACCATCGGCGTGATCAATCTCCACCACCACCTTGTCGTCTTCACTAATCTGAATGTCTACAAGGAAGTATTCTTTTCCTTCAAGCCATTCTTCTACTAATCGTTTTACAACGTTTTTGTCTATCATATAATGCGTTATATAATTAAAAATGAGGAGCTTCTTGCAAGCCCCTCATTCCTCTGAACGTTGCAAAATTACTGCTTTTTAGCCGAAAATACAAATTTTTACTCACGTTTTTAGTACCTACATCTATAAAAAGTGGGTTATTTTCTTGGCTTTGTCTATTTACTGTCTTACTTTTGTAGCAAACAAATCATTTATATCTATGGCATCACACCCTTTATGGACTGAAGATTATTGGCTTTTCATCTTACAACTTTACCTTGCCAAACCCGTTGGCGTCAAACCGCTCTACGCTTATAAGGCGGTACAATTGAGTTGCGAACTGCACATTCCACCACAATTCATCCATGACCAGCAGGTCTTAATGGAAGCACACAGTTCACCTGTCTTGCAAGTGATTTGGGACGCTTATGCCACGCACCCCAATCGTCTGAGGCGTGATGTGAAACGTCTGAAGGCAATGAAGGGCTTCGGTCATGCCGATGATTTCTATAAGGATGTGGAGACTAACACTACCTTTGAGCACGATTTCACACCCATTCCTTCTGCCGACAACCTCTACCCCATCTCGTTGGTCATAATCTTGGATTTATACTTCATGCTCACACCTAGTACGATGGTTACGTACACGCCTGAGATTAAGACCGTTGCACTTATGTTGGGCGTCCCCGCAACACGCGTCGTGGAGGTGTTGCAGTGCTTCCTGCATCTTGACCCATACGTTCACCGACCCGCAACTGACACCTCATCTGCGCTTCTTGATGCTTGCCGTGATATATGGCAACGTTATGGCAATATGGATATAGAGCACCTTTCTGCTTACACCACCCAACTGTTTGCTTTCTTTTTCAGTCGCTAACGCATCGCATTCTTAATACCAAGGATATTCAACAGATATTGACTTACTCTGTTGAATATCCTTGACGGCGTGTTCTATAAATTCTACGCACAATTATTTTCGTCTTTAGACGGATAGCTCTTTGTGTCTTTTTGAATTTTAACCATCATCTTTTCCGTCCTTCTTCAGTCGCATAGCCCGCTATGCTCTTTCAGATAGGAAGCAAAATCTGCTCGGCTA
Source organism: Bacteroidaceae bacterium (assembly GCA_963654235.1). Lineage (GTDB taxonomy): Bacteria > Bacteroidota > Bacteroidia > Bacteroidales > Bacteroidaceae > Prevotella. The sequence continues at coordinate 91,877 of CAVJZR010000001.1, read as the reverse complement.
AAATTCAAAAATCCATCAAAGATAATTTTTAGAACCCGCCTAGTTCGTTTTTATCCCATCCCGATTTATTTCTCCATAGCCATTTATTCGGGATAAAAACGTTCCTTTCGCGCATAATTTATTAGGTGAAAAAGGCTTGTTACCGAAAGTTTTTGTAATTTTGCAAATTGCAATAAAATGCGATAAAATTACTTTTCGACTACGCTTCGATAATAAATAAAAACAATATAACACATGGATTACAATTTCAGCGAGATTGAACAGAAGTGGCAACAACGCTGGGTGGAGCAACACACCTACAAGGTTAGCGAGGATGCTAACCGCAAGAAATTCTACGTTCTCAACATGTTTCCTTACCCATCAGGTGCTGGACTACATGTGGGACATCCGCTTGGATATATCGCCAGCGACATCTACGCACGTTACAAGCGCCTCAATGGTTACAACGTGCTCAACCCTATGGGCTACGACGCCTATGGTTTGCCTGCCGAGCAATATGCCATCCAGACCGGTCAGCACCCTGCTGTGACCACCGAGAAGAACATCGCTCGCTACCGCGAACAACTCGATAAGATTGGATTCTGCTTTGACTGGGATCGTGAGGTACGCACCTGCGACCCTCATTACTATCATTGGACACAATGGGCTTTCCAGAAGATGTTCAATAGTTATTACAACAACCGCACCCAACAGGCTGAACCTATCGAGCAACTCATGTTGCATTTCAGCGAGGAAGGCACGCTCAATATGGATGTGGCGCAGTCTGAAGCACTTGTTTTCTCTGCACGCGACTGGCGAAGCATGAACGAGGCTGAGCAGCAGAAGACCCTCATGAACTATCGTATCGCTTACCTAGGCGAGACGATGGTCAACTGGTGCGCTGGCTTGGGCACGGTGCTTGCCAACGATGAGGTGGTTGACGGCGTAAGTGTACGTGGCGGTTATCCTGTGGTACAACAGAAGATGAAGCAGTGGTGTCTGCGTGTATCTGCGTATGCACAGCGCATGCTGGATGGTCTCGACACCGTTGACTGGAGCGACTCTATTAAGGAGACACAGCGCAACTGGATCGGCCGCAGCGAAGGTACGGAGATGAAGTTTAAGACGCTCACTCCTACTGAGGACGCCAAGGAGCGCGAAGGCGAGGTGACGGTGTTCACCACACGTGCCGACACCATCTTCGGTGTGACCTTTATGGTGCTTGCTCCTGAGAGCGAGTTGGTTGCCCAGCTCACCGCCCCCGCTTGTCAGAAAGCCGTTACCGACTATCAAGAATATGTACAGAAGCGCACCGAGCGTGAGCGCATCTCTGACCATCGCGTCACAGGTGTGTTCACCGGATCGTATGCGGTCAATCCTTTCACTGGCGAACGCATCCCTATTTGGGTAGCCGACTATGTATTGGCGGGCTATGGCACCGGTGCTATCATGGGTGTACCTGCCCACGACTCACGCGACTATGCCTTTGCACGCTTTGCTAACCTGCCTATCATCCCTCTCATCGAGGGTGCAGATGTGAGCGAGGAGAGCTATGACGCAAAGGAAGGAACGGTGATGAACTCACCTCGCGAGGGGGTAGAGAGCACCTTGACGCTCAACGGATTGTCTGTCAAGGAAGCCATCGCTAAGACACGCGAGCATGTCACTCGCAACCACATCGGTCGTGTGAAGGTCAACTATCGTTTGCGTGACGCTATCTTCTCTCGTCAGCGTTATTGGGGCGAACCCTTCCCTGTGTATTACAAGCAGGGTATGCCATATATGATTCCGGAAGAGTGTCTGCCTCTCGAACTGCCCGAGATCAGCACTTACAAACCCACCGAGAACGGCGAACCTCCTTTGGGTCATGCCGAGAAATGGGCTTGGGACACTGCCACCAACACCGTCACTGATAACAGTAAGGTGGACAACGTCACCGTGTTCCCACTCGAGCTATGTACCATGCCGGGCTTTGCTGGATCTAGCGCTTACTATCTGCGTTACATGGACCCACACAATGACAGCGCGCTCGTAGGCAAGGAGGCTGACGAATACTGGCAGAACGTGGATCTCTATGTGGGTGGAACGGAGCATGCTACGGGCCACTTGATCTACTCTCGTTTCTGGAACAAGTTCCTCTTCGACCTCGGTGTGAGTTGCAAGGAAGAACCTTATCAGAAATTGGTCAACCAAGGTATGATCCAAGGACGTAGCAACTTTGTCTATCGTGTCAATAGCGACGATGCCAACAGCGCACCTGTCTTTGTATCTTACAACCTCAAAGCCGACTATGATGTCACGCCTATCCATGTGGATGTGAACATCGTTCATGGTGATGTGCTTGATCAAGAGGCTTTCCGTCAGTGGCGTCCCGAGTTCGAACACGCACAGTTTGTTTGTGAGGATGGCAAGTATGTTTGTGGTTGGGCTATCGAGAAGATGTCTAAGTCGATGTTCAATGTGGTCAACCCTGATGACATTGTCAAGCAATATGGTGCCGACACCCTGCGTCTATACGAGATGTTCCTCGGTCCGGTAGAAGCCAGCAAACCTTGGGACACCAATGGTATCGATGGTTGTCACCGTTTCTTGAAGAAATTCTGGAAACTGTTCCAGCAACCACTCACCGAGGGCGAACCTACGAAGGACAACCTCAAGAGCGTGCACAAGCTCATCAAGAAGGTCACACAGGACATTGAGCATTTCTCTTACAACACCAGCATCAGCGCGTTTATGATTTGCGTCAACGAACTGTCTCAGCAGCGTTGCACCAACAAGGCGTTGCTTCAAAACCTCATCGTCCTCATCGCTCCTTTCGCACCACATATCGCCGAGGAACTTTGGGAGCAGAATGGTAACAGCGGCAGCGTATGTGATGCGCAGTGGCCCACTTGGAACGAGGATTATCTCGTTGAGAACGAGGTAAGCCTAGCTGTGGCTTTCAATGGTAAGGCACGTTTCCAGATGACCTTCCCTACCGATGCTGACAAGGATACCATCCAACAAGCGGTGCTCGCTGACGAACAGAGCAGCAAGTACCTCGATGGCAAACAGGTGGTCAAGGTGATTGTTGTGCCTGGTCGTATCATCAACGTGGTGGTTAAGTAACCTCCACATCTATTCATAAGGTGCTGCGTTTCTATCATCCTCATCGAGATAGAGACGCAGCCTACCTTCAGTTTTTTCAGCCTATAACCTATCATTATTGACATCTATGCCAAACATAAAAACATTTCTCAAGAACGAAATCAAGGATCTTGTCTTTATCACCCTTGGTCTGCTGCTCTACACCTTTGGTTGGACGGTGTTCCTCCTTCCTTATAACATCGTCACTGGTGGTGTCACCGGTATGGCAGCCATCGTGTATTATGCCACGAGCATCCGTATCTCATACACCTATTTCTTTATCAACGTAGCGCTCCTTTTGGTAGCGTTGAAGATTCTAGGCTTCCGTTTCTTGCTCAAGACCATCTATGCCATCTGTGCGTTGTCTGTGATGCTTGATTTTGCGCAAGACTTGATGAAGGACAGTCAGGGTCACGTCATTCAGATCCTAGGGCCCGACCAACCATTCATGGCTGTGGTGATAGGTTGTATGCTCACTGGTACATCGCTCGCCATCGTGTTCCTCAACAACGGCTCCACGGGTGGTACAGATATCATTGCAGCTTGTGTCAACAAGTATAAGAACATGTCTTTGGGTACGGTGTTGCTCATTGTCGACTTCCTCATCATCGGTTCGTGTCTGTTCATCCCACAGTTTGGTACGTTCCTTGAGCGTGTAAGGATGATTGCCTTCGGTTTCTGTACGATGGCTATTGAGAACTTCATCCTCGACTATGTCTTCAATGCGCAGCGGCAGAGTGTGCAGTTTATGATCTTCTCACGTAAGTATCAAGAGATTGCCGATGCCATCACCGCTGCCACTGACCATAGTCTGACGTTCCTCGATGGGCATGGTTGGTACACTGGCAAGCCCGTGAAGGTGGTGTGTATGTTGGCTCGCAAACGCGAGAGTCAAACCATCTTCCGTATCATCAAGAGCATTGACCCTAACGCGTTCGTGTCTCAGTCGGCGGTGATTGGCGTTTATGGCGAGGGCTTTGACACCATCAAGGCCAACGTTTCTAAGAAGCACCAGAAGCAAGCCGCCAATGCGCTGGAAGAAGGATTCAAAGCCGTTGACCTTCCTTCAGCAGAAGCTACTGAGGTAGAAAAGTAATCCACCTTATTATATATATAAAGAGTATATTAAGGTGAACACAAGACTAAAAAAGAGGTGAACACGAGATTAAAAAAGTGAACACGAAACTAAAAAAGAGGTGAACACGAGATTAAAAAAGTGAATACGAGATTAAAAAATGAATACGAGACTAAAAATAGTATTTGCAACCAACAATGCGCATAAGCTCCGCGAGATCCGTGAGATTCTGGGTGAGCGTTTTTCGGTGTTGTCGCTCAACGACATCGATTGTCATGACGATATCCCTGAGACGGGTGACACCTTAGAGGCCAACTCCCTTCAGAAGGCGCAATATATCTTTGATCGTTACGGTATCGACTGTTTTGCTGACGATACCGGTCTTGAGGTGGATGCCTTAGGTGGCGAACCCGGTGTGCATAGCGCCCGTTATGCCGAGGGTACCGACCACGATAGCGAAGCCAATATGCAGAAATTATTATCCCGTTTAGGAAATAATAACAACCGCAACGCACGATTCCGCACCGTTATCACGTTATTACAACATGACGCAGCCACAGGCGCACCCGTCTGCCACACCTTCGAAGGCAAGGTCGAAGGCACCATTGCTTATGCCAAGCAAGGCACGGAGGGCTTCGGTTATGACCCCATCTTCATCCCCGAGGGCCACACCGAGAGCTTTGCTAGCTTAGGTGAGGAGGTCAAGAACCATATCAGCCATCGTGCACGTGCCGTAGCTCGGTTGGTACGGTATCTCTGCCGCTAACCTCCCCCACCCCACTCTGCAGCCATGCACGCGTCAGTTGTCAACTAACAATATCACACCATTATGACCCGACTACATTATCGCCACACCCCTCATCTCCCTCACCGTGCATGGACACGCACCCTTATCGCCCTTGCGCTCTGTGGCATGAGCCACACCGCTATGGCGCAGACAGGTACATGGAAGGCATATATGGCTTATGCCGAACCCACGTGGATAGAACAGAGTGGGAACACGCTTTACGTCTTGGCGTCCAACGACCTTTATGCTTATAACACCAACGACAAGAGCATCCACACCTACGATAAGGTCAACGGACTGAGCGACTGTAACATCGCGCATATAGGATGGAACCGCAGCGCCTCGCGCCTCGTCGTGGTGTATGAGAACGGCAATATCGACCTCATTGACGCTAAGGATAACATCGTCAACCTAAGCGACTACTATTCCAAAGCGCTCACCGCAGACAAGACCATCAACGACCTCTACCAGCACGACGGCTATTGCTATCTCTCCACAGGCTTTGGCATCGTCCAACTGAATGTGTCCAAGGCAGAGATCACCAACACGTTCAACCTAGGAATCTCGGTCAACTACTGTTATATCCAGGGCGATTATATCTATGCGGAGAGCAAAGCCAGCGGTCAGTATCGTGCCTTGCTCACCGACAACCTCCTCGATAAGTCGGTGTGGAAGCGTATAGGCGCTTACCACGCGCAGCAGAAGGAGATGGACGCAGATTTGCTCGCTACAGTGAAGACGCTCGCTCCTGGTGGCCCTAAATACAACTACTTTGGTTTCTCACGCTTCACGGGTGGCAAACTCTACACCACTGGTGGAAGCAACCTGCCTTACCGCGAGGGAACGATACAGATTCTGGATGCCAATGACGACTGGGCCATCTATGATGACGGTACCACGATAAGTGATGTCACAGGAATGGCTTACGTTGACGTCTACTGTCTTGACGTTGACCCTACCGATGCCACCACCGTCTATGCGGGTGCGCGTAACGGCTTGTATAAGTTTGTCAATGGTCACCTCTCACGTTTCTATAACCATGAGAACAGTCCCATCAGCATCTACGCCAACACCACCAACCCCGAATACGAGCTTGTTCCTACGGTGAAGATGGACAGCGATGGCGGCTTATACCTCTTTAATAGTATCTCTGCCACCAGTTCCCTACTCTATCTGAAGGACAACAACTGGACCGCAAACACCTACTCGTCCTTGATGAACTATAACGGCGCATCGCTTGCGGATGCTCGCGGCATGATGTTTGACAGTCGTGGACTGCTGTGGTTTGTCAATAACAACTACACCGGTCCGGGTCTCTTCTGCTATCAGCCATCTACGGATGCATTGCTCTGCTTCACGTCCTTTGTCAATGAGGACGGCACAAACGTAGCACCTGAGTATGTGCGCTGCGTAGCTGAGGATGCCGATCACAACATCTGGATAGGAACGAACAAAGGTCCGTTGATGCTGGAGAGCGACCAGATCACCGCTGACGACGTTGTGTTCAACCAGTGGAAGGTGGCTCGCAACGATGGCACAAACCTTGCCGACTACCTCCTCGATGGTGTGGATATCACTGCGTTGGCTATCGATGGTGGCGGCCGTAAGTGGTTTGGCACCAATGGCAATGGCTTATATCTCGTCAGCGCGGACAACAACACCCAGATTCACCATTTCCTCTCCAGCAACAGCAGTCTGCTCAGCGATAACATTGAGAGCCTATCTATCAACCCCACCACTGGCGAGGTGTATATCGGCACCTCCAATGGTCTGTGCTCATATATGAGTGATGCCACCCAACCCGTGGAGAAGATGACCAAAGAGACCACCTATGCCTACCCCAACCCCGTACGCCCCGACTATAAAGGTGACATCACCATCGTGGGACTCAGTTACCAAGCGGATGTGAAGATCCTTACCTCTGCCGGTGCACTGGTTGCTGAAGGCACGAGCAACGGCGGTACGTTTGTCTGGGATGGCAACGACCTCAGCGGTAAGCGTGTGGCATCGGGTGTCTACTTTGTATGCGTAGCCACTGCCGAAGGCGACAGCGGTGTGGTGTGTAAGGTAGCCGTGATCAACTAAAACAGATAGATGTTATGGATAAAGTGCAGAACATCATGGAGCGTTGGCTGGCTTTGCAGCCTTTATCTGATAGAGATAAGGAACTGCTAAGCCGCAGATTCACCATCGACTTCAACTACAATAGCAATCATATCGAAGGCAACACGCTGACGTATGGACAGACGGAGATTCTGCTTCTCTTTGGCAAGATTGTCGGTGAAGCGGAGGTTAAGGATGTCCTAGAGATGACGGCAAGCAACGTGGGTCTGAAGATGATGAGAGAAGAGGCGCAGTTGAAAGATGTACCTCTTACACAGAACTTTATCCGTCAGTTGCATCACACCCTTCTGCGAGAAGATTATACCGTGTATCGCAACCTACCTGGCGGTGGAACAACCAGTTATGTGATTCATGCTGGACAATACAAGACACGGCCTAATAGTGTGATAACACGTTATGGCGACCGTTTCGAATATGCCTCGCCTGAGGAGACACCAGCACTGATGACAGATCTTGTCAACTGGTACAACGAAGCGGAGCAAGCTGGAAAACTGTCTCCCGTACAGCTAGCAGCCATCTTCCATTACCGCTACATTCGTATTCATCCGTTTGAGGATGGAAACGGACGCATTGCTAGAATGATGATCAACTATATCTTGAGTCGTCATGGTTATCCGATGATTGTGGTGAGAAGTAGAAAGAAGAGCGAATATCTTGAAGCGCTACACAAGACGGACCTCACCGTGGGTGCTACCCCCTCATTGGGAGCACACGCATCCAAACGTGATATACAGCAGTTCTTAACTTACTTCACCAACCTCTTTGTAGAAGAAGTGACGTACAACATACGCTTCCTGACCGAACGTGGGGATAAGGTATGGTGGTTTGATGGTGCGCGTGTCACGTTCCGTGCCGACTCTACCAGTAAGATCCTCAACCTGATGTACGCCCATCCCGATATCACGATAGCAAGGCTCTCTGAAGAGGTAGGCATCAACATGGCTGCTATCAATAAGCAAATCAGGCAACTGACAACCAAAGGGTACGTCCAACGTTCAGAGAAGGACGGCACATGGGCACTGATCATAACACCATCTATATAAGCTATTAATGCAAGAAATCGCCCTAAAAGGTAGACAATATATACCTTTTAGGGCGATTTCTTGCTTGGTACACAAGGATTTCAATTTTGCTTCGCCAGCCAAAATACCAATATTAAAAACGTTTCAGCTCATTTCCAAATATGCGATAGATACACTGCACTCACTACATTGCCGTTACAGATACATGCAACGCTACTTCCAATCTTAGTAAGGCATTCCTTCGTTTTTGAATAATCTTATCCATATCAAGTGTTGAGATGAGTTCGCGTGTAGCATAACCTTTTTGATAAGTGCGCCGTGCCTTAGCATAAAGGTCAGATAACTTTGAAAAACCATCATTACCCTTCAATGACTTGGGTACCACTTTCAACTTCAAGAACGTGCATATCCCCTCCATATCATCAAGTATCCAATCCTCGATGCTACTTTTAACGCCAATCTGAACGAGAGAGTCTATACCAAGACGTTTTACTTTCTTTTCCAATGATTTCCAATCAACAATGAGCGGATTCTTCACTTCAAAGACATCGGTATCATAGGAACAACATATCGTTTGTATGCGAAAATTCTTTTTATTTGCGTCAGGCAGATATTCGTTTTTTAGTTTGGCTAGTAACTTGCTTGTATATCTCGTCACACCTTTCAAGTTGCATACGCTACACGGCAACAGTGGTACATTGCTAATATGTCTATAGTGTTCCACCAAAGTTTTAAAAAACAACTCATCCGTATCACCTTCTACGAATATCACCACATAGTCGTGCTTCGTTTCTTTAGCTTTTCTCATAGTTGTTATTCGAAGAATGTGTTTATCTTGTCGGTATCGTTTTCAATGTCGAGCATGAAATCAAACATAAACTCGCCGAAAGTCAGTTCCATATCTGCCGCATAACGATATAGATATTTTCGCTTTGATGGATTGATTTTTGCAAAGTGTACCAATCCGTCATTCTTGGGTAATCCAAAGTACATCTGTTCAGGACGCAGATACCGCATAAGGTATGGTGAATGGCTTGTCATAAGAATCTTTGTATCAGAAGCATAGATTTGCAAGGTATTGACAAGATTCTCCATCAGTCGGGGATGAACAGAGTTTTCAGGCTCTTCCATCATTATCATAGGGATATTCTGCTTTTGAGCTGCAATACACAATGTAAAAAGGAAAATCATTCGCTTGCTACCGCTAGACAGTCTACTTATGCTTGTTGCAAGGGCGTTATGTATTTCCTTTATGCGGACATCATATAGCTTGTTTTGACCATCTGCCAAAGTGATAGCTTCAGCAGACATTTCACTAATGCTTGGTATCAACTGCCGTAGTCCGTCAATAAGAATACTATAGTTTTCTGTGTCAGTTTGTTTCAGATAATAGAGGTATTCGCTCAATGTTCTCTCACCCAATATATCGATGCCCTTGTTGGCTTCCAGTGAGAAATAACTCTCAGGATTATCAAGGGTTGCAATGTTGGGAATAGAGATACCACATATCTGTTTAGCTAAGTCGTGATAGAAGAGATTGTTAGAAGTAGCAATCGTTGACAACGCCAACTGCAAACTTGTCACACTATAAACCTTAGCACATCTACCTTTAACTGAGGAAACAATCAAACATCGGTTTTCTGGTTGGCGGTTCACAAGCTGTCGATAACGTTTGTCAGAGGTTTCTTTAATCTTGAGCCATTCCTCCTGAACCTTTCCCTTATTTTCATTATTCTGCCATGTGGCTCTGTATCCATACTGAAAATTCCATTCTACACCATCAATCAACGTAGCACCCGAAATTTCAAACACAAAGTCTTTCCTAAGATTATTAAGATTGATAGGAAGATACATGCTACCAAGCATCTGTTCTCTTCTGTTCTCAGATTCTCTTATAAACTGCAGACCAAAGACAATAGCGCGAAGCATATTACTCTTGCCGTAGCCATTAGGCGCAATAAGAGCATTCATTGCACCAAACTCCAGTTTGGAATGCTCTATGTTGGCTATTCCTTCAATGATTACACTATCTATTTTCATGCTTAAATGCAAAAATATTTGCGTTCTAACCTCAAAATACCCCACAAAGATACTAGAATCGAGGGTAATACGCAAATTTATCGACACTAAAATTACGTTTATCGGATATCGAACAACTCACCGCATTAAGCCTTTAAAGGGGTGCAACGAGACTAAAGGGTCTGTGACCCCTGTGACCCAAAAACGATCGGCAACCACACTACACGTGCGATTGCCGACCTAGATGTTGTTATGAATAGATGAAAAACTTATTCTTAGATATCCCAGTAGTTGGGTTTTGCTCCTTGTTCGAAGCCGTCTGTACCATCAGTGTAGCCCATGCTACCTTCTTCCTTCTTCTGGTTGATGTTTTCACCGAGGGTTTCTTGGCCGATGTGCTGAAAATTGCTGGTCTTGTCCTTGGTGCTATCAGCGAGGAGATGCTGCTCGGTGGTAGATAAGATAAGGATGGTCTCAGGCTTTTGATATATCTTTTTCATTTTGAGTTACTCTGTATAGTTTTGTCTTTTCGGTGTTCGAGGATAGTCGATGTGGTGACTATCCTCGAAGCTGACAATGAATGTTTTACCTTTATATTACTTTACTACAAACTTCTTTCCAGCTTGTACGTAGATACCCTTAGCGAGGCCAACGGTATCACCGTTGCTGCTTACCAGGCGACCGTCGATGCTATAGATAGGAGCGTCAGCGTCCTTACCAGCCTTGATGGTCACGTTAGGAGTCTCGATGGCTGTCACCTCCTCATCGTTACCGAAGAGCGAAACCTGCTTGGTCTGCTGACCTGCCTCGATGTTGAAGAAGTTGTTATAGTCTTCAGCGCCACCTTCGTGGTCAGCAACCTCTACGATTGACTTGTTTGCAGCCCAAGAGAGGGTGTTACCCGTGTAGAACCAGAACTTATAGCTGGTATCGCTCTTACGCTTACCGAAGACATAAGAATATTGTGGGATGCTGCTCTCGGTGTTATAGTTACCGATGAAACGATAGTCCTGACCTTCATCTACAGCCTGTGTCACCACCTGATCCTCGCTTGTCACGATGGTTGGCTGAGGAGCACCTTCTACAGGCTGGTAGTTCTTCACTACGAACACTGCGTCTTCAGGAGTAGCAGATGGGTGAATCATATAGCTCTCATGAGCGTAGATCACGATATCGTTGTCGTCAACCATTTGCTTAGTAGCGGTCCAAGTACCATTGGCTTGCTTCTCGCAGCTGTTCAGAGTCACGTCATACTGGAATCGGAGAGTGATACCATTGACTGTCTCAGTGCCTTCAGTCACCTGGATCTTACGTGTCACACCTGAGAAGATACATACCTGTGTTTCATCACCGAAGGTTTGCTTCACCTGCTTCAGCGTCATGTTGAATGGCACGCAGAGTGTCCACCACTGACCGCCCTTCATTGGGATAGGATAATCTTCACCCTTGGTAGCATCGCCATTAGCGAGCACGAAGAGACGTGTACCGAAGTGTGCAATCTTCTGAAGCTCATCAAGGTTGCTGTCGCTGGTGTCATAACCTGCTTCCTGGAGAGTAGCGAGCTCATCAGCGGTGAGCGCGGTGCGATAAGAAGTTACACCATCATACTGCAAGCCACATCCTGCGGTGACATATGCGCGAAGCCATTGGCTCTGTGATGGCCAGATGTAATCACCATATACATAGGTATCCTTGTAACCTACACAAACATCTTTACCCCAGTACAAGTACTCATTGCCATCATAAGGTTTAAGGGCAGTTGTCTCTTTACCTACAGTGCGTTTATAGTTTGAATAGGTGCTGTTAGAGTCCCATGATTCATCATCTTTGATGGTGAAATACTTACGTGTTTGATCAGCGTAGGTGTTAGCTTCATCTTCTGTGAGTCCCTTAGGATAGTGGATGATAGCAAAGTAATAACTACCATTGCGATAGTTCTCGCGGTTAGCGAAACCAGTGTTCTTTATATCTTCCTGTGTGGTACCTTCTTTTTTTTGTTCATTGAAACCATTGTTACCATACTGAGTGTTGCCGCTGAACGCAGTAGTAACATTTGTTTGGCCGCCATAGTTATCAGTAAACTGACCTGTTGGCATCAATGGTGCTACGGTAGAGGTGAAATAGATATCACCATACTCACGGCAAGCAAACGCTGCTGGACCGATATATTTTACGGTTGAAGGAACCTTGAGTGTACCTAAGCTAACGTTGTCGTTTCCATTCCAATAGAAAGCGCCATTGCCGATGTAACGCAACCCCTCGTTAAGGTCAAGCGTACGCAGTTTCAAATCGTTGCAGAAGGCACCATCATTAATCTTATCAAGGGTAGAAGGGAATGACACGCTGGTCAAAGAGGCATAGCCATTAAAAGCGTACTTACCAATCTCGGTGTATCCTTCAGGAATGATGACACTGGTGAGATAACCATTACCATCTTTATTAAACCAAGAAGCATGAGCGAAGTTGAACACACCATCCTCAGCCTTTGGGAAGGTCAGCGTAAGGCTCACTGAGCTTGTGCTTTGTACCTGACAAATCTGTTGGAAGGTTGTAACATTAGCTTGATCTTTACAGGTGGTCTGACCAAGATCCAAGGTAGTCATCGTGGTGTTAGGGAAGGATGAACCTCCGTATTCGTTGAAGAACACGATGCTGTTTAGAATAGCCCCATTAATATAAAGAGGTGTAGACCCTTCGTTTTCGAAGGTCACGGTTTCAAACTGTCCATTTTGGAGTTTCTGGGTGAGGTCTGTAGTGAAGCCAGAAAGGGTGGTGAGGTCGCCTTGTCCTTTGATGGTCAAGGTCTTGTTATCACTAGACACAACGAATTCTGCCTTACTTCCTTGTTCTTGAGCGTACATAGCAGTACCGCACAATGTGCCAAGGAACGCACATAGAAATAATCGTTTCATAAAAACTTACTTACCTAAAAAGTTATATCTTAATATCTTATTATGTTCAAGTTTGCTCGAAGCTTAACAGCGGTTCGAGAGGGTGTTTAGACGTCCGTGGAACGTTAGTCATGCGTCCACATATAATATATAGAATCTTTTTACATCTTGTGCGCGAAAACGCAACACTTTTCATTTAGTCGCTGCGGACCTTTTCTCCGCTATCACGTACTATACCTTTAATTGGGCACAAAGTTAATGTATATTTCCTTTACCACCAAATAATTTACAAAGTTTTTTTCAAAAAAAGTTTTTTCTAGGGGGGAGGACATGCTATAGGCATATTAGGCATAATAGGCCCATTATGCGGGCGCAGCGAGACAAAAGAGCCTACGGCTCCGAGACAAAAGGGTCTGTGCCCCGGCGCAGCGATACTAAAGCCCCTGTGGGGCCTGGGGTACGATGATGGCGATGGTTTTCAGTCGGGCGTAGGAGAGGCTCATATACATGAAGCCGCCGTAGCGGTTGGATGTGCCCCAGGAGTTTTTCAGGATGAAGTAGCGTTGGTTGTTATCGTCATGAGCCAGTCCGATGATCTCCATGCAATGGTCGTCCGTGGTGAGATGGCGTTCAAAGGAGCGTTGGCGGTGCTCCGCGGTCACGGTGGCAGTGTCGTTGTGCAGCACCGCATAGCCATCGTTCCACCGGAAGTAACGCTCACTGATGTCACCCTCCCAGCACACCGGGTGACCGTGACGCAGACTCTGTTCCACACGGGCGATGAGCGTGTCGAGCGGGACGTTCAGAAACTGACAGTGGTAGCGGTTGTCAGGTAGTTCCAAGGCAAACCGCTGGTAATACGGATGGTGCGTGAAGCTGGTCAGTGCCACATACTCGCCGTCGGCGCAGACGCTATGGGCAAACTCCAATGGCGTGTAGCGCGCACCGAGCATGAACACCTGACGGGGTAGGGGACCGAGGGTCTCGTCGAGCAATGCCGTCACACGCTGGCGCATCCGTGCCTCGCTCCGTTCACCATCGACAACCTGTTGCACCTTACGCACCAGCACGTCGATGTTAGCACCGCGGGGATGATGATACGCATCCTGGTGTGTCAACCCATGTGTGGCGAGGAGCGAGAGGAGCATCGGCGCCACACCGCGGGTGGAGATATCGTTGTCTGCATGTGCGGGGTAACCATGCAGAAACCTGTTCTCCGCCTGATCCATGATATACGCCCGCGCCACATAGTCGGCGCTGAGGTTGACGCTGTCACCCTGGACAAGGTGCTCGGTCTCGATGGTGGCAAGCATCGCGTACACCCAGCACAGCGAACTGCTGCCCTGATCCTTCACCGGCGTGGTGGGGAGGACGATGTCGTTATGGAACACCATCGCCCTATGCCGCTGCTGCCGCACATGCTTGCACGACACCAACAACGACAGACACGCCACGCAGCAGCCTATCGCAACCACGGAGCGCAGCCCCACAGGGGCTTTAGTCTTGCTTCGCAGAATCACAGTGAGGTCAGCTAAGTTGGAGCATACGTTGAATGGGCTTAACCGCTTCGCGTGCCACGTCAGGATCGACGTCGATGGCGGGCCATTCGTATCTGAGAGAGTTATAGATCTTCTGCAGCGTGTTCTTCTTCATATATTCGCACTCGTTGCAGGAGCACCCGATGCTTCCTTCGCTCACCTCAGGTGGCACAGGATAGAACGTCTGCTCGGGGCATGTGCGTTGCAGCTCATGGAGGATACCCGCCTCCGTAGCCACGATAAACTCCTTCTGCTCGGGGTGCTCCTGTGCATAGCGGAGCATCGTAGCCGTAGAACCCTTCACGTCAGCGGCGGCAAGCACGGGTGCCTTACACTCCAGATGCGCCATCACCACCGCCTGAGGGTGCTGCTGACGAAGCGCGAGGATGCCAGCGACGGAGAACTTCTCATGCACATGACAACCTCCGTTCCACAGGAGCATCTCACGACCCGTCACCGAGTTGATATAGTTGCCCAGGTTATAATCCGGTCCGAAGATGATCTTCGCATCCTTAGGGAACGACGCCATGACCTTCTCCGCGTTGCCCGAGGTCACCACACAGTCGGTGAGTGCCTTCACGGCAGCGGTGGTGTTGACATAACTCACCACCTGGTAACCCGGATGCTCCTCCTTGAACCGACGCAGATCCTCCGCCTTACAACTATCTGCGAGGGAGCATCCCGCCGTGAGGTCAGGGCAGAGGACAAGTTTCTCCGGCGAGAGCAGTTTGCAGGTTTCTGCCATGAAGTGGACGCCACACATCACCATGACCTTAGCCGAGGTCTGCGCCGCCTTCCGTGCCAGCGCGAGCGAGTCGCCCACAAAGTCGGCTATCTCCTGTATCTCCCCCACGGTGTAATAGTGGGCGAGGATGATAGCATCCTTCTCCTTGCATAACCGACGTATCTCCTGTTTGAGGTCAAGCGTCTCGGGTACGGCTTCAGAGATATATCCTTGTTCCTTCCATTCTTTTTTTATTTCCATTCTGTTCACCAGTTATATTATTCTATTCTTTTTTTTGTTTTAAGAAAGAGAAAGGAATGATAAGGTATGATAGGTTGTGGATAAGCCTTATAACTTTCCCATGTATTTCTTGCCAGAAAGGTTATAAACATCAGAGGAAGCGTTGTTCACAACCTCTGTGGATTATTTCTTATTGGTTTTCAGCCTTTAACCTATGTTTTCCACACTTTCCCTTTTCGTTGCAAAGTTAATAAGTTTATATCTTTTTCGTGTGCAAAACCGTTGAAAAGTTCTCCAATACCCCCTGAATAACCCTGTGGATATCCACGCCGCCGCGCCTTCCGCCCGTCTGTTGTGGATATCCACAGAGTTATCAAGAAGTTTTCCATAAGGTTTTCCCCAAGGTTATGAACAACCCCACAGGAGCCACAGGCTCTTTTGTCTCGCTTCGACCCCACAGGGGCTTTAGTCTCGCTGCGCCGCATGTTTTTGTTTCGCTTCGGCCCCACAGGGGCTTTAGTCTCGCTGCGCCGTATAGGATCTAAGGCAAGATTATAGAGCTTGTATCCCCAACTTATTAACAAGTTATGAAATCGTTGTTTACTTATTTTCAGAAAGATAGCGAGTTATCCACATAGTTATGCGAATTGTGGATAACTAATATGTGGATAACATAGGGGTTATCCACACACCATAGAAGCGCTTAGGAATCGTGGAACGACACCTTTTATCAGGTCACAACGCCCCTTTTATCCACTGATAACAGCCCTTTGGTGTGGAAAAATAAATTAATTGTGTGGAAAGAATAAATTATTCTTTGGAGAAAAACAAATTAAAAAAGGTTGAGAAACCATTCGTTTCTCAACCTTAAAGGTATATTATTGACTGACGATATATGTTCAGCGGAAAGGAGAGTTATCCACAACGAGTGTGGAAAACTTACTTGTTCAGTTTCCAGGTGACACCATCCTTGGTATCCTTGACCTCAAAACCATTCTCAGCCAGTGCGTCTCTGATCTCATCAGAGGTAGCCCAGTCCTTGTTGGCTTTGGCTTTGGCGCGTAGGGCGAGCACCATATCCACCACCTTGCCGTAAGCCTCCTCGCGTGCGTCGTTGTTCGCAGCGCGTTCGTCCTTCAGACCGAGGATGTCATAGGTGAACAGATGGATGGTGTCAGCGAGCTCCTTCAGATCAGCGGCAGAGATCTGCGCCTTGTGGTCGAGGAGCGTGTTGATCAGGTGGCAAGCCTCAAACAACGAAGAAATCACACCCGGCGTCATGAGGTCGTCGTTCATCGCGTCATAACACTTCTGACGCAGTTGACCTACAAACGCAGCCGTGTGTGCATCCGATGCATCTGCCGTGGTGATGCGCGCGAGGTCAGCGATGGCATTCATCAGACGGAGATAACCCTTCTCAGATGCCTTGAGCGCATCGTTGCTGAAGTCCACCGTACTGCGGTAATGAGCTGAGAGGGTGAAGAAGCGGATGGTCATGGGCGAGTAGGCCTGCTCCAGGAGGTCGTTCTCACCGGTGAAGAGCTGTTCCAGGGTGATGAAGTTGCCGAGGCTCTTTGCCATCTTCTGACCGTTGATGGTGAGCATATTGTTGTGCATCCAGTACTTCACCATCTGGTCACCCTGACTAGCCACTGCCTGTGCTATCTCACACTCGTGATGCGGGAACGTCAGATCCATACCACCACCGTGGATATCAAAGTGGTTGCCCAGATACTTACGGCCCATCGCCGTGCACTCACAGTGCCATCCGGGGAAGCCGTCGCTCCAAGGGCTGGGCCAGCGCATGATATGCTCAGGTTGCGCTTTCTTCCACAAGGCAAAGTCGACCTGATTCTTCTTCTCACCCACACCAGCGAGCTCGCGTGAGTTGTCAATCATATCCGTGATGTTACGTCCCGAGAGCACACCATAATGATGATCCTTATCATACTTGACCACATCAAAGTAGATGCTGCCATTGCTCTCATAGGCATAACCATTGGTGAGGATCTGTTCTACCAGTTGCTCCTGCTCGATGATATGCCCCGTGGCATGCGGTTCGATGGAAGGAGGGAGCACGTTGAGCGCTGCCATCGCGTCATGATAACGGTTGGTGTAATACTGGGCTACCTCCATAGGCTCGAGCTGTTCCAGACGTGCCTTCTTCTCGATCTTGTCATCGCCCTCATCGGCATCGTGCTCAAGGTGCCCCACGTCGGTGATGTTGCGCACATAACGCACCTTGTAACCGATGTGCTTGAGGTAACGGAAGAGGATGTCAAAGGTGATGGCGGGACGAGCATGACCCAAGTGTGGATCACCATATACGGTAGGTCCGCAAACATACATACCCACATGGGGTGGAGCGATGGGTTGGAAACGCTCTTTCTGTCGGTGTAGCGTGTTGTAAATGACCAAATCTTGCATAATGTATAACTGTTTATTGTTGTCGTTTGGGGTGTGTGGACAGAGCCACACAATGGATATTTCGGGTTAGGGTAGGGGTGAGAGTGGGGCGGTAGCGGATGGCTCAGTGGTGGGTAGACATCGCTTGGCAAACTCCCAGATGACGATGCCCGAGGTGATGCTGACGTTGAGCGAGTGCTTCGTGCCAAACTGCGGTATCTCCAGGCAGCCATCGCACAGATCCACAACGGTCTGCTTGACCCCTTTGACCTCGTTGCCCAGCACCACGGCGCAAGCACCGGGAAGGTCAGTGGGCAGCGACTGGAGTTTGGTAGAACCCTCGACCTGTTCCACGGCATAGACAAAGAAACCCTTGGCGTGCAACTGGCTGATGGCATCCTCGGTGCGTTCGAAGTACTCCCATGCCACGCTGTCCTCGCCACCGAGTGCCGTCTTATGGATCTCGGGATGGGGTGGGGTGGCCGTGATGCCGCAGAGGTACACCGCTTCGATGCGGAACGCGTCACAGGTGCGGAACACGCTACCCACGTTATAGAGCGAGCGCACATCATCCAGCACCACGATGAGCGGTGTCTTGGGTGCTTCCTTAAACTGTTGCACCGTGAGGCGGTGCATCTCTATGGTGCGTAGTTTGCGCATGGCTTACTGCAGTTGTTCCTTCGCTTGGTAAGCGATGGCATACGACTTGATCTGCTTCACCATCGAGAGCAGACCGTTGGAGCGGGTAGGAGAGAGGTGCTGACGCAAGCCAATCTTCTCGATGAAGTAGAGATCAGCATCGACAATCTCCTTCGGGGTGTGGTTGCTCAGCACACGGATGAGCAGCGCGATGATGCCTTTGGTGATCAGCGCATCGCTGTCAGCGGTGAACACCAGACGACCCTCGGTGTAGTCGCATTGCAGCCACACACGGCTCTGACATCCCTCGATGAGGTTTTGGGTGTTCTTATACTTCTCGTCAAGCGATTCGAGGTCGTTGCCAAGGTCGATGAGCATCTGATACTTGTCCATCCACTCGTCAAAGTCGTTAAACTCCTCGATCACTTCATCCTGCAGTTGGTTGATGGTTGGGTTTGATTCCATTGCTTCGTTGTGTGTCAAAATATCTGTGGGTGTCTATATATATAATAAGGTGGAACAGCCTTGCGGCTTATTCTTCTACCATATCGATTCGGAAAAACTTATCGTTGGGGCGTACCTTACCCGGCACGGCGATGGAGATGCGCTGCCCCTGTAAGGCTTTGTCCACAGGGTGTAGGTCATAACGTATCTCCTTGGCGTCGAGGTACATCGCTCCAGTAGTGTTGCCCGTGATGAGGAGCTTATCCCCCACGCTGAACGTGTTGGCTTCCACAGCCACCTCAGCCACCCCGATGCGGGCGAAATACTTGGTCACCTTGCCCACGAGCACCTTACGCTCCGTGGCGCGCGAGCCGTAATGGTCGTTCCACTCGCCGATGGTCTGACCCTGATAGTAGCCATCCCAGAAGCCGCGATTGAACACTGTAGCCAGTCGCTGGTCCCACTGATCCTTCTTCTCCTCGGTGAATGTGCCATCGAGCACGCTCTGTATGGCTTCGCGATAACACTTCACCACCGTGTAGACATACTCAGGTCCACGGGCACGTCCTTCGATCTTGAACACCCGCACACCAGCTTTCATCATCCGGTCAACGAAGCGGATGGTCTTGAGATCCTTCGGACTCATGAGATACTTGTTGTCCACCTCGATCTCGTTGCCCGTCTCACGATCTGTGAGCAGATATGACCGGCGGCAGATCTGTACACACTCGCCACGGTTGGCGCTGCGGTTCTGCGCATGCAGACTCATATAGCACTTGCCCGATACCGCCATGCACAAGGCACCATGACAGAACATCTCGATGCGCACGGGTTCGCCCTTCGGACCGAGGATAGGCGTGCTGAGGATCGCTTCGTGGATCTGCTGCACCTGATCCATGTTCAGTTCGCGTGCCAAGACGCTCACGTCAGCAAACTGCGCGTAAAACTTCAGTGCTTCGGTGTTGGTGATATTGAGTTGGGTGGAGAGGTGCACCTCTAATCCTATCTGCCGACAATAGGTCATCACCGCCACATCCGAGGCGATGATAGCCGATATGCCCGCCTCATGCGCAGCGTCCAGAATCTCACGCATCGTGGGTAGGTCAGCCTCATAAATGATGGTGTTGACCGTGAGGTACGTCTTGATATTGTGTGCGTTACAGGTCTCGGCTATCTGTCGTAGATCCGATAGATCAAAGTGGTTAGCCGAGTGAGAGCGCATATTCAGTTTGCCCACACCGAAGTAGACCGACCCTGCGCCAGCCTGTATAGCCGCCGAGAGAGACTCGTAAGAGCCCACGGGCGCCATAATCTCGTAGTTGGAAATATTATCGTTCATAATCTTCTATCATGCAAAGGTACGAAAATAAGGTTGGGTAACGGATAGGAAAGCCAAAAAATCTTTGTTTTCAGGTTATTAAGCGGCATCATTCGAAGAGATCGTCCATGGTGATAACCCGTTGTATTTTGGAACTATATTCGTTCGGGCAGAGACCATATGTGGTGACGATGATGGGATGAATGGCACGTCGCCCACGTGTATTGTCCATGACCGTTTGTATCTTGTTTCTGATGTTAGCATCGGCTTGCTTGTCAATACGATAATCGCTGACACAGAATTTCATCTCGCAGATGTCGATGATTCGGTCAGAACGATTGATTAGTAAGTCGATCTGTGCGCCCCTTTGCGTTTTGTTGATAGGAATGTAATGCCAAGGCGAGCACTCTACCTGTATACCTAATATACCTAAAGCCTTGCGAATCTGTTCGGTATGCACCATACATACGTCTTCAAAAGCCAATCCACGCCAAGCATTAACGGAAGGAGAGGTCTGGTTGTTCTGCCAGTATTCAGGGTTTTTCTTTTTAGGTTTGTCTACAAAGCGGATGTAGAAGAGCGAGTAGAAATCGGTCAACTTATAGTAGACTTCGCGTTTGGATTTGCCGAAATACTGATATTTGGTAACAAAATCACTAACAACCAACGCTTCAAGGAGTTTGCTAAAGGTTCCTCCCGACGACATATTCAGCTTTTGTGCAATATCCTCACGTTTCAGTCCTTCGCGATAATTGGCCAGCAAACGGATAATCTGCTTATAGGGTTCAGGCGAAGTGAATATCGAACCGAAGAGTCGTCCAAACTCCAACGTCAATCTTCCATGAGGCGAGAAGAACAGATTGTCAATGTTTTGCGCAAAGCTACGGCCGGGTTCCATAAAAGACATATAATAAGGAATACCTCCTATCGCCATGTAACATTGTACCTGATCATACCGGTCCATGATGATTCGGTGTTCCTTATAATACTCTTCACACTCTTTTAGAGTAAACGGAGCAAGATGAATCTCGTGCGTTACCCTATTGTATAATCCACCTTTATTGGAAAGCAATCGATCTACAATCCATGTAGTAGCAGAACCACAGGTTACCAAGAGCAGATTGTCTTGCCCTGCTGCCCAACCATTCCAAAAATGTTCGAAAGCCGTGATAAAACCCGATTTGGGTGTGTCTAGCCACGGAAGTTCGTCTATGAATACGACCATCTTCTTGTTTTCGGTTGACTTCCCCTTCAGAAGATCAATCAAAAGGTCAAATGCCGACAACCAATCTTGCGGAATATCTTTTATATCAGCGCCATAGCTACGTAATGAAGATGCAAAATTCTGCAACTGAGCTTGCTGCAAATCACCTTCTTCCAGTTCTAAAGGAGACAGTGCAGTGTGGTAAAACGTGAACTTGTCTTTGAAGTAATTGCGTATCAAAAACGTTTTACCCACTCTCCTTCGACCATAAACCACCAAGAACTCAGCCTCTTTGGAATTGAAGAGACGTTCCAGTTGTATCTGCTCTCGCTTTCGTCCGATTATCTTAGCCATATTTTAGTGCATTCTGTTTAGGCTTCAAATTTAATATTTTCTAGAATGTTCTGCAAGGTTTTTAAAGAAAAACTCAGCCACGAAACAACTTTTTTAGCGTTCGTGGCTGAGTAGTAATATTTTAAAGAAGTAAATATCTATGTAACTATTTGAATCTTAAGTATATGCATTTAAGTATAAACAAAGCAGCCACGAAACCGCTTTTTTAGCGTTCGTGGCTGACTTATGGATTATAGGTGAATGTTAAAGGTTTATCTATCCTTGTGCATGAAGGCAGCCAAACCGCCTTCGCTGGTCTCCTTATAGAGCGAGGGCAGGTCACAACCAGTCTGCTTCATCACTGCCACCACGCGGTCATAAGACACGAAGTGTTTACCATCGCTGAAGCTGGCATAGAGCTGAGCGTCCAGCGCACGGCATGCTGCAAAGGCGTTGCGCTCGATGCAAGGAATCTGAACGAGGCCACATACCGGGTCACAGGTCATGCCGAGGTGATGCTCCAACCCCATCTCGGCAGCATATTCGATCTGTGAAGGTGTGCCCCCGAAGATCTGACAGGAGGCAGCCGAAGCCATTGCGCATGCCACACCCACCTCACCTTGGCATCCTACCTCGGCACCAGAGATAGACGCATTGGTCTTGGCGATGTTACCAAAGAGACCTGCCGTGGCAAGCGCATGAAGGATGCGTTTCTCTGAAAAGTTGTGTCCTTCAGACAGATGGTACAACACGCCAGGGATGACGCCACACGATCCACAGGTGGGCGCGGTGACGATGGTACCTCCAGCGGCGTTCTCCTCACTCACGGCAAGGGCATAGGCATAGACGCGACCACGGCTCTGAAGTTGGGGTTTGTATCCCTGCGCCTTGACATAGTAGTTGGCTGCCTTGCGCGCGATGTTCAGTGGGCCCGGAAGAGCACCTTCCTGATCCAGTCCGCGGCGCACACTCTCCTTCATTGCCATCCATACCTCATGGAGATAATCCCATATATCGCTCTCCTCACATTGCTCCACATACTCCCAGTAACCACGTCCGTGGGCCTCGCACCATTGCTGGATGTCCTTGAGATAATGCATCTCATAGACGGGTTGGGAATAGAATCGATCATTGAATCCCTTGCCTTCAGAAAGCGCACCGCCTCCCACGCTGAACACGGTCCACTCGTCCGACTTATTGCCAAAGCCATCCACGGCGACAAACTGCATACCGTTGGGGTGGAAGGGTAGAAACACAGAGGGTTTCCAGATGATTTTAACGGGGCGCGGCGCTAACGCTTCGGTCACAGCCACGTCCGTGAGGTGACCTTTTCCTGTAGCGGCAAGAGAGCCATAGAGCGTCACTTCAAACGATTTGGCTTCGGGATGACGCTGCGAGTAGATGGTTGCGGCGTGGTTGGGCCCCATCGTGTGACTGGATGAAGGACCTTTACCTATTCTGAAAATATTCTTGATCGATTCCATGCGAAGAATTTTTTTAGTTATGCAAAGATAATCAAAAGCGATGAGATAATCAAATATTTACTATTGCCAAAAGTTGGCATTATCAAAGATTATTAGTATTTTTGCCACAACACATTATAATAGGCGTAACGTATGAAATATTTAGATCCAAAAGCAGACTTGACCTTTAAGAAGATATTTGGCAAACATCCCGACTTGCTAATAAGCCTTCTTAATGCCTTGTTGCCCCTTGGTGAGAGTGAACAAATACGTCGTATCAAGTATTTGCCCACCGAACTTGTACCTGAGTTATACCAACACAAGAACTCCATTGTGGACGTACTATGTGAGGATATCATGGGTAGGAAGTTCTGTGTGGAGATGCAAATGGAATGGAGCAACTCTTTCAAGCAACGTGTTCTCTTTAATGCCTCTAAACTATACGTCACCCAAGCCATGCGGAAAGAGAAGTATAGCGAGCTTCAACCCGTCTATTCTCTTAATCTCGTGAATGATATATTTGAGCACGATATGCCCGAATGTTTTATCCATAACTATAGCATCGTACACGATAAAGATAGTGATAAGGTGATAGAAGGACTCCATTTCACCTTCATCGAACTGCCTAAGTTTACACCGCATAGCATATCCGATAAGCGCATGATGGTGCTTTGGCTTCGTTTTCTCACCGAGATAGACGTCAATACCCAAGAAGTTTCTGCCGATTTGCTTAACAACTCAGAAATAAGCAAGGCTCTAGAAGAAGTGAAGGTGTCTGCATTCAATGAGGAAGAGTTGCGTGCGTATGATAAGTTTTGGGATAGCGTAAGGGTGGAGAAGACTCTCCAACACGACAGTTATCAAGAAGGCAGAGCCGAAGGACGGGCAGAAGGTAGAGCAGAAGGTAGAGCAGAAGGTATGGCAGAAGGTGCTAACAGCGAAAAAGTGGCTACTGCAAAACGAATGCTTTCTGCTGGATTTACGCCCGAACAGGTTTCTATCGCTACCTCAATGCCTATGAATGAAGTAAAGAAACTATTGTAAAAACATAGTAAGAAAATAACTCAAACCATCAATTACAGATATGTGCAGTATCTAACTCGATGTCTGTACCTATCAAAACAAAAAGTAGGAGATAAACGCAGCTCATAAGCGTTTATCTCCTACTCGATTTATAGGGATCTTTCAGAAAGGTTTATTTCTCAGGAAGCATGATGACCTGAACGTGGTTGTTGGTGTTAACCAAGCCCTTCAAGAAGGCTGCAATCTTAGCTGGAGTGAGCGACTCAACAGCGTTGCGATAACCAGAAACGAGGTCTACGCCTGTCCATACATACTCGTCGATGTTGTCAAGCCAGAAGCCGTTGGTCTTCAACTGCTCATCGAGGTTCTTAAGCATGGCGGTCTTGATCTTCTCCACCTTGTCAGCGTCAACGCTAACGGTGTTGTCCTTCATACCCGACTCGAGCAGACCGATAGCTTGGTCACACTTGTTAGGATCCATTGGGCAATAGTCCTGAATGAGGGCGATGGCCTTATCGCCACGACGCTGAAGTGATCCGCCTGCTCCAACAGAGTAAGCTGCAGATGCATCTTCACGTATGGTCTTGAGATAAACCATCGTCAGCACTTGTGCAGCAGCGTCAACGAGCACGGCATTGTCCACGTTGTAAGCCATTGGCTGGTGATAAACGTCAAGAGCGATGGCCTTAGGCGTCTCCATCTTGCGCTTGAAGTTGTTCACAACGATACCTTTTGCAAACTCAGGAGCATCTTTCCACTTCTCAGCTTTGCCCTTAGGCAGACAACCGATGTACTGTTCGATGAGTGGACGGAGCGTTGCTTCGTCGAAGTTACCAATGAAATAGTAAACAAACTGACCTGCGTTGGCAAAACGTTCCTTCTGAATCTGGAGGATGCGATCATAGTTGACCTTGCTCAAATCGCTCAGTTCGAGAGGTGCGGTACGTGGGTTGTGTCCATAGAGTGTGGTGGTTACAGAATCGCCGAAGGCTGATTCAGGAGAGAGACCCTTGCTCTTGAGCTGTACCTCGTACTGCTGCATGAGACTGTTATAAGAGTCCATATCCTTCTTTACGCTCTTGAAGTTGAGGTAAACAAGCTGCAACAGGGTTTCGATATCCTTAGGAACGCATGATCCACCGAGTGATTGGTAGTAGCTACTGAGCTGACAAGCCACGTTAGCTTGCTTGCCGAGGAGAGCCTTGCTGAGCTCGTTGTTAGAGAATTCGCCCAATCCGCTGGCACCAATCACGTCATCAAAGAGTTTCAGATTGACATAATCCTTGCTGCCATAGAGACCCTTACCACCTTTGGCCATAGCCTGGAACAATACTTGGTTGTCCTTGTAGTCGGTCTTCTTCAGAATCACGCGAGCGCCGTTAGACAGCGTCAGTTCCTTATAACCCAAGGTCTTGTTCTCTGTTTCCTTAACGATCTTACCCTTCTTAGGCAGTGTGGTAACGTCAACGAGCGGTTCGTTCTTCACGTTATCAACGTAAGCTTCGAGCTTTTCGCCACGAACCTTAGCAATGCTGTTGGCAAGGTCAGCCTCAGAAGGATAGGTAGCGCCGTCCTTCTCCTGTCCCATGACATACACCACGAGGTTGGTATCATTGTCAGAGATCAGTTCCTTGAGATCTTCATTAATGACATCAACAGACAGATCAGGCATGCTGATGAGCTGTTTCATCACCTGATACTCTACCTCGATGCCAGGGATAGGTTCGTTATCGAGGAAGTGGTCACGGTATTCGTCACCATACTGGTCGTTCTTGATCTTGTTACGGTTGGTGTAAGCAGACTCGAGCTGTGATAGGTATTCAGCTTTCATACGGTCATACTCGCCTGCTGTGAAACCAAACTGGCGTGCGCGTTGTGCTTCACGGTACACAGCCTCAAGTGTTTCGCATATCTTGCCTTCCTTGGCAACAGCGTCTAGGCTGAATGCATCTTTGGTCTTAGAGTAGATAAACTGTCCGTCGCTACCTGAAGCTTGGATGAAAGGACAGTCAGCTTTCTGCGCTGCATCGCTGAGACGTTGGTTGAGCATCATCGCAACGATGTTCTTGAAGTAGTTGCTAAAGAGGTATCCGAAACTCTCCTTCTCTTCGTTGGTAGTCACGTCGTGCTTCATGGCTACGCTGACGAGGTTGTAAGGCATCTCCTTATCCTTATCAAAGAGGTAGATAGCTTTGTCGTTGTCAGGTACGGGTTCGTCTACCACCTTGGCAGCATCGGCTGGTGTGACAGCGTCCTTCCACAGTTCTTTGATCTGTGCCTCTACTTTGGCAGGGTCAATGTCACCCACCACGATGATGGCTTGGTTGTCTGGACGATACCATTTGTGGTAGTAGTCGCGCAGTTCTTTGTACTTGAAGTTGTCCACCACAGACATCAGACCGATAGGAAGACGCTCGCCGTACTTAGAACCAGGGTACAACTTAGGAAGCAAACGTTCGAAGATACGCATGCTACCGCTGCTACGCATCTGCCATTCCTGGTGAATCACACCACGTTCCTGGTCTATCTCTTTATCGTCAAGGGTCAGACCGTTGCTCCAGTCTTTCAAAATCAAGAGACAAGAGTCGAGTGCTGACTCGCGCTGGGTAGGCACATTACAGATGCGGTACACCGTTTGGTCGATACCAGTGTAGGCGTTCAGGTCGCTACCAAACTCGACACCGATAGAACGTGTGTAATCTAAGAGCGTGCTGTCAGGGAAGTGTTCACTTCCGTTGAAAGCCATGTGCTCCAAGAAGTGGGCCAAACCACGCTGGTCTTCGTTCTCCTGAATGGAACCTACACGTTGCGCGATATAGAAGTTGGCAACGTGTTCAGGCCAGTTGTTCTGGCGGATGTAATAAGTCAATCCATTGTCCAGATGGCCTATTTTCACGTTAGGGTCAACTGGAATCTTAGGCATCTGTGCAGACGCCATGGCTGCAATGGAAAGCAAAACCACTACAAAAAGTTGTTTCAGTTTCATATTATTAATACTTGGTTGATATTTCTCGATTACTTTTGATACTGTTCCTAATGGCATAAAAGGACATAGATTATGCCTAATATAACGTTGCAAAAGTACGCAAATATCGGTGAAACGCAAAGAATACTCCTTATTTTATATAAATTTCACGGATATTTTTCGGTTTGTTTGATATTTTAGCAATCGTTATGAGAGATAGGCTCGTCAGACGGAAGCTGACTGGCTGTATCTTGATGATGCTGATACATGATGTTGCGAGGGTGATGGAGGAGAATCTCTTCACGCAGCGTGGTGGTGCTGACGTGGGTGTAGATCTCCGTGGTGCTAATCGATTCGTGCCCGAGCATCGCTTGGATAGCACGGAGGTCAGCGCCCCCTTCGAGTAGTGCGGTGGCAAAACTATGTCTGAGGGTGTGCGGTGAGATGGTCTTGCGGATGCCCGCTTCGACAGCATAACGCTTGATCATGATGAGAATCATGGTACGGGTGAGGTGATGGCCGCGGCGATTAAGGAACACATACTCTTGCTCGCCGGGCTTGATATTCATGGCAGAACGATCCATGAACCAAGCTTGCAGTTCGTCAATGGCGCGCTCCGAGATAGGCACCAAGCGTTCCTTAGAGCCTTTACCCAACACGCGGAGATACTGATCCTCCAAGAACAGGTCGGCAAACTTAAGATTTACCAGTTCGCTGACACGCAAACCGCATGAGAAGAGCATCTCGATGATGGCTTTGTTACGCTGTCCCTCCCACTTGGTAAGGTCGATAGCGCCCTCGAGCAAATCCACCTCAGCGGTCGATAGAACCTCAGGCAGATGCTGCGGCAGCTTCGGCGACTCAAGCAGTTCGGTGGGATCGTTCTCCAGATAATCGTCTAGCACCAAGAAACGGTAAAACTGTCGTACGCCACTAAGGATGCGAGCCAGTGACCGCGCACCGATACCGATGCTCGAGATGGTAGCGGCAAACAACTGAAGATGGCTCAGTTTGACATCCAACACATCCGTTTGTTCGTCCTTGAGAAAACGCAATAGCTTGTCCAGGTCGCGAATGTAAGCATCAATGGTGTTGGGAGAATAGCCCTTTTCTAACTTCAGATACTGACGATAACGATCAAACATGGATGTGGATGACGAGGTATTGACGGACATAGCTATTCAATTTATATTGACATATTCACTCATAGGTATTCTACAAGCCATAAAAACAGATAACAAATATTTTGTTTCTTGACCTATTTGCATTATCTTTGCAATAAGAAAATCATGCATGAGTCATGCAAAGATAACCATTTATTTTGGATAAATTAAGCCGATGAAGATATTAATTCTCAATGGTCCTAACCTCAATCTGTTAGGCGTTCGCGAACCCGATATATACGGAAAGAAGTCGATGGATGCGTGTATGGATCATCTGATCAAGACCTTTCCCGATGTGACCTTGCACTACTTTCAGAGCAATATAGAAGGTGAATTGATCAATAAGCTACAAGAAGTGGGATTCAGCTACGATGGCGTGGTGCTCAATGCGGGCGGTTACACCCATACCAGCGTAGCCTTGCGCGACTGTATCCGTTCCATCACCACACCCGTAGTGGAGGTTCATATCAGCAATATTAGCGGCAGAGAAGAGTTTAGACACCATTCTATGATAACCCCAGCGTGTGTAGGAACCATCCAAGGCTTCGGTTTGGATAGTTATCGACTGGCAGTGGAGGCGCTCAAAGCAATCACCCTTGAAAGACAATCATGATGGACGAACAACTCGATCAGTATATCTCTGACCATATCGATGCCGAAGGCGACTACCTCTATCGGCTGTGGCGCGCTACGAATATCCACACCGTGCACGGCCGTATGGCTTCCGGACATCTGCAAGGACGACTGCTCAAGATGATGGTGGAGATGATTCGTCCCACCAATATCCTTGAGGTGGGCACGTTCAGTGGGTATAGCGCCCTGTGCATGGCAGAGGGATTGCAACCCGGCGGTAAGGTGTATACGTTCGAAATCAATGACGAGATGGAAGACTTCACGCGTCCGTGGATAGAACGTTCGCCTTATGCTGACCGCATCGACTTCCGTATCGGTGACGCAAACATCGAAGCGCCGAAGCTCGGAGTGACCTTTGATATGGCTTTTGTCGATGGAGATAAGCGCACATACCTGTCTACCTGTGAGATGGTGTTAGGACTGTTGCGTCCCGGCGGATTTATCCTCGCTGACAACACCCTGTGGGATGGGCACGTCATAGACCCCGCATATGACCACGATAGCCAAACCAAAGGCATCCGCACGTTCAACGATGCCATTGCCGCCGACCCACGTGTAGAGAAGGTTATCCTCCCTATCCGTGACGGACTGACGCTCATCCGCAAGAAGCCTTAGCCACAGAGAGAAACGAAACACAAAGCAAATGTTTGGGCAAATCAGTAATATTGCTTAACTTTGCATAGTTAATAACAATATCATACATGCAAGAAACAAGACAAAATCGCATCGCACGACTGTTACAGAAAGAACTCGCAACGATCTTCCAAAGTCAGACACGCATGATGCATGGAGTGCTCGTGAGCGTCACTCGCGTCCGTGTGAGTCCCGACTTGAGCATCTGCACCTCGTATCTGAGCATCTTCCCATCTGAGAAAGGAGAGGAACTGCTGAAGAATATCAATGCTAACGAGAAGCAGATACGTTACGAACTGGGACGGCGCGTGCACAATCAGCTACGCATCATTCCTGAACTGAGATTCTTTATCGATGACTCACTCGACTATATCGAGCGCATCGACAACCTTCTGAAACAATAACGAGCCGTCACTCCTCAGACAATGAAGGAGTGACGATTGTATTTTTGACGTGAATATCCATGAACTTTCCATTCTATATAGCTAAGCGTTATCTCTTTGCTAAGAAGAGTACGCATGCCATCAACCTCATCAGTATCATCTCGGTGATAGGCGTTGCCGTGGCAACGATGGCGATGGTGGTGGTGCTCAGTAGCTTTAATGGATTCTCAGACCTTATCGCTTCATTCTTTACCGAGTTTGATCCCCAACTTAAGATCCAACCCGTCAGCGGTAAGGCTGTAGCTGCGGATGACCCGTTGCTCACCCAGGTGCGGCAGCGACCGGACGTGATGGTGTCCACCGCGTGTGTGGAGGATCAGGCGTTGGCGGTGTATCATGGAAAGCAACAGATGATAACGATTAAGGGAGTGGAAGACAACTTCGACTCGCTGACCAACATCCGTAACATCCTTTACGGCGATGGGACGTTCGATCTGCACACTGCCAACTTGGAGTACGCCGTGTTGGGCATATGGATAGCTAAGGAGTTGGGTACCGGAGTGGATTGGAGAGATTATCTCCATATCTATGCGCCACAACGTAAGGGGCAGTATGACATGAGCAATCCGTCCAACGCGTTCGTGGAGGACTCGGTGCTGTCACCCGGCGTGGTGTTCCAAGTAAAGCAAAACAAGTATGACAAGCATTATATCTTGACCAGTCTGCCCTTTGCGCGACGCATGTTTAACCGGCAAGGTGAGCTCACCTCGCTCGAACTGCGTATGAAACCGGGTGTGGATATCAATCAAGCTAAGGAAGAGATACAGCAGTCTTTAGGTGACAAATACACCGTGATGGATCGCTATGAGCAACAAGCGGACAACTTCAAGATTATGAAGATAGAGAAGCTCTTTGCTTATATCTTCCTCACGTTTATCCTCTTGGTGGCTAGTTTCAACATCGTAGGGTCGCTCTCGATGCTGATCATTGATAAGAAAAACGATGTGCGAACACTCCGTAACATCGGTGCTACCAACCGACAGATCTGTCAGATCTTCCTCTTTGAGGGGCGAATGATAGCCATCGCAGGTGCGGTGGTAGGCATTGCGCTCGGTCTGTTGCTCTGCTTGTTGCAGCAACGATACGGACTGGTGCACCTCGGCAGTTCGGCAGGCAACTATGTGGTGGATGCTTATCCCGTCAGCGTACATCCAACGGACGTGGTGGGGGTATTCCTCACGGTGATAGTGGTGGGTTGGCTCGCCATCTATTATCCTGTGAAATATATGAGTAAGAAACTCACCGAGTGATATTCTCCATATGTAGAAAGGTACAACGAACGAACCTTTCCCCTTTTTTAATTTTCAGAAACAGAACAAAACAAAAGATCCTACTCCGCAGAACGCTTTCTGCCAGAGTAGGATCCGATAAACATAAACCTCTTAAATATAAACCTTATTCACACTAACACTGAATGAAAATGAAGGCTTTAGGATGAAATGAATATTAGAAGTGGAGTTTGAAACCGCCCGAGATGGTGGTTCCAGGCATCTCATATCCGCGGTTGATGGTGTACTTGGCGTTGGTGAGATTGTCGAGATTGACAAATAGCTCTGCCCAGCGCATCACCCGATAAGCAGTTTTCATCTGTAACAACACATAGTTTTGGTGTGCCATAGCATCAGAAACATACAGACCACCTACGCCTTTGAGGTTGGCATCAATGGATAGTTGTGGCAGCGCCTCCCATGTAACGCCAAAGAAGTATTGGTTCTTCGGAGCTGCGGTGAGGTTGTTCAGGTTGCTATGCAGATAACTGTATGAGGCACGTAGGAGCACATTCTCCACGGGATGGCTCTGCAATGACAGTTCGATACCTTTATTTATAAATCGCCCCGTGTTCACGTTCTTCATCTCAACGGTTTGGATGAGGTTGCTGCCTTGGCTGAAATAGCCCGTCAGATCGGCTATGAGATAACGCCCAAACTGGTAACTCACGCCCACCTCATAGTTGGTTAACCTTTCCGGATCAAGGTCTTCGTTGGCTGTGCGATACAGATACATCTCGCGGAACGACGGGTTGCGGTAACCTTTCGCCATGGAAACCTTCACGTTCAGCGCCTCGGTGGGATGCAGAGCGAAACCCAGTTGAGGAACATAATGCGTGCCAAAGCGGTCGCTGTTGGCCATACGCAGTCCGCCATTGAGCGTCAGCAGTCCTTCCCATAAGTCTTGTGACAGCGTGATGTAAGGCGAATATTCGGTGATGCTCTTGCGGTTCATCGTGGAGAGCGACCCTTCTTGATGCTCTCTTCCGCCCGAAACGGGAATCTTACCGGTGTAGGTATCAAAGTCGAAACCCACTGTGGCTTGTGCCGCTTTCCATGGCTTGAAGTTCTGATAAGCCAACACACCGAACCGATCATCCAAGCTATGGAAGTGGCGTGGGTCATCGATAAAGTGGTTGCCATAGCTGTAATAAACCCTCACTGCGCCATTGGTCGATGCCGATCGGTTAGTCAATGACAGCGAACTCTCACCCCGAATCACATCTTGGTGGTAGATATCGGTCGATTCCGGATTGGATAGCTTGGCATAGATAGGGTCGTTACCCACAAAGTTCATTAACGAATAATCTGCCGAGAGCGTGAGGTGCGATGTGAGATCGTAACCCAGTTTGGCATAAAGCGAACTTTGCTTGAAGTCGAACTGATCCTGTGTACCATCGGTGCGATCGTATCCTAGCGACACCAAAGAAGAGAAACGTCCTTTGCGAATCATATTGGTCAGAGAAGTCTGCCACGTGTTATAAGAGCCATATTGGGACGTGAGGGTGGTCTTTACGCCATCAGCTTGCGCTTGTTTCGTGATTACATTTACCACACCGCCCATTGCGTTAGAGCCATAGAGCACCGATCCAGGACCACGAAGCACCTCTACATGATCCACATTCTCGGTCTGGTAGAAGTCGGCTACGTGGTGTGAGTAGATGCCAGCAAACTGCGGTTGTCCGTCCACCATCATCAAGATGGCGTTGGTAGGGGAGCCTCCCACACCGCGAATCTTGATACCGCCACTGCCGCCGTTGCTCACGCCGAAGCCCAACATGCTGCGTTGGGAAACAAACAGGCTTGGTATCTCACCGGACAAGGCTGATAGCAGTTGGGTGTGGCCGGTCGATTCCAGTTGTCTGCTACCCACCACCGAAACCGTGTAAGGCAATAGGTTGCGAGAGGTGGCGTTGTTGCTACCCGTTACCACCACTTCATCCAGCGGATGTGTGAAGAGTGAATCGGTATGAGCAACCTCTCTCTTGTCTGCTGCATAAGCCTCGCAGACGCAAGAGAAGGTTGCGATACCGACTGCACACATAGATATACACACTATTATTGGAGAACTGAATTTCATTCTTTCTAGCTTTTTGAGATTGAATAATCTGTATTAAAAATGGACTTTCCCTTATCCAAGAGACTGAAAAATAAGTTTTCTATTGAGATTGAATGCCCCTAGCAGGACCTTCTAGGGTCTTGCTTAAGGAAGGTGGCAAGGCCTGCATAGACAGCAGGCACAAGCCTATCATGATTGAAACAATTGGTTCTTAAGGAATCATCACCAGCTCATACTTCTTGCTTCCGAGCCCTATCTTTTCCGCATAATCTGTGATGTAGGTTTCGTGCTGGCGGTTGATGCGTTCGATGAGCGGTTTCTCGTCATCTCCCGGAGTAGCTTTGTGATTGAACACAAGGTCCAGGCAAGCCTGATCCAGCGCCACTGGGTCAGTGGAAGCAAGGATACCCATGTCCTTTAGCATAGGATCGGCTGGGTGCGCATCGCAGTCGCAGTCCACACTCATGTTGTTCATCACGTTTATATAGATAATATTCTTGCCGAAATACTGGGCCACACCTTGTGCTGCAGCAGCCATACTCTCAAGGAAATCGTCCTGTTGGGCAATGTTCTGCCATAGCGAATCGGCATACTGCGTCTTACCAGCAGAGTGGATATAAGCTTTGCCAGCAGTGGAAGCCACACCGATAGACTGGTTCTTGAGAACGCCACCAAATCCTCCCATGGCGTGTCCCTTAAAGTGGGCAAGGTTGATCATGAAGTCATAATGAGCCAGATGGTCACCCACGATGTCATACTTGATGTGCTTCTTGTCCTGTACGGGGATGCGAATCTGACCATATTCGTCCATGATATCCACTGCGGCTATCGAGTCGAAACCATGATTGTGCACCGTCTGCCAGTGCTTTCCTTTGTCCTGTCTGCTTCCTCCGTAGGCGGTGCAACACTCCACCAGCGTGCCGTTGACCTCATCCACAAGGCCTCGGATGAGCGTGGGCTTCAGGTAGTTGTTACCCCCTTGTTCGCCCGTGCTGATCTTGATAGCCACTCGTCCAGTAGCAGGCACACCGAGCGCCTTGTATATTCGGACCAATGATTCGGCACTGATCTCTCGTGTCATATACACTTTGGGTTGCGCCGATGCCGTCAAGAAGAGCATCATCGCGCTGCAAATCATCAACAACTTCTTCATTGTAGTAGTATCTTTGAGGTTTATAATATTGCGTTCTATCTGATATTGTTCAACCACTGATGCACCTGTTGACGGGCTTCGTTGCGATTGTTCTGAGCCACATGGCCATACATATCAAGGCCCTTGAGCAGTGTGGCGCCCTTGCAAGCGCTCTGGATGTCATCCTCGTTGCACAGACCGCTACCCTCATGCGTACAGAACGGGATGACGGTCTTGCCGTTCCATTGGTGCTTCTCTATGAACGTGTATAGCGGCATCGGTGCATCGCCCCACCAGATGGGGTATCCGATGAAGATGGTGTCATAAGCGGCGATGTCCTTATCGGCTTTGATCTCAGGGCGAGCGTTGCTGTTATGCTCCGTCTTGGCCACCTCGGTGCAAGCGGTATAGTCAGCGGGATACTCCTTGACAGGCTCCACTTGGAACAGATCGGCACCCCATTCGTCAGCAATCATCTGAGCCATCACTTGGGTGTTGCCCTCCTTGATGTTACCCACACCATAATTGTTACCGGTGCGTGAGTAGTAGACAACGAGCGTTTTTGTCGATTTCATATTACCAGTGTTTTGTTCTTGTG
Source organism: Bacteroidaceae bacterium (assembly GCA_963654235.1). Taxonomy (GTDB): domain Bacteria; phylum Bacteroidota; class Bacteroidia; order Bacteroidales; family Bacteroidaceae; genus Prevotella. Next base: position 56,628 of record CAVJZR010000001.1, on the reverse strand, counting down.
ATTTGTTTTGAGCGCAGGAAGAGAGATGGAACGTAGCCATCATCATCACTACTAGCGTGTAAAAGATTCTTCTCATCGTGTTATAATATATAAAGAGGTGAAACATGAGATGTCAATAACGAATATCTTACGCTTGCAAAATTAGACCTTTTATACCTAACAGATGATAAATAATTTCCGGTTAGAATTACCAAAATCGCTGATAATGATTCGTAACACGATAAAAAAGGTTAATATCAGTGGTATAGCAGGGGCTCAAGAGAGAATCTCAAGGTGCGAGAAGGCAAGGAAGAGTGAAGATTTTTAGTGGTGGACGTTGTATAAAAGCATTTCGCCCGAGTATCGTTTGGCAGACGATACTCGGGCGATTTTTTTAGTGAAAAATCTCCGATCAGATTTCCCAAAGCATCTGAATCATCGTTTGACCCACTGCTTGCAAGGTGTTGCGGTCTATGTGATCCATCGTGTCAGACACCGTGTGCCATGTAGGACCGAAGCTGCTCTGTTGGCAATCGGGGTAGTAGGCTATCACATCTGCCGTCGGAATGCCTGCGTTTTGGTTCAGAGGAATATGGTCATCGGTTACCATGCCACCCTGTTCGTCAGGGAAGTAGTTGGCATAACCGGCGTTCTTAGCTGCTTGCCAAACGCGGTTGACCACGTCTGAAGCGTATTCTACCGACATACCCTCGCGGTAGAACTGTGCGCCTTCGCCCCCTACCATATCCAGCAGCACACTGAACATCGGTTTGACGGGCAATGGATAGTTTTTAGAGAAATGCTGTGCGCCCAGCGCCCAAGTGTCATCCTGACCTTGATAGTCGGTCACCCACTGTGGCAAACCCCAGTCCTCAGCGTCGAAACAAACAAAGTCTACACCGAGGTCGCGTGGTAAAGCCTCCGCCTCTTTGCCCTTCGAGGTTGCCATGAGGTTGAGTTGGCGAGCCACCTCGAGCAATACGCCCACACCGCTAGCGCCATCATTGGCAGCCATCACGGGCATGTGGTGCTTGGTAGAGTCGGGATCGTTGTCAGCCCAAGGGCGAGCGTCCCAGTGAGCGCAGAGCATCACGCGTCGCGTGGCTTTGGGATTGTATTGCGCAATGATGTTTGTGGTCTTGAGCACGGTGCCGTCATAACCCTTGAGATCCACCTTCTGCTCGGTCACCTCGCAGCCGTATTGCTTGAATTTGTTCACAATCCATTGGCCACACTTCTCGTGTGCGGGGCTGTTCATGACGCGTTCACCAAAGGCGCATTGTGCTGCGCAGAACGTGTAAGCCGAGTCAGCGTCAAACTTAGGTCCTAGGGGTTTTGCTACCATTGCCGTATCTGTTTCGCTATCGTCAGCATCATGAGAGCCAGATAGCTGTTTCCAACCCGTTGTGAAAGCTCCGATCAGCGCCACGAGCACCACAACGACTATTATCTTCATTGTTGTTGGTCGTTTCATTATTGTTTTATTGTTACTTCCATATTACTGGGTAGGCGGTGCTTATCGCTGTCGTTGCACCTTAGACATCACTCTTAGCCAGTTGCCACCCCATATCTTTTCTATGTCTTTCTCGCTATATTTTCGGCGCATCAGGTGCATGGTAAACTGTATCATCTCTGATGCATCGGCAAAGCCGCGTACACCTCCGTCACCATCAAAGTCGGTTCCGATACCCACATGATCGATGCCTGCCACCTCGATGGCATGCTCCAGGTGAGCAAGCGCGTCACGCACGGTAGCTTCACCCTCTTTTTTCAGAAATCCGTGGTAGAGCGTGATGTGTGCCACACCGCCTTTCTTGGCCAATGCGCGCAGCTGATCATCGGTGAGGTTGCGTGGGTGATCACATAGCGCACGGCAGTTGGCATGACTGCAAACGATAGGTGTAGCACTGATCTCAAGCGCGTCCCAGAAACTCTTCTCGGCTCCGTGGCTCAGATCCACCATGATGCCGTTATGGTTCATCTCCTCTATCACCTGTCGTCCAAATCGGCTCACACCGCCATGAGTGTTGCATCCGCGTGCCGAGTCGCATATATCGTTGTCCCCATTGTGGCACAACGTGATATAGGTCACACCTCGCTGGGCAAAATACTTCACATTGGCAAGGTTGCCCTCGAGCGCCAATCCGTTCTCGATAGCAAAGAGAATAGACTTACGACCCTTCCGTTTGTCCTCATACACATCAGATGGTGTGCGGGCAATACTTAGGTAACGACTGTTCTGCTTGACCGTTTCCTCAATCTTGTCAAATATCAAGTCGGCATACTGTAAGGGCGAGATAGAGAGCTGCTCGGGCTCTTTGGCTGATGCACCCGCCTTCCGCCTGATATACTTGGAAGCCAATTGGGCGTTGTATTTCATGATACCCGCAAGATCAATCTTGGACGAGAACGTCTCACCTATATTGGGTTGGGGTAGGTAAGCCGCCATAGTCACCGCGTCTTGTCTGCCATCGGTCATCTTATGCAGGTCTACCAAAATGCGCTCATCACGCTGATCGAACGCCACACCTTGTGGGAAGAACATCGGCGTATCGCAGTGGGTGTCGAGCGTCAAGGTCTTGCTGTGTATGCGTTTGGCATCGCTGAAGCATCGTGCTTGATCCACCAGCCAAGCAAAGAGCCTCTGTCCTTCAGCACCGAGACATTCCGGATGCCACTGCACACCAATGATACCCTTAAACTCGCGGCTCTCGATGGCTTCTATCACGCCATCCGTCGATCTAGCTGAGATGCGAAAACGCTTGCCCGTCTCCTTCACCGCTTGATGGTGGAATGAGTTGACGTAGAGCGTCTCAGCATGATAGATGTTGGCGAGCATGGTGCCAGCCACAACCTGTACGCTATGGGTAGGTTCAGAGCGGTCGGCATCCTGACTGTGCTTGATGGTTGCTGGTGCAAATGGTGAACCCAATGTCGCGCCGCTCTTGCTCTTCTCAGGCATGGTGGCATGAGGGATATAATCCTCATAGATATCCTGTTGCACCTTGCCGCCCAGTGCCGTCACGAGGGTTTGTATGCCTCGACAGATGCCCAACATAGGTATCTGCCGATTGTAAGCTAGCCGTGTGAGCAACAGCTCGGATAGATCGCGCTTGGCGTTGATGCCGTGGAGGTGTGTGGAGGGTTGCTCCCCTGCCCATAGCGGGTTAATGTCAGCCCCACCCGTGAGCAGCAATCCATCTATATGATCCAAGATGTTGATTAGCACATCGGGTGTTGCTGTAGGCGGAATGAGCACTGGCGTGCCTCCCGCATCAATCACTTGCTGATAATAGCGCTCGCTGAGCAGTGCGTTACCGTCATTAAAGTTGGCTGTCAACCCAATCACGGGCTGACGATTTCCCTCTGGGAAGCGTGTGTAGAACGTGTCCAGATGGTTATCAAGCGAAAAGTTCATTTCTTCTTAATCGTGCTTTATAGTTATTTGTCAGCCTTGGGTTTAGAAGGTTCAGGAGAGATAGGAATCTCGCGTTTGATGCTTTGCTCCAGCGAGATAAGGGTCTCCGTGTTGACCACACCGGGTATCGACTGCAACTGATCGTTGAGCAACTCCATGAGCTGCTCGTTGTCCTTGGCGTAGAGCTTCACCAACATCGTGTAAGGACCAGTGGTGAAGTGACACTCCACTATCTCGGGAATGGACATCAATCGGTCCACCACCTCGCGATACATCGAACCGCGTTCCAGGTTGATACCGATATAGGTGCAGGTGTAATAGCCTAGACTCTTAGGGTTGATGTGGAAGCCGCTGCCTACAATCACGCCATCGTCAACCAGTCGTTGTACACGTTGGTGAATGGCGGCGCGTGACACGCCGCATTGAGCGGCTACGTCCTTGAAAGGTAGACGTGCGTTGGTTGACAATATGCCAAGTATTTTTCGGTCTAACTTATCTATATTTTCCATAAGGTATGTGTTTTGTTTAATAAGGAAGGTTCGTCTATTTACAATATGCAAGCAAAAGTAATGAATCTCAAAGATACTTGCAAATGTTTTCCCGTAAATATTTGAACATTGTCCGTTATCGGCTTTCTTAACGGGCAAAATGCTAACTTTCACCTTCTTGTAAGGTTGCTTTCGGATGGAAAAATAAATTGTTTTTCTAGGAAAATTAATTTATTTTTCTCCAAAGAATAATTTATTTTTCCTTCCATTCATGCCTCTATCGGATGATAAAAGGGCAGTGATGACGCTGTGAAAGCTATCGTATGACGAAGAAATGGATAAGGGGTAAAATATCGTTAAATACCTATGGATGACTTGTAAAGGGACGATTAATATCCTATCTTTGCATAGTCAACCCCCTTTAGAACTATAAACAATCAATCCTAACCCCAAACCTTATGAAACATACGATACAGATACGTTGTAAGAACAATGGTCAGACCCTAGAGATACCAGTGGGCAGCACGCTCTCTGAAGCCTATACGCTGCTTCAGCTCAACATGAAGCACACACCCATCAATGCGATGGTCAACAACAAGGTGGAGGGTCTCCACTACCGATTGTATCACAACAAGGATGTGGAATACCAAGACATCACCACCTCATCGGGCTCTCGCACCTATACGCGTACGCTCTTCATGGTGCTCTGCAAGGCTGTGCACGACCTTTTTCCCACCGCACAGACGGTCATCGACACTCCCGTCAGCAATGGCTACTACTGCTATCTAAACATAGGTCACGCCATCACGCAAGACGATATAGAGAAGATACGCCGCCGTATGCAACAGATCGTAGAAGCGAAGTTGCCCATCCGTCGGTTCGAAGTGCCAACCGACGAAGCCATAAGGCTCTTTGAGGAACGCGGCAACACCTCTAAGGTGCGCCTACTCAAGAGTACGGGCAAGCTATACACCACTTATTATCAGCTGGACAACTATGTGGACTATTACTACGGGGCCTTGCTGACCAACACCTCGCAGCTCACGCTCTATGGCGTAGAACCTTATTTTGATGGTCTGCTGCTGCGTATCCCGTCCCGAGAAGATCCTTCACGCCTTGGCGAGATGATCAAGCAGGACAAGATGTTTGATATCTTTAAGGAGCAACACCGCTGGAATCGCATCCTAGGCATCAGTACCGTGGGCGACTTTAACACCGCCGTGAAAGCGGGTTTCTCTACCGATCTGATCAATGTCAGTGAAGCCTTGCAAGAAAAGAAAATCTCGCTCATCGCCGATCAGATAGCCTCTCGCAAGGGCACACGGATGGTGCTCATCGCCGGTCCTAGTTCGTCAGGCAAGACTACCTTCTGTAAGCGTCTCTCCATCCAGCTTGTCACCAATGGCATCAGGCCGGTGCAGATCTCCCTAGACGACTATTTTGTCAACCGAGAGCAGACGCCCAAGGATGCCAATGGCGAATACGACTATGAGAGCATCTATGCGCTGAACATCCCGCTGATCAACCAACAGCTACAACAGCTATTCAACGGCGAAACAGTGGAGCTACCTAAGTACAACTTCCAAACGGGTAAGAGCGAACGCAGCGGTAAGAAACTGCATCTTGAAGCCAATCAGGTGTTGGTGGTGGAGGGTATCCATGCCCTCAATCCCGAACTCACGGCACAGATAAGTGAGGATAAGAAGTTTCGGGTGTATATCTCTGCGCTGACCACCATTCTGCTGGATGACCACAACTATATCCCTACCACCGACAACCGACTGCTTCGCCGCATCATCCGCGACTACAAGTATCGTGGTGTCAATGCACAGGAAACCATCCACCGATGGCCTTCGGTGCGTGCTGGCGAGAACAAGTGGATCTTCCCTTATCAAGAGAATGCCGACGCAATGTTTAACACCGCCATGCTCTTTGAGCTCGCAGTGATCAAGCAGCAAGCCGAACCGCTCCTCGAACAGGTGCCCGAAAACTGCCCCGAATATGCCGAAGCTTATCGCCTCCGTAAGTTCTTGGGATACATTCATCCTATCCCCAACCGTACCTTGCCGCCCACCTCGCTTATCAGGGAGTTCCTAGGAGGAAGCTCGTTCAAGTATTAAGTCCAACTGTTCTAGCTTAGATAGCCACTCCTCCTGTGGTGCTGCAAACACCGCTCATGTGTGTCTTGACCTACCATAGTTTTGTCTTCCGTAAAAGATAAAACTATGGTATTTGTGTTTTCTTTCCATTATTAAAGATAATATCAAGGAGGCCTTCCCCGCCTAGAAATAAACGTTATGCTCTAACAACCAACGGTATACAGCCCTAGAAAAGTGTATTATTAAGCCGAAAGCGCCCCTAGGAAAGTATAGAAAATGTATTATTAAGATTTTTTTATTCGATGCCACTGAATAAAATTATCGTTTTTTATTCGGTGGCATCGAATAAAATAATTAATTTTACACCCAAAAGCAAAGTCATGAACATAGAATTGTTTAGAGCCATCATATCAGAGAATCAAGAATATATTGGTGATATCAACTTGGTTAAGCGCCCCGTCACATTAGAAGAAAACGGCAATTATGTTTTTGTTGGTGTGAGACAAGCGGGCAAATCCTACTTACTTTATCAACGTATACAGCAAATGATAGAGACAGGAACGAAAATGGAAGATATCGTTTATGTCAACTTTGATGATGAACGTTTAAAGGATATGAATGCGGCTGACTTCGATTTCATACTCCAAGCGTACCATAGCATGAACGAAGGTAGTCCTGTATTGTTCTTTGACGAAATACAGAATGTAGATGGGTGGGCCAATTTTGCAAGAAGACTTGCAAACCGAAAATATCGAGTTTACATCACGGGAAGCAATGCAAAGATGCTGAGCAGAGATATCGAAACGGTGCTTGGTGGTAGATTCCTAGACTTGAAAGTCTTTCCTTACAACTTTAAGGAGTACTTGTTAGCAAATGGTGTTACACTGACGAAGGGGTGGCAATATGGGAGAAAAGCCAATGAACTGCAGCGTCATTTCAGAACTTATTTTGAATGGGGTGGGTTCCCAGAACTGGTAAATTTCCGAGAGAAGAGAATCTGGCTTAACAGTTTGTATAACCGTATCTTTTTTAACGATTTGGTGGTGCGCCACAAAATCAAGAAAGAAGATGCTCTACGTCTTTGCATTCGTCGCTTGGCCGAAAGCGTTATGCAACCTTGCTCGCTCAATCGATTGTGTAATTTGGTTAAGTCAACAGGCGCTTCATGCAGTACTTCTACCATCATGGAATATGTGCGCTATCTACAGGAGTCGTGCATATTGATTTCCTTAGACAACTATGCTTCGAAGTTTGTAGAAAAAGAAACTATCAAAAAACATTATTTCACAGACAATGGCTTGCTGCATCTATTCATTAACAATCCAGACACCTTACTGCTAGAGAACCTCTGCGCCATTACCTTATACAAGAAATACGGCAATAGTTTGTATTATTACAACCGGAGTGTCGAGGTGGATTTTTACATACCAGACGAAGGACTAGCCGTCCAAGCGTGTTACCGGATGAGCGACGAGGCAACATTGGAGAGAGAAGCAAAGGCTTTGGAAGCTCTTCACACCTTCTCTCCTCTCAAGAAGGCGCTCATTATAACATATGAAGACGAAGGCTTGTTGCAGCGTAATGGTTTAACCATCGAGTTAATCCCCGTTTGGAAATGGGTGTTGGAGGTATGATCTTAATAATCAATTGCTAATTGATATTATAAGTGGATGATTTCGATTCTCACTTCTTCGTAAATATCCCGACGTCATATCATTGCCTATATGCTTTTTTCTTGTTGGCATTCCGCTTGATTTGCTGCAACTCCTCCATGGTAGAGTACTTGGCTTCAGAGAAGATATGTCTTATCTCTGAAGTGTATTCCAAAGCAATGGCTATGCCTATCAAGTTCTTAAGCGAAATCAATCCTTTCTGTTCGAAGCGGGTGATGTTGCTCACGGCTACCCCCGACTTGTCAGCCACTTGTTCGCGTGTCAAGTTCTTCTCTATCCTTCGCCGTCTGAAATCGTGGGCTATCTCCGTGGCAATCTCATCCGGATTGTCATGGAGATAGTGGTCCAATATTGCTAATATATGGTTAGTTTCTTGCATAAACGGGTAGATAATGATAAGATATTATCAGTTGCAAAGATAACGTTTTCCTTCGAAAGAGACATCATATGTTAAGAATGTTTTAGTAAAAAAACGGCTTTTAAGAAACAACCGCATCACCGACTTAAATGGAAGGCGCATGAAAATTCTATAGAAAAAATTTTGTGTTGTCGATATTTCTTCGCACTTTTGTCCCGTCTTTTAACTTTAAACAATACTAATCCCTAACATTATGGCTATGCCAGACGAATTAGATGTAAAAGAATTAGAGCAAGTAGTGGTTCGTTTTTCGGGCGACTCAGGCGATGGTATGCAGTTGGCGGGAAACATTTTCTCCACCGTATCGGCTACCGTTGGCAATGGTATCTCAACCTTCCCCGACTATCCAGCAGACATCCGTGCCCCGCAAGGATCGCTTACGGGTGTGAGTGGATTCCAGGTGCACATCGGTGCAGGTAAGGTCTATACGCCAGGAGACAAGTGTGACGTGCTCGTAGCAATGAATGCTGCCGCACTGAAGACCCAATATCGCTACACCAAACCGCAAGCTACCATCATCATTGACACGGATAGCTTCGGTCCCGACGACCTGAAGAAAGCACAGTTTAAGAGCGACGACTATCTAGGCGAGATGGGTATCGATCCTGATCGCGTAGTGGCTTGCCCCATCACCAAGATGGTGAAGCACTGCTTGGCAGACACGGGGATGGATAACAAAGCCGTGCTCAAGTGTCGCAACATGTTTGCCTTAGGACTGGTGTGCTGGTTGTTCAATCGCGACTTGGAGCTAGTCAACAACTTCCTACGCGAGAAGTTTCGTAAGAAACCTGCCATTGCTGAAGCTAACATCAAGGTGGTGGCAGCTGGATACGACTATGGTTACAACTCACAATCATCTGTCCCCGCTACTTATCGTATCGAATCCAAGCACAAGGTGCCCGGTCGATATATGGACATCACTGGTAACAAAGCCACCGCTTATGGTTTGATTGCCGCTGCTGAGCGTGCCGGACTGAAGCTATATCTAGGTTCTTACCCCATCACCCCAGCTACCGACATCCTTCATGAGCTGTCCAAGCATAAGTCGCTTGGCGTGATTACGGTACAATGTGAAGACGAAATATCGGCGTGCGCGAGTGCCATCGGAGCCTCGTTTGCTGGAGCATTGGCAGCCACTTCCACCTCAGGACCAGGTATCTGCCTAAAGAGCGAGGCGCTCAACCTTGCTGTGATAGACGAGTTGCCCTTGGTAGTGATTGACGTGCAGCGTGGTGGACCATCCACCGGATTGCCCACCAAGAGCGAGCAGACCGACTTGTTGCAGGTGCTCTATGGCCGTAATGGTGAGAGTCCGATGCCTGTCATCGCAGCAACTAGTCCCACTGACTGTTTTGATGCCGCATTCATGGCATGTAAGATAGCCTTGGAACACATGACTCCGGTGGTGCTCTTAACCGACGCCTTCATCGCCAATGGTTCGGCAGCATGGCGTCTGCCCAACATCGAAGACCTGCCCGAGATTCATCCTCACTATGTGACCAAGGATCAGAAGTATAAGTACACGCCTTATCAGCGTGACCCGAAGAGCTGCGTACGCTACTGGGCTATACCCGGACAGGAAGGGTACACGCATATCTTAGGTGGTCTAGAGAAAGATGGCGAGACCGGAAGTATCTCTACCGAGCCCGAGAATCACAACCTCATGGATCACCTACGCTATGAGAAGGTGCAACAGATCAATCCTCCCGCATTACAGGTGGAGGGCGACGAGGATGCCGATCTGCTGATTGTGGGATTTGGTTCCACTTATGGTCATCTCTATTCGGCTATGCAAGAACTGCGTAAGAAGGGACACAAGGTGGCGCTGGCACAGTTTAAGTATATCAACCCGCTACCTAACAACACCGCAGACGTGTTGCTAAGCTACAAGAAAGTGGTGGTGGCAGAGCAGAATCTAGGTCAGTTGGCATCCTTGCTTCGTATCCGTGTGAACAACTTTGCACCTTATCAATATAACCAAGTGAAAGGTCAACCCTTTGTGGTGAGCGAACTGGTGAAGAGCTTTGAGCACGTGCTTGAGATCAAGGAACCTGAGACTCCGGGCGAGACCTACTATGAACGAATCATCGAATAACAACAGCAAAAGCATTCACACCATGACTCAATATACAGCAAAAGACTTTAAGAAAGGACAACCTAGATGGTGTCCTGGTTGCGGTGATCATTTCTTCCTGGCTAGTCTGCAGAAGGCTATGGCCGAGATAGGCGTGCCACCCCATCAGACAGCGGTGATATCGGGTATCGGATGCTCGAGCCGTTTACCTTATTATATGAACACCTATGCCATGCAGACCATTCACGGACGTGCGGCAGCGGTAGCTACGGGAACCAAGATTGTGAACCCCGAGCTCACCGTATGGCAGGTGTCAGGCGATGGTGACGGATTGGCTATCGGCGGTAACCACTTCATCCATGCCATGAGACGAAACATAGACCTAAACATGATCTTGCTTAACAATCGTATCTATGGCTTGACCAAAGGACAATATTCGCCTACATCTCCTCGTGGATTTGTATCCAAGTCGAGTCCTTACGGCACCGTGGAGGATCCCTTCCGTCCTGCCGAACTCTGTTTTGGTGCGCGTGGACGATTCTTTGCTCGCTCTGTGGCCACTGACGGATCAGAGACCGTGGAGATTCTGAAGGCGGCATATAGACATAAGGGCGCATCGGTTTGCGAGATTCTGCAAAACTGTATGATCTTCAACAACGGATGTTATGAGCCAATCTACAATCGTGAAGGTCGTAAGAAGAACGCCATCTACGTGAAGCACGGAGAGAAACTGGTGTTCGGCGAAGATAACGAATACGGATTGGTGCAGGAAGGATTCGGTCTGAAGGTGGTCAAGATAGGTGAGGACGGGTACACCCTTGACGATGTGTTGGTACATGATGCTCACTGCCAGGACAACACGTTGCAGCTCAAGCTTGCTATGATGGATAACGAACATGGTTTTCCGATAGCGCTTGGCGTGATCCGCGATGTGGAAGCACCTACCTATGATCAGTGTGTCAATGATCAGATAGAAGAGGTGAAGGCAAAGAAACCTTATCATACCTTTGCCGAACTGCTTGAGACCAACGATACTTGGGAAGTGAAATAAACCGGAAACAAATAACGTCAGAAAGCCGAACTGTGCAAGTTTTAGCATCTATCAAGAGCTAAGCTGCCAGTTCGGCTTTCTGACGTCTGATATCTTCGAGACGATAGACGATGAGCCATGTCACGGCTATGAGCATATACATCGCCACCAACTGCACGGCTGATGGATGTAGATCGGTTACAGAGGCAAGGGGCAATGACGATACCCAAGCAAGGAAACGATTCATCGCTGATACCACAAAGGCCAATAACCACACCATTGCTTGTTGGGCTATGGCACACCATGAGAGAAGGATTGTAGCCACGAGGAGATAGAGGATGAGTGTGGCGCAGGGCACCACAACCCAGTTGGTCAACAAGAAACATGGGGATGCTTGATGGAAGACATAAGCCACTAGAGGTGCGGTGGTGAGTTGGGCGGCTATAGAGACGAGCGTCATCTGCCACAATAGACGCACGATGGCGAAGCGTTGCAATCGGGATGGAAGCCAATGCTCAAGGTTGGGGACAAACAAGACAATGCCGCATACGGCAAGGAATGATAGCTGGAAACTGCTATCAAACAACGTCTGCGGTGATACCGCTAGCAACACGGTTGCCGAAACGAGCAAGTTGTTGACCGACATGGCGTAGCGATGGAGCATCGAAACAACAGTACATACCGTGAGCATTGTTGCGGCACGCAGCACCGAGGGTGACATTCCTACAAGGAAGACGTAGCTCCAGATGGCAGTCATGACCAATAGTTGCGTTAAGAAACTGTCATGCCATCGTGCAAAGAGCATCATCAGTAATGCGTAGATGATACCAAGATGCAAGCCTGAGAGTGCCAAGACGTGTGATGCTCCCGACAGCGAATAGTCGTCTTTTACCTTGCGTGAGAGCGATGATCGATCGCCAAGGGACATCGCGATGGTCACTGCCACATCATCAGCAGTAAGGGGGAGGGTGTGCAGATGGTCCACTAACCGCTGTCGCACTATACGCGAACGGAGCAACGCACGCTGAAACAGGGATAACGGCCGCAATGAAACCACTTGGGGTTGCCAATCACCACATCGCACAAAGGTCTCAGCTTGATAACCATGAAGGCGCAGCCACTGGGCATAGTCGAACGTTGCGTCGGCATAGTTGTGCGGTGGTTCAAGGTAAGATGTGGCGCTGATACCCTCACCTATGCGTAAGGTGAGCGGTTGTGCAGAGATGGTGTCACGCAGAAACGATGCTTTGGTGAGGATGGGTTTGCCTTGGCCGAGTACCAATAGGTCACACTGAACCATCTTGCCGTGGCGCACGGGATTGCTCATCACTACGGCCTGATAAGATTTTTGGGTGGTAGGTAGGGGACGATAAATACTCCGGAACGACATCGAGGAAAGCAATGCACCTACCAACGCAGTGGCTATAAGCAGAAGGAGAGAGGCTAGTTGTTGTTGGCGGCGTATCAACAAGCACATTACCACAGCGATGGTGCCACCAGCCAACCACATCCACGGCGTAACCACACTGAGCCAATGTCGCCCCATCAGAATGCCGCAGACAAGCGAAAGCAAAGGCAAGAGCAACGGACAGCGGTCAGGAAGAAGTGGAAAATGACGGGTTGCAGACATAGGAGACCTCTCTATTTCTTAAGGTGGAGGCTACTGACGGCCACCATGACAATGAGGTATATAAGGAAGAACCGCTTGACGATCATTGCTTCAAGTCGGCTATGAGCATATCGATGGCATCCCGTGTGACGTGTTGCATGACAACGATGTGTGACACCTCCTGATCGTCAATCTTGCCACAAGCAAGGTTGTATCTGCTTATAATCTCATCGGCAGGGCGCTTGAAGAGGATGGTGTTGCTATATCGGTTTTGCCAATAGGGCCAATGGATGCTTTCTAGCTGTGATTTGAGGTATTGCGTGTTCTGTATAATCTGCTCAGCTTGTTGGCTCCATCCCTTATCTCCGATGGTCTGGATGAGCCACCAAAACTTGATGGGGTCTATGCCAGAACGTGAGCAATTGATCATGCGCATGTCCGAGTTGAGATAAGGAACGTCGTTCGTGGATAGATCTTCGTATCTGCTGCGTGAGGTGATGAACAAGCCACAAGGATTGTCAATACCGAAAAACTTATGCCCGCTGATGCTGATCGAATCGAAATCGGATACCCTGCGGTCAACTAAATCTCTATGTTGGGTGAATGGTAGGTAGCCTCCGAAGAGAGCGGCATCCACATGACGATACACTGCCATATCGCTATGTTGTGCCAACACTTTGTTGAGTGCCTTTTGATCGTCAATGGCTCCCTTGAGCGTTGACCCCATTGCGTAAATCATCAAACAAGGACGTGTCGTGTCAAGAACTTCTTCTAACGCTTCGGGAAGCATACGTCCCATGTTATCGCTTCTTACCAGCCTGATGTCTAGGTGTTGCTGGTCGCAGAGACGATAGTTGCTATAGTGGGCTTCATCTGAAACATACACAATGGGCATTTTGCCTGTGAGTTTCTTCAGATAACTGACACCGAAATAGATGCCGTGGTTGTTGCCATCTGTACCGCTCATGGTGACCAGTCCCCATAGGTTATCTACGTCAAATCCATATTTCGGACCAAAATGCTCAATAACCTCCCGCTCAAAATCAAGGGACGAAAGTGGATGGTCACCGGTGGAAAAGGGGTCACCTGCATTGTTGATAATCATCGATTCGAGATGGTTATCGGTGTACCACTTGTAAAACTCTTGCAGTTTGATATCGTGGTTGCCTGGATAACCGAACGAAATCTTCTTCTGAGCAATACAGTCGGCTGCCCACTGGTCTAGCTTTTCAAACCCTGACGATGTAATCACTTGCGCAGGTTGTCTCTCTTGAGGTGACATCTCTGATACGTATGTGGGCTGTAATGCTTCTGCTTTCATCCTCTTATCATTAGGTAGTTGGTTATTTTTCATAGCGTTCTTCGCTTTAAGCGAGACTCTCTTGCAAAGATAACATTTTCTTTTCAAAATAGCTCATACACTGATAGTTTGTTTTTGGATGTGATGAAACTTTCCTATATAGAAAAGGGCGCAATCTATTTGGTTTAAGATAGTCATGGTTATAAAATATTACTCGCATTTAGTTCTTAGAAATATATGTCTGCATCATTGTATGTGTTTGAATGAAATTTGCTATTTTTGCAATTCGGCATTATAGAACTATAAAATGAATCAATGAAACGCATACTATATTTTTTGTTTTTTATTCTTATGGTTTCTTGCGAGAATCCTACAACACCTAAGGTGATAGTAGAAGCTTCTTCCTTATTAGAAAAGCAACCTGATTCAGCATACGTCATCCTAAAGAACAAATGGAGTAGTCTAAAGAACTTCAGTCGTCGAAACCGAATGAAATACCTACTGATATACGCAGAAGCAATGAATAAAGCATATATCCCGATGGATACGATATCTTTCATGGATGAAGTACTACGTTATTATGATTCGAATGGTAGCGAAATAGAAACAATGAATGCATCCTATATGATGGGATGCGTCTATCGTGATAAAGGTGATTGTCCTTCTGCAATTAAGTTTTATTTGAAAGCTGTGGAGGTTGCAGATACAGTAAGTCCTTCAAAAGAACTTCCTAGAATATATGGGCAAATAGCATCTTTGTTTCATGAACAAAGAATGCCTCAGGAAGAAATGTATTATTGGAATATGGCACGAAAATATGCTCTCATGTGTAGTGATACATTAATGGCTATTCAGTTAAAGGAGCGATGTGTAGGCGCATATCTTTTGTGGGGAAATAAATCCAAAGCCTTGAAGGTGGCGAAGGATACATATAATGAATATAAGAAAATAGGCAGAAAGGACTATGCTGCCGCATCGCTTGGTATCCAAATTGATAATAATATAGAGAACAAACATCTGAATTTAGCAAAGAAGCAGATTACTGAGTACATACTTCATTCTGGGCTTTTTAGTAATGGAGAGCTAACACAAGGACATGAGTTCTTCTATTATTATATGGGACGCTATTATAAAGAAACGCTCAATCTAGATTCTTCTTTATACTATTATAGAAAGCTAGCCTCTTGTTCTACAGACCTAAACAGTCAAGAAAATGCGTATAGAGGACTCATGGAAGACTATTCCCAATTGAATGAGATCGATTCTGTAGTAAAATACGCAAAGCTCTTTACTATTATTAATGATTCTGCCAATGTGATTCATTCTGCCGATGAGATTAGCAAAGCGCAATCCCTTTATAATTACTCAGAAAAGCAAAAAGTAGCTGATAAAAAAGCTGCTGAAGCGAAAGAATATCATTTTTACTGCATCTTACTAATATTATTATTGATTGTAATAGTTGTAGCTACTAGCTTCTTGATCAATAGTAGGAAGAAGAAGCGAAAACAAGAACTGAGAATCTATAATTTAAAATACATAGAGATACTTCAGCAATATTATGCGGCATTGGAAGAACTACGGAAATTGGAAGTGGATGTTGAAAAAAGTAAGAAGGACAAGGAAGATCAAATCAACAGGCTTTCAACCCTATTATCATCGTACACAGGAAAGTTTCTCGCTTCTGATAAAGAGGCTGAAAGAAATCTTATGGAGCATACGATGGTATTACAATTTCATAAGTATGCTTCAACTATAAAACGGCCAACGAATATGGAATGGGAAGAACTTTACGATATTGTAAAGGTGTCATTGTTTAAATTTTACGACTTTATTGACGACAAAAACTTTTCATTAACAGAACAGGAAAGAAAAGTGTGTATCCTCACAAGATTACACTTTATACCATCTGAAATTTCCGTATTACTTGATATTTCTAAGCAGAGAATGACGAATCTTCGTGCAAAACTAAACAAAACATTGTTTGGGGATATGGGCTCTAAAACATTTACTTCTAATATTTATAAAACAGGATTGTAGGTGTACAATGTGTATTTCTAGAGTTAGTTGTCTAAGATACACGGATTTGCTGACAAGAAGTAGAACTCTTCTTTTGCGTAAAGTGTACTAAGTGTACTCATTAAAGTTTACCGCTTAATCTTTTATCTTTATTTTTGCAATATAATAACATATAATGATAAAGATAAAAGGATGATAAGGAAAGTATTGTTGGTTATACTATTTGCACCAATCTTCCTATTACAAGCCCAAACTAGACAGAATGGTGACATTTACGTAATAGTAATGCGTACTTATTACGTCGATGATACAAAGTCTAGCAAGCCACTTCAACGGATGCCCAACGCAAATGATGCATATGTGTATTATGATGGTGAACGGATTTGGCTTAATGAAACGTTGAAACCAAGTCATCTAGAGATTGTAACTACCGAGGGAGAAGTCGTCTGCTCTTTAGACGTTGATGTTTCTCAAGAATATGTTGTTTTGCCAACCTTGTTTAAAGGTAGGTATTATGTACAAGTAAACAAAGAAAACATCAACTACTATGGTTGTTTGGACTTATGAACAAAACAAGCGAAGTGCACAACGCTATAACAATTACATTTTTAAAAAAGTTAAAACAATGAAAAGATTTATATTAACACTTGGTTTAGCATTAGCACTTTTGGGCAATCCTTTTTCAACGGCTAATGCTACCAATAGAGATGAGCCGCAAAGAACTGTGGTAGTGTTTGAAAATGGAGATTACATAGTGTTTGATTGTGTACTTACAAACGAACAGATTATTAGTATCTATCAGGCTTGGTATTCTGAACATCCAGAATATGGAATGTTCTAAATAAGAATGCATTCCACGTTTGTCTCTTGTAAAAACGTGACGAACGTGGAATGCTTTTATTCAATTAGCATATGCCAAAGATAATTAATATATTATTCCTCTTTATGATTCTTTTCTCCTACAATGTATGTTGGGGGATAAGCGTGACGTACAGCACTACTTTCCATAAATACAAAAACGATGCGAGCCCAATGGTTTGTACTAACGTTCTTGATATTTCAGACGATGTTTCTTGTTTTTATTGTCTAGATAATTATCGTGGAGAGGTAGTTAAGGATAGTCTGTTACGCTTAGGTTATAGCGGTTATGACGTTATAAGCGTTCTTAAAAAGATGGATTTACTACGGCAGAACACTAATATCGAGGTGTTTAAAAACTATCCTTCTACTGGCACACTTACTTACATCAGCAAGGTATGGGATGATTTTAAGTACGAAGAACCAATGCCACAGTTTGAATGGCGTTTGATAGATAGCGATACCATTATATTGGGATATGCTGCTTATAAAGCAGAAACGACGTATCGAGGACGTACATGGATAGTTTACTATACGCCAGATATAGCTATTGATGACGGGCCTTGGAAGCTATGTGGTTTGCCAGGACTTATTCTTTATGCGAAGGATATAGAAGGGGACTTTGTCTTTGACGCTATTGGGATAGAAGGTAACAACAAGCGTAGCACGTTCGAACCGATAAAGAAAGAATACAAGCATTGTGATGCTAAACAGCTTGCCAACCTTCTTACCCTTGAGGCTAAAGACGAGGATGCAGCTATGCAACGAGTTTGGGGATTTCGTGGCACTACGTATGATGCTCAAGGAAACCGCAAATCGCCTCGAAATAAGGAAGCGTGCCTTATAGAGAAACCATAAACGCTTACTGCATGAGAAGATTATTTGCCATCGTATTTTTCTTAAATGTGCTCGGAGTCACCCTTAGCTCTGCGCAAAGATATCGTGGCGTCATTGTAGATACGATAGGCAATGCTCTTTCGGGTGTAACGATAGCCTTGCTTTACAACAATTGTCCTGTAGCTTATGCGCAAAGCAAACAAGACGGAAGCTTCATGGTGGTTTGTCCAGAAAAGAAGCAGACACAATCTATTCGGCTTCGGAAGATGGGCTATGCGGATATTACATTGCCTTTGGATAAATTCAAAGAAGGCGCTACATACATTCTTCATGAAAAAGCATTCGAGTTAAAGGAAGTAAAGGTCATGCCAGACAGGGCAAAGATAGAGGGTGACACGGTTACTTATCTTGTCTCAGCGTATATGCAGAAGCAAGATCGTAGTATTGCTGATGTGCTTTCCAAAATACCAGGTGTCGAAGTGAGACCGAGCGGGCAGATTGTTGTCAATGATCAACCGATAAACAAATTCTATATTGAAGGCATGGACTTGCTAGGCGGCAAATACTCTTTAGCAAGCGAAAATATCGATGCTACCAAAGTGAGTAAGGTACAAGTGCTTAATAATCATCAACCAGTACGCGCGCTGCGTGATGTTAGTTTTAGTGATCAAGCCGCATTGAATATTGTGTTGAAAGACGATGCTAAGAATGTTTGGCAAGGGGTGCTTGATGTCGCAGGTGGACATACGTTGCAAGGCAAAGGCGAATGGCTTCGTGATGCAAGACTTATGGCCATGCTTTTTGCTCATAAACGCCAAAGCATAAGCATGTATAAGACCAATAACACGGGTAAGGACATCGGACATGAAATAACCGATTTGTCAGCTAACGACTTGATGACCGATGACGGAGAACGTCTTAGCTCTATCATCATTCAAGCGCCATCGCTAGAGATGAAAAGGTACGCATTCAATGATTCGCGTGTTTTTGCAACCAACTGGCTTTTCAAACCAACCGATAATGCTGACCTTCGATTTCAACTAGATGGACTCTTAGATAAGACTCAACAGAATATGTTCAGACAGACTACTTTCCTAGATGCCACATCGGACGGAGCGATGATCTCTGAAAGCAGAAATGCATTCAGCAAACGCAATGAATGGAAAGGCGAACTGCTTTATAAGTTGAACTCGGATAAAACATATCTGAGCAATAGTCTTAAAGGATACATGGACTTTAACTACTCACGAGGAGCAACCTTGCTGAATGGCTCAGATGTAAAACAAGACGTAGAACCAAGAAAACGATATATTGCTAACACCCTTCGGCTTATCAGAAATCTTTATGGTGGGCATAGTGTTTCCTTTAACACCAAGTTAAGGTACAGCTTCCTTCCGGGCTACGTCCTATTGATGAATGGAAGTGGGGAATATCTTGGAATTCATCACCTATCTGTGAAAACGTCTGCGTATTTTAGACATAAGGTTGCTAGATCTTACATCGCATGGACCATTGGCGAAGAATATGACAACTATCATCAAGGCATAGAAAACCATTATACTAGTAACAAAGACAGATATAGCTTGCTGAAACTTTATGCCAGTCCATCATTTTCCTATAAGTCAAGATTGCTTAGCTTAAGCGCCATAGCAAAACTAAGTTGGAATAGCAGATGTTTCAATGAAGCCAACAAACAACACATAGCTTTTGAACCAACAGTGTCGTTGGAGTATAGCTTAAGTCCATATCTCAAAACGCATCTTGATTACCTTTATATATGGAGTCCCGGTTCGTTGGATGCCATTTCGTCGTCACCCATCTATACTGATTATATTACATTGGTGGAGGGGCTTGGACGACTTGTAAGTTCAAACGTTCATCTTGTGAGCAACAATTGGCAATATACCAATCCTGTTCATGGCTTTTCTGCTAGTACGTCTTTCTCTTATAACCGTTCTAGCAACAATATACTTTATAGCAGTTCGTATATGGATGGAATCTACGTTAGAAGAGCGACGACGAACGAAGGTAATACCAGCTCTTACATCCTTAACGGTCGAATTGCTAAGTCGATAGGTTGGGGAAAGCTATCGTTAGCTCTAACAGGTAACATCAGTTGGTATCAGTACTACCTTATGATAAGCGGAAATAAAACGCTGATGAAACAACGCAAAGGCTATATGGGGTTGGAACTATTGTGGCATCCGAGCACATGGCTATCCGTAGAAGGGAAAAGCAGATGGAACAATATTGTTCAGAAATCTCCCGATCAAGCTATCAGCCGTTCTGCCTTGAACTATTTCTGCCATTCCGTTGACGTGATCTTCATGCCAGGCAAATGGCAAATAGAATGGAGAAATGAATATTACCATAGCAATGACGCAACGATCAGTAACAATTATTTCTGTGATGTAAACGTAAGCTATCGTACCAAAAGCTATGAACTGGGGCTTTCATGCACCAATGTTTTTGGAACAATCCATTATGAACGAACAGTAATAAGTGACTATCTTCGGACGTTTACCATCAATACGCTTCGCCCGCGTGCAATACTTTGTAAAATCAGTTGTTCAATCTAGTTTGCGTTGTCACAAAGTTTCAGTGAGCGCATTAAGTAACCAATTATAGCGATATGATTAATCTACGTTTACCCCAGTTCGGGAAACGCACTCCCTTTGAAAGGCATTACCGCATTGCCAAACAAGGACATAGTACGTTCAGGCTTCCTTCGAAGAAAGTGACGGATACGCTAAGTTGTATTCCAAAATGAGGTATATGAAGAGATAGAAGGGTAGGTATGGCAGAGAAAAATAAATTGATTTCTGAAAGAAAATAAATTATTTCTCAGCAAAAATCAATTTATTTTTTGTTTAGCATCGGGCGCTTTCAGAGGGTGAGAATGATGATATGAACACTCGAAAGAATAAGTGCCGCAGACGTATAATGCTCTTGCTAGGAGGCTTCAAGGCATTCTTGTCCCGAATCGAGGTGCGTTTTTAAAACGAAAGAATCTAAAAAACAGAAACGAAATGAGAATAATTAAGATTTTAGATGTAATTTTGCAGCAGCGTATCCAAGAAAAAATATAAGATGAAAAGTTTAAACAAGATGTTGGCTTTAGCACTTGGGCTTGCTGTTATAATGTCTTGTGCTCAAAACAACACACGCATCTCGGCCGCGTTATCTTTGGTAGAACAAAAGCCTGATAGTGCAATTGCATTGCTAAACCAAGTTGATCAAACCCGACTTTCGGATAGCAATATGGCAATGTATGCGCTTGTATATACAATGGCTCAAGATAAGTTAGGGATAGAAAGCAACAACGATTCGCTTCTTCTCGTCGCTTATGCTTATTATAAAGATAGGTCAGAGGATTCTCTTTATGCCAAAAGCATGTACTATATGGGCAAGCACTATGCTTTGAATGGTAATACCTCAAAAGCGCTGAATCTTTTTAGTCGTTCTGCTACTGCCGCCAAACGAAACCACGATTATTTGACGCAAAGCAAGTGTTACGTTCAAACGTCAGTTGTTCTCAGAGGTTATGATGCTGATAAAGCAATAAACTATGCGCAGTTAGCTTGCGATGTATATGATCATATCAAAGGCAATCGTGATGCTAATAAGGTATATATGGTCTTGAACTTAGCTCAATGTTACGCTTCCAAGCCTAGCGAAAGAGAGAAAAGCATCTTGTTGGCGAGAAACATTCTCGAATATGCTAAAGAAATCAATGATTCTTCTGCCATCTCTGATGTTTTTCATCACCTATCAGTGTTCTATCGAATGTGTGGTAATGAAGGTTCTGCCGTGAAGATGGCAAAAGAATCCTTCTCATACAACCCATCAAAGGATATTATCTCTTTATTGTCTTTGGAAAATGCTTTTTGTCAAGCAGACTCGTTAGGGGCTGCAAAGTCTTTGCTCTCTCATATTAAACAGGAAGATTATGCTGATTACGGTGATATCTTATTCTCATTACGACAATTCATCGCATTGTCTGAAAAGAACTATAAACAAGTAGATGATTATGCTGATTCCACAGAATTATATATAAATAGGAAATACACAAAGGAACGTGCAACCAAAGATAGCCAAATCCTTTTAGAAAAGACTTCCGTAACACAAAGAGAGCACTCAGGGGTCATAATCTTTATAAGTATACTATTAATACTTTCATGGGGTGTTATGTTGCTTGTCCTAAGACTATTTTATGTGAGAAAGAGAACTACAGAAGAGAAGATGGTAAAATGCAAAAAGGAAGTAGAAATCAAAGAATCGCAGATAGTAAACGTTCGTAATATTCTTTTGAAGAATGTAGATGTTGTGAATAAGTTAAAAGCGGAGAGCAAGAGAATGAATGAAGGAGAAGAGAAGCGGATTGTGTTGAACACAGAAGAATGGGACGAACTTATAGCTTATCTAGATAATACAGACAACCATTTTGTAGAAAGACTTAAAGAGAGTTTCCCTTCCCTTACACAAAAAGATATTCGTTTTCTTATGCTTATAAGGCTAAGATTACCTATACATAGAATAGCGAAGATTTACCACATTGAAGAAAGTTCTGTCAGACAGAAGCTGTATCTAATAAAACCTAAACTAGGATTAGGAAGAAGCGATGGTTCGGCAAGAGAATTCATAGAAAACTTCTAAGGAGTTTCTAATATGTCACATTTAGATATCTAAAAATGTAACATATTCGTTTAAACGGTTGGAATACAGTAGGTTATCTGATTATGCGTTTGAAGTGTTTTTAGATATATAAAATTTTAGGGACGAAGAAAAAAGACGTAACTTTGCACCAGTATACATCTTTATATTATTAATAATTTAAAGCTTTCGGTGGCGGTTAACCGATACATTAGTTTATGAAGCAAATATTCAACGCAAAAGAATTAGAAGAATTGACCAAGAAGCATATGTTGGCTATAAGAGGTGGAGAATCTCTTTATGATCAAATTAATAATGGTAATAAGTGTACGGCAAGTAATGACGCAAAGCATTGTGATGTTATAAATAACAAGGATATATGCTCAGTCATTAATCACAACAATACTTGTTCAGCTATTAATAGTGCCAAGGAATGTTCCAGCATCAATAATACGCCTATGTGTACTGCTGTCAACGACAATAAAACGTGTTATTAATAGCAATTCAAAAAGTATTTCTTCTACCATACAAAAAGGAGAAATACTTTTTGAAATAAAAGAACACACGCTTCCAATTATATGAGAAAAATATATTACCAAGATAGTTGCGAGATACAAGATGGCGTTTTCTTACACATTAATTATTTTAATGGCGCAATTGTTATCTTAGACCATGAAGGTCATGAATTTTATGAAAACATACCTAATAGCTCTGTAGAGCAATATCAGGATTTATGGGATTCTCTTAAAAGAATGGATTTCATAGTAGAGGATGATTATAATGAAAAAGATATAGTACAATTTAGAAGAAGCACCGAACTATATGATAAATCCCTTTACCATTTAATTGTCAATCCAACGCTTGACTGCAACTTATCTTGTTGGTATTGTTACGAGCGAAGGTATAAAGGTAGCAAAATAAGCAAAGAAGTGTCTGATGGTATTATAAAGCATATCATTTGGAAGTGTAATAACGAGCCTTTCTCTACATTAAAATTATCTTTCTTTGGAGGAGAACCTTTCTACAACTATCCTGCAATAAAGGATATTATAGAAAGAGCGAAGAATGTTTGCATCAAGAGAGGCATTTCGTTATATCTTGATTTTACCACTAACGGAACCTTGCTAGATGCAAAGAACATAGATTTTCTTTCGGATTTATCATGTCAATTTCAAATAACTATTGATGGTAATAAAGAACAACATAATAAGGTAAAGCATACAAAGGATAGGAGTAAAGATTTATTTACTCTGACTTTTCAGAATATGAAGTTGATTCAAGAAAAGATTCCTTCATCTATGTTGTTCCTTAGAATCAACTTTGATGAGAATACGTTAGAAAGTTTTGACGAGATATTGGCTAGAATCAAAGAATTAGACAGGCGTAGAACTGTTATTATTGTAAAAAGAGTTTGGCAAGTAAATCACGAAAATATTAATAATGAAATAGTCAATAGTACAATTGAAAAACTCAATGGAGAAGGTTTTAGTGTTGATTACTATACTCAAGGAAAATTGTGTTTTGGTGAACGCTATAATGAAGCAGTTATAAATTATGACGGGCAAGTCTTCAAATGTACAACTATATCAGATTTTAATCAAACAAATGCTTATGGTAAATTGGATACTCAGACGGGGCAAATAATATGGAATGAATCAAAACTGGCGTATGACTACTCCACGAAAAGTCCAGATGAATGTTTATCATGCAGAAGGTTTCCTTCTTGTTATGGGCCTTGCCCCAATCAAATTAAAGTTGGTCATACAGAATGTTATCTGAAGTCGCTTAATATAAGCAAACAGGAATACTTCAGGTATTTGGTTACAAATAAACTTAAAAGAGAATAATATGAAGCGAACAATATTTCTAGTCTTTTGTGTTTTATATTGTGCATTGTCTTTTTCCCAATCGATAAAGTTGTCAGGTAAGATTCTGACTAACAACTTTACTCCTATTGAAAAGGCAACAATCATCGTTTCGCTTAATGATTCTGTGATCGCAATAGGAGGTAGTGATGGTGAGGGTTCTTATGCTATTGATGATTTACCAGACGCAAAGGTGGCCCTATTTGTACATTGCTTGGGTTATGAGACCCTTACTGATAGTATAGACTTGCATGAAAAAAATAACTATTACGGCATAATGAAAGAAACAACCATAAGCATGGATTCGGTTACGGTTGTTGGACATAGGCGTCCAATAAAGACTCCTTATGGTCATATCTACTTTCTTTCAGAAGATGCTGTAAAAAGCAATAACCCATACATTGCGTTGCAAGAAATTCCGAAGTTGCGGAGTGATTATATAAATGAAGGCCTAAGTTCTGATGATGGCAAAAGCATCTTGTTCCTAGTAGATGGAGCAAAGATGAATACCGGACTTTCTCCCATATCTCCGTCTAGGATTGAATCGGTAGAGGTGATAGATGTCGTTAGTTCCAAATACATAAGGTCTGGTGCCCAGCGTATTGTTAATATTCATCTGAAACAGACCAAATCTCTCTACACATATCTACGCTTAGGGTATGGCAACACATTTCCTTGGAAATCAGGATGGACGGGCCCGACCTTTGAAGTTGGCAATAGCAAGTTGTCGCTTTATGTTACTCTAGGTCCTACGTGGAAACGTTATAATCATGCTTCCTCCAGTAAAAACATTCGATCAACGGATTATAGTAGAGATTATAATTCTGCCATAAACGACAGAAACCATGATTTTAGCTACCAAACCATGATCAAGTGGAGACCTACAAAGAAAGATTATTTCATTGTTAGCTTCCAAGGCGATGACAATCATAGCACATCTGACGCAGATAGTAAAGGTTGGCACGTCAATGCCAATTCTGACTCGTTGAAGTATTCTTCCTATGAGAAGTCGGTTGTTAGGTCTCATGTCTATACATCATCTTTGTATTACAAGCATCAGTTTGGTAAGAATTTATCCTTAGAGAACACTGCTAGATACACGATTAATAATAACAGTCAAACAAATAGTGAGGTTCAACAGTTAGGCAAAGCTGATATACAAGACGATGATATGTTTTCAACCAAAAGGCATTTCTTAAGTCAAGAACTGGATTTGTCGTGGGAGATAAGCAAAGTCTTTTCTTTAGATTTCGGAAACGCTACCGACTACTCCACTAATAGAATTAAGCAGGAGAGCTTGGCCAACCAGTTTAAGTTTAAAAGTTTAAACGAATACTTCTATACAGCCTTGTCTATGTCGTTGGGCGATTTCTCTTCTGTTTTGTCTGCAGGAGCCGACTATATGCACCTCAATTCTGCAGGTGTAAAGAACTCGTATTTGCGTCCTAATATATCAGCGGACATCTCTTATGAAAAAGGAATATCCGAAACGTCGTTAGAATATAAACTGACCAATTCACAACCAGCTATAGATAAGTTGAATCCATACAACACTTCTACCGATTCGTTGATATTCTCAAGTGGTAATCCTCTGCTTGTTCCAGAGCGAACCCATTCATTGAGTCTTAAGGAATACATATATGTTTCAGGATTCAGTTCCTCCACGTCCGTAGATTATGTTTATTCAAAGGACCTCATACTCCCTTATTCTTATTACGACAAAGGCATTTATTACTCCACTTATAAGAACTATGGCAGCTATCATGGCTTTTCGGTTTCGCAAACGGCTACGTATAGCTATAAGACGTTGGACTTTTCGGCTTCAGCCAAATATGGGTTAATCAAATATCTAGGTGAGAAGTGTAAGAAGTATTTTAGCTTGTCCGCTTACGTTATGTGGAATTATAAGGGCTTCCATGTCGAGAGCGATATTTCTTATCAGAACAAGTCCTATACTCCTTATGCAGAAACAAGTTATAGAGGTCCATATTCTAGCGCCGTCTATGTTTCTTATAACATCACTCCAGACCTTATCTTCATTCTCGGTAGCAGCCAGACATTTGGTAAGACCAAATACGATCAGCACTACCATGTCGATGGATATGACCGTATCAGTCATGTTGTCAATTCGAACCGAGAACTTCGCATGACCGTTCGATGGACCATGCGTAAGAATAAGAAAAGCAAGATCAATATTGATGAGAACAAGATAAAGAGCCAAGAGAAGGGCATCTCTCTCTGATGAAACCTCGTTGGGACAAGCGCATCCCACGCACCAATGTAAATGATAAAGCAGAAGGAGTTACAGCAATGTAGCTCCTTCTGCTTTATCATTTACATTTACTGAAGTATACATATAATTTGCATAGTTCTGTTCTTACGCAGATTTTTTGGCAATATTGCCACTTTTTCCGCGTATAGAATCACGTACAACCCATGTTTAAACCTTATATGAAAGTATCTTTAGTGGGGGCTCCTACGTAACGCCGCTATAAGAAGACAGCGACTTACGTCTGCTCGTAAGTCGCTGTAGTATGTGGACCAGCTAGGGCTTGAACCTAGGACCTCCAGATTATGAGTCTGTTGCTCTAACCAACTGAGCTACAAGTCCAGTGAAATGCAAGTGCAATTCGACTGCAAAAGTAACATTATTTTCTGAGAAATACGAAGCTATGATATTGATTTTTTCTTTGTTCGGGCTTTTTTTTCTTCTTTAACGGTATTTCCAAAGGGTTATGTATAGAAAACGTAGTACCTTTGCATCC
Organism: Bacteroidaceae bacterium; assembly: GCA_963654235.1. Lineage (GTDB taxonomy): Bacteria > Bacteroidota > Bacteroidia > Bacteroidales > Bacteroidaceae > Prevotella. Next base: position 29,546 of record CAVJZR010000001.1, on the reverse strand, counting down.
GAATCTAGAACGCCTCTTCTGCCGCCTTATGGGTAGGTTGTTAGGGGTGGCAAAAGACGTAAATGCATTGAAGACAATATATCTCAACAACGATTTCCACGACGATCTTTCTGACAGTGTAGCCACAATCGGGTTCTTTGATGGTGTGCATCAGGGTCACCAATACCTCATCCAGCATATCGTAGAGGCTGCCAAACGTGAAGGACGACAGTCGTTGGTCATCACCTTTGACCGTCATCCGCGCCAAGTGCTCCATGCCGATTACCAACCGGAGCTGCTCACCACGCTTGATGAGAAACTCATCCTCCTCTCCCGTACCGGCATAGATGCAGTGGCTGTGCTCCATTTTGACGAGGCGTTGGCTAACCTCTCGGCATACGATTTCATGCAAAACGTGCTCCTTCGTCAACTTCATGTCAAGACACTCTATATCGGTTATGACCACCGCTTCGGCCATAACCGTGCGGAAGGATTCCCTCAGTATGTGGAATATGGGAAAACTTTGGGCATCAATGTGGTGCAAAATCCGGCTCTGAACGTCGGCGCTGAACCCGTGAGCTCGTCCGTCTGCCGCCGCTTGATAGCCCAAGGCGATATTGCGCAAGCCAATCGTTGCTTAGGTTACGCCTACACCTTGGTGGGCAGAGTCATTGGTGGCGAGCAACAGGGACGGCGTATGGGCTTTCCCACAGCCAACCTCGATCCGCTTTCCATTCATCAGATGGTGCCCCAATCGGGCGTCTATGCGGTGAAAGTTCGCCTACAACAAGGCATGACGTGGTACCAAGGCATGATGAATATCGGTACGCGACCCACCTTTGGCGGTAAGCAAACCACTATAGAGGTGCACCTTTTCCAATATTCGGGTGACCTTTATGGCAAACTCCTTCTCGTGGCGTTTCACAGCAAGATACGCAATGAACAAACCTTTCCCAGCGTTGAAACCCTACGCCAACAGTTGGTTCAAGATAAAGAACAAGTAATCAATCATTTCAACAACCTACACGAATGAAGCAATATACACTCAAGACGGGCATCCTCGATGTCATCCTTTTCGTCATCACCTTTGCGCTGATCCAGTTTGTGGTGGAACTCGCAGCCAGCTTCGTCTACTCCTTTGTGGAGCATACCACCTACCAACAGATCCTTTTACAGTTACAAGAAGGCAAACTAGGTGCGCTCTTGGCGGGCACCACCGTGATCTCGAGTTTGCTCACCATTCTCCTCTTTGCCCGTCTCCATTGGTCTCCGCTCACCCGCACCTACCTCCGCTCGCGTCCTTGGGGCGTGCTGTGTTGGGCAGCGTTGCTCGCTCTAGGCACCATCTTACCGCTAGAATGGCTCTACGAACGTATGCAGATGCACGTTGATCCCAATATGCAAAACCTCTATCAGAGCATCATGAAAGAGTCGTGGGGATACATTGCCATTGGCGTCCTAGCCCCGATAGCTGAAGAGATGGTCTTCCGTGGTGGTGTCCTGCGTGTGCTGTTACACCTTACGGGCGCTCGTCGTCATTGGGTGGCGATAGCCATCTCTGCCCTGATCTTCGGCGTTATCCACCTCAACTTCGCTCAAGGCGTCCATGCGTTCCTCATCGGTCTGATCCTTGGTTGGATGTATTATCGTACAGGAAGCATCGTCCCCGGCATCATTGTTCACTGGGTCAACAACAGCGTGGCTTATCTGATGTTTGCTCTTATGCCTCAGATGGCCGATGGCAAACTCATCGATCTCTTCCATGGCAGCCACCGCACGATGTGGCTTGGCATCCTCTTCTCTGTGTGCATCCTTGTTCCCAGCCTTCTTCAACTGGCTCAGCGCATGCGCCATCCCAACGATTAACGTTCCTCTAAGCCCCTATACCAACAGTGCGTTCGTCCGACTTCATTTATCGGCGAACGCACTGTTGCGTTTTACAAGCCTTGTAGTGCTTGCAGTGTCCCACTGCACACTTAATGGCTATCAAGACGATTGCGACGTGAGACACGTCGCCCACTAATCTCCCTTTGTGCTTATATAATAAGGTAAAAGGCTCATTTCCCTTTGCGGCGCAGCGAGACTAAAGGGTCTATGACCCCGCAGCGAGACTAAAGGGTCTGTGACCCCTGTGAGCCTCCATCATTCTCGATGAGTGCAAGGAGATGCTCCACTGCTTCTTCTTCGGGAATATTCTTTTCCACACATTCCTTTTTGCGGTACAGCGAAACCTTATGTGGTCCGGCGCCCACGTATCCGTAGTCAGCGTCAGCCATCTCACCTGGTCCGTTGACGATGCATCCCATGATGCCGATCTTCAGTCCTTTGAGATGCGCGGTAGCTTCCTTGATGCGTGCTATCGTTGTGCGTAGGTCGTAGAGCGTGCGCCCGCAGCCAGGGCATGAGATATATTCGGTCTTCACCATACGCAGTCTGCCTGCTTGTAGGATGGCAAAAGCCGTGTCGCTGATCACCTCTTGTGCGATGTCACCGTCGTTCATCAACCATAATCCGTCCGTCAGACCATCGACCATCAGCGCACCCATGTCCGCTGCCGCCTCTATCTGTAAGAGCGACTGCTCCGCTGCCGTGTGCTTATACTGCTCCACAAACACCACGGGGTTCTTCAGTCCGTGACACATCAAGTCGTGTACCAATGCGCGCTGATCACCTAGTCGGTTCTGATGCTGCGTCGGAACCACAACCACCACCTCAGGATGCGACTTCAAGCACGCCACATACTCCTCCGAAGGCGCTCCATACGGCAACACGAGGAACAATGGCTTGGTCTCCTGCGCCGCCGCGATGTAAGGCATCGCATTGTAAGGGAAGATAGGGAACAAGTGGTCCACGCTGCTTGCGTCCTCCATGGCGAGCTTCGCAAACACGTTAAAGTCGACGATATAATCCTGTCCTTCCACCCGATGCTCTGGTACGTTCTGCCCCACATAGATATAGTCGGGGCGAGGCTTCGACGCATCCGTAGCTGATGCTGATTGCTCTTCGCCTAGCTGCGACACAATCACCACTGGAGCGTTATCGCCTCCGATGTTGCACACCGCCTCAGTCTTACGACGCTCAGGGTGCAGATAATCAAAACCCTTATATGCCGTAGCGGGAATCATCAGATGCCCTTGGTGCCGACGCAGATACCATGCCAGGTGCTTAGCCACCGGAATCTCGTTCTCAGGCGCTTCGCTCAGCGACACACGGATTGTGTCACCGATGCCGTCAGCGAGCAACGCACCGATGCCCACAGCGCTCTTGATGCGTCCATCTTCGCCCTCGCCGGCTTCCGTCACACCCAGATGCAGCGGATACTGCATCTTCTCCTTCTCCATCGCGTCCACCAGTAGACGTACCGAACGCACCATCACCACCGTGTTAGAAGCCTTGATAGACACCACCACGTCGGTGAAGTGATATTTCTTAAAGATACGGAGAAACTCCATGCAGCTCTCCACGATGCCCTCAGGCGTATCACCATAGCGCGACATAATGCGGTCAGACAGGCTGCCGTGGTTCACACCGATGCGCACCGCCGTGTGATGCTCCTTGCATATCTTGATGAAAGGCTTCAGACGCTCTTCTATCTTCTGCAGCTCTTGTGCATATTCAGCGTCCGTATACTCTAGCTTCTTGAACGTACGCGCAGGATCTACGTAGTTGCCTGGGTTGATACGCACCTTCTCCGCATATAGCGCAGCGATGTCCGCCACGTTCGCGTTGAAGTGGACATCCGCACAGATCGGCGCACGATAACCATCCTTGTCCAGCGCCTCGCGGATGTTTTTCATGTTCTCCGCCTCCTTCTTGCCCTGTGTGGTGAGGCGCACCAATGTGCCTCCAGCGTCGATGATCTGCTCGGCTTGAGCCACACTGGAAGCCGTGTCGTCCGTCTTTGTGGTGGTCATCGACTGCACACGCACGGGGTTGTCACCACCGATATCCAGCGTACCCACATGTACCACCTTCGTCTCGCGACGCGAATAGTTGAATAAATCTACCATCTTGTTCTCTTCTCTTACTGTGCTTAGCACTTGAAACGATAGTCGCTGATGGCTGATAGCTCTGCGTTGGCTTTCTCGATCTTTTCTCCCAAGCCTGCTTTCCATGCAGCCACCTTGCGTGCGATGTCCTCGTCAGCCAAGGCTATCATCTCTGCTGCGAGGATGGCAGCGTTCTGTGCACCGTTCACGCCCACTGTAGCCACGGGTATGCCGGGAGGCATCTGGATGATAGATAGCATGGCGTCAAGGCCGTCCAGCATTCCCTTGATAGGCACGCCGATGACGGGGAGGGTGGTTGATGCAGCTATCACGCCTGGCAATGCTGCTGCCATTCCTGCTCCGGCGATGATCACCTTTACGCCACGGCCCTGTGCTTCACGGGCAAACTGCTCTACGGCAGCCGGTGTGCGGTGTGCAGAGAGGGCGTTCACCTCAAACGGAATCTCTTGTTGTTCCAACCATTTGCAAGCCTTTTCCATCACTGGCAGGTCGCTTGTTGACCCCATAATAATGCTGACGATTGGTTTCATATCTATATGTATTATATGTTTTAAGTTGATCTTTCTATACCAATATTATCACAACGAATGTGCCGAGCAACCCGATGAAGTAACCTGTCACCACCTGTGCGAGTGTGTGCTGACGCAGAATCATCCTGCTCGTGCCCACCAGTCCGCCTACGAGGATGCACAGACAGAGCCACCACACGGGGTTGAAGTTGAAGATCACCGAGAACGCCAACAGTCCGCCCGTCATCCCTCCGACGGCAGCCGAGTGGGTAGACACCTTCCAGTTCACATTGATCAGTGCACAGAGGATCTGTATGGCGAGACCAGCAACGAGGATTGATCCTATCATGTGAGGCTCATGCAGCACGTTGACGATGTAGTAACAAGCAAAGTAACACATGATAGAGATGAGGTAAGGCATCACGCGGCGTTCCTTCTGTCCCAACTGGATGAGCGACCAACCCTGATAGTGGCGATACACATGGATCATCACCGTAGGCACCAGCACCGTTCCTAGATACACCAGGAACAGCGTGGAGAGCTTGTAGCTCAGGGGTAGCACGGATAGATAGCTGAACACGAAGAGCGCTACCAGTGCTACCAAAGGGAGGTAGAAGGGGGTGAACAGCAAGCTTACGATTCTTGCTATGAGTATGATGTTTTTCTGGTTCATTCTTTCCTTAGTCGTGCGATGGGCTGCCCCAGTTGCTCTCTGTACTTTGCCACCGTGCGGCGTGCGATGGAGAGGCCGCGTGCCTTCAGTGCCTTAGCTAGCGCCTCGTCGCTCATCGGGTTGCTCTTGTCTTCGCTTTCGATGATCTCCTTGAGCACCAACTTGATCTGTCGTGTGGACACCACCTTCCCATCCTCGGTCACATAGTCGTCCGAGAAGAAGAAACGCAGCGGGAACGTGCCCCACTTGGTCTGTGCATACTTGATGTTGCTCACACGGCTTATCGTCGACTTGTCCAGCCCGGTGCGGTCCGCAATGTCTTGGAGAATCATCGGACGGATGTCCGCTTCGTCCCCATCGAGGAAGAACGGGCGCTGCAGGTCTATGATGGTCTGCATCGTCAGGATGAGCGTCTGTCGCCGTTGGCGTATGGCTTCGATATATCCTCGTGCCTTCTCCACCTTCTCCTTGGCGTAGAGCAACGCCTCCTTGTCCTTGCGGTTCATGCTGCGGCGGTTGTCCTTATAGGCTTGCACCATCCCCGAGAACGATGGTGACACCTGTAGCTGGGGCAGTTCGCCATAGTTGAGCTGGAACGTGATGGTCCCATCCTCGTTCGTATCCACAATAAAGTCGGGCGTCACCTGATCCAGGCTTCGTCCCATCGTCTCACCCATTGAGGCGCCGGGTTTCGGGTTGAGTTTTCTTATCTCACGCTGGATGAGCTCCACTTGTGGCTCGGAGAGCTTCATCGCGGCTTGTATCTTGTCCCAGTGCTTCTTGGCAAAGGCGTCCCAATACTCGTTGAGCACCACATATACCAGGTTGTATATCACCGCCATCTGCTTCTTCTGCGTGGTGTTCACCGGCTTCAGCTCCTCCTGTTTGTGGTGGATCTGCAGCAACAAGCACTCTTGTAGCGACCGTGCGCCGATGCCAGCGGGCTCTAGGCCTTGCAGCACCGTTAGCGCCTTGTTGATATCTTTCGTTGTGACGTTGATGTTATGGTAGATGGCAAGCTCATCCTCTATGCTGTCCAGATCCTTTCTGAGCAACCCGTCGCCATCCAGCGAGCCGATGAGGTACTCCACTATCTCGCGTTCCTCATCCGTGATGTCCTGCACACCCAGTTGCTCGTTGAGCTTATCGATAAACGACGTGGTGTCACCGTAGACCATCTCTTCATAGTCGGCGTTACCCTGCATGTGGCTCTTCGCGTCATAGGTAGGCAGGTCGTTGTCGTCGCCCGTCATCCGTTCCAGGGCGGCATCCAGCGCATCCTGTCGCTCCTCGCGTTCCTGCGCTTGCTCATAGTCGTCCGTGTCGGTGTGCGTATCGTTGTCAGCGCCAACGTCGTAAGCCTCGCCTGCATCCTCCGCCTCACCCGCCACTTCCAGCGCAGGGTTGTCATCCAGTTCGGCACGGACGTTCTCCTCCAGCTCCGTGAGGGGCATCTCCAAGAGCTTCACCTGCAGCATCTGCTGCGCGGTGAGTTTCTGCAGTTGTTGTTGCTTTTGGGCTTGGGTCTGTATCAGTTCTTGTGCCATGGATGATAGGTGGTTTTTGTGCCTGCAAAATTACAAAATTATTGTTTCTCCCCCAAGCCATCTCTTCTAAATATCGTTTCCTTTGAACACATCAACGCAAAGGGAGACAACCCACGAAGGTTGTCTCCCTTATATAGCTAGGTGCGATTGATGTTCCTTACTCGTCCCAGATGTCGCTATTGTTATCCTTTGAGCGTTGTATGATTGATCCGTCACCAGTGTACACGTCCACCTTTCCGGTTGGGGTGAGCTCAGTTCCGTTACCTGTGGTAGAGTAGCGGTCGGTCTTGCCGTTGATCTTCGAGCCACTCAGGAGATGTCCTTCGGTGCTCATGAGATGGGTGAGGGTGATGGGGCGCTGATATATCTTTTTCATTTTCTTGTCTTTATATTATTGTTTTGGGTTGATGGATGAATGTTTATTTCACCACAATCTTCTTACCATTGTGGATATACATGCCCTTAGGCAGACCGTCTGTGCTATCTGCGTTGGCCTTCACCAGCTGACCTTGCATGTTATAGATGTTGCCGTTGACCATGTCGTCAGGTGTGACGATGTTCACCGTCCAGATGGCGTCGGTCTCCTCGTCGCCCCATGTGGTGATGTAGCTCTTGGCGCTGTTGCCTGAAGAGGTCTTGAAGCTATCGTCAGCGTCCTCTTCAAGTTGTGTCTTGAGGCTTGTCTTATAAGGAATCAGCACGCAGGTGTAGGGATTCCAGATGTTACCATTGGTCTGCGTCTCCTCAAGGTTCTGATAGTAGAACTTCACCTCGGTCTTGCCGTTCACTACCTTACCACCCATGAAGTAGCATGCGCTGGGGCGGTGATAGTGGATACCGGTCTGGTCTGAAGCTACACCAGAGCAGCTGCCATGGAAGCTATATATCCAATTGTATTCGGTATCTGAGATGTAGCTTCCCGTTTTGGTTGCCGTAAAACTATTAGTTCTTGCTGAACCGAGCTCTGGGTCCTTGTTGATGATGATCTTGTCATCGGCAGTGAATTCCTTGCTTGGCTTGATCACGTAAGGATACCATGCGTTGATGATATAGTCATCGTCAGAAGAGAGTTCGTTCTGGAAGATGATGTTGATCTTGAAGTTGTCATAGTCGCGTGTGACGCGGTTAAACTTCCATACCTGTGTCTCATCGCCGAAGTACTCTTGTATCTCTGCCTTGGTTAGGGTGTAAGGCAGACAGAGGGTCCACCAGCTGTTGTCCTTCACGGGCAATGGTTGGTCGGGGATAGGAGCATCGGCACGTCCCAGCACGAAGCGTAGGATACCGATGTGCTTCTTCTGCTCATCAGTCATCTCGCTGCCGTCAAAGAGGTAACCATTGATAGCGCCCACCTTGCTATCGTCTGCTTTTTGAGGACCATGTGCCTTATTATAGTCCGCCTGGTTAGGCCATGTACGTTCGCTGCCTAGGTAAAGGTCTTTGTAGTGATATTCGCGCGTTACGTCCCAATAGTTGGCGAGCTGCTCGTCGGTCAAGTCAGGACGATAGTGGAGGATACAGAAGTAATGACCATTGTTGTAAAAGTTGTCACGTGTAGCGTAGTCTTGATCTCCAAAGTTAGTATGTCCACCCCATCCTGTGTATGGTCCGTTACCGAACACGTCATTGGCACATTCAGGAGCATCCTTTCCTAGGAAGTAAACATCCTGCAAGTCGTTGGAACTGGAAAGGAAAGCCTCTTCACCTAGATATTTTAGGTTCTCTTTGAATACGAGAAGCTGACACTTGTGAAATAGGAAGGCTTGATCGCCAATGGTCTCTAGAGATTTGGGTAGGGTGAGGTTTGCCACTTTACATTTACTGAAAGCGTAATTGCCAATCTTTTTGACTCCTTCAGGAATGATCAGAGATACATCTGTAGCTGCGCTCTCCATTGTGTATGCAAAAGCACCATCGTCAATGCTGGTGTAGCCTTCAGGGATGATGAGGTTGGAAAGGTATTTCACGGTAGCATATTGCGCAATACCTGTTTCTTCTATTTTGCTTTCATAATTCGAGATGACAAACGTCGGGATGTTGGTCTGGGTTGTTGATGTGATCTTGGGTAGTGCTAGGTAAATCAAAGGGTAGTTGCTATTCTTAGCAGCTACGTAGAATGTACCCTTGCTTTCAGTTTTATCTGAAGTGGCACCCGCTTCCTCGAGGTGATCGATGGTAGCGCCTGAGAGGTCCAGCGTCAGCACGTTATTCTTGCCGCCGTTATCAAGGATGGCGTTCACGTCGGCATCATTGATAGGTCCTTCCACGCTGAAATATTTCGCCTGACCCTTACCGAGCTGGCTCTTCACGCCGTCAGCATAAGCATAACTCAAACCGCTCTGCGTACCAATCTGTCCTGCAGCAGTAGTTGTGATGGTAGCAATGGTGTCGTTAATCAGCTCCACTGTCTGCGCGTGACCAGCGAGCCATGAACACATAGTTGCCCCAAAGAGGCATAAAAGTCTAAGTTGTTTCATCTTTACTTACCTTTTAAGTTTTAATATTATATAAGTATTTCTAATCTTTATTTACCTAAATCAAGGCTTGTCGTCTGCGGAGAATAGCGTCACACGGCTATGATACAGAACAACAAGTGTAGAAACGTATAGCACTATAGATATGGGCTAATGTATAATGAGCGCCCTATTAATCGGGTGCAAAGTTACAAAGAATTAACGATTGTCACAAGAGTAACGTTCTTTTTAGCACTGAATTTTCATCCAAATGAAACATTATTCTTCCCCTTTTGGATATAACAAGGCAGAATATCCGCCGCAGAGAGACGTTGTTTGCACGATAATTTGTACCTTTGCCTAATAATCCACCACCCTCAAACCCTTCATACAATGGCAAAAGACGATAAGGCACTCACCCCCATGATGCGACAGTTTTTCGAGATGAAACGCAAACACCCCGAGGCACTGTTGCTCTTCCGTTGTGGCGACTTCTATGAGACCTACTGCGATGATGCCATTGAAGCATCGCGCCTGTTGGGTATCACCCTCACCCGGCGCAACAACGGCGCCTCTAGCGGCACCGAGATGGCAGGCTTCCCCCATCATGCGCTAGACACATACCTGTCCAAACTGGTGCGCTGCGGTAAGCGTGTGGCGATATGTGAGCAGCTAGAAGACCCGAAGAAGAAGCGTGCCGCGATGAAGGGAAAGCGCGGGCTGAGCCAGATGGACAAGATGGTCAAGCGTGGCATCACCGAACTGGTGACACCCGGTATAGCCCTCAACGACAACGTGCTCAACTATAAGGAGAACAACTTCCTAGCTGCGGTCCACTTCGGAAAGAACGCCTGCGGTGTGAGCTTCCTAGATATCAGCACGGGCGAGTTTCTTACCGGCGAGGGCACATACGACTATGTGGAAAAGCTTCTCGGCAACTTCTCACCCAAGGAGGTGCTCTATGACCGCGAGCGGAAGACCCTCTTCCAGCAATGCTTCGGCAATAAGCTCTGCACCTTTGAGCTAGACGACTGGGTGTTCACCGAGACCACAGCCCGTGGAAAGCTCCTCAAGCACTTCGGCACACGTTCGCTGAAGGGCTTCGGCGTGGATCATCTGCACAACGGCGTGGTGGCGGCAGGTGCCATCATGCAGTATCTGGAGATCACCCAGCACACACACATCTCCCATATCACCTCGCTGGCACGTATCGAGGAGGAGAAATATGTCCGTATGGATCAGTTTACCATCCGCTCCCTAGAGCTCCTCCAACCCATGCAGAGCGATGGCGCCAGCCTCCTAGATGTCATTGACCGCACCGTCACCCCGATGGGTGGCCGTATGCTGCGCCGCTGGCTGGTGTTCCCGCTGAAGGATGAGCGTGCCATCAAGGAACGACAAGATGGCGTGGAGCACTTCTTCCGTGACCCGGAGTTTCGCTCGGTGGTGGACGAAGCGTTCCATCGCGTGGGCGATCTGGAACGTATCATTTCCAAGGCAGCCGTGGGACGTGTGTCACCGCGTGAGGTGGTGCAGCTCAGACAGGCGCTGGTGGCGCTGCGACCCGTGAAGACGGCATGCGTGGATAGCGCTGATGCGGCGCTGCAACGCGTCGGCGAGCAACTGTCTCTGTGCGACTCGCTGCGCCAACGCATCGAACAGGAGATCCAGCCTGACCCTCCCTTGCTGGTGAACAAGGGCAATGTCATTGCCACAGGATACAATGCCGAACTGGATGAGCTACGGCAGATACGCGACGGCGGTAAGGACTATCTGGCGCAGATACAGCAGCATGAGGCTGAAGAGACGGGCATCCCCTCGCTGAAGATAGGATTCAACAATGTCTTTGGCTATTATCTCGAGGTGCGTAACACGTTCAAGGATCGCGTGCCGTCCACATGGATACGCAAGCAGACCCTAGCGCAAGCCGAACGATACATCACCGAGGAGCTCAAGAGCTATGAGGAGAAAATCCTTGGGGCTGACGAACGCATCCTAGCCCTTGAGCAACGCCTCTTTGCCGAACTGGTTGCAGATATGCAAGCGTTTATCCCGCAGATACAGATCGATGCCAACCTCGTGGCACATCTCGACTGTCTGCTGTCCTTCGCCAAGACCTCTGAGGAGCACGGCTATGTGCGACCAGTGGTGGATGGTAGCACGGTGATAGACATCAAGCAGGGTCGTCACCCCGTGATAGAGACCCAACTGCCGATGGACGAGCGCTATGTGCCCAACGATGTGTTGCTGGATAGCGACAGCCAACAGGTGATGATGATCACCGGACCTAACATGGCGGGTAAGTCGGCACTGCTCCGACAGACCGCCCTCATCGTGCTCCTAGCGCAGGTGGGATGCTTTGTGCCTGCCGATAGCGCCCGTGTGGGATGGGTGGACAAGATCTTTACGCGCGTGGGTGCATCAGACAACCTCTCGCTGGGCGAATCGACGTTCATGGTAGAGATGACCGAGGCTGCCAATATCCTTAACAATGTGACGCCGCGTAGCCTTGTGCTCTTTGACGAACTGGGGCGTGGCACGTCCACCTACGACGGTATCTCCATCGCTTGGGCCATCGTGGAGTATCTGCATGAGCAACCGAAGGCTGCCGCGCGCACGCTCTTCGCTACCCACTATCATGAGCTCAACGAGATGGAGAAACATTTTTCACGCATCAGGAACTATAACGTCAGCGTGAAAGAGGTGGGCGGTAAGGTGATCTTCCTGCGTCGCCTCGAGCCCGGAGGTAGCGAGCACTCGTTTGGTATCCATGTGGCTGAGATAGCAGGTATGCCTCGCAGCATCGTCAAGCGTGCCAATGTGCTGTTGCGCCAGCTAGAGGCTGATAACGCACAGGTGGGTGCTGTGGGTGCACCCGATAAGCTTGCGCAAGCCACCAAACCACAAGAAGGTGTCCAACTGTCGTTCTTCCAGCTCGACGATCCGGTGCTCACGCAGATACGCGACGAGATTCTGCACACGGATATTGACAATCTCACGCCGATGGAAGCGCTTAATAGGCTCAATGACATCAAAAAAATACTCCTTGGCAAGTAAGCCAAAGAGTATCTTCTACATATTATTAATAGATGAAAAAAGCGTTGTTATGCCCCGTTGTTGCGTAGCAACGTCATGCGTCGCCTTGCTTGCCGCGGCTCTGCACCATCGCCCAAATGCCGATGATGATGAACGGGATGGAGAGAATCTGTCCCATGTCGATGGGTAGCGCGCTCTCAAAGCTCTCTTGCACCTCCTTGGTGTATTCGATCACGAAGCGGAACACGAAGACCAACGTCAGACACAAGCCGAAGAAGAAGCCTGTGCCCACCTTGTTGCGCTTATATCGATACACCGCCAGGATGATCCAGAAGAAGCAGAAGTAAGCCAATGCCTCATAGAGCTGCCCCGGATGGCGTGGCGCCTGATCCACACGGGCGAAGATAAACGCCCAAGGCACGTCCGTGATGTTACCGATGATCTCTGAGTTCATCAGGTTGCCCAGGCGGATAAACGTTGCCGTGATGCATGAGCAGACGCCCATAAAGTCGAGCACCACCCACGGACGCATCTTGGTGCGGCGCAGATAGAGATACAAACCGACAAGCATGCCAATCACGCCGCCGTGACTCGCTAAGCCCGCATAGCCCGTGAAGCGCCATCCGCCACCCTCAAGGAAGTGGATGGGAAGCACCATCTCCACCATGTGCGTGGGAGAGGAGAGAAAATAGTCGGGCTCGTAGAAGAGGCAGTGGCCTAGGCGTCCACCGATGAGCACGCCGATGAAGACGTAGAGAAACAGCGGTTCAAACTGCTGTTCGCTGTACCGATGCTGGCGATAGAGCCACTTCATGAGGAAGAAGCCTAGCACCAAGCCGGTGAGCCAGCATAAGCCGTACCAGCGCACAGCAAGCGATCCTACCTGAAAAGCTATCTCGCTGGGTTGCCAATAGATATATAGAGGTGATATCATACGATGGAGAGTGATTAGACGTTGAAACGGAAGTGCATGATGTCACCATCCTGTACCACATACTCCTTACCTTCGATGCCGAGCTTGCCAGCCTCGCGCACGGCAGCCTCAGAGCCATACTGGAGATAGTCGGCATACTTGATCACCTCCGCGCGGATGAAGCCTTTCTCAAAGTCGGTGTGGATCACACCGGCACACTGGGGCGCTTTCCAACCCTTGTGGAACGTCCACGCCTTGACCTCCATCTCACCTGCGGTGATGAACGTCTGAAGGTTGAGCAGATGGTAAGCCTTCTCAATGAGACGATTGACGCCGCTCTCCTCTAGGCCCAGCTCCTCTAGGAACATCTGCTTGTCCTCATAGGTGTCCAGCGAAGCGATGTCTTCCTCGGTCTTGGCGGCGATAACCATCGCCTCGGCGCCTTCCTCGGCAGCGATCTGCTCTATCTGACGGCTGTACTCGTTGCCCTCCTTGGCACTGCCCTCGTCCACGTTGCACACATAGAGCACGGGTTTGGTGGTGAGTAGGAACAGGTCATGTGCGGCTTGCTGTTCTTCCTTTGAGTCGAAGGTGACGGTGCGAGCGTTCTTGCCTTGCTCCAGCACCTCTTTATAAGCCTCGAGCACGGTAACCAGCGTCTTGGCGTCTTTGTTGCCTGCTGCTGCCATCTTCTGCTGCTTGGCCAGTTGTCCCTCAACGGTCTCAAGGTCCTTGAGCTGCAGCTCGGTGTCTATGACGCTCTTGTCCTCAGCCGGATCAACGGGCGCACCGCCTTCGCGCACCACGTTATCGTCATCAAAGCAACGTATCACATGGATGATGGCGTCACACTCGCGGATGTTGCCCAGGAACTTGTTACCCAAGCCTTCACCCTTGGACGCTCCTTTCACCAGTCCGGCGATGTCCACAATCTCACAGGTGGCGGGAACGATGCGTCCTGGATGCACTATCTCTGCCAAGCGGTTGAGACGCTCGTCAGGCACGGTGATCACACCGAGGTTGGGTTCTATCGTACAGAAAGGGAAGTTGGCTGCCTGTGCCTTTGCACTAGAGAGGCAGTTGAACAAGGTAGATTTACCCACATTAGGCAATCCTACAATACCACATTTTAATGCCATTGGTCTTTATCTTAATCATTGAGGTGCGTCTCTCTTAGGTGCGCACCGGTTCTACTTCATCTTCACTGCAGCGCTTCCCTCTGTGCCTCGCTCATCGTTGAGCCAACCGTGGGCGCTTCTGCGTGGAATGGTTTCTGCTTGCAAAAGTACAAAAACTTAACGAGATAAGCCTCAATATGTATTTTGAAATGATGCCGCTGTGGTTTTCTTATGATGCTGCGCTTATCCTTTCATGATGCGCCGCCCGTCCTTTTATAATCTAAAAGAAATCCTTTCGGGTGGAAAATTAATTTATTTTTCGGAAAAGATTAATTTATTCTTTCCTGACTTTTAATTTATTTTTCTCTCTCAAACGATTGGTTCGGACAGATAAACGAGCCCTGGGTGGAATGTCAAAGCGGTGCTTTCACATCGTGTTTTGGCCAACAAAAAACAGGGCAACATCTCTCGACGTGCCCTGCTCGTATAACTTTTTAGGTAATTAAGTTGAGTCTTCACAGACTTATGAATATTTGATTATTTCTTGGTTCTTTCTCTTAAGATGGCCGGAATGCGTTCCTTTCATCTGCAGCAAAAGTAATAAAATATAACGAAATGGGGGGGGGTAGCCGCCGTATTTATGTGTTTTAACGTGTAAAGACACACAAATCGTAATATTTTAACGTGTTCTAAGTTGCTTTTCATGATATTTTCGCATTAGGACACAATGCTTTTTGTCGTTGGTGTCGCTTTTCTTTGGAAGATGAGACGTGCCGCTTTGCTCAAATGGTGACACGTTTTGTGACAAGAATAGGACGTTTCCGGGCTTGAAGACGCGTTGTGGCGCGGTTTGTGGGTGGCTGAAAGGGTTAGCTGTCTATGGCTGTTGTGATGCGCGTGTGAGGCATTTGTGACAGCTGGAAAGGATATTGTGACACCTCTTGTGGATGATTGCGACAAAGTGGTGAAACGCTTCAATGCCGAAAAAGGCTGCTTCAAGTGGCGAAAAAGCCGCTTCAATGCCTGTTTTGGCGGTTTTAGGGGTGTCTGGTAAGGGTTTTGTGTCAATCAAGGGGTGAGACATGACATGAAAAAAGCAGGAGAATGCCATCTCGGCAACTCCTGCTGTATAACTTTATAGGTAAGTAAGTCGATGTCCTCCTCGGACATATGAATATTTGATTATGAAATGATACTTAAATGTAATAGTATTGGTTCGCTTACCAATCATCTGCTGCAAAGGTAAGGAATCATTATCAATGAAACAAGAAAATCTATCTTTTTATTGTGTTTTAACGTGAAAGGATACTAAGTGGATATATGTAGCGCGTTAAAATACGATAATCCGTAACTATTTGCGGGCCTCTTTCTGATAATCTGAAGGTGAGAGCCCAGTCTCTCTCTTGAACGCCTGAACAAAGCTGGAGCGCGACTTGAAGCCAACGCTATCAGCAATACCCTCAATGGAGAGGTGTCCGTAGTGGTCTGCATCACCTAAGCGGTGGCATGCCTCACGGATGCGGTAGCGTGTGAGAAGGGTCTTGAAGGTGTAGCCGCAGCGCTCGTTGATCACCTGAGACAGGCTGCGTGAAGAGATGCCCGTGAGCTCGGCTAGCTGATGGATGGTGAAGTCGGGTGAGAAGATCTCCACCGAGTGGTTCATCACATCAATCAGACTGTTATAGATCCGCAGTTTGTCAGGGTCAGTGAGGGTTGAGGTCTTATACTTTCGGTCCTCATCTGCATGTACATCTTCCACCACCGTTGTGGGGTCGGGAAGGTTTTCCTCATTCTCTGCCGCAAGGATCCTGTTCATCTTATCGCGCTCGCGCTTGGAGCTCTCCTCACGTTGCAGAATCTTCTGGGTGCTAGCATATAGCGCCTTGTTCTTCTGCCGCACTTTGCGATAGCTTATCGTCAGCAACACGATAAGCAGCACCAAGAGGGCTAGGACGAAGTAGTTGATACCCAGTGCGATAACCTCTAGCTGGTGGCGGTGAGCCAGCTCGTTCTTCTCGCGGTTGGCTTTGGCTAGCATATCGCTAAACTGTAAGCGGTCCACACGCAACAGGTGGCTGCTGCGGAGGAAGGTGTCTTTCTGCTGATAATAGGTCATCTGCCAGCGCATACCTGTGGCGCTATCACCCTGTAGGTAGAACACGGAGGCTATGAGGCGGTAGGTCTGTACGCGTACATCCTCTATATGATAGCGTTGCGCAAGGTTTAACCGCTCCTGCAAGCATCGCTGCGCCTTGTCATATCGGTGCATATCGGCATATACCACAGCCCGATGGCGCAGCGTGCGCATGGCGTAGTATTGTGGGCGCGAGAGCTGCTTTGTGACCTCTTCAGCCGTGGTCAGTGACGACAAAGCTTCTTCATATCGCCCCTCATGTGTGGCGATAAGCGCTTCTAGCACGGCATGCATATGGCGATAGAGCGGGGTGGAGGTGTCTATATCGCTGCGATAGAACAGCTTCTTGAGCTCTTGGACGTGTTCGTCATGACGGCAATCGAACGCCATGGTGAACACGTTGCCCATGATGTTGAGGTACATATCCCAACGACGGATATCTGCAGCAGCATCTAGCGCCTTGCGGTAGAGGGGCATTGCCTTCTCAAAGGGGTTGCCGTTGATGGCAGTCTGGCTGTCGTTATAGGCGATATTGGCAAAATGGAGATAGATATAGGGGATGTTGTCCTTATAGTTTTCGGCCTCAGAGATGTCGAGACACTTCTGCAGGTTGAGGTATGCCAAACTGTAATCGAACAACACGTACTGGTAGAGGTAGCCCAGGCGACGCATGGCATGTGTGGCGATATGGTTGGTCGGACAATGGCCGTTGTCGATGTTGTAACGGTTGGAGAGGATGGAATAAGCGGTCACAGCGCTATCGGTGTGGTAGCTCATCTCGCAGTCCCATGCTATCTTCTCTAGCTTCTCGCTGGGTACTGACTTCCAAAGCTTATATAGCTGCGTCGTTTTAGGATCCTTTGCGCCGGATACGCTCAAAGGACTGACAATAAATATTGTAAGTAATATTAGACTAAAACGGTACCATTTCATAACGCAAAGGTAAGTAAAACCTCTTATAATGCCAAGTTTTTTGGCAGATTGTTAATAAAAGTTTTTACTTACCCTTGGGGGCACAGCCCCTTTAGTCTTGCTTCGCATCGCTTGGAATCTATAGGGTCTGTGACCCCGTTAATGCGCTTCGAGCCAGTTGTGCCCCCATCCGGCATCTGCTAGGAGGGGTACGGAGAGCTGGTAGGCGGCTTGCATCTCTTCGGTTACGATGCGTTGAACCTGTTCTTTCTCATCGGGGAGTACCGAGAAATTGAGCTCGTCATGCACCTGAAGAATCATCTTCGACTGGATGCCTTCGGTCTGGAAACGCTGATGGATGCGTATCATTGCCACCTTGATGATGTCAGCTTCTGACCCCTGGATAGGTGCGTTGATGGCATTGCGCTCCGCAAATCCACGCACGGTAGCGTTGCGCGACTGGATGTCAGGTAGATATCTGCGGCGCCCGAACAGCGTGGTGGCATATCCGTGCTGGCGAGCCTCTTCCTTGGCCTGTTCCATATAGGCTTTCACCTTGGGGAAGGTGGCAAAATAATCGTCTATCAACGCGCGCGCCTCACCGTTGGGGATGCCCATGCGCTGGGCTAGACCATATGTCGTGATGCCGTAGATGATACCGAAGTTGGCTTGTTTGGCTTTCTTTCGCTGGGCGTCCGTGACCTCATCGAGCCCCACTTTCCATATCTTCGCAGCCGTGGCGCGGTGGATATCGATGCCCTCACGGAACGCCTCAATCATGTTCTCGTCACCACTGAGATGCGCCATGATACGGAGCTCTATCTGCGAATAATCAGCCGAGAAGAACAGTTGGCCTTCATCGGGGATGAAGCAACGGCGGATCTCCTTGCCATCATCGTCGCGCACAGGGATATTCTGCAGGTTGGGATCGCTCGATGAGAGACGCCCCGTGGCAGTCACGGCTTGGTTGAACGATGTGTGGATATGTCCTGTGCGGGGATTGATCAGACGGGGTAGGGCGTCGATGTATGTGGATAGGAGCTTCTTCAGTCCGCGGTAAGCAAGGATATGCGCCACGATGGGGTGGGCGGCGCTGAGCGACTGGAGCACCTCCTCGCTGGTGACATACTGTCCCGTGCGGGTCTTCTTGGGTTTGTCCACAAGGTGCATCTTCCCGAAGAGGATCTCACCCACCTGCTTCGGGCTAGAGATGTTAAACGTCTCGCCCGCCTCTTCGTAGATCATCTGTTCGTATTCCTTTAGCCGTCGGGTGAAGCCGGCAGAGGTATCCTTCAGCGCGTTCGTATCTAGTCGTACGCCACTGCGCTCCATATCCACCAACACGGGGACGAGGGGCATCTCTATTTTCCAAAAAAGGTCTTCGCCATTGACCTCTTTCAGTTTGGGTAGCAGGCAATGGTATAGTTGCAAGGTGATGTCGGCGTCCTCGCACGCGTATTCGTACACCGCCTCGGGTGACAAGTCGCGCATGGAGCGTTGCTGCTTTCCCTTCGGACCAATCAGCTCGTCGATGTGCACCGTCTGATAGCCGAGGTACACCTCAGCGAGGTAGTCCATGTTGTGATGGAGCTCGGGTTGGATGATGTAATGGGCGAGCATCGTGTCAAACAGGGTGCCGCTCACCTGCACATCATATTGGCTTAGCACCTCGATGTCATACTTGATATTCTGCCCCACCTTGAGGATGGCAGTGCTCTCGTAGGCTGGTTTGAATATCGCAACAGTTTTTAAGGCTTCTTCACGATTGGCGCTCACGGGCACGTACCACGCCTCATGTTCGCTCACGGCGAAGCTCAAACCCACCAGTTCGGCGTCCATCGGGTGCGTAGAAGTGGTCTCTGTGTCTAAAGAAAGGATTTGCTTTGTCAATAAAAAATCACAAAGGCGACGCTTATCTTCCTCTGACACAACGAGATGGTAGGTGTGTGGGGTGGTAGAAAGCGTCTCAAAACTTGACGTTTTTGGCGTTTCTTGGTTCTCGTCAATGAATTGTGAGAAGAGGTCGGGCTCGGTATTAGCAAGTTTTTTGGGTTTTTCAGGGTTGTTAACAAACTTGCTCAAGAGCGTTTTAAACTCGAGTTCGGCGAACAGTGAACGCAGTTGGTCGGCATCGGGCTCGGTGCGTTGCATCTCATCGAGGTTGAGCTCAACGGGTACATCGCGACGGATGGTGGCAAGGTAGTAGGACATCCGGATATCGTCCGCAGCCGTCTCCACCTTCTCGCGCATCTTACCTTTGAGCTCGGTGGTGTGGGCGAGGAGTCCTTCCACGCTGCCATAGGTGTTGATCAGTTTGACGGCGGTCTTCTCTCCCACGCCCGGACAGCCGGGGTAATTGTCTGACGAGTCGCCCATGAGGGCAAGGAGGTCAATGACCTGAGCCGTGGACGCGATGCCATACTTAGCCGTGACCTCTGCCTCGCCTAAGGTGTCATAGCCTCCGCGGAAGCCTGGCTTGTACATATACACATGCGGACCCACCAGTTGGGCGTAGTCCTTGTCGGGTGTGAGCATGAAGGTGTCGATGCCCTGCGCGCCGGCTTGGGTGGCAAGGGTGCCGATGATGTCATCTGCCTCGAATCCATCGATCTGATAGATGGGTATATGTAGAGCTGAGAGGATATTCTGAATGATAGGTACGGAGGCTTTGATATCCTCCGGAGTGGCGTCGCGCTGTGCCTTATAGGCGGGGAATGCCTCATGACGGAAGGTCTTGCCGTGGTCGAACGCCACACCTACATGGGTGGGATTCATCGTGCGGAGCACTTCCTGCAAGGTGTTACAGAACCCCATCACGGCAGAGGTGTTCTGCCCCTTGGAGTTGATTCGGGGTGAGCGGATCAAGGCATAGTAGGATCGGAAGATCAGTGCGTATGCATCGATGAGTAGAAGTTTGGACATGTGCGTAACGATTTTTAAGTGTAAAAGTACAAAAAAAATAATACTTTATCCGAAAGTTTACGTAATTTTGTATCAAATATCGGACATCCATGGATACCTTATCTCTCATTAAGCAACCCATTGCCTCAGAATTAAACGATTTCATCGCACTCTTTGATGAGCAACTATCCCATCAGGATGGTATGCTTGGCACGGTGTTGCATCACATCCGCCAACGTGCGGGTAAGCGTATGCGACCGATGCTGATCTTGCTCATGGCAAAGAACTTTGGGCAGATCACACAGGTGACTCAGCACGCTGCGGTGGGTCTAGAGTTGCTTCATACGGCATCTCTGGTGCACGATGATGTGGTGGATGAAGCCGAGCAGCGACGCGGTCAGGACAGTGTCAACGCCACATATAACAATAAGGTGGCTGTGCTGGTGGGCGACTTCATCCTCTCTACGGCGTTGCTGAATGTGGCATTCACGAAGAACCAGCGTATCGTGGAGCGTCTGGCGCGTCTAGGACAGGTGCTTTCAGATGGGGAGATACTACAACTGTCTAGCACTCAGCAGTTTGTTATCAGCGAGGAGGTCTACTATCAGATCATCAAGAACAAGACAGCAGCGCTCTTTGAGGCTTGTGCGGGCATCGGCGCCTTGTCCGTCGGTGCGGATGAGGAGCAGGAACAGGCGGCGAAAGCGTTCGGACAGGACCTTGGTATCATCTTCCAGATACGCGATGATATCTTCGATTATTATGACAATAAGTTGATAGGAAAGCCCACGGGCAACGATATGGCGGAAGGAAAACTAACGCTTCCGGTGATCTATGCGTTGCAGTCGACGCAGGACGAGCAAGCGATGGAATGGGCTAAAAAGGTGAAACAAGGTACGGTGACGAAGGAGGAAATCGCACAACTGGTCGATTTCACGAAGCGTCACGGCGGTATCGAATATGCTGAGAAGCGTATGAACGACTTCCATCAACGTTGTCTCGTCTTCCTAGATCAGTATGTTCAAGATCCGGAAGTGAAGAAAGCACTCTCGCTCTACCTCGACTTTGTGAGCGAGAGGAAATGGTAGGATACTTTATTTTTTTAACATAGAATTAAAAAACATTCGCCGTTACCGTGAGGTAAGTAGCGAATGTTTTGCTTTTTTTATGGAATTGAATGTAATCTCGGCCTTTTATCGGTCTTCTAATTGCTTAGAAAAACTTCACCTCATGGCCTTCTATCTCACTCAGAAGAAGGTTGGCTAGGCGGCTGGTACCCAAGCGGAACCACTCGTTGGTGAGCCATTTCTCGCCCAAAACTTCCTTGACGATGGTGTAATATATCACCGCATCCATCACGGTATTGATGCCGCCAGCGGGCTTGAAACCGATCTGTACGCCGGTTTCATCGTAGTAGGCTTTGATGGCTTGGCACATCACGTAGGCTGCCTCTGGTGTGGCAGAGACCTTCTCTTTGCCCGTTGAGGTCTTGATATAGTCGGCACCAGCATACATAGATAAGATGCTGGCTTTCATGATGTTACTTGCCGTAACGAGGTCGCCTGTCTCTAGGATGACCTTCATGGGTACATCGGGGCCACAAGTCTGCTTGAGTTCGTTGATATCGTCGCACATTCCTTCATAATCACCGGTGAGAAACTTACCCACGGGCATCACGATGTCGATCTCGTCGGCACCATCGCGCACGGCAAGAGCGGTCTCAGCTACCTTCACTTCGATAGCGGCTTGGGATGAAGGGAATGACCCTGATACGCAAGCAATGCGCACACCGTCAACGTCTAGGGTGTCTTTCACGGTCTCAGCAAAGCATGGATAGACGCAGATCGTGGCTACGTGGGGCAGGTCGGCGTACAGATCGTCAAAGCGGTTGACGTTCTCAGTAAACTGCATGATGCTCACGTCGCTGTCGGTGGTGTGGAGAGAGGTGAGCTCTACGCTGCCCATGAGAAACTTCTTGACCTCTAAGGTGTCGTTCTCATGCACCTTTGTGGCGATAATCTCTTTCACCTTGTTGCTCACTTTCTGGTCGTCGAGGTTGGTGTCGTACTTCTCTAAAGCCAACTCGTACTTGCTTTTCTGCTGTTTGTATTCTGCTTGAATGTCTTGATTGACAGTGTCTTTGATTGTTCCCATTGTGTTTGGATTGTTTTATTAGATATTTGTTGTTTTTCCTTTAGACCTTTATCGTTCTGTTATTATGTACTTATCGTTCTTCTATAGTATATTTATAGTCTTTCTATTATCTACTTCATGTTCTTCTGTTATACCGTTTTCATCCTTTTATGTCACCCCTATGGTTCGATGGAATGGGGCGTTAGGTGGTGTAGGGGAGGCGTTTGCGGCTTGTTCGGCGCTTATCTGAGCTTCTCGTTGCTGAGATGGCGGGTGGCGTCACGCTTGGTTTTCTTCTCAAAACTCTTGCGTAGTTCCTCTGTTAGGTCCACGCCGGTCTGGTTGGCTAGGCACAGAAGCACCCAAAGCACGTCTGCCATTTCTTCGCCAAGGTTGGGTCTCTCACCCTCCTTGAAGCTCTGATCGCCATACTGACGGGCGATAACACGTGCCAGTTCGCCTACTTCCTCGGTCAGGCAAGCCATATTGGTGAGCTCGGAGAAGTATCTCACGCCATAGGTCTTGATCCATTGGTCTACCTGTTGTTGTGCTTCAAGGATGGTCATGCTTATTCTTTGTTCTTCGTATCCATACAGATGGTCACGGGACCATCATTGATCAGCGACACCTTCATATCGGCTCCGAAGACGCCCTGAGCCACTTTTTGCCCCAAAGCATCGCTCAGAGCGGCGCAGAAATACTCGTATAGGGGCTCTGAATAACTGCCTTTTGAGGCGCGAAACCATGAGGGGCGGTTGCCTTTCTTGTAGCTGGCGAAGAGCGTAAACTGAGATATAACAAGGATTTGACCACCTGTTTGGCGGATATCTTCGTTCATTACGCCGTTTTCATCGTCAAAGATACGAAGGCCTACGACCTTTTTCACCAACCAGTCGGCATCGTCTTGGGTGTCAGCATCTTCCACACCGATGAGGATCAGAAGCCCTTTGTCTATGGCGCCTTTGACCTCTCCGGACACGCTCACGGAGGCTTTCTGTACGCGTTGTATCACTAGTCTCATAGTGCAAAGATACTTTTATTTTCTGATAATAACGAAGATTATGTGCGGTTTCTGCCCTTTGCCTCTGCGCTTATAGGTCTATGGGGGTGTTATCGGTTTGCTCGCTATCTCCCTCGGTGGCTTCTTGGTGCCAATATTGGTACAATATCTCGGCTTTGCTCTTGCCTAAACATTCTGTAAGCGATTGTAAATCAGCTTGTTGTGCACGTTTGATGCTCTTGTAATGCTTGAGTATCAAGGCTTTAGTCTTGGGTCCGATGCCTGGTATCTGGTCTAGCGCACTGTGCAGTTGGTGCTTCGATCGCTTGTCACGATGGAAGGTGATGGCATACCGGTGCACCTCGTCTTGGATCTGTGTGAGGACTTTAAACAGTTCGCTCTTGACGTCGATGGTCACTGTGACGGGCGGCATGCCGAAGAGAAGTTGGTTGGTGCGGTGCCGATCATCCTTTGCAAGGCCCGCAATGGGGATGTTGAGGTGCAGCTCTTTGACCACTACGGCATGGACCACGTCCATCTGTCCCTTGCCGCCATCGGTGATGATAAGGTCGGGAAGGGGTGTGCCTTCTTCCTTCATACGGCTGTATCGGCGTCGCACAACCTCCTGCATGGACGCATAATCGTCGGGTCCGACGACTGTTTTGATGTTGTATTTGCGGTAGTCGCGTCTCGATGGTTTCATACCTTTATATACAATGCAGCCCGCAACGGCGTCTGTGCCTGAGATGTTTGAGTTGTCAAAGCATTCAATCTGGTAGGGGAGGTGATCTAGATGGAGCAACGTCTGGAGCTCTTTCATCAGCCTTGTCTGCTTCTGCTCAGGGTTTAGCTTCTCCGTTTGCTTCAACCTGTCAAACTTATATTGCTTTGCATTCATCTCGGAGAGCTCCAACAGGTGGTGCTTATCGCCTCGCTGGGGTACGAAGAATTCGGCGTTTTTGATCTTAAACGGCAGCATATAAGGTACGATAATCTCTTTGGCGTCGCTCTGAAAGCGTTCACGAATCTCTAGAATAGCCTCGTTGAGCAGTTCTTCGTTGGTTTCATCGAGCTTCTTATGATATTCGTAAGTGAAGCTTTGGTTAATGGCGCCGTTCTTAACGTGGATATAATTGATGAAGGCTTGGGTGTTTTCATCGTTGTTTACGATGGTAAATACGTCCACATTGGTAATCGTATGACTTACGATCTCGCTTTTAGCGGTGAATTGTTCGAGGGCAATGATGCGCTGCTTGAGGGTTTCCGCCTTCTCAAACTCGAGTTTTTCGGCACATTTGAGCATCTCTTCCTTCAGCGAAAGTTGCAGTTCGCGGGTGTTCCCCTTGAGTATTTCGCGTGCTTCGCGTACCGCTTCTTGGTAGTTTTCGTAGCTTTGTTTGTTGATGCAGGGGCCTAAGCAGTTGTGAATATGGTATTCAAGACAAGGTTTAAATGCTCCTTTTGCGATGCTTTCGGGCGTTAATGGCAGTCGACAAGTGCGCGGTTTGAACGTCTTATGGATCAGTTCGAGCACCGCGTACATACTTCCGATATGGCTGTATGGCCCATAATAATAGCCGCCACGTTTATTTATGGTACGCGTTTTGAATATCCTTGGATACGCTTCTTTGGTTATGCAGATGCTAGGGTAGGTCTTCCCGTCTTTGAGAAGAACGTTATAACGTGGTTGGTATTGCTTGATGAGTTGGTTTTCGATTAATAGGGCGTCTTCTTCCGAGTTGACAATAGAATATGAGATGTTCTCAATCTTACTGACAAGCACCTTTGTCTTATATCTATCCACCTCTTTATGGAAGTAAGACGACACACGTTTCTTGAGATTTTTCGCCTTTCCAACGTATATAATCGTGCCTCCCTTGTCATAGTACTGGTACGTTCCAGGCTTCTCTGGAAGGTTCAATACAATGGCCTTTAAGCGCTCCAAACGCTCTTGATCTTTTACTTTACCCATTTAGCTTAAGTCCTTTAAATAAAGCAGTTAGATGCTTTTTGTTTCACGTGGAACATTAAATGTTTCCCGATGTGAAACGTTTCGCTTTTCCTGAGGAAAATGTTTCGCAGCCTTGCTGTGCGTCGTATATAAACTTGCTTTGGTTTCCTTGAAAACAAAAGGAGCATCTTGCGTCACATCAAACCGCCGTTCTCGTTTTGCAATGGTAGGGTTGTTGTTGGCAAAATGCTCCTTTCTTTATTCTTCGAAGCCTTTGTTCTTTCGATCAGAAGAGCTTCTCTTGTGAAATGAAATCGCTGTGTTGTATTTGCGAAATAATCTCTTTTGCAGACTGATCTTAGAACGAAAGCAATGAGGTTACTTCGATTCCGTCGTCTTCGAACGATTTGATTACATCCGGGAACTCGCTCTTTAGATCAATGATAAAGTTGCAGTAGATCTTCTTGGGGTGGAATTTCTTGACCAGATTGCAGGCTGCTCGCATGGTGCCACCGGTTGCAAGGAGGTCGTCGTGCAGCAATACCACATCGTCGTTGGTTATCGCGTCTGTATGGATTTCGATGGTATCTTCGCCATATTCCTTAGCGTAAGTTTCCTGAATGGTGTCGCAAGGGAGCTTACCGGGCTTACGACAGAGTACCACTCCGGCACCTAATTGCACGGCAACGGCGGACGACATGACGAAGCCACGGCTTTCAATGCCTACGATTTTGGTGATGCCTTTGTCCTTGTAAAGCTCGCACATGCCATCGCAAATCTCTTTAATGGCATCCGCACTCTTAAATAACGTGGTGACATCTCGGAAGTTTACGCCCTTAATAGGCCAATCGGGGATGCAACGAAGATTGTCAAGTAGGATTTGTTTGTTCATTTTCAATAAGTTATTTGAATTGATTTTAATCTTTTGTTTCACGTGAAACGGAACGCAATTTGCCTATGCTGACCTTCTTGTATAGTCTTTATAGAAGCGCGTTCCGTTTGTTATCGTGTCATGATATGTCTATCAGAATAATGTTGTCAGACCTTTAAGTAGAAACTAACGGTTCATTAAGACAATGTTATCTGCCCATTAAGACCAAGAGAACGTTGATGTCGCTCGGGCTTACACCGGGTATACGGCTTGCTTGCGCAATTGTTTCGGGTTGGATGCGAGCCAACTTCTGTCTACATTCCGTGGAGAGATCGTGCAACTGGGAGTAGTCGAAGTGACCCTTGATGTGGATGTCTTCCAGTCTGTGCATCTTCTCGGCGAAGGTTCTTTCACGCTCAATGTATCCCTTATACTTGATCTTAATCTCTGCAGTCTCGGCTATCTCGTCTTGTCGGTTTGGTGAGAGCGACAGACATTCTTTGAGCGAGGGTAGGATAGCGGAGAGGTTTTGGAAGTTGATTTGTGGACGAGCCACAAGGTCAGCGACACGTGTTGAACCTTTGATAGGTGCTGTACCGAGCAGCTCAAGCAGTCCATTGACTTCGTTAGGTTTAACAGACGTGGTGTTACAGAAGCTGATGATGCGATCTATTTCCGCTTTCTTTTGCATCCACCACTGGTAGCGGTCGGTCTTCACGATGCCCAATCGGTATCCCATTTCGGTCAGTCGGGCATCGGCATCGTCCTGCCGCAGCAAGATGCGATACTCTGCGCGGGAGGTAAACATACGGTACGGCTCATCCACGCCTTTGGTCGTAAGGTCATCAATCAGTACGCCGATGTAACTCTCATCACGCTTCATGACCAATGGCTCTCCGTGCGAACAATATTGCGCTGCATTGATACCAGCCACTGTTCCTTGTCCTCCGGCTTCCTCATATCCCGTCGTTCCGTTGACCTGGCCGGCGAAGAAGAGGCCCGCGATGACCTTCGATTCCAATGAACTCTTTAGTTGGGTGGGGTCGAAATAGTCGTATTCGATGGCATAACCCGGCCGATAGATCTTGGCATCACGCAGCGCAGGGATGGCGTGAAGGGCTTTCAGTTGGATATCCCAAGGCATGGAAGAGGAGAAACCATTAAGGTACATCTCATTGGTATCGGTACCTTCGGGTTCTAAGAACAGCGGATGCGAATCGCGATCGGGGAAGGTAACGAGTTTTGTTTCTATCGAAGGGCAGTAGCGTGGCCCCGTGCTTTGGATCTGTCCGTTGAACAATGGCGAGTCAGCCAAGCCGCTACGGAGGATCTCGTGTACCTCTTTGTTAGTGTTACAAGTCCAACAAGGCAGTTGGGGTAGGGTGCGATGCGGACCATGAAAGGAGAACTGATGGTAGTCGTTCTCGCCGGGTTGCACCTCCATCTCGTCTAGATGCACACTGCGTTTGTCTATGCGCACTGGTGTGCCCGTCTTCATTCTGGAAGCCGTGATGCCCCATCGTGTGATGCTTTCGGTAAACCGATGTACGGCGGGTTCGGCACAACGACCACCCTCTACCTTATGTCTACCGATGTGCATCAAGCCGTTAAGGAACGTGCCAGCAGTGATAATAACGGCTGCAGCATGCATCTCAACACCCCATAACGTTTTGATACCCACCACTTTACCGTCTTTAACGAGTAATTCGTCGGCCTGATCTTGGAAGATGTCAAGCCCGTCTGTGTGGTCAAGCACGTATCGCCATTGCCATATAAACTTCTCTCTGTCACACTGAGCGCGTGGGCTCCATACCGCAGGACCTTTGGAACGATTGAGCATTCTGAACTGTATGGCGGCAGCATCCGTCACGTGTCCCATCTCGCCGCCTAAGGCATCGATCTCTCTGACGATCTGTCCTTTGGCTATTCCGCCCACGGCTGGGTTACAACTCATTTGTCCAATCTTGTTCATATCCATTGTTATCAGACAGGTTTTAGCCCCCATGTTGGCAGCAGCGGTAGCCGCTTCACATCCGGCGTGACCTCCTCCGATAACAAGAACGTCATAGTTGAATATCATTTTAGATGATTTTGATATTGCAAAAGTAAAGAAATTTTTTGATAACAAAGCATCCGTTGCTATCCTTGCGCTACACAATCGTAGTGGTGACGGAATACTTTCACTAGCGCAAAAGTAGCAAATTAATTGGAATTTTCTATTAGAAAGGCTTTGTTTTGTCATCAAAATATAGTATTTTTGCAGCGATTATGCGCCTGTCAATACCTATTTAAAGGTATTTTGGGGTTGTTGTGGCATGTTTGCTCTTCAACAACGATGTGGCCATCAATGGTTTAACGTAATGTCCGAAATATTCAAACATAACTTAAATACTTAAAAACAAATCATTTATGTGGTTATTCAATTCATCCATTGGTAGAAAAGTTGTAATGTCGGTAACCGGTATTGCGCTTATTCTATTCCTGACATTCCACGCTTGTATGAACGTTGCTGCATTCTTCTCTGGCGACGCTTACAACACGATTTGCGAA
Organism: Bacteroidaceae bacterium; assembly: GCA_963654235.1. GTDB lineage: Bacteria > Bacteroidota > Bacteroidia > Bacteroidales > Bacteroidaceae > Prevotella. The sequence continues at coordinate 856 of CAVJZR010000001.1, read as the reverse complement.
TTGTTGGGAGCTAACTGGTATGCAGTGGCTGCAACATTGGGTCTTGCTGCACTGGCAGTCTTTCACATTGTCTACGCCTTCATCCTCACGGCGCAGAACCGCAAGGCGCGTGGCAACAATCGCTACGCTGTGGTTGCAAAGCCTGAGAAGGTAGAGTGGGCAAGTCAGAACATGCTTGTTCTGGGCTTGATCATCCTCTTGGGACTGTTGCTCCACTTGTTCAATTTCTGGTACAACATGATGTTTGCCGAGTTGTTGGGCACTTCTTTCACACACGAGCCCTCTGATGGTTTCGCATACATCTGCGATACCTTCAACAATCCCGTGTACGTAGTGCTTTACGTTATTTGGCTCGTGTCATTGTGGTTCCACCTCTCTCATGGTTTTTGGAGTGCTATCCAGACCTTTGGTTGGAATGGTAAGACATGGTTCTGCCGTTGGAAAGCTATTGGTGTTGCTTATGTAACCGTGCTCATCTTGGCCTTCCTGTTTGTTGTTCTTGCATTCGCTTTGCACTTTGCACCAAGCCTTTGCTGCTAATAACATTATCATATCAACGTTTCAATAATTCATAAGATAAGATTATGGCTAAGATATTAGATTCCAAGATTCCCGAGGGACCCGTTGCTGAGAAATGGACCAACTATAAAGCTCACCAACGCTTGGTGAACCCTAAGAACAAACTCAAGCTCGATATCATCGTTGTAGGTACCGGTTTGGCTGGTGCCAGCGCTGCCTCTTCGTTGGGCGAGATGGGCTTTAACGTACTCAACTTCTGCATTCAAGACTCACCTCGTCGTGCTCACTCTATCGCAGCACAGGGTGGTATCAACGCAGCTAAGAACTATCAGAACGA